>NZ_JAQGNQ010000058.1 GCF_028291745.1 Ramlibacter sp. | reverse complement strand
ACCATCTTGTTCGACGTGCTGGTGCCGTTGGTCACGAAGAAGCAGTGGTCGGCGTTGAAGATGCGTGCCGCATTGCGCTCGCTGGCCGCGACCGGACCGGTGTGATCGAGCAGCTGCCCGAGTTCGTCGACCGCGTTGCACACGTCGGCGCGCAGCATGTTCTCGCCGAAGAACTGGTGGAACATCTGGCCCACCGGGCTTTTCAGGAAGGCGACGCCGCCCGAGTGGCCGGGGCAATGCCACGAGTACGAGCCGTCCTCCGCGTAATCGAGCAGCGCCTTGAAGAACGGCGGCTGGATGCCTTCCAGGTAGGACTTGGCTTCCCGGATGATGTGGCGCGCCATGAACTCCGGCGTGTCCTCGTACATGTGGATGAAGCCGTGCAACTCGCGCAGGATGTCGTTGGGCAGGTGCTGCGAGGTCTTCGTTTCGCCGTACACGTAGATCGGCACGTCCAGGTTCTTGCGGCGAACGGTGTCGATGAATCCGCGCAGGTTCAGCACCGCGGGGTCGAGGTCGGGCCCGGGCGTGAACTCCTCGTCGTCGATCGACAGGATGAAAGCGCTGGCGCGGCTTTGCTGCTGCGCGAACTGCGAGAGGTCGCCGTAGCTCGTGACCCCGAGGACCTCGAAGCCCTCGCTTTCGATCGCCTGCGCCAGGGCGCGGATGCCGAGGCCGGACGTGTTCTCCGAACGGTAGTCTTCGTCGATGATGACGATCGGAAAGCGAAACTTCATGCAGGGTCCAGGAGAGGAAAAACGCGAACGAGGGGCGAAGTGTATGAAATCGCCGCACGCGTTGGGCCACGGCCGAGTTTTTCGACCACAATCCGCCGAAAGGGGACTTATGGCTGACTCGACCCTCTGGTGGCTGCTGGCCGGCGCGGCGGTGGCTATCGAACTGCTGACCGGCACCTTCTATCTGCTGATGCTGGGCGTGGGCATGGTGGCGGGCGCGCTCGCGGCGCACGCGGGCACCGGGCAGTCCACGCAACTCGTGGTGGCCGCGGTCGTGGGCGGTTGCGCCCTCGCCGGCTGGCACGTGCTGCGCAAGCGCCGCTTCACCGGCAGCGCGGGCGCCAACGCCAACCTGAATTTCGATGCCGGCGAGCCGGTGCATGTGGATGCATGGACCGTCGACCACACCGCGACCGTGCGTTATCGCGGCACGGTCTGGACGGCGGTGCCTGCGGACGGCACGCCGCAAGGCACGGGGCCGCACCGTGTGCGCAAGGTGGACGGCAGCAAGCTGGTCGTGGAAAAAATCTAAGGGAATCGCAAATGGGTGTCGCCGTCGTTCTGTTCGTCATCGTCGTCATCTTCGTGGCGCGCTCGGTCAAGGTCGTGCCGCAGCAGAACGCCTGGGTGGTCGAGCGCCTGGGCAAGTACCACGCGACGCTGACTCCGGGCCTCAGCATCCTCATCCCCTTCGTCGATCGCGTCGCCTACAAGCACAGCCTGAAAGAGGTGCCGCTGGACGTGCCCAGCCAGGTCTGCATCACGCGCGACAACACGCAACTTCAAGTTGATGGAATCTTGTACTTTCAGGTGACAGATCCGACCCGGGCCAGCTACGGATCGTCCAACTACATCGTGGCGGTGACCCAGCTCGCCCAGACTTCGCTGCGCAGCGTGATCGGCAAGCTGGAACTGGACAAGACCTTCGAGGAGCGGGACATCATCAACGCCCAGGTGGTGCAGGCCATCGACGAGGCGGCCCTGAACTGGGGCGTCAAGGTGCTGCGCTACGAGATCAAGGACCTGACGCCGCCCAAGGAGATCCTGCACGCGATGCAGGCGCAGATCACGGCGGAGCGGGAAAAGCGGGCCCTGATCGCGGCCTCGGAAGGCCGGCGCCAGGAGCAGATCAACATCGCCACCGGCGAGCGCGAAGCCTTCATCGCCCGCTCCGAAGGCGCCAAGCAGGCCGTGATCAACAAGGCGCAGGGCGAGGCCGCGGCGATCGTCGCGGTGGCCGACGCGACGGCCGAGGCGATCCGCAAGGTGGCCGAGGCGATCCGGCAGCCGGGCGGCGAACAGGCCGTGCAATTGAAGGTGGCCGAGCGCGCCGTCGATGCGTTCAGCAACGTCGCCCAGCAATCGAAGACCACGCTGGTGATCCCCGCCAACATGAGCGAGGTGTCGGGGCTGATCGCCTCGGCGATGAAGATGATCTCCGGCACCCGCGCCACGGGCGCGGCGCCGGAGGGACTTCAGAGCTCGTCGGAGCGGTTCGGCCGGTAGTTCGGGCTGAGGGGGCTGGGCCGCGAGCGCAGGCCCGAGGGCAGCAGGTCCTCGAAGTGCGCGCCGAGCTCCTCGACGTGGCGGCGCGCGGCCACCTCGCCGCGGCTGCGGGCCAGCAGCGCCATCAGTTCGCCGCGCATGAACCACAGGGCCTGCAGGTCCATGGCGTAGCGAATGCGCCGCATCAGGCCGGCGGCCCGTTCGCTGTCTTCGCTCTCGGCCAGCGCCAGCATCATGTCGCGGATGTTCTCGAGGGAGCTGCCGTCGTCCGGCCGTGGTCGTGACGAGGCCGTGCTCACGCTGAACATCGCGTAGATGCTGTTCCGGATATCCTTGGTGTTGAACCAGCGCATGGGGGAGTCCTTCTTCTTTTCTTCTAGATGCCTGTGCCGCCAGGGCCAGGGTGTGGGGTCGGGGGCGTCAGTTCGAGGAGTTCGGCGACGGGCAAGCGGGCAAGGTGCGCAGGCACCGCGGCCGGGCCGGCGATCTCCTCGAGACGGGCAAATGTGAACAGCAGGGGCGCCTCGCCGCGGCCGGAGGCCAGGTGCGTCACGCCATAAGTCAGGTGCTGGCGCTCTTCGGGGCCCAGCTTGCCGAGCAGGTTGCGGGTGACCAGGATCGCGCCCGCGCGGCTGGCGCTGGCGAGGTGCTCGGCGTGATCGGCCGCATCGCCGAGAACGCGCAGTTCGCCCTGGCCGGCGGCGCCGACGGCGCCCATCCACTCCTGGCCTTCGGCAATGCCGACGTTGATGCACAGGTCCACGTCCCAGCCCTTGCGCAGCTGCCAGCGATGCGACATCTGCCGCATGGCGTCGCGCGTCTGGTGGGCGGCGGCCAGTGAATTCCAGAGGTAGCTGGCGTCCGCCTGCGGCATGAAGTAGTACGCCAGCACCTCGCCGGCCGTGCGACCGGGGTGGGCGCGATGGCGGCGGAAGATCGCATCGAGCTCGGCCCAGACTTCGTTGACCAGTTCGAAGTACTCCTGGGCGGAGAGCTTGACCCACAGGCCGGCGGCGTCCTGCAATCGTCCGACCAGGACCGCGACCGGAGTCACCAGCGGCGCGGCAACGCCACGCGCGGTGGACGCGGGCAGCGCCGGGGCCGCTTCGGCCTGCTCCTGCGGCAGGTAGGCAAAGAGCACGCCCTGCTGGAACTGCACCGCATGCACCTGCCGCGGGGGAATGGCGCCGGCGCCCGGCAGGCTGGCATGCAGCACCAGACGATCGCGCGCGCTGGCGGACTGCGCATAGAGATCGCGCACGCGGGTGGCGTCTGCGTGGTCGAGGCCCGCGACCACCTGATCGACCGGCAGCGCCCGCGCCCGGGCGATGCGCAGGTGGAAGCGCACCGCAGCCGCAGCGGCGGGGCCAGCCGCCAACAGGTGCGCCAGCACGTTGCCGGTCAGCGGCCCGGCCGCCGGCGCCAGCGGCGACAGTGCGCCGGTGCGTGCCTGCTCGTTGCTCCAGACGATCGCGAGGCGGTCGTCGACCAGGTACGCGGGCTGGTTGCCGAGCGCGTGCGGCAGCGTGAGATTCGGACCGCCAAACTCGGCCGCCGCCGCCGCCACGGGACGGCTCGCTGGCGCCACCCCATGGACCGGGGCCGTTTGGACGGGCCGCGCCGGCGCCGGCTGGTGAACAGCACGCGGCTCGGGGGCCGCCATCGGCGCGGAGGACAACTGCTCGGCAATACGCGCAATGCTCCAGCCTTCGCGCTTGAGGCGCTGGATGCTTTCGATGCGGGCGAGCGTGTCGTCGGGGAAATAGCCGATGCGAGGCGCAGCGCCATGCTCCGGTCCTGGCGGCAGGACCTGGGGCCGCGGCACGAGGCCGCTGGCGATGTAGTTGTTGAGAGTGGCGCGGGAGATGCCGGTTCTCTCGATGATCTCTTTGCTGGTCAGCAAGAGGGCCTCGTATTGGACTGTGTGGAGTGAATCTAACTGTGTCTAGACAGTACGTCAACAGTCCAGGAGCTCGACGTGTGTACTGAACAACAGGTTTTCCGCTGCTGGCTGGGAGAGGTGCGAGATATGCACTGTCTAGGCACTGTCCAATAGATCGGGTTAGACAGTGTCTATAGCCTTGGACAGAGTGCATGTTTGTCACATCTGTCTGGACAGCCATCCAGACAGATATGGCGGTGCGCAGCCCGCCGGAACGGGGCCTGCAGTGACGGCATCTACGCGTCACAACCAGGAGATGCCAGTGGATGCCCAGACCATGTTGCGCACGGCGGTCGTGCTGCTCGCCATCACGGCCGCTGGCGGACTGTCGATGGCCGCGATGCGCTTCGCCGGGCACCCTCGCCCGCCGAGCTGGATCGCAATGCTGCACGGACTGCTGGCCGCATCCGGCCTCACCTTGGTCGTGTACGCGGGGCTCGCCAGCGACATGCCGGCAGGCGGCTGGGGCGGGCTGCTCCTGCTGCTGCTCGCCGTGCTCGGGGGCCTGGTGCTGAACCTGCGCTACCACTCCGAAGGGCTGGCCTTACCCGTCGGACTGATGCTGGGACACGCGGGTGTCGCCGTGGCGGGCTTCCTCGTGCTGGCGCTTTCGGTCTGGAACCTGCAGGCCTGAGCCGCAGCGGCCCACCCGGCCGGCCGCAATCGGCTCGCGCTCAGCGGCTCTTGATTTCCGTCGTCGTCTCGGTCTCGCGGATCAGCCCGCCGCCTTTGACGCTGCCCTCGGTCTTGCCGGCACCGGTGACACGCCGCACGCAAGCATCGCGGTCGGCCGCGGGTTGCGCGCTGCAGCGCTGCGTCGCGTTGCGCGCCAGGTCCGTGTCGGGCGCGTTTGCCAGGCGGCCGCGACGCGCCTCGTCATAGGCCGCCCCGGCCTCCTTGAGGCAGGTGGAGCGTGCCTGGCCCGATTCGCCGCGCAGGCAGCGCGCGCGTTCCTGTTGATACGCCGCTTGCGCCTCGGACTGCTTGCCCTTGCCGGCGGCAAAGCCGGGAGCGGCCGCGGCCGCCAGCGTCAGCGCGAGAGCGCAGTGGATTGCGATGCGATTCACGAATGTCTCCTTGAAAGCGATTTCATCTGCCGACCTCGCTGGTGGATGCCGGCTACGAGCATGGCGGAACGCCGCAAGATCAGCCTTGCAACACGAATGCCGCCACGGCGAAGGGACGACCGCCCTCGTGGCGGGCGCCTCAAATGCGATCAGCGAGCCTGGCACCACCAATGAGCATGATCGAATCGCCGACGCGCCAGCGCGCGGAGTCCGACTGGCTGCTGATTTGCCGTGAGCCGTCGTGCAAGCGAACCGTCAACTCGTACCCGGCGGGCGCTGCGCCTGCCGCCCGAAATGCCCGGACGGTTTCGACGATTCCGCAGGTCCGGCAGCGCGCAGTCAAGCGCGGATTCAGGCCTTCAGTCGCGGCCAGACCCGCCGTGCGGGTGCTACCAGCGGCGGCGGACAGACGGGTCATGGGAGCGGGGGTGACGATATCGCCCGCCCACCCGGCGCGCGGGAGGCTCGCGCCGGCGACGGCGACGAAGGCAGCACAGGCGATGAACCACCCGAGACCAGCCAGCCACAAGGGCTGGACGAAGCGCTTGTGCGCCAGGTTCGGACGGCGCGGTTGGAGAGCGGAATTCATGGCAGCCTTTTGCGTCGTGCGTAGCAGGGATAGGTTGAACCTGGTGCCTGGGAGGCGAGCAGAGAGGTGCAATCGATCCATGGTACTGAGCTTGCCGTAGCTCCTCTGTACGCGACGACACCGACGAGCCGTAGGCGCACGCGCCGCAAATGCGCCGGGATCGTGCCGAGATCCGGCTCGCTGGCCCCGGCGTTTCCAGATCCTCTTCGGCTTACGGCGTGCGCGCGCGAACGTTGGCACCGAACAGCTCGCGCGCGGGGCGCCGCTCCGGCAGCACATAGACCACGCCGGGACCGGCGCGGAACAGCGGCGCCACCACCTTCCGGAAGAAGGCCACGGGCACGTTGATGCAGCCGTAGGTGATCCGGTGCTCCGAGGCCGAGGGACTGGCCAGCCGCTGCAGGCGGCGCTCGCTGGGGACGACGACGACCGGGTGAAGGGCGATGCCGGCGTCGTAGTCGACCCAGAGAATCTCGTCCCCGTGCAGGCTGCGCTCCAGGGAAGCGACGAAGCGGCCGGCCGGGGTCGTGCGCTCCTCGGGCCGGATGCTGGCCACCGGGCGCTGGCCGATGCCCGGGACCGATTCATCGCCCGTGGCCAGTCCGACCAGCGCGGGAGCCGCGCCCCGCAACGCGCCCTTGCCATCGAACACGAACACGCGCGACTGCACCTTGTCGACGATGACGAAGGGCAGACCGGCGTGGTCCTGCGAATCGAGCACCCAGTCGGCCACCTGCCGCGCCTCGGCGGACGGCGCTTGCTGCCGGAAGTCCGCGGGCAGCGCGACGGACGCGATTGGCCATGCCAGTGCGAACGCCGCCGCCAGCAGCCAGAGCATGCGCAAGCACATCCGATGCGCCATCGGCTAGTACCGGTAAGGCTTGGCAGGCCGGGCCGCAGCGGGTGCCGGCGCCGCCGCGGGTGCTGCCACCGGCACGGGCACGGGCACGGCCGCAGGGGCCGGCGCGACGATCTGCACGGGGGCTGCCGCAGCTGGGGCCTGTACCACGACGATCTCCATGGGTGCCTCGCTCGCAGGAGCCACGACCAGCAGTGGCACCGGCGGCTGCAGCAGCAGCGGCGCCACCACGAAGGGGGCGAACTGCGGCAGGACTGCGGTGCCGAAACCCGCACCGGGCACGTCCACCCCCGGCACCACCGCCGACGGCGGCACGACGACCGGTGGTGGCGGTGCGGCACCAGGTGCGGGCGCGGGCGCGGAGCCTGGTGCGGGTGCCGGCGCGGGTGCCGGCGGCACCACCACCGCGGCCAGCACCGTCCCCGTGGTTCGCGCCACGATCGGACCGCAGCACGAGACCGGCAGGGCATAGAGCGCTGCATTCGGGCCCTGCAGCGTGTAGCCGGTGAAGGTGATCGACTTGCCGGAGCCCGAAAGGGCAGTGTCGAAGTTCGCGCTGCTGCCGGGCCCTGCCACCAGCGAGACGCCGGCGGGGTTGCCGGCCAGGCCCACCAGGGTCGTGCCCGTCGTGCCGTCGGCGGTCTTGTCGGCACTGACGCCGAACACCAGCATGTGCTGGGTCAGCGTCGCGCCGTTGGTCAGTGTGAAGTTGCCGGCATAGCTGTTCGGGGTGGCGTAGTTCACCGGGGTGTAGTTCACGGTGACGTCGGCGTTGGGACCCGTGACCGTAGCCTTGGGCGCCAGGGGTGCGAACACCACCGTGCCGCCGGCCACGCCCGGTCCGGTGCCGCCGGTCCCGGCATTGAGGACGAGGCCGCTGGGCAGGCCCAGGCTCTGCGCCGGGATGCTGCTGCCGCGCGTGAGCACGAAGGCCGAAGCGATGCTGATGTCGTTGGCCGCGCACACCATCAGGTTGCCGTCGGTGGTCGTCATGGCGGCCGACGCTGTGAAGACCGCGTTGCGCCCGGCGCCCAGCAGCACGCTGCCGTTGGTGGTGGTGATGGCTGCATCCACGTTGATGTCACGCGCACAGCACACCACGAGGTTGCCGTTGACCGCCGTGATCGGCCGGTTCACGTTGACGTCCCGGCTCGCGTTCAGGCTCAGGGTCGTCGTGCTCGGCGCGGCCGTCCAGCTCACCGCGTCGTTCACATTGATGTCGCCGTTGCCCGCGACGGCGGTGTTCAGGTTCGTCACGGGCGGGGTGCCGGCGACGGTGGTGTCCGGGCCCGGGGCCGTGGTGATGGTCACGCTGTTGGTGACCAGCAGTGCCGACAGCGTGGCGCCGCTGATGTTGTCGTTGGCGCCGGTGCCGATGGTGAAGTCCTGCGGGTCGATCAGCCATTCGCCCGTGCGGCCGAAGGGCGCGGCGGTGGTCACCTGCGCGCCGTCATGTACGTTCACCCGGCCGGCAGAGGTCTCGATGAAACCGCCGTCCCCGCCCTGCGGCGCGCTGGCATCCAGCTGGCCGGCCAGGTCGATCGTGCCCTCCCCCATGGTCCCCAGCAGCCGGATCGTGCCGTTGTGGTTGGCGATCGTGCGCGCCTGGATGACACCGGTGTTGTTGACCGCGGACGACAGCAGCGACCCCGCCGCCTGCGTCGTCAGAACCACCTGGCCGCCGTCGGCCTGCAGCAAGCCGCCGTTGCGCACCAGCGCAGCGAGCGCAGCGCGATCGACGGTGACGTTCAGCAGGTTGTCGCCCAGCACGTCGAGCGTGATGCCCTCGCCCGCGGCCAGCACCACGCTGCCCAGGCGCGCGGAGATCGTGCCCTGGTTGGACACGTCGCTGCCCAGGAGAGCGACGAAGCCGCCATCGGCATTGATCGTGCCCTGGTTGACGACGGCGCCGTGGCCGGTGCCCGTGAACACGTAGTGTCCGGCCATGAAGTCGCTGTCGGTGATGTTCAGCGTCGAGGCGACCAGGCCGCCGACGTTGACGGACGCACCGGGGCCGAACAGCACGCCGCCCGGGTTGACCAGGAAGACGCGCCCGTTGGCCGAGAGGCTGCCGAAGATGGCGGAGGGATCGGGTCCGGTCACGCGGTTCAGGGTCACCGAACTGCTGCCAGGCTGCACGAACTGCACCGACTCCCCGGCGGCGATGCCGAAGCCCTGCCAGTTGATGATGGCGCCGGGCGTGGTCTGCGTGATCGTGGTGTGGACGCCGGTGCTCGCGATGCTCGCGGCGCCGCCGGCGACCACGCCGCCCACTGGCGCGCCCTGCGCCTGGAAGGACACCAGCATGGCCAGTGCCAGCACTGCGAGCGCATAAGGCGGCGCCGATGCCCGGGATTGACCTTGATTCATGATGCTGGCTTTCCTAGAGATATTTGACGAGCTGGATCCAGAAGCGACCCGAACGATCGGGGGCCGAGAGGGCCGGCTCGCTGCCAAGCTGGTGGGCGTAGTACGCCCGCACCAGGAAGTTGCCGGGGTCGCCCCAGTTGATGCCTACGCCGGCACCGCTCAGGGTGCGCTGGTTGTCGCCCGCCAGCCAGGGATCGCGGTTCAGTCGGACGTGGCCGCTGTCGACGAAGGCGACGAGTTGCATGCGGCCGGGAATCGCAGCGGGCAGCGGCGGCAGGTCCATGCGACCCTCCAGCGTCACGAGGTAACCCTCGTCGGCATACGCTTCGCCTTCCGGATAGGCGCGCACGCCGTTCATCCCGCCGAGCTCCATCTTTTCCGAGACGTCGAGGTTCCTGGAGGCGAGCTGGCCGTTGATGCCTGCGTACAGCGAGAACGGTCCGCCGCCCAGGCGCTGCAGGCGCGTCGCGCCGAAGGACAGCTTGTCGAAGTGGCCGTTGGTGCGCGCAGTCGCCGCATCCAGTGCCAGGGCCGCCGGCGTCTCGATCTCCAGTTCACCGGTCGCCCAGGTGAGGAAGTACGAGTCGGCTCCGCCGCCCCCGAACCCGTCGCGGTGGTCGCCGAGCAAGCTGGCCATGAGCACGCGCGAGTTGCGCTCGGTGTCCGAGGGGACGGCATCCACCCGGTCGTCGAACTGCTTGGCGTCGAACGCGAGCTGCGCGTACAGGTTGCTGTTGCGGCTGCGCACGATCGGGTAGCGGCCGTAGATGCTGGCGATCTGCGCCGTGCCGTGCGCACCCAGGCTCTCGAATTCCCTGCCGAGCCGATAGTCCAGGTGGCTGTACGCGACGCCCACCTGCGCGACGCCGACCTGCATCTGGTAGGAGAGGCGGGCGTACTTCAGGCCCTCGCCGGAGGTGAGCACGCGCAGGCTGGCGACGTCGCCCAGCCCGAAGGGCTCGTTCACGTTGACCGTGGCACCCACCCGGTATTGGCCGGTGAAACGGTTGCCACCGTTGTCGGCATCGACGCTGCCGGTCACCCGCTCGCCCGGCGTGACGTCGACCATCAGGTCCGAAGTACCGACCGAGGCGCCGGGCACCAGCGTGGACCGGACGTTCACCCCGGGCACGTCGGACAGCAGCAGCAGACTGCGCTCCACGGGTGCGGTGGCCAGCACGTCGCCGGGTACGAGGCCGGCCACTGCGCTCTGGCCGACCCGTTCGGACAGGTTCGTCTGGTCGCGCAACTGCACGCGGCCAAGCCGCCCCTCGCTCACGGCGATGGTCACCGTGCCGTCGCGGATGTCCTGCGCCGGCAGGTAAGCCTGCGCGACGAAGTACCCGTTGCGCCGGTAGTACTCGGAGATGCTGGCGGCCATGCGCTGCAGGTCCGCCAAGGACAGCTCGGCGCCCGGGCGAAAGCCGGTCAGGGCGATCAGGTCTGCCTCCGGGAAGCGCACGGCGCCTTCCAGCCGCAGCGTGTTCACCACAATCCGCACGGCATCGGCGGGCCCCGTTGCCGGGGCGGCGCGCTGCTCGATGCGGATCTCGGGTTCAGGCCGCGGCGCCGGCGGCGGTTGCGGGACCTGGATGGCCCCCGCGGTCGGGGGCTGCTGGGCCGACACCCCCTGGCACAGGGCAAGCAAGGCCAGGGAGAGCAGGCAACGATTCAAGGGGGATGCGGCGGTGCGGATGGGTGTCACTTGCGGGCCGGCGCTCACGGCCTGACGCTGATGTCGTTGCGCACCGTGCGCACGCCGGCGACATTGCGCGCGATCGATTCGGCCGTGGTGCGCTCGGTGTTGTTCTTGGCAAAGCCGGAAAGCAGCACCATGCCATTGAGCGTCTCGACCTTGATGCTCGATGCGTCGACGTCGCGGTTGTCGACGAAGCGGGCCTTGACGCTGGTGGTGATGGCGGTGTCGTCCACATAGCCGCCGACGGTTTCCTGGCCGCGCGTCACGGCGCAGCCGCCAAGGCCGATCAGGAAAGCGGCCAGTGCGGCAGCGAGGAGAGTACGGGTGTTCATTGGATTTCCGATTCGAAAAAAGGGGACCGGTGATTCGGGACGGAGGCCGCGCGTCAGGCGCGACGCTCGCCGACGAGGTTCACGGTGACGGCGCGCCGGGGACCTCGTTCAGCCCGCAGAGTAAGCAGTGTGTTCGCCGCTGTCTGTCCGCCACCGTACGGACGCCCCGCAGTACGGGCCCTGCACTCGCGGATCGCCATCGAAAATGGAGCGCCGTGTCTCCCGGCGGCCAGCGCAAGTGGCTGCTTGCGGTCCTTCGCCACGATGGACCGATAGCCCCCTACGCGGGGCTCAGGCGCTCGGCAGGTTTGGCGGTTCTCGCCTTCTGTCCGCGGCCACGGGCGGTGTACGGGGCAAGCGAACAGAAAAAGTCGTGCCCTCGACGCCGGAGCTGACTGCAACCGAGCCGCCATGCGCCACGGCTATTTCCCTGGTGATGTACAGCCCCAGGCCCAGACCCGAGGAGCCGGCTCGCCTCTCGGCATCCGTCGTGGGGATCTGGCGCAGCGGCGAGAACAAGTTCTGCTGGACGTCCGCAGGAATGGGTCGACCCTCGTTCTGGACCTGCACACTGACAGCGTCGTCTTCTCCACTTGCCACCACCAGGACCGGCTGCCCTTGCGCCCCGTGCTGGACGGCATTGGCAACAAGGTTTGCCAGCATCTGTGCAACGCGCGCCGCATCCCAGCGGCCGGTCAGGTCACCGGTCAAAGACAGCTCTATCCTGCTTTCCGGGTGCAGTGTGGAGACCTCGCTGACGATGTTCTGCGCTACCTCGGCGAGATCAGCCGGTGCGGGCGTGATGGGCAGCGCTACACCGAAGGCCGTTTGCGTGAAATCCAGAATGTCATTGACCATCCCTTTCATCCGCTCCGCTGCCGTCACGATGCGCGCCACAGCTTTGGTCTGACCTCCCGTAAGGGTGTCCGCGCGCAGCAGGTAGTGAGCGCTCATGTGAACGACTCCGAGGGGGGTCCGCAGGTCGTGCCCAAGCACACCGAGCAGCAGGTTGCGCGAGTCATCCACTTTCTTCGTGTACAGCGAAGCCGACTCGGAGAGGGCCTGGTCCATGGCCTCGCCAAAGCGCGTCAGTTCATCCAGGTCTTCGCGGTTTGCTTGCTGGACCTGCGTGGCCCACCGCCGGATGACGGAGGCGCGCAAGGCCCGGAACTCCGACACCAGGTCGTCGAGCGAGAACCCCTGGTCGAACCGCTGCACGGCGTGTTCCCGTGCAATGCGCGTGATGTCGGGCGCGTTATCCGGCTTGTTGCCCTGGGACTTGTCGTGGGTCGCCTGCACGCCTTGCGCCTGCCCGATGTCGGCCGCAATCGCCAGCAAGAGAACTCTCGCGTGGTCGGCAAGCTCCTTGCGTGTGGAGTCGTCCGACGGAGGCAGCCTCGTCTGGGCGAATTCCACCCACTCCTCGAGGATTCCAGCGACCTGTTGCTCGATCAATCCGCAGATGTTCATGACCTACCCCTTGGGACCTGCGTTCGTCTCCGGCGAACCTCGCGGCAGCGAGAGCGGTGATTCTGACCGTGCGCATTCGGCCGCTGGAGCCCAAGCGCGCTACTTGTCCGCGTCAGGCTCCTTGCGAAAAAGAGGTCGCAGTGCCACGAACACCGCGACGGCGGCGATCGCGGATCCGGCCATGAGGTTCCAGACTTCAGCAACCGCAAAGGCAATCGCCGACAGGACGATCGCCATTCTCAGGTGCTTCTCCCACGGCCGGCGCATGCTGTTCCAGTCCTTCCCCGATGCCCCGACTCGGCAGGGCGGCTTGCAGTGTACAGCTGAGGCACCTACGCGCGATCCATCGCGCCTCCTACACACGAGCTAGGTGGCCCGCGTTAACTTCCAGCTGTTGACAGGCCGACGGCCCCGGCAGCGATGCCGAGCGTGGAGCACTTTCGATCATGTTCGCGGCCATGCCAAGCCGCATGACTCGCAAGGAACTCCCATGCTTTACACCATCGCCCTCATCCTGTTGATCCTGTGGGCCCTCGGCCTGGTCACCTCCGTCACCATGGGCGGCTTCGTGCACGCCCTGCTGGTGATCGCGATCATTCTCGTGATCTTCCGGCTGGTGAGCGGCCGCAAGGTCCTCTGACTGCGAGGCCCGAGCCCTCGCGCCAGGACAAGGGAGCTTCGGCTCCCTTTTTTGCGTCCCGCGAACATCCCTGGTGTTCAGTCTTGTGTCGGGCCCGGGCGCGGGCGCGGCCATCGCCGCCTTCGCGGCCGCCACTCCAGGGAGCCGTAGAACACGCCGCTATCATCGTCCGATGTCGGTAGCGGTATGGGCCTTGTTCGTGGGCGCGTTGATGGTCACGATGGTCGTGGCCGGCACCCTGCTCGGGCGGCTTCCGCTGAGTAGTGCGATGGTGTACCTGGCAGTGGGCTGGATGCTGGGACCCGATGCCATGAACGTGCTGCGACCCGACCCTTTCGTGCATTCGGGTGCGCTGGAGCGGCTGGCCGAAGTCGCCCTGCTGATCTCGCTGTTCGCGGTGGGCATGCAGCTCGGTGTCCCGCTGCGCGATCGCCGCTGGCGCTTGCCCGCGCGGCTTGCCGTCGTCTCCATGATCGCGATGGTGGCGCTGGTCGCCGCGATCGGAGTGTGGCTGCTGGACCTGCCGCTGGGGGCCGGGATCCTGCTGGGCGCCATCCTTGCGCCGACCGATCCCGTGCTTGCGTCCGGGGTGCATTCCGAGCCCGGCGCCAAGCCGGACCGCCTGGGGTTCAGCCTTGCCGGCGAAGGGGGACTGAACGACGGCACGGCCTTCCCCTTCGTGATGCTGGGACTCGGTTTGCTGGGTCTCGAGGAACTCGGTCCCGGCTTTGCCAGGTGGTGGGGCATCCACCTGCTGTGGGCAACGCTGGGCGGCATCGCGATCGGAGCGGTGCTGGGATCCGCCGCGGGCCGCCTCGTGGTGTATCTGCGCAGCCGCCATGGCCAGGCCGTCGGCCTCGACGAGTTCCTGGGGCTGGGCCTGATCGGCATGGCATACGGGCTGGCCCAGATCAGCGTCGCCTCCGGTTTCCTGGCGGTCTTTGCTGCCGGCCTGGCCTTGCAGCGCGTGCGCGAAGGGCCGCGGCTCGCGCAGCAAACGCCTGCTGCTGCCACTGCGCCGGCGCAGGACGGATCGCTGCGAACGCACCATGCCGGCGACATGCAGGATGCGGTGCAGGCGTTCAACGAGCAGCTCGAGAAAGTGGCGGAGCTGGCGTTGGTGCTGATGGTGGGGGCGATGCTGGCCTACGCTCGCTTGGTGCCGGCCGTGTGGTGGTTCGTGCCGCTGCTGCTGTTCGTGCTGCGACCGCTCTCGGTGCTGGCCGCACTGCCTGGCGAAAACCTGAGCCGTCCGCAGCAAACGATGATTGGCTGGTTCGGCATTCGGGGCATCGGCTCGGTCTTCTATCTCTTGTTCGCGCTGCGCCACGGGCTGCCGGCGCCGATCGCCGACATGCTGGTCTCCCTGACGCTCTGGACGGTGGCGGCATCGATCACGGTGCACGGCCTCACCGCGCAGCCGCTGATGGTTCGCTACACGCAATGGCGGCGGCGCGACCGCCACCTGCGCTAGCAGCTGCGGCCGCAGCGGGCCACCGGAACGGCACGGCAGGAAGGGACGCTTACCGCGAGCGCCAATGGCACGGCGCAGTGCAATGCGATGCGGTGCACGACGCTCTCCCGCTCTCGCGGATCACGGCCTGACGCTGATCTCGTTGCGCACCGTGCGCACGCCGCCGACCTCGCGCGCGATCGATTCAGCGGTGGTGCGTTCGGTGTTGTTCTTGGCAAAGCCGGAAAGGAGCACGGTGCCGTTGAGGGTCTCCACCTTGATGCTCGCTGCATCGACCTGCCGGTTCTCGACGAAGCGGGCCTTCACGCTGGTGGTGATGGCGGTGTCGTCGACATAGCCGCCAACGGTTTCCTGGCCGCGCGTCACGGCGCAGCCGCCCAGGGCGATCAGGGAAGCGGCAAGCGCGAAAGCAAAGAGGGTACGAGTGTTCATGAGGTTTCCAATGGCAAGGGGATGGGTTCGGGGTTCGTCGCTGCCGGTGGGCGGCATCAGACGCGAGGCTCGCCGGCGCCGTTGACGATGACGGTGCGGCCCGGGGAGGTGGCCATCTGGACCTGGTGCTGCTTGCCGCGGAATTCGTAGCTCACGTCCCAGTAGCTGGGGGTGGCCGCGACCGGGTTGCTGTCGCAGCGGCGCACATCGTGTGCAGCCGGGGCCGTGTTCCCGCGGCCGTACTGCGCGCCGAGCGCGGCACCGCCCACGGCGCCACCTACCGTGGCGAGTTGCCGCCCCGTGCCGCCGCCCACCTGGTGACCCAGGATGCCGCCAAGCACGGCGCCGATGGCTGCGCCCGGCAGGTTGATGTTCCCTTGCTGCCCGGATTGCTGCGCGACCTGCTCGCGCTCCACCCAGCAACGCTGCGCCGGCGTGCCGACCACCGCGTGGGCCGAAGTGACGTCGGCGTCATAGAGGCGCTCGTTCCGGCGGCGGCGGAAGTCCTGCGTGACGACCGGCATGGGCGCATAGTCGCTGTCGCTCACGCGCTCGTTGCCGGCCAGCGGCCGCACCGAGGAGATGCGGTCGTTCAGGCCCATCGCCTGCAGCGAGGGGTACTGGCCGGGACGCAGCACAGTGCAGCGGCCGGCAAAGCGGGTGTCCTCGCAAGCCTCCCAGCGCTGGCCGACCACCACCACCGAAGAGGCGCGATCGTTCAGGCCCGAGCGATCCATGCTGGCGACCCGTTGCTGCGTGGTGAAGCTGCGGCCCTGGAAGCCTTCGTTCTCGTAGAAGGTGACTTGCGCGCAAGCGTGGCCAGCGAAGGCCAGCGCGGAGGCGGCAAACAGCGCGCGGGAGACAGTTGTTTTCATCGGGGACCTCTTTCAGCCCGCAGATTAGGCGCACCGTGCTACCGCGTCTGTCCGCTGCCGTACGGATCCGGCATTTATACTTGGACCATCCAGATTCCAGCGATGGGATTCGTCATCGAGCTGCCAAGGCGCCCGCAGACCATGCAAAGGCGGACCCGGTCAGGGCCAGAAGTACGCAGCGTTGGCCACCAGCGCGGCGAGCGAAAGCGTCAACCAGACGATGCCGACCGCCGCCGCTGCCCATTCCATGCGCTGCGCCTTCTTGAGGTTGCGGGCATTGATGGCAGCCTGCGCTGCCAGGTAGTGCTGCAGCACATCCTGCGCATCGATCTCGTCGTCGCCGCAGCGGGTGGCGTCGGCCTTGCGCATCCGGGTATCGAACCTGTCCATCCCTGTCCGGGTAGCCTGCATGGGGTGATGAGAGAGCGTGTTCATGTTCATGGGGGTGCTGTCAAGCGACGGTGGCGTATTCAAGGGTATGGGGGGTGTGCGTCAAGGCCCGCGGTTCCCGACCCACGACCAGCGTGTCGCCGAGGCGGAATCCGCCGATGCCATGGACGTAGAGACCCGGCTGCGCGGAATACACCTCGTTCTTCAGCAGGCGACGGAAAGAGAAAGCCATGTCCTCGGGATACTCGTGATGCAGGACGCCGATGGCGTGTCCGGTGCGATGCTTGATGGACTCGCCGAAGCCCGCCTTCTCGATCACCGCCTGCGCGGCCGCGTCGCTGGCACTCACCGGGTTGCCGGTCCGCGTGGCCGCGACGGCAGCTTCGTTGGCGTCCTTGGCGACAGTCCAAAGAGCCGCCTGCTGCGCGGTCGGCTTGCCGCAGAACCAGGTACGCTCGTTCTCGACCGCCAGGCCGTTGAGGCGCGGAATGATGCTGTTGACCAGCACGTCGCCCTCCTTGATTCGCTGGCCGCAGGAAGCTCCGTCGCCATGGGGCGACGCGGAGGCCTGCCCGCTCAGGGTCGAAGTCCGGATCACCTCGAAGTGTTCGCCGGCAAATCGCTCCGCGGCTTCCTGCACGAAAAGCGAGGCCATGGCGCAATCCAGTTCCTGCACGAGGCGCCCCGGACGGATGCTCTCGCGGTATCGGTCCTGCACCCAGTCCGACAGCTTGGCCGCTGCCTCCATGACCCGCAGTTCCTCCTCGTTCTTCTGCCAGCGCAGCGCGCGGCACTCGGGCGTGCTCGGGCGAAAATGGATCCCGGGCAGCAGCCGCCCGGCCGCGGTCAGGACGGGGCTGCCTCCCTCCACGCCAATGAGGGAGCGTGCCAGCCCGGCGCCCTGCAGCCGATCGGCGACGAGCTCATGAAGCTGGCCAATGAGCGGGAGCCGGTTGGCCACTTTCGGATGCTCGGCGTAGAAGCTGATGTCGGTGATCCACAGTTTTCCGTTCTCGATCGAGAAGCGGACGTGGTTGGTCGACAGCTCGTTCATGATGAGGAACGGCGGGCCCTCGCGGGGGATCACCGCAAGGATCGGCCGCTCCCACGGTTGCACATCCGTGGCGAAATTCGTGGCGAACTGGAAGAAGTCCGCCGAAGTGAAGATCAGCGCATCGACCTGCAGCGTGTCCATCAGCGCCGAGATCTTCTTGTGGCGATAGTCAAAGGTCGTCTGGGTAAGCTTCGGCATACGGGATACTTCAATCGTTGCAGATGCCGAGGCGTCCGGATGAGCTGGATTGTCGAAGGAGGCCGCATGACCGGCAAATGAATTAAGTGGAGGATGGCATTAGCAATCTCTCATGTGACTTCGCGAAGAACCAGGCTCCCTGAGCTGCTTCGCGAGCTCGGGTGGTACACCGAAGTCAAGCTTTTCGATCCGCTGCCATGAACATTTCTCGACGCGCCCTGTCTGCCACGGTGGTTCTTGCCGCAACAGGAGTGGTGCCATTCGCGGCGAGGCCGGAGTCGTATCCGGACAAGCCCATCACGATCATCTATCCCTACGCGGCAGGCAGCGCCTCCGACGTGCTGGCCCGCGAGATCGGAGCGATCATCGCCAAGGCGCTGGGGCAGCCCGTCGTCGTGGAGTCCAGGCCCGGGGCGGGCGGCTCCATGGGACTCGAACGCGTCGTGCGCTCCGCGCCGGACGGGTACACGCTGGCTTTCACCGCCAGCGGGACGATGTCCGTGAACCCGCATATCTACCGCCTGAAGTACCAGCCCGTGGACGACCTGGTGGCTATCACCACCCTGGTGGACGTCCCGTTCATCGTGGTGACGAGACGGGGCTTTCCGGCAACGACCCTCGAGGAATTCATCGCCTATGCCAGGGCGAATCCGGGGAAGCTCTCTTTTGCCAACGCCGGCATGGGCACGCAGGCGCATCTGACGCAAGTGATGTTCATGAAGGCGGCGGGCATCGAGGCGAACGTGGTCTTCTACAAGGGCGGCACACCGGCGATGGCCGATCTCATGGGCGGGCATGTCGACGCGATGATCGACAACGCTGCGGCGCAAGTGGGCAACGTGCAGGCCAGGAAGGTCCGGTCCCTGTTCGTGACCACACGAACCCGCAGTGCATCCCTGCCGGACGTGCCCACCGCCGAAGAGGCCGGCCTGCCCGGGTTCGTGACCTCCGGCTGGTTCGGCCTGGCCGCGCCCAGGGGCACGCCGCAGGCGATCGTCCAGCGACTGAACTCCATCATCGTCAAGGCCTTCTCCCGGGCGGACACGCGCAAGAAGCTGGTCCAGGCTGGCTGGCTCCCCGTGGCCAGTTCGCCGGCCGAGTCCGACGCACGGGCGCGCGCCGACCTCGTGCGCTTCGGCGCCATCGCCAGGGAAATCGACCTGACGCCGAACTAGGGCCTGTTCACGCTATTTCCAGGGGCGCGTTGCGATTCCAAGGGGCCAGGCGCAAGGCGCGAGGCCGCTGCTGGGGTCACCCCCAGCAAGGCCTCGTAACGCAGCGGATGGCCCCTTGGAATCGCAACCCGGAGGGAAGGGGTCGCATCGGGCGCCACTCCGCGTTGCCCGGCTTGCCCGCACGCGAGTGCGGGCTGCCCCGTGCGCCTTGATTGGCGCCCGATGCGACCCCTTCGCGCCCCTCGAAATAGCGTGAACAGGCCCTAGCCGATTCCAGCCGCTGTCCGTAAGCTTGTCGCAAGGTCCTGGCAGCAAGTCACTTGGCGCTCTTCGTCTGCTTCTTGAGAGAGGCCGTGAATTCGGAGAGGAGCGGGTTCGAGCTGCCCTCCGGCCAGATCGTGCCCAGATCCGCGAAACGGGTGACCGGCGTCAGCGCGACCCGCGACAGCAATCCGAGGGACGTATAGAAGTCGGCAACCTGCCCCGAGAGGGGTGCCAGGCAATCTGTCGCCCGCAGGTGCGCCTGGATCGCCGCCACCGACACGGTCTCCACGCGTGGTTGTGGCAGTGCCATCCCTTGCTCGGAGAAAGCCTCTTCCATCCGCACTCGGCTCAGGCTGTTGGCGGGCGGAAGCACCCAGGGATAGGTAACTGCGTCCTGCCAGGTCGGCTTGCGCTTGCCTGCCAGCGGGTGATCCGCCCGGCAGACGATCCGCACGACATCTTCCATCAGGATCTCGGTGGCAAATCCATACTGGCGGGCCCGCGGATCGATGGTGCCCACCACCAGGTCGAACTCACGCTTGCCGAGGCGGGCGAGCAGATCGACCATCGTCCCCTCCTGGACATGGATGACGGTGTTGGGATGCTTCTCCTGCAAGGCGGCGATCGCGCGCGGCACCATGGACAGCGCCGCGGAATGGATGCAACCGACCTGCATCCGCCCGACCAGCCCCGATCGCACGGCCTTCAATTCCTCGTCCACGCGCCGCACGTCCCCGAGCATCCGTTCTGCGTGGCGGCGCAGGATATCGCCAGCGGCCGTCAGCTTGAGCTTTCGGCCGCGCGCGAACAGGGGAGAACCGATCACGTCCTCGATGTCGGAAAGCCAATGGGACACTGCCGGCTGCGTCATGTGCATCCGCTCTGCCGCCGCCGTGATGCTCCCGGCGCTCTCCAGCACGAGGAAGGTTTCGAGGTGGCGCAGCTTCAGGCGGCGGGCCCAGGGAATGGTCTTGAGATCGGGCTCCATGAGCGAATGCTAATGGAGTGGCCTTCAGGCCGTCCTTTTGCGGCCTCGAAGGCCGCTCACGCGCGCAGGCGCCCGGTTCGTTCTGCCGGTCAGAGCCGCACCGGCAAGCCAGAACTGCGCGCTTGCGGGTTGCCCCGGCTGTAACCCCATCGTGCGATCTCGGTGCGCAGTTCCAGCCGGAAGCGCCGCAGCTCGATCGCGTCGCGCTGGAACCGGTTCAGTGCACGGCGCAGCCGGATCAGCGACAGGTGCCTGACGCAGTCCTCGTGGGCCAGCGCGGCATCGGCGCGCTGGCGCAGGCGGCAGCAGCGCGCACGGTAAGCACGCCATCGGAGATCGCCGGCGACCCGGGTCAGCTCGGTGTCGACGACCCCGGCGATCCTCTTGACCTCCCAGGCGATGCACAGGACCTGCCGCGATGCCTCGCTGCGCTCGCGCCGCTGCAACAGCCAGCGCCGGGCACGCGCCGCCCCGAGAGCCCCGAAGGTCGCCCATGGCAGCCACCAGAGCGAGCTGGCGAATTGAGGTGCAAGGATGTGCAAGACGGAATGCCCCGTTGAACGATGCCTCGGAATTCTGGCAGTGCCGCGGGGGCGTCGACAGGTACTTTGGTGCTGTTTTTATGGGGCGGCCGCGGCCCGAAGAGGCCGTCGCACGGATCGGGAACAGGGACGGTCGAAGACGGCCCGGCGACCGCATCGGCAACCGAACTATGCATCCAGGCAGCGCTCCAGATTCCGCACGAAGCTGTCGACGACCCGTTCCTCATGCCCTTGCGACGCGGCACTGTTGTGCGGGCTGATCCACACCTGCGGCAAGTCCCACAATGGCGAGGCCTGCGGCAGCGGCTCCTGCACGAACGTGTCCAGGTAAGCGCCACGAATGCGCCCCTGCACCAGGGCGTCGCACAGCGCTGCTTCGTCCACCAGTTCCCCGCGGGCAACGTTGACGATGCGCGCCCCGGGGCGCAACAACGCCAGACGACGCGCATCGATCAGGCCCCGCGTCGCTGGCGTGAGAGGCAAGGCCAGCACCAGCCAGTCGCAGTCCGGCAGGACATCGTCGAGCTGAGAGAGTGCGAACGTGTCGTCGAAGGGCGGCGTCGGCTCGCTGCTGCGCCGCACTGCCACCACTTGCATGCCCAAGGCCTTGAGCAGGCGCCCGATCTCGCAGCCAATGGCACCAGCCCCGATCACGGCCACCCGCAGGTCGTGCAATTCCCTGGGCTTGTCCGCGCCCGTGAGCGGCGCCCACTCGCGCCGCGCCTGCGCCGCGAGCCAGTGGTCGAAGCCGCGTGCCTGGGCGAGGATGGCAGCGACCGCGCTCTGCGCGATCGAAATGGCGGTGACGCCGGCGGAAGCGGTGACGCGCACGCCGCGGGCCAGCGCGCTCGCGTACTGCGGCAGATCGAGCCCGGTCGAACACACGTGCAGCCAGCGCAGCCGCGGTGCGGCATCCGCGACCCGGAAGAACGCGTCCGACAGCGGCCCCGGCGTGCGCAGCGAACTGCCTTCGTACAGCTCGCGGGAGAAGAAGGCCACGTCGATCTGCGCCAGCGCAGCCGCCGCGCGCGACAGCGGGAACCGTTGCAGCGCCACGCCGCGCGCAGCCGCCACCTGGTCCAGGCGCGCGCCGTGCGCGCGGTCGACCGCATCGGACAACAGCAGGCCCAACGTGCGGCGCGGCCGCATCGTCATTGCACGGTCTGCCAGCGGTCCTTGGCGCCGGGGTAGACGACACCGTACTCGTGCAGTGCCGCCTCGTCGAAACGGAAGCCGAGCCCGGGTCGCTTGGGCAACAGCAGGTCGCCCTTGTCCGCTTCGATCTGGCGATCGATCACGCGGCGGAAGTTGACGATGTGGTCGTCGGGCATCCACTCCACGTAGGTGGCGTTGGGTGTCGAAGCGACCAGGTGCACGTGCACGTCGTGCCACGCGTGCGGCGCGACCGTCAGGCCGTGGCAATCCGCCATGGCGGCTATGCGCCGGAACTCGGTGATGCCGCCGCACACCGTCGCATCCGTCTGCAGCAGCGTGGTCGCTCCCTGCGTGATCAGGTCCTTGAAGCGCCAGCGGCCGGCCTCGATCTCGCCCGTGGCCACGGTCACCGGCGTGGCGCGGGCCAGGCGGGCATGGTTGTCCAGGTCGTCGGGGGAGAACGGCTCCTCGATCCAGAACGGGTTGTACGGCTCGAAGCAGCGCATGTACTCCAGCGCCGTGGGCAGGTCGCGCCACGCGTTGTTGGCATCGAGCATCAGCCGCACGTCGGGACCGATGGCCTCGCGGACGGCGGCGATGCGCTTGCGCTCGCCCGCCACGCTCTCCAGGCCGACTTTCATCTTGACCGCACGGAAGCCCTCGCTCACGTGCTGCGCCATCTCCCGGGCCAGCTTGTCAGGCGTCTTGCCAGGCAAGTAGTAGCCGCCGCTCGCATACGCGGGCACGCGCTCCAGAGTCTTGGCGCCAAGGTACTGGTTGAGCGGCAGGTTGGCCGAGCGGGCGTTCAGGTCCCACAGCGCGATGTCGAGCGCCGACAGCGCGCGCATGACGCCACCCGCGCGGCCCATCAGCAAGGCCTCCTGGTACATCTCGGACCAGAGGCCTTCGATGCGCAGCGACTCCTGGCCGACGAGTTTGGGCCCGAGCAAGTCGGTCACGGCCACCGAGAGCAGGCGCCCGGCGCTGTTGACGGCGTAGCAATAGCCAAGGCCCTCCTGGCCGTCGGTGGAGCGCACGCGCACGAGGCAGTATTCACGCGCCTTCACCTCGCGCGTGGCGAAGGTGACGGGCTTGGCCAGCGGAACGCGGGCAATGCAGACGGAAACGGATTCGATGGTGGGCATATGGAGGTCGGGTGCTGGAGGGAAAGGGTTGCGGTTCAATCGAGCTTCATGTTGCTTTTCTTGATCACGTCGGCCCACTTGACCTTTTCCTGGTCGATGACGCGCTGGAATTGCGCCGGCGATCCGTCGATGGGCGACAGGCCGAGTTCGGCCAGGTGCTTCTGGAACTCCGGCTTCCTGATCACCCGCGAGATTTCGGCATTGAGATAACTCACCACCTGCGGCGGCGTGCCCGCGGGCGCGATGATCCCGAACCACACGTTCGCCTCATAGCCGGGAATGCCGGCTTCGGCCAGCGTCGGCACATCGGGCAGCAGGTCCAGACGCTTGCTGGATGTCACGGCCAGGGCCTTGAGCTTGTGCTCCTTGATGTAGGGAAGGCTCTGCGTGGGCGTGGCGAAGATCAGCGGGATCTGTCCCGCCAGCAGGTCCTGCTGCGCGGGGGCGCCGCCCTTGTACGGGATCGGGGTCATCGCGATGCCGGCCATCTGGTCCATGAGCTCCATCGAGATGTGCTGCGTGGAGCCGGCACCCGGCGTGCCGAAGGCGATCCTTTCACGCTTGGCCGCCGCGATCAGTTCACGCACGGTGTTGGGCGCGAATTTCGGATTGGCCACCAGCACGAACGGCGTATCGGCGATCAGGGATACGGGCGCGAAGTCAGCCAGCCCGTAGTTCAGGTTCGGGTAGAGGAAGGTGTTGGTGACATGCGAGGAAATCACCAGCATCAGCGTGTAGCCGTCGGGGGCGGCGCGCTTCAACTCGCTGGTCGCGATGGTGCTGTTGGCGCCTGGCTTGTTGTCCACGATCACCGGCTGCGGCATCGCCTTGGACAATTCGATGCCGACCATGCGTGCCACGGTGTCGTTGGAGCCGCCGGGCGCCATGCCCACGATGAGGCGCACGGGCCTCTTCGGATAGTCCTGCGCACCGGCTGCGGACGCGGCGACACAGAGCACTGCCACCAGGGCGCGCCAGGCGCTGCCAAGGGATCGGTTCATGGGAATGTCTCCTGGGATTGTTCTGGAAAGGAAGCCAATGCTAGGAAGCGACGGTGCCGCGCGCCAACGAATTGTTTGGATCGCGTCATCGAGCTTCTCGATGAATCCTTGCCTCGGGGGCCAGCGCCCTCATGGCATCCTGCACACGCGCACGCAGCGCTTCGATGAAGGCCGCGGCGGCAATCGAAGAGTCTTCGCCGGAACGCCGCACGAGGCAGATGTCCCGCTCGTTGAGAGGCAGCGTGAGCGGGATCGCGCGCAGGCCGAGCTGCGCGAAAGCTGGCAGTCCCAGGGTAGGCACCATCGTGACGCCGAGGCCGGCCGCCACGAAACCTGCGGCGGTGCTCAGTGCGTTCAGCTGGCGGGAGCGCACCCACTGCCTCGGATAAATCGCGGCGTCCAGGTGCTGCCGCACACTGCTGTTCGGCTCGAACACGATCACCGGCTCGTCGATGACTTCATCGACGGCCAGTCGCTCGCGGCCGGCGAGCCGATGACTTGCGAGGCAGATGAAGTAGAAGCTGTCGGTGGCGAGCGTCTCGACGAGCAGGTCCGGCCGGGGTGAGACCGCGGCGCACAAGGCGAGGTCCACCTGGCGGTTGCGCACCAGGTCCACGCACACCGTGCTGGCCGCGTCGTGCACCACCACCTCCACGCCCGGGTGGTCCCGCGCGAAGCTGGCGATGAGGCCCGGGAGGATGCCGGACGCGACGGAGGGCAAGGCGGCAACGGCGACCCGTCCCCGCTGGCAGCGCACGTAGTCCTGCATCTGCTCGAGTGCGCGCTCTGTCTCGGGCAGCAGGTGCGAGACGATGGCCAGAAAGGCCCGGCCCTCCGCCGTGAGGTCCACGTTGCGGGTGCTGCGCGCGAACAGCTTCACGTCGAGGTCGCTCTCCAGGTTGGAGATCAGCGCGCTGAACGCGCTCTGCGTGAGGCTGCAACTCTCCGCCGCGCGCGTGAAGTTGCGCAGCGTCGCCAGCGCCATGAAGGCACGCATGTGCCGCACGGACAGGTTCATGCCGGGTGCTTGCGCGTCAAGCGGTGAGCTGCCGGATGAAAGGGACGAGCTCCGTCTTCTGCTCCAGCCCGAACCCGGGTGCGTCGCTCGGCCGCACGCGCGCATTGCGGATCTCGCACTCCTTCGAGTAACCGCCGAAGGGCTGGAACACGCCGGGGTACGCTTCGCAGGCGCCCAGGCCGAGACCCACCACGACGTGCAGGTTGATCAGATGACCGCCATGGGGAACCGCTTGCCGCCGGTCGAAGCCGTGCGCTTCCAGCACCTGCAGCATCCGCGCATATTCGGTGATGCCGTAACTCAGGCCGCTGTCCATCTGGAAGACATCGCGCTGCGGGCGCATGCCGCCAAAGCGCACCAGGTTCAGTGTGTCGATCGTGGAGAACAGGTTCTCGCCGGTGGCGACTGCGCCGCCGTACGCTTCGATCACCTCGCGATTGAGCTGGTAGTCGAGCGGGTCGCCGATCTCCTCGAACCAGCGCAGATCCAGGGGCCGCAACTCGCTGGCATAAGCGAGGGCGGTGGGCAGGTCGAAACGCCCGTTGGCATCCACCATCAGGTGCGCGCCGCCACCTGCGACCTTCAGCGCTTCTTCCACACGCTTCATGTCCTCGGCCAGCGGCGCGCCGCCGATCTTCATCTTGAAGCTCTCGAAGCCCATCTCGCGATAGGCGAGGAACTCGTCGCGCAGCGTGCGGCCGGTGCCGGGCGCGTAGTAGTAGCCGCCGCCCGTGTAGACCTCCACCGGCGTGGCCACCGGCTGGCGGCCAAAGGCGCGGGCGATGGTCGCACAGGCGGGTTCGTCGGCGAGCTTGGCGTTGAGGTCCCAGATCGCGTGTTCGATGGCTGCGGCGGCGCCGGCGCGATCGCCGTGGCCGCCGGGTTTTTCGTTGCGCAGGATCGTGGCCAGCACCTTGGCGGGATCGAAGCCCTGCCCGTCCGCGGCCAGCAGCGATGCAGTCCCGGCGCCCAGCAAGCGCGGGATCATGCGGTCGCGGATGATCCCGCTCTGGGCAAAGCGGCCGATGGAGTTGAAGCCGAGGCCCACCACGGGCTTGCCGCCGCGGACCACATCGGTCATCACGGCGACCAGGGAAACGGTGTGTTCGGAGAAGTTGACGACGGCGTTGGCGACGGCGCCCTGGAGCGGGACGGCGAGCTCGCGGATTTCGGTGATGCGCATGGTGTTGCGGTCTTCGGTTTCACTCGGCGGTGATGCCGGCGGCCTTGATCACGGAGCCCCACTTGGTGAGCTCGCTGGCAATGAATCTGCCGAACTCCGGCGCGGAGCTGCCGATCACGATCATTCCCAGGTTGGTCAGGCGGGCCTTCACCGCATCGTCCGCCAGCACGGTCTTGAGGTCCGCGTTCAGGCGGTCGCGGATCGCTGGATCCAGCCCCTTGGGGGCAACGATGCCCAGCCAACCCAGCGCGTCGAAGCCGGCCACGCCGCTCTCGGCGACGGTCGGCACGTCCGGCAGTTGCGGCGCGCGCTGGATGGTCGAGACGGCGAGCACACGCACCTTGCCGGCCTTCACGTGCGGCAGGACGGCCGGCAGCGAATCGAACATCGCCTGCAGCTGACCCGAGATCAGGTCCGTGTACGCGGGTGCGCTGCCTCGGTACGGGATGTGGGTGATGTGCGTGCCGGTACGCTGCTTCAACAGCTCGAAGGTGAGATGCTGGAACGAGCCGACCCCACCGGAGCCGTAGCTCAGCTTGCCCGGATTCTTCTTCGCCGCGGCCAGGAGATCGGCCAGGGTCTGGTACGGCGAGCTGGCTGGCACGGCCAACGCCTGCGCCACGCCGGCGACGTTCATGATCGGCGTGAGCTCGCGCGGGTTGTAGCCGGCGTTCGCGTACAGGTGGGGTGCGGCGGCCAGCGGTCCGCTCGAACCGAGCAGCAGCGTGTAGCCATCCGCGGCCGCTGCGGCCGCCGCGCGGCTGCCCAGCGTGCCGCCGGCGCCTCCCTTGTTGTCCACCAGCAGGCTCTGCCCCCAGAGCTTCCCCAAGGGTTCGGCCAGCACGCGTGCCAGCACGTCGCCGCTCTGTCCGGCCGTGAACGGGACGACGATCGTCACGGGCTTGCCGGGGTAGCCGGCGGCGCGCGCCTGCGCCTTGGCAAGGCGCGGCGCCAGGGCGCTGACCGCCACGGCGGCCAGGCAGGGAAGCAGGCTTCTGCGATGCATTCGGGAGATTCCTTCGCTGCGACCGACCGGGCGCGGAGTGGCGATCGTAGATTTGTGCCGACCGCCGATATGTAGGGACATATACGATGAACATATCGGGCACATATCGGAGGGGAGCCTTGGCCGTTGCGCTGTACCAGAAGATTTCGGAGGACCTGCTGCGCAAGATCAGCTCCGGTGCCCTGCCCGTGGGCAGCCTCCTGCCCACCGAAATGGCCTTGATGGCGGCGTACCAGGCCAGCCGCAACACCGTTCGCATGGCCCTGCAGCAATTGCAGGCACGCGGCCTGATCTCGCGGCGGCGCAATCGGGGAACGATGGTGGAGGCGCTGCCCGGGGGCGGGGGCAGCTTCACCCAGTCGTTGGCCTCGCTCGAAGGCCTGGTGACTCTCGCCAGCACCGCGCAACGCGAGATCCTGGCGAGCGAAGACATGGTTCTGGACGTCGCGACGGCCAAGGTATTGCACTGCCAGCCCGGCTCACGCTGGCACCACCTGGTCCTGGTGCGCCGGGAAGCGGGCAAGGCACGTCCCCTGGGGTGGACCGATGCCTATGTGGATCCGCACTATCGGCAGGTGCGTGAACTTGCGCAGCAGCAGCCGGCAGCTTTGCTGGTCGACCTGATCGAGGCGGCCTTCGGCCGGCGCGTCGAAAGCGTGGAACAGACGGTGTCGGTGTGCGCGATCGGCGAGGACATGGCGCAGCCGCTCGGAGTGGCGAAGGGCACCCCTGCGCTGCACGTGCTGCGGCATTACCGCGATCGCGCGGGTGCGCTGGTGGTGGTCACGAAGACGCTGTACCCGGAGAATCTGTATTCGATGACGACCACGCTGTCGAGGCAACAGTAGGGCCATCACGCCCTACCCGATCGCCTGCGTCCCGCGGCTCGCGCCAGCGCGCATGGCGTGCCACACCGCATCGAAGGCTTCGACGAAAGCCTGCTCGGTGACCGACATCGGCCGGTAGCGATTGCGCACGATCCGCACCGACAGCTTCTCGGCCGACTGGAAGGGCCGCACCTCCAGTCCCTCCAGCAGACCGCCGGCGATGGAGACCTGGTCCACCACGGCAATGCCGACGCCAGCCTGCGCGAACCAGCAGGCGGTGGTGGAACTGGTGGCCTCGAAGTCGCGATGCATCTTCTCGGCGGCCGCTCCGAAGGCGCGCCGCAGCGTCTGGCCGAAGGGCGTCGATTCGGGCGAGGAGATCACGCGCTCGCCGGCCAGGTCCTGCGGGCGGATCAGCTTGCGCCGCGCCAGCGGATGCTCCTTGCGCATCACGCAGGCCAGCCCGCACTGGTAGGCCTTGACGGTGGCCAGGTTCGGATGGTCGTGCGGCAGCAGCGCCACGCCCAGGTGGGTGGAGCGATCCAGCAGGAACTGGTTGAGGATGTCGGGGGCGAACACCTGCACGCGGCATTGCAGCCGCGGCACCTGCTCGTACAGGCGCGCCACGGAGCGCGAGACCAGGTAGGGCGCCAGGCTCGCCGAACACACGATCCGCAGGGTGGCCTGCGTCGGCTGGGCGAGCGCGCGCGAGACGTCGCGCACCTTCTCGACGCCGCGCCACAGCTGGTCGATCTCGGCATGCAGCGCGTGCGCCTCGGGGGTGGGGATGAGGCGGCCCTTGACCCGTTCGAACAAGGTCAGGCCACTGGCACGCGCGGCCTGCGCCAGCACCTTGCTGATGGCGGGCGGCGAGACATGCAGCAGTTCCGCCGCGCTGTTCACTCCGCCGGCCAGCATCACCGCGCGAAACACTTCCATCTGCCGCAGATTCATCGCTCTTCCACAGTCCCCAGGTGTTAACCGCAGTTTAACGGTGGGCCCATTCTTTTCAATTGGCGGGCGGCGGCCACCGGCCCAGAATGGGCCAGCAGCCCCGTACGCGAACGAGGGGCGCACCAGGAGACATCCCCCATGCATTCCAAGCTCACGCGCCGCCAGTTCGTGGCCTGCGCCGCCGCATCCTCGCTGCCGCTGGCTTTCCCGGCCATCGTGCGCGCCCAGAACCGGCCGCTCACCATCTTCCTCACCGTGCCGCCCGGCACCTCGTCGGACACCCTGGCGCGCCTGCTGGGGGAACGCCTCAGGGCGAAGCTGAACCGCACCGTGCTGGTGGATTCCCGGTCCGGCGCCGGCGGGCTGGTGGCCGTGCAGGCCCTGCGCAACCAGGAGGCCGACGGCTCCTGGCTGATGATGGCGCCCAATTCCTCGGTGGCGCTGCTGCCGCTCTTTTCCAGCAAGCCGACCTTCGACTACGAGAAGGACCTGGTGTCGGTGGTCGAGTGCGCGTCGGCGCCCATGGCTTTCACGGTCAACCCCTCGGCCCACGTGAACACGATGGCCGACTACTTCGACAGCGTGCGCAAGAACCCGAAGCTGGCGTCGATCGGCGTGCCCAGCCCCGCCAGCATGGGCGCGCTGGTGATCTACCAATTGGGCAAGCAGCTGAACCTGCCGCTGCAGGCGGTCGCGTACCGCGGCGGCGCGCCGCTGCTGAACGACCTGCTGGGCAACCAGATCCCGGCCAGCGGCTCGATCCTGCCGGACTACCTGGAGTTCCACCGTGCCGGCAAGCTCAAGGTGCTGGCGATCGCAAGCGAAAAGCGATCGGTGCTGGCACCGGAGATCCCGACGATGACGGAGGCGGGCTATCCCGGGTACGTCGCAGTCACGTCGTTCGGCCTCTACGGCAAGGCGGGCCTGCCGGCCAGCCTTGCGACGGAATATGCCTCGATCGTGACCGAGGCGCTGGCCACCCCGCAGATCACCGACGTGCTGCACAAGATGGGCCTGGTGCCGGTGGGCGGCACGCCGGCGGAATTCCACCGCAAGGTGCTGGCCGACCGCGAGCGCTGGGCGCCGATCATCAAGGCCTCCGGCATCAGGATGGACGCGTGATGAGCGACGACCTGCAAAAGCGCGTCACCGCCATCGGCCTGACGCACGAGAACCGCACCGGCATGGCCTATCGCCACGTGGGCCGCTCGGGCCTGATCGCCTCGGCCATCGGCGTCGGCTGCTTCCCCTTCGGCGGCTTCGCCAGCGTGCCGGACAGCTGCCGCGTGGTGGACCAGGCGCTGGACCTGGGCATCAACTACTTCGACACCGCCAACAGCTACGGCATCGGCAAGTCGGAGTCGGCGCTGGGCGTCGCGCTCGAAGGCAAGCGCGATCGCGCCCTGATCGCGACCAAGTTCGGCAACCGCACGGGCGACGGCCCCAACGACATCGGCGCCTCGCGGATGGCCATCGTCCGCGCCTGCGAGGCGAGCCTGAATCGGCTGAAGACCGACTACATCGACCTGTACCAGCTGCACTGGCCGGACCACGAGACGCCGATCGAGGAGACGCTGCGCGCGCTCGATGACCTGGTGCGCGCCGGCAAGGTGCGTTACGTCGGCTGCTCCAACCTGTTCGCCTGGGAGATCGCCGAGGCGCACTTCACGGCGGAAAAGCTGGGCGTGGGCAAGTTCATCTCGGCGCAGGACCACTACAACCTGCTGTATCGGGACATCGAGAAGCGCTTCGAGCCCTTCTGCGTGAAGTACGGCGTCGGCATGACGCACTACTTCCCGCTGGCCGGCGGCATGCTGTCCGGCGCCTACCAGCGCGGCGCCATCACGCCCGGCACGCGCCAGGCGAACAATCCCAATACCGCGGCCTGGCAGTCCGAGCGCAACTGGGACGTGCAGGAGAAACTGCTGGCCTTCGCCCGCGAGCGCGGCTGGACGCTGCCGCAGATGTCGATCGCGTGGCTGCTGCAGCGGCCCGCCACCTTCACCGTGATTGCCGGCGCCGACCGGCCCGAGCACCTGCAGGAAAACGTCAAGGCGCTGCAGGTGCGCTTCACGCCCGAAGACCTGGTGGAGATCGACCGCATCACGCTGGTCGACGAAGACCGCAGCGTCGCGCCGCCCTACCGCACCCTGCGGCCGGAGAAGGTGCACGAATTCGAGCCCATGCAACGCGCCCGCGCCGGCGCACCCAGCAAGGCGGCCCACTGACATGGCGTGGATCGAACTGAAGGCCGCGGACGGCCACACCTTGCAAGCCTGGGAAGCACGGCCCACCGGCGCGCCGCGCGGCGCAGTCGTCGTGCTGCAGGAGATCTTCGGCGTCAACAGCCACGTCCGCGCCGTGTGCGATCGGCTCGCGGCGCAGGGCTGGCTGGCCGTGGCACCGGCCTTGTTCGACCGCTTCTCGCGCGGATGCGAGCTGGGTTACGACCAGGCCGGCATGGCCGCCGGCCGCGCCGGCAAGGAACAGGTCGGCGAAGAGGCTGCCCTGCGCGACGTACAGGCCGCGATCTCTCATGCTGCCGCGGCCGGCAAGGTCGCCGTGATCGGCTTCTGCTGGGGCGGCACGCTGGCCTGGCTGGCCGCCGCGCGACTGTCCGGCGTTGCGTGCGGCATCGCGTATTACGGCACCGCCATTCACGCGCACCAACACGAGCGGCCGCGCGCGCCGATGCTGCTGCACTTCGGCGACCAGGACGCGCACATTCCGCCGGAGCACGTGCGCGAGATCGCCGCTGCCCACCGCGAACTGCCCATTTACCGCTACGACGCCGGCCACGGCTTCAACTGCGACCAGCGCGCCGCCTTCCACGCGCCCAGTGCCGCACTGGCCGGTGAGCGCACCCAGCACTTCCTTGAAAGCCACCTATGCTGAGCGTCGAAAATCCAGCCGCCGAGCTCGATCCGCTGATCAATGCCTGTGAACTCGAAGCCTATCCCGGCGAGGTGATGGAGCGCCGCATCGCGCGCGGCGATTTCGATCCTGAGAACAAGCGCTTCCGCGTGTTGAACCCGCGCGGCACGGCGCCGGCCATCCGCCTGCGTCCGATGGCGCCCCGCCGCGGCGGCCTCGCAGGCCGCACCGTGTACCTGGTGGACGTGCGGTTCATGAACGGCAAATCGTTCCTGGAGGAGATCCAGGGCGTGTTCGCCGAACGTTTTCCCGACGTCAAGACCGTGGTGCGCCAGAAGCGCGGTGGCTACACCGAAGACGACCCGGAACTCTGGCAGGAGATCGAGGCGAATGCGGCCCTGGTGATCATGGCCATCGGCCACTGCAGCACCTGCGCCCCCGCCGTGGCCATGCATTGCATGAACCTGGAGGAGCGCGGCATCCCGACGGCGCCGCTCGTCACATCGGCGTTCACCGATCTCGTGCGTGCGGTCAGCCACAAGGCCGGCGTGCCGCGCCTGCGCTTCACTTTCGTTCCGCACCCGGTCAGCGGCAAGACCCCCGGGCAGTTGCGCGACTATGTGCGCGGTGCCGATCCGGTGGCGGGCACGCCAGTGATCGACGGCATCGTGCAGGCGCTGACCGCAGCTCTGACGGTCGAAGAGTCCGCCACCGGTGAACTGCAGCGGCCGGTGCCCCCCATGCTGGGGGCGCACACCGAAGACGAACTGCACACCATGTTCCGCGATGCATGGTGGAGCGATGGCCTGCCGGTGGTGCTGCCGACACCCGAACGCGTGGCGGCCATGTTGGGCGCCACCCGGCACGCCCCGGACGAAGTGGTCGGCCGCATGCGGCCGACGCAGACCCAGGAAGACTGGACCTACACCGTGGAGCAGGTGGCCGTGAACGCCGTGATGGCGGGCGCGCAGCCGGAACACTTTCCAGTGGTCCTGGCGCTGGCGGCCAGCCAGGTCACGGCGCTTCACAGTTCCACCAGCGGGTTTGCCACCATGGTGGTGGTCAACGGGCCGATCCGCCACCAGATCCGAATGAATTCCGGGCTGGGCGCCCTCGGGCCGTTCAACCACGCCAACGCGGCGATCGCCCGTGCCTACCACCTGCTCTCACGCAACCTTGGCGGCGGCGCGGTGCCGGGCATCACCTACCTCGGCTCGCAGGGCAACCCGCTCAATTACGCCGGCATCTGCTTTGCCGAGAACCAGGAGCGCAGCCCGTGGGAGCCGTTCCACGTGCAGAAGGGCTTCAGGCCGGAAGAAAGCACCGTCAGCATCTTCCGTGGCCGCACCTTCAACCACATGCTGGAGATCCGCGCCAAGACCTGGAAGGAGCAACTGCTCAACATGGTGGGCGGCTACACGCCGGTTCCATCCACCGGCCTCACGTTGCTGGTGGAGCCGCTGGCGGCGCGCGCGCTGGCGGAACGTGAAGGCTTCAAATCGAAGGACCAGCTCGCCCACTGGTTCCACGAGAACTCGACGCTGCCCTACGAAACGTACTGGGATTACCAGCTGGTGGTCAACTACATCGAGCCGCTTGCGCGCAAGGGCACGCAGCCGTTCGCTTCGTACCTGGCGCAATCGCCTGATTCCCGCGTTCCCCGTTTCGCCGATCCCAAGGCCATCAGCACGCTGGTCGTCGGCGGTGAGAAAAACGCCTACTGGTACACCACCGACTTCCAGTACATGACGACCGTGCGGATCGACGATTGGCGCTAGGTGCCCGATGGTGGATAGTCACGCACTGAACCGCAGGCATTTCATTGCCGCCTCGGCCTGGTCGCTGCCGTGGCCCGCACTCGCTTTCCCCCTGGCCGGCACGCCGGTGAGGCTGTTGGTTGGGTATCCCGCCGGCGGAGGCACCGACCTGCAGGCCCGCCTGCTCGGGCAGCACATGGCGCCCCTGCTCGGGGTGCCCGTTGTCGTCGAGAACCGCGCTGGTGCCGGCACCATGATCGCGGCCAACGAACTGGCCCGCTCAGCGCCCGACGGCCGCACCCTGATGTACACGCCGGCGTCGACGATCGCCCAACTGCCGCACACCATGCTGGCCGTGAAGTACGAGCCCTTGCGCGACTTCACACCGGTCGCCCAGTGCGCCCTCGGGCCGAGTGTGCTGGTGCTGCAGAAGTCCATTCCGGCGACCAGCCTCGCCGAGATGATCGCTTATGCGAAGAAGAATCCGGGCCAACTGAATTACGCTTCCCAGGGCATCGGGACTTCGGCGCACGTGTTCGGCCAGATGCTCGCGCGCCAGGCCGGCATCGACATCGTCCATGTGCCCTACAAGGGTGCCAGCGAGGTGGCCAAGGACTTCGTTGCCGGTCGCGTGCACCTGCAGTTCGCCTCGTCGTCGGCTGCCGAGGCGCTCGCGCGGTCCGGCGAGGTGCGACTTCTCGGCATCGTTGCGCCGCGGCGCAGTGCCCTCTTCCCGGAACTCAAGACCATGTCGGAGCTCGGCATCCAGGGCATGGACCTGGACACATCGTTGGGACTGCTGGGGCCGGCGCAGATGCCCCGGCCCGTGGTGTTGCGGATCGCGCAAGCAGCACGCACGGTCATGGCGATGCCACAGGTGCAGAGCGAATTCCGCGCCGGCGGCGTGGAGCCGCGGTGGGCGGGTTCGACGGAGTTCGCCGAAACGATCCGCGAAGCGGACGCGGGTTGGGCGCGACTCGTCGCGGCAATCGGCTACAAGAGGCAGTAGCAGCACTTGAAAACAAACCACGACAGATTGGTGCTTGGGACCCGCCGGCTCGCGAACAAGCCAAGCAATGCGGATTCCGTGCCCTGACGGATCGATTTCGCGAGAGGCTCGTGACGGCTCTCCGGGACGACGTGAACAGGTGTCCGCCTCAGGCCAGCAGCCGCCTGGCCTCGGCCGCCACTCTCTCCGCGGTGATCCCGAAGCGCTCATAGAGCGCCTCGGCCGGCCCCGACGCGCCGAACCCGCGCATGCCGACGAAGCCGCCTGCCTCGCCGAGATACCGGTCCCAGCCGAAACGCACGGCTGCTTCGACCGCCACGCGCACCGGATTGCTGCCGAGAACGGCGGCGCGATACGCAGCATCCTGCTCATGTCGGCGCAGGCGACCATGCGTTCCGGCAGGACATCGGTGAGGAGGTCGTTGATCTCGGCCGACACCATGATGCCGCCCGGCGCATCGCCTCGATCCTGGGCACGCGCCGCTTGTACGCCTGGAGCACGTCGCGCCAGCCTGCGTGTGCCCGACCAAGTCCGCCAGCGGCACCTCACCGGCACCGGACGGTCGACGTCCAGCCTTTGGCAGCAGGAACGCCGCTTATGGCCCGAAAGCAGACTTGAACCCAAAGCCGCGGTTGCGCGGGCAGGCCCGCGCCGATCGGTGATCACGGGTGGATCTTGTCGCCGCGCGCGAGCATCGCCACGAGCGTCTCGATGCGCCTGGCGCGCGTTTCTGGCTTCTTCGCTGTCTGCACTCGCCACAACACGGCGTAGCGGTTCGCAGCGTTCAGCGTGGAGAAGAACGCTCGCGCCTGCGGCTGCGCATCGAGCGCAGCTTGCAAATCTGCCGGGATGACGGCAGTTCGCGCGCTGTCGTACGCCGCATCCCACCGCCCGTCCGCCTTCGCGCGGTCGATCTCTGCCTGACCGCTTGCCTGCATGCGGCCCGCGGCGATCAAGGCCTCCGCCCTGGCGCGATTCGCCTTGGACCACATGCTGCGCGGCCGCCGCGGCGTGAACCGCTGCAGCCAGTACATCGCATCTTGGCCCTTCTTCTGGCCGTCGATCCATCCGTAGCAAAGCGCAATTTCCACCGCCTCGTCGTAGCCGATCGTTATTTCGGGCGCGCCGGACTTGGCGATGTCCAACCACACACCTTCCGAGGCGGAATGGTTCTTCCGCAGCCACGTTTCGAAGCTCCGTGCGGAACGGCACCGGAGCGTAACGGGAGCGGGCGAACGCGCGAGAGGCATGTCCAGGCTTGGTGGAGTTGCGCATTGTTGCATCGTTGCGGGTCCTCGCCCTGATGCAGCGCACGCGCGCCAACCCCGACGAGCCGGTCCTGCGGCGGCCGGAGGATCCGAAAAGACCTGATACGCGGCAGGCCCAGTTCCATCAAAGTAGAATTGGGAATGAACGACGAACAAGCCGTCCAGGCGCTCGGCGCGCTGGCTCACCCGCTTCGCCTCAAAATCTTTCGTGCCTTGGTGGTGGTCGGCGCGCCCGGGATGACTGCCGGAACAATTCAAGAGGGCGTGGGCGTCCCGCCAGCGACGTTGTCCTTTCACTTGAAAGAGCTGACCACCTCCGGCCTGATCACGGTGCAGCGCGTGGCGCGCAACTACATCTACCGGGCCGCCTACGAGGAGATGAACTCTCTCCTCGGCTACCTCACGGCCAACTGCTGCCAAGGCGCCGAGTGCGCCGTCGAACCCGAATCCGCAGCCGCGGATTGCCGTTGCTGACATCACTTCCAAGGAAGCTGACCATGCCATTCCACGTCCACACCCAAGCGGCCCTCACCGACCTCTCGAAGTCCTGAAATGAGTGCAACCGACATCTCCGCCCCCGCAGCCGCATCCGCCAGTGCCGGCATCGGTTTGTTCGAACGCTACCTGACCATCTGGGTTGCGCTTTGCATCGTCGCCGGCGTCGGCATTGGCCAGCTGTTCCCCGGCTTGTCCCATGCGGTAGCGTCCATGGAAGTAGCGAAGGTGAACATCCCGGTGGGCATGCTCATCTGGGTGATGATTATTCCGATGCTCCTGAAGATTGATTTCGGGGCGCTCGGTCAGGTCAAGTCACACGTGCGCGGCATCGGCGTGACGCTCTTCATCAATTGGGCGGTCAAGCCGTTCTCGATGGCGCTCCTGGGCTGGATTTTCATCCGGCACGTCTTCGCACCGTATCTACCGACAGAGCAGATTGACAGCTACATCGCCGGCCTCATCCTGCTAGCGGCGGCGCCGTGCACGGCCATGGTGTTCGTCTGGAGCCAGCTGTGCAAAGGTGACCCGTATTTCACCTTGTCGCAGGTGGCTCTGAACGACTCCATCATGGTGGTGGCGTTTGCCCCAATCGTGGCACTGCTACTGGGCCTGTCGTCCATCACGGTGCCTTGGGACACGCTCCTGACCTCGGTGGCACTCTACATCGTCGTACCAGTCATCATCTCGCAGGTCTGGCGCAAGGCACTCCTCGCCAAGGGCGTCCAACACTTCGAGGCCGTAGTCGCCAAGTTGGGCCCGCTGTCCATCTCGGCCCTGCTGCTCACGCTGGTGCTTCTCTTCGCCTTCCAGGGAGAGGCCATCATTGACCAGCCTCTGGTCATTGCACTCCTCGCGGTCCCCATCCTCATCCAAGTGGTCCTGAACTCCGGTCTCGCGTACTGGCTCAATCGCCGCATGGGCGTACAGCACTGCGTGGCGGGCCCATCGGCACTCATCGGCGCCAGCAACTTCTTCGAGCTAGCCGTGGCCACCGCAATCAGTCTGTTCGGCTTCAAGTCCGGCGCCGCGCTTGCGACGGTCGTAGGGGTCCTCATCGAGGTGCCCGTGATGCTCGCGGTGGTTGCAGTCGTGAATCGCTCGCAGGGCTGGTATGAGGCCGGACTGGCCAAGCAGAGGAGCTGAACTCATGTCCGAAGTGACGATCTTCCACAATCCAGACTGCGGCACGAGCCGGAACACGCTGGCGCTGATTCGGCATGCGGGCATCGAGCCCCAGGTCATCGAGTACCTGAAGACGCCGCCTTCCAAAGCGCAGCTTCGCCAGCTACTGGCCGAGATGAAAATGCCTGTGCGCCAGTTGCTGCGCGAGAAGGGCACGCGCTATGGCGCGCTCGGCCTGGCTGACCCGAAGTGGTCCGATGAACAGCTGCTCGACTTCATTCAGCAACACCCCATCTTGATGAACCGGCCCGTCGTTCGGACCGCGCTCGGCGTCAAGCTGTGTCGGCCGTCCGAAGCTGTCCTGGAGCTGCTGCCGGTCGGCAAGCTGGAGCCATTCAGGAAGGAAGACGGCGAGATGGTCGTCGACGACGGAGTACGCCGTGCTTGAAGAGGAACACACCTTCCCGGCGTTGAAGGGGGAGCTGTTCGACGTGCCGACGTGGGACCGGCTGACGACGCCGGCGCCGGCCCAACACCGGCCCCGGTTCCTGATGCTCTACGGCTCATTGCGCGAGCGCTCGTACAGCCGGCTCCTTACCTTCGAGGCGGCCCGGCTGCTGGAAGCCATGGGCGGCGAGGTCAAGATCTTTGACCCCACTGGTTTGCCGCTGGCGGACGGTGCCCCGGACACCCACCCCAAGGTGCAGGAGCTGCGCAAGCTCGCTGAGTGGTCCGAGGGTATGGTGTGGACCTCGCCGGAACGGCACGGCGCCATGACCGGAGTCATGAAGACCCAGATTGACTGGATTCCGTTGTCGCTCGGAGCCGTGCGGCCAACGCAGGGAAAGACTCTTGCCGTGATGGAGGTTTCTGGTGGGTCGCAATCGTTCAACGCAGTCAACCAGATGCGCGTGCTGGGACGCTGGATGCGCATGCTGACCATCCCGAATCAGTCGAGCGTAGCGAAGGCTTTCAACGAGTTTACTGAGAACGGCCGGATGAAGCCTTCCGCCTACTACGACCGCGTCGTCGATGTCGTGGAGGAACTCTTCAAGTTCACGCTCCTGACGCGCGACGTCGGCCCGTACCTTGTTGACCGCTACAGCGAGCGCAAGGAAAGCGCGGACGAACTCGCGCGGCGGGTGAACCAGAAGGCCATTTAGGAGGCAGCACGAAGGAACTCGCCAGCCCCACGCTGTTCTGGGCGGCTAGCCCGCAGCACAGGACAGTAGCGAAGAGATTGAGGAGAAGCGCCAACAGGGGCGTCGATTCGGGGGCAGCCGTCGCGCGGCTCAACGCAGTGCATGCAAACGCGGCCGCAGGTATGCAGGCCAAGACACAGATAAATAGGGGCACGAGGTGAGTGACCATCTCCACGGATGATGCTGTCGCTGTCGCAACCGCAGCGATTTGGTTCATGACGGATTGGGGCCTGCCTATGGAAAAGCGGCGCTGCTGGCTGGCGTCGGACCGCGGCGCGTTTGATTTCACCAACCACTCCCCTTAGTCCCAATGTACTACCCGCAACTGCAGAATTGACTCGCCTCCGCGCAGGTAGCTCCCTTGGTTCGTCGTTTGCAGCACCTCCTTCGTTCAGGTCGGACGGGAAGTGCCGCCTCAGGCGCCACTTCGGGGTGGTCCTTGTAAGGAATTGCGCAGCCTGCAATGCATTCGCCTGATTCGGAGATACGCTTCAGCACCGCATGGATACACGTAGCAGATGCTCCTCAGGTTGAAAGCACGCCATGTCTTCAAGGCCCGCGCACCCGCCGGGCCTTTCTTTTTGACCGTGGAATGCAGCAGATGACCAGAACACAGTGGCGGATGGGGTCCAGCACAGGTTCTCCGTCCACCACGTGACGCTCCAAATCGAATTGTCGAACGGCGCGGCATGCGCGCTTGCTCCTGCGCACGTCGTTTAGACGAAGCCGGGCTGGTCACCGACATCGGCGTCGGAGGCTGCAGCGGCCCGCTTTGGAGCTGGAGCCTGCCGGCACTGAATATGCGACGGGAGCAGAGGCACCGGCCCCCCGACAAACCACTCTCGATATAATCGACATGCACTCGTCATTGGGGAGTAGCCGCTCTGCGCCCTGCAGAGGCTTGCGTCAACACACTTGGCCCTCACGCCATGGCGCAAGCAGCCTCGAGCCTGGCAAGACCTTTGACTGCGCACCTTCCTGGACTGGCCGGGGAAGGTGTGCAGTCTTGGTTTTCTGGCCTTGGACTACTCTTTAGTGGAAGCATTCCTCGCATCGTTCGGTATGGTCGCCATCGCAGAGATGGGCGACAAGACCCAGCTCCTCTCGTTCCTCCTCGCGACCAAGTTCAAGGGTCGTCACTGGGCTCTGATTGGCGGCATCTTCGTCGCCACCATTGCGAACCACTTCGTCGCAGCGTTCCTGGGGGACTGGGTCGCCGCGAACGTCAGCCCGGACGTGATGCGCTGGATTCTCGGCGTAGCCTTTCTTGGCTTTGCTGCTTGGGCGCTCATCCCGGACAAGCTCGAGGACGCTGACAAGCCCAGTCGATTCGGCCCCTTCCTCACCACCTTGGTCGCGTTCTTCCTCGCGGAGATGGGCGACAAGACTCAGTTCGCAACGATTGCGCTGGGAGCCAAGTACGCAAGCCTCACGATGGTGGTGACGGGCACGACGCTTGGCATGATGGCCGCGAATGTGCCAGCCGTACTGCTTGGTGAGCGCCTAGCCAAGTACGTCCCGCTGTCGAAGATGCGCTTCGTGGCGGCCGCGCTGTTCGCAGTCTTTGGCATCCTCATCTTGCTGAAGGTGCCCTTCGGCCTGGGCACGCAATGAACGCGCACCACGCCGCTGCTTCTCCCGCTCATGTCAAGGCCGAGAAACCGGGTTCGCTCAAGGCCGTGCTAGCGGCCCTTGCGCCATCCATTCTTGTCTTGACGGCATCCGTTGCGCTCGAGGGGTACGCGCTGCGAGGAGCCTTGCAGACGGTCAGTGCCGAGCGTGGCACCCGCTCGCTGTGGGCGTGGTTTCGCGCGACGCGCCAGTCCGAGCTGATGGTCGTAGTGGGTGAAGACGTCGCCCTCGGAGGTCTGGCAATCGCCCTGTTGGCCCTCGTTCTCACGGCCCTCACGGGCAATCCTCTGTTCGATGCCTTGGGAACCATCGGCGTGGGCGCGCTCCTTGTCGTCGTCGCCGGCGTCGTGCTGTTCCCGGTGAAGAGCCTCATCACGGGTGAATCGGCGTCGCCCAAGCTCCGTTCGGAAATCCAAGCGTTCGTCGAGGCCCAGCCCGAGGTAGAGCGCGTGGTGAACATGCTCACCCAGCAATATGGCGACTACATCATGGTCGCATTGAAGGTGAAGATGAAGCGGACAGCGTCGGACGTCGCTCTCGTCGAAGCCATCAACGAAATTGAAGAACGCATGCAGCGGCGATTCACGTCGCCGCAGTTGAAATACTCGTTCTTCGAACCGGACAAGGGTTGAAAGAAATGACCAAGACTGCCTTCGTGTACCCGATGGTGGCGCTCCTGCTTTGTGCAACAGCTGCACAGGCCCGCAACGAACAGCGTCCACCGGGCTTGCGCCAAGGCGGCGACGCAACCCTGATGCTCGTGCCCTTGGAGGTCCCGAATCCCACGATGGACGCGGGGTGCTGGGTTCAGCTGTGGAGCGGCACGCGCTTTGATGGGCAATCGTTCGCGGTTGTCGGGCCAGCGGAAATACAAGCCTTGGACGAAGGCACCATCCACCGCCTCCAGCGCAACGTCGGAAGCCTTCTCACCGGACCGAAGGCGAAACTCACGGTGTTTGCAGACCGCTCCCTACGTGGCAAATCCTTCGACGTTCCACCGGACACTCACACAACGGACGTCGAGGGAAGGCTTGCGCGCAAGCGTGTGCAATCTCTGCGGCTGACGTGCACATAGGACGGACGGCGTGAAAAACAGCGACTCCCGGAAGGTGAGTCCGTTCACCAGCAGCGAGCCGCGGCACCTTGTTCCCGGTCGCATGAGCCGCACCAGATGCAGACGCAAGAACGGCCGCCGAAAATCCTTCCACATAGCCCTGGCGGCGGAGCCGCGCTTCTCAGCAAGCTTCCGAACGTACCCTCGCGTTCGCACCAAGCACTGCAACTTGGTTCAGGGGCTCCGCCTGGGCGGCGGCCACCGGCACGGACGCAACGGGCGCTCCGTTCTGTCCATGCCCGCCCACGACGTCCAAGCCCACGACCAGCAGGCCCACAAGGCCCACGGTCATCACGTTGTACCCAAGTGCCGCCTGCTCAGCGCTGTCGCAGAGCCTCTCGCGCACCAGCGCTGCGGACAGGAGAGCGCCGAGCGCGCAGAGCGCTGAGCCGAGGTATGCGCCGCTTTTGGAACTGGCGAGGGCCACGACTGCGAACAGCACGACCAGCACGTAGCCGGATGTGCTATGCCTTTGTGTCTCGCTCCGGGGAGTGATGAACACTGCGCCGAAAGTTGAATCCGTTTGGGCCTTCATGCTTGCTCCTGTTGCCAGAGAGGTCGAACCGCAAGCCCAGCTCGCGATAGCTAGTGCGACCTCACACGGGGAGAGCTTGAACGGGCTGGGTTAATCACCGAGCCTCACTTTTCGGGGACGCACATAAGCTGGAACAGCGCAGTTTTCCGCTTCATCGCGCAGAGACACGTCTGGTTGCCCGCGCCCAAGTGCCTGCGCACCGGCGCGCGGTCTGATGTGCGGCACACTGACTACTTTGGTCAATTCGTCAATCGACAGCGGCTTGACGAGATGTCGGTCAAAACCGGCCCGCAGCGCCTTCTCTCTATCTTCTCGTTGACCATACCCCGTCAAAGCGACCATCGTCGAGGCAGCGGTTTCGGGTAACAGTCGCATGCGACGTACGAGTTCATAGCCCTCCATGTCGGGCAGCCCGATATCCAGGAACAGAACCTGGGGAGCGCACTTGCGCGCAAGCTCCAGCGCCGCGGTCCCTGTGTGCGCTACCGACACAGCGTGCCCCATCATTTCAAGCAGCAACCTGAGTGTCTCAGCTGCGTCGACGTTGTCGTCGACGACCAGTAAATTCAAGGCGCTGCCCGGCGCCCCGCCTTGCGCGTCCACGTTGCGCCGCTCGCGGTCATCCTCCGCTACCTCAGCACGAGGGAGGAGAACAACAAATTCACTGCCCTTTCCGACGCCCTCGCTGCGCGCGCACACGGTGCCCTGATGAAGCGCCACGAGGCTTTTGACGAGCGACAAGCCCAGGCCGAGACCGCCTTGCGAGCGGTCAGGCGTTCTTTGCCCTTGGGTAAAGAGCTCAAAAAGGTGGGGCAGCAGGTCGGGGTGGATTCCGACTCCGTCGTCGGCAACTGCAACCCGAAGCTGCGCCCGCTCGGCTCTCAGCGTCAGAGATACGTGACCGCCCGCGGGCGTGTACTTCGCTGCGTTTTGCAGGATGTTGGAAAACACCTGCACGAGCCGCGTTCTGTCACCGCTCACGAACAGCGGGCCGGGAGCCAAGTCAGCCGAGAAGTGCAAATCCCGCTGGCCGAACCATGACTGCGTTTGTTCGACGGCTTCATCAAGGACGCTGGGGAGGTCCACAGGTTCATCACGGAGTGTGACCAGGCCACGGTTTACTCGGGACACGTCGAGCAAGTCGTTGACCAACTCCGTCATGTGGGCAGCTTGGCGCGAAAGGATGTCGCTCGCCCGGCGGACGATGTCTGCGGATACGCCGGGGCGTTTCAAAATCTCTGCCGCGGTGCGTATAGGGGCCAGTGGATTTCTCAGCTCGTGGGCAAGCATCGCCAGGAATTCGTCTTTTCGGCGCTCCCCTTCGAGCAGGGCCTTGTTTGCCAGAACACGCTCGGTGACATCGCTGCCTTCGACGAAGATGCCGGTCGTTTGTCCATGCTCGTTGCGTATTGGTTGGTAGATGAAGTCCACAAACCGCTCTTCCATCGGCGACGCGGTAGCCCGCTGCAGGCTGACAGCCACACCAGTGCCGATGTAGGGTTCGCCAGACCTGTACACGTTGTCCAGGAGCTCGACAAAACCTTGGCCGGCGACCTCTGGTAACGCATCAAGCACGGATTTGCCGATTAACTCGCGTTGCCCCACGAGGCGCAGGTAGGCGTCGTTGGCAAAGTCAAACACATGGTTAGGCTCGCGCACGATTGCGATGAGCCCCGGAGCTTGCTGGAAAAGGTCCCTGAGTCGCAAGTATTCCGCTCGTTGGTGACGCTGGGAGAGGACCAGCCCTGTTGTCTCAGTGCATGCGCAGTAGACGCCTGCAACCTCGCCTGCGTCATCTCGCAAGGGAGAGTAGGAGAAGGTGAACCACGCTTGTTCTGGCAGCCCTTTCCGCCTCAAGGTAAACGGCACGTCGGCGTAATACTCTGACTGGCCCTCCAGGGCGCGCCGCACGATGGGTTCAACTTGAGGCCAGAGGTCTTCCCAGACCTGACAGAACGGCCGACCGAGGGCGGACGGGTGCTTGTCTTCCAGGATTCGTGAGTACGCGTCGTTGTACAGAAACGTGAGTTCCGGGCCCCACGCGAGGAACATCGGAAATTGCGAATCCAGCACAAGGCCGACAGTATTCTGAAGGGCCCTTGGCCAGCGGGAGGGCTCACCCAACGACGTTTTTGACCAGTCATGCGAACGCATCCTGGCCCCGACAACGCCGCCTCCCTGCAGAAAGGAAGATACAGCCGCCGTCCCGCCGCGCGACGGCGCTGCCGGCGACGCGGAGCGCGCATGGTGGCGGCGCCCGGAAAGGCCGGAGCTCGCCGGCTCACGTACATCAGGGGGGCCGGCGTTGCTGTCCTTCGGCTGAGAGTCTTCGGTTTTGCGCATTCACGCTCCCGTGGGCGGTGCCTCTATCCCCTTGGGGCACTGGCCTTCAGCCATCTGGAGAAAACGGGCAGCAAACTGCGAGCAGACACGCAGCAGGGCAAACGGGCTGCGCAGAACCATGTTCATCGTTGACCGGAAACTGCGGAGTCAGACAAAGCGCCGAACGCCTGTCCAATCGCGTCCGAGGAGCTTCTCCCCTGTGTCATGGAGCACGGCCGCCGGTAGCAGGCGAGGTCGTCCACTTGGCCCCTCACGGCGTTTGATTCGCTCAGGACCAGGCGAGCGCCGCGGCCGCAGGGATTCACTTTCGCGCCGAGGCTGCCTGCCAGCAAGCATGCTGGTGACGTCGCGCAGCACGTCTCTTTCCTGGCTTCAGTGCAAGGCGAAGGCAGAAACAGCGATGCCGATTCCGCCTGCCGCCGAGGCGACTGAGGCCCACAGCAACCATTTGCGTCGGGTCAGAACGGTGATGGCGGCCAATGCGATTGCGATTTGGACGAAGGTCAGGGCCAGTGCGAGGCGCTCATGCGGCCTGAGCTTTGCTTCTGACTCCTCACCAAGTTTGCGGGACTCCGCCTGGAGCTTTTGAGCTTCCATTTGGACCTCCGCCTTGCCCGCATCTTCCTTTGTCTTTTCAGCGAGAAAGTGAGCCTTGACCGTAGGGTCGCTGGAGAGTGCAGCGGTCGCGTCGTCCACGTGGCTTTTGACAGACCTCGCCTGGTAAAACGCCCATTGGTCGCTGGCTTCAGCTTGCTTGAGGATGCTTTGATTCTTCAGGAACATCGCTTCGTTCTGTGCGCTCCCGCTCTGGTAGCTGATGAGGGCTCCTACCGTCGCGAGCACGGCCGTCATGAGGGCAATCCTCTGGCTCAGTCCCCGGCCCTCCTTTTCGGTCGCTGCCTCGACCTCACGCTCGTGCGGACTGGGCACTTCGTATTCGGACTCGATGTCGGTCTCCCGGTGTAAAAAGGAAAACGAGCATACCCGGGCGTGCGGCGCCGAAGTGTCATTTCGTAGTCATCGCTCTGACGACAGCGCCGTTGGAGCTGACCTGCTCCGGGGTGCACCCAGGGACCCTTGTGCAGTCGCACGCACCAGAGGGCGTTAACTCAGGGACCGCTTCAGCGCGTTTCCAAGACTGATGCAACATGCGCTCCACCTACAAGCCAGCTGGCAGGCCACATGAGGCTAGTGCCGGTGGCGGTGGCGGTGGTGGATGTCCGGGTAATGAGGATGCTTGTGCGTCAGTACCTCGTGCCGATGCAGGTGCGCATGGGGCTCCTCGCCACGCCAGGGAAAGTCGTGGAAGTGCCGATGGTGCTCGTCATGCCGATGTCGGTGGGAGTGCTCCAGTGGTTCGTGCGTGTGCTCATGTTCGTGCCGCTCCCGCACGTGCAGCCAGACGCCGACCGCCATCAGTGCAGCGGCCACCCAGAAAAGTGGTCCGGGTGCCTCAGGCCAGACGGCCAGGGAAATCAGGACGCCGAACAGCGGCGCGACTGAGAAGTACGCCCCGGTTCGTGCAGTGCCCAGAGTGCGTAGTCCGACGACGAACAGCATGAGGCTGAGTCCGTAGCCGAAGAACCCTACGAGCAGACTGGAAGCGACCGCCGGCCACGTCGGCAGGTGGGCGCCGGCCGCAACTGCCAGGGCCGTGTTGCCCGCGCCAGCAAGCGCTCCTTTCAGGCACGCCAGGAGCATGGCGTCGTTGGCCGAGACCTTTCGAGTCAGGTTGTTGTCGATGGCCCAACACAGGCACGCAGCGACGACGAGCAATGCGCCACCCGAAAACGCTGCGCCTCCCGGCTCCCAGGCAAGCAGCGCGCCGCCCGCCACGATGGCGACCATTCCGAGCACCACTCGCCTGTCGGCGTTCTCTCCGAAGACAACCCATGCCAGAACCGCTGTCAACACCCCCTCCACGTTCAGAAGAAGGGAGGCCGACGCGCCGCTTGTGCGCGTGAGACCCACCATCAGGAGCGCCGGTCCGAGCACGCCGCCAAACAGGATGGCGCCAGCCAGCCAGGGGATATCGCGGGCCGGGATGCGCATCGTGGCGCCGTCCGCCGGGCCAGGCCTGGAGCGCAGCACGCGGACGGCTAACAGGAGTGCGAGCCCGACACTGCTGCCGAGGTAGAGCAAACCGGCCAGGAGCAGTGGGTGCGTGGTGCCCACAAGAAGCTTGGCCAAGGGCGTGCTGGCCCCAAAAAGCAATGCGGCCGCCAGAGCCGGCGACGCGGGGTGGATGGACATGGCCCGCAGTTGACCACGTCGGGCGGAAACAGTGGTGTGCGACACGCGCTCGCAGCCCCTACTTGTAGCAGTCCTCACGCCGTGCGATATTTGCTACATGGCTGATTGGCTCATCCTGACAGCGACGCTTCCCACGAACCCGAGCGGCTTGCGGGTGCGGGTGTGGCGCGCGCTCAAGGCTACCGGTGCTGGCACCCTTCGCGAGGGCGTGTACGTCCTGCCTTGCACGGCGCCAACAGCCCAGGCGCTGCGAGACATTGACCGAGCCATCGTCGAGGCGGGCGCCGATGCTCACCTCCTTGAGGTGGACGCCAGGGACGACGCCCAGGAGAACGCCTTCCGGGCCCTGTTCGACCGCGCCGACTTGTACGCGGAGTTGCTGCAGGCCGTGAAGGATGCCCGCAGGACCATCAAACGAGCGAGTGAGGCTGAGCTCCACAAGACGCTGCGCGCCCTGGAGCAGCAACTGCAGCAACTCCAGGCAAGCGACTTCTTCCCCGGGAAGGACCAAGCAGCGGCAGCGGAGGCAGTGGCTGGCCTGAGACGAGAAATTCAGCTGCACCTCTCGCCGGACGAGCCGGCCGCGGAACAAGCCGTCATCGAGCCGCGCCGCATCGAAGACTTTCAAGGGCGCACTTGGGCCACCCGCAAGCGTCCCTGGATGGACAGGCTTGCCACGGCATGGTTGGTCGAACGCTTCATCGACAAGAAGGCGAAGTTCCTCTGGCTGGCCGACGCAAAGAAGTGTCCGAAGGATGCCATTGGCTATGACTTCGACGGCGCGACGTTCACCCACGTCGGCAACTTGGTGACCTTCGAAGTCGTGGCCCGGACATTCGGCCTGGACGAAGCGCCCGCAGTGCGCCGCATCGGCGAACTCGTGCACTACATCGACGTTGGCGGCATCCCCCGCGACGAAGCCCCAGGTCTCGAGATGCTCGTGCGGGGATTGCAAGCGCAGCACGCGGACGACGACGCGCTGCTCAAGGCTGGCATTTCATTTTTTGACGCCCTGCACGCCGCGCTGCAGGCACCGAACCGTCACTGAAAGCCGCGGCGAACAACGGAGCACTCAGATGAAGAATAGAAGAGATTTCGTTCAGGGCGGCGCGCTGGTCGCGGGCGCCGCCCTCGCTGCAGCCGCGGCAACCGCGCAACCGATGCCGAAGAAGCGCTATGCCGACAGGCTGACCGATGAGGCCGGAAGGTACGCCGTGGCCCCCCTGCCCTTCCCGTCTGACGCGCTCGAACCCGTCATCGACGCGAAGACGGTGGAGTTGCACTACAACTTTCATCACAAGCCCGCAGCGACGGCGGCGAACAACGCGGAGGCGGCGCTGGCCAAGGCACGAGACGGCAACGACTTCGCCTTGGTCAAGCACTACCAGAAAGAGCTCTCCTTCCAGCTCTCGAGTCACCTCCTCCACAGCATCTACTGGACAAACCTCGGCGGCAAGGGCGGAGAGCCGAAGGGAGACCTGGCCAGTGCACTAGGCTCCGAGTTCGGCTCTTTCGCCAAGCTCAAGGCGCAACTCGCGGCCGCAACCACGGCTGTTGAAGCCTCGGGCTGGGGCATCCTGGGCTACCACCCCGTGACCAGGAAGTTGATGGTCCTGCAGTGCGAGAACCACCAGAAGCTGACCGCCTGGGGCGTCACTCCGCTTCTCGTGCTTGATGTCTTCGAGCACGCGTACTACCTGAAGTACCAGAACCGGCGCGGCGAATACGTCAACGCCCTGTTCAACATCGTTAACTGGGACAACGTCGCTGAGCGCCTGGACGCGGCGCGCACGTAGCAAGGCGTCCCTCCAGCAACCCGCCGCGGCCCGTATCGGCCTGTGGTCGAAGGCGGACAGCGTTGTGCAGCTCCGGGACCTGGACGTTCAAGCCGGCAAATGAAATCACCAAGACCTGTGCGCCAAGAGACTGCAACTCCCGGTGCGCCAGCTACTGCGCCGGCCTACACGGTGTGGCAGCTCGTGCTGTACATGCTGCGCCTCGGAGCCCTGGGCTTCGGCGGGCCTGTTGCCCTGGCCGGGTACATGCATCGTGACCTGGTCGAAGCCCGCGGGTGGATTAGCGAGGACGACTACAAGGAGGGCATCGCGCTTGCGCAGCTTGCGCCCGGCCCGATGGCCGCGCAGCTCGCCATCTACCTGGGATACGTGCACTACCGAATCGTCGGCGCGACCTTGGTTGGCATCGCATTCGTGATTCCCTCGTTTCTGATGGTGGTGGCGCTCGGGTGGGCCTACGTGCGATATGGCGGGCTCACCTGGATGCAGTCGGTCTTCTACGGGGTGGGCGCGGCGGTCATCGGCATCATCGCCATGAGCGCGTACAAGTTGACCACCAAGAGCGTCGGCAAGGACCGCCTGCTGTGGGCCGTCTACCTGGTCCTGGCAGGGGTGACCGTGGTGACGGAGTCCGAGATTGCCTGGCTTTTCATCGCGGCCGGCGTACTGGTCATGGTCGTTCGCGCCCCGCCGAAGTGGATTCGTAGCGGGTCCGTCGGAGCACTTGCGGCGCCGCTCGCGCCGGCGCTGCTAGGCGCGGTCCACTGGCCTTTGCTGACCCAGATTGGCATCTTCTTCGCCAAGGCGGGCGCCTTCGTGTTCGGCTCGGGGCTGGCCATCGTTCCGTTCCTCTACGGAGGGGTGGTCACCGAGCACCAGTGGTTGAACGACAAGCAGTTCGTGGATGCGGTGGCGGTCGCGATGATTACCCCCGGGCCGGTCGTCATCACCGTGGGCTTCATCGGCTACCTGATTGCAGGGTTCTGGGGCGCCTGCGTGGCGGCCTTTGCCACGTTCTTGCCTTGCTACCTGTTCACCGTGATTCCGGCGCCCTACTTCAAGAAGTACGGCAGGCTCCCCGCCGTCAAGGCGTTCGTGGACGGCATCACCGCCGGGGCCATTGGGGCCATCACGGGCGCCGTCATCGTGATTGCAAGGAGGTCCATCGTGGATGTACCGACGGCGTTGCTAGCGCTGCTCACACTGGCGGTCCTGTGGAAATTCAAGAAGCTGCAGGAGCCGTATGTCATCGTCGCAGCCGCAGCGTTCGGATTGCTGGTTTACCCCCTGATGCACCATTGACGCTCGCGCCTGGTGTCCCGACCACCATTGCTCAGACTGCTTTCGAGACACCGCAAGGATGACCAGCTTTCAACAAGCCGTTTACGACAAGCTCGATGCGTTCAATCAAGCTGTCCACGCTGGCGTCTTGCCGCCTGACGCGGAGCCGGCAGTCGCGGCCATCTGGGAGGCGTTTACGCGCAGCGCCACAGCGGTGACGGCGAGCCAAATCGAACCACACGTCGAATTGCTTGGGCAGCTGGCGGATACGCGTGTCGACCTGACGGGCGTGGCGCGCGCTGGTGAACAGCTCTTGCAGGCCGTGCGCGAGTACCAAGGCAGCAGCTGACCGCGGTTTCGGCCCGCGCGAGGCAGGAACCCACCGGAGAGTCATCCCGTTGACCGCACCCCCCCGGCACGGACCTGGGTGCCGCCATCGGTAGTCGCAGCAGGGTTCGACTTGAACGAAAGGGCTGCGAATCCGGCCTTTCCGTTCAAGCCCAGATTCCTGTGAGCGCGAAGAATTCGAGCCTCACCAACCCCTTGGAGCCCTCGAATGACATCCTTCCCGACCAGCATCCGACCCAGCGTGCAAGCAGAGCTCGACGCAGCAGGGTCCGCCGAAACACAGGGCCGCCGCTACACCGCCTTCCAGCATCTGGAGCGCGCACACGTCATCGGCCAGCCCTCAACCGTGGAGCACGTGCGCGTGCACTGGCGCATGTTCAGGCACACGCTGCACAACCTGCAACCCGGTGAAGCGTACGGGCAGGCGTGGCGCCTGGCGGCGACCGTCTTCACCCCTGTGGGCCTGGCGCCAACGGGAACCACCGGTGGTGCGGACATCAGCGGCATCCGCCGCATGGCCATTCCCGAGGACGTCCAGGCCATCATCGACGCCTCTCGAAGTGACCAGCGTCGCTCCGCGGCGAACTGCATCTGCACCGGCACCTGTACCGGCAACTGCACCTGTGCCGGCACTTGCAGCTGCGCTGGTGACTGCAGCTGCGCCGACACTTGCACCTGCACTGCACGGAACCAGCGGCCTTCAGCCCACACCGACATCAGCTCTTCTCCGTGCCACTGCGCTCTTCCTTCGGGCCAGGACCGTGCACGCGGCGAAGAACGTTCATGGATTGCGGCCGGCGCGACCCGCGTCGAGGCGCCTGTCCCTCATTGCGATTGCGCTAACTGCAGCTGCGCCTAAACACCTCTGGAAAGACAGGCACTCCGCACGAGTCTGCGTCTCAGCGCAGGCCTGTTCCGCACCGCCGCATATCACGAATGAAAGGACCTCACATGCTCTCAGTCCAGGACATCGGAGTCGTCATCTTTATGGGCGTCGGAGCCACGGCCGTCATGGACGTGTGGCTGCTCATCCTGGCGCGACTCGGAGTGCCCACCACCAATTGGGGGCTGGTTGGTAGATGGGTCGGGCACATGCCCAAGGGCCGTTTCGCCCATGCGTCGATGGCCAATACGCCGGCGGTTCGAGGCGAGCTCGCCGTCGGCTGGATAACGCACTACGCCATCGGCATCGGCTATGCGGCGGCGCTGATCACGTTCGTGGGGACTGGGTGGGCAAGGCAACCGACCTTCCTGCCCGCATTGGTGTTCGGGCTGGTCACGGTGGCGGCGCCGCTGTTTGTGATGCAGCCAGCCATGGGGTCCGGTTTTGCCGCGTTGAAGACCGCGACTCCCTTGAAGACCTGTCTGCGCAGTCTTGCAAACCACGGCATGTTTGGCCTCGGCTTGTACGTCGCCGCGTTGGCCATCGCATACATCTGACACTTGGGAGCGGGGACCCGGCCGCGTTCCTCGGCACCCTCACGGGACCCGTGCTTCAACCCAAGTGATGTTTCAGGCCTGACACGAACCTGGGTGCCGCCACCGGAAGTTGCAGGAAGGTTCGACTTGAACAAAAGGGCTGCGAAATCAGCCTCTCCGTTCAAGTCCAAACAGCTTCGCAAGCGAAGAATTCAGTGCATCGCAACCACCTCCGGAGCACCTCATGAACACCTTCGCAACTCGCATCAAACCCAAGGTGCAAACAGAACTGGCGGCCGCGGACGTGGCCGAAGCGCGCGGGGAGTTCTACACCGCCTTCCAGCGCCTTGAGCGGGCACACGTGCTCGGCCAGTCCAGCACCGTGGAGCATGTCCGCATCCACTGGCGCATGTTCCGGTTTGCACTGCGCAACCGCTTGCACAGGCAAGCCGCCGGCCAGGTTTGGCGCCTTGTGGCCGCCTCCCTCTTCACGGCGCCCGGGCTTGTGCCCGAAGGCAACACCGGCGGCACGGACGTCAGTGGGTTGCGGCGTCTTCCTGTTCCGAAAGACCTGAAGCAAGCGCTCGACGCTGCTCGGGCCTGAGTCTCACTCTTCACTGGAGAAATCATGCTTCGCAATCTCACTGCATTGACCGCGGTCACCACGTTGGCCGCACTTCTTACCGGCTGCATGACGCCGCCCAAGGACCTGGACCTTTCCCTCGCCAAGAGCTCCGCCGCCGGCGTCTACCGGGTAGCTTTGGTGCCCCCCGCGCAGGCGCCGGCCATCAACCAGATGCACAGCTGGAAGGTGAAGCTCGCTACGGCCGACGGTCTCCCGGTGCACGGCGCAAAGTTCGTCGTCGACGGCGGCATGCCCCAGCACGGCCACGGCTTGCCCACGCAGCCGCGCGTCACACGCGAAATGGGCGATGGCACATATGCGCTTGACGGGATGAAATTCAGCATGACGGGCTGGTGGGAGGTGAAGCTCGCCATCGACGGGCCTCAAGGCGCCGACAAGGTCACCTTCAACACGGTCGTCGCCAATCCGGCCATCCGGTAAGCGAGCCTTTCCATGAACATGCGCTCCATCGGCGTTGCGGCTACGGCGGCCGCCCTCGCGTTTACTGTCTTCGCCGCGCAGGACTTCAAGCAAGCACCGCCCCGGGACAAGTGGTCGGCCCAAGAGCTTGCCGCGATTGGCTCGATGCGCCTGAAAGAAGCTGGCGAGCGCCCGGCTGACGTCTCCAACGCGCACGAGCAGCACGCCGAAGCGGCCGTGTTCGGGCGCGCGCTGTTCAATGACACCCGCTTCAGCAAGAACGGCCAGGTCGCCTGCGCCAGCTGCCACTCGGCGACGGGCCAATTCGAAGACGGGCGGCAGTTCGGCCAAGGCATAGCAACTGGCAAGCGTCGCACCATGCCGGTCATGGGCGCAGCGCACTCGCCATTCCTGTTCTGGGACGGACGCAAGGACAGCGCCTGGTCGCAGGCCCTTGGGCCCATGGAGGACCCGGCAGAACACGGCGGCAACCGCGTGCGCTTCGTCAGGCTGGTGCTGGCCCAGTACGAGGCGCAGTACCAGGCGGTGTTCGGCTCCGCACCTGAACTCGGGACGCTGCCGGAGGACGCATCCCCAAACGGAACAGAGCCCGAGCGGGCGGCGTGGGCCGCTCTTTCGCCGGCGACGCGGGATGCGGTCAATCGGGTGTTCGCGAACATGGGCAAAGCCATCGCCGCCTACGAGCGGAACGTCTCCTACGCGGGTTCGCGCTTCGACCAGTACGCGGAGGCGACTGTTCATGGCGATGGCCGCGGCCAGGAGGCTCTCTCGCTTCAAGAGATGCGAGGGCTGCGCGCTTTCCTCACCAAGGGCCAATGCGTCACCTGCCACAACGGGCCTCTTCTGACGGACCATGCCTTCCACAACACGGGTGTGCCGTCGGTGGACTCGAAGAACCCTGACCATGGGCGGGCTGAGGGCCTCAAGAAGCTGCTCAAGGATGAATTCAACTGCCTGGGGCCCTACAGCGACGCGAAGCCGCAAGAGTGCGGCGAGCTGCAGTTCTTGTCCGTCGACGAAGCCGGCCAGCTCGGAGCGTTCCGCACGCCCAGCCTGCGCAATGTGGCAGCCAGGGCTCCGTACATGCACGCCGGCCAGTTCGCAAGCCTCGACCAGGTGCTGCAGCACTACGCCGCGTCCCCGAAAGCGGCGATTGGCCACAGCGAATTGGCCGGGCCCGGGGAGAAGCACGCCGACCGTCAGACCATCCAGCTCTCCGCCGCCGACATCCAGGACCTGGCCGCGTTCCTCGGCACCCTCACGGGACCCGTGCTTCAACCCAAGTGATGTTCCAGGCTGCGAATGCGAGCGCTGAGGGGGCCGGTCATCTGCAAGGCAGATGGCGCCAGGCCGAACATGGTCCGCGCCGTCCTGGAGAGGTGCGCCGAGTCCGCGAAGCCGGCAGCATGGGCGGCACCGGAGAGCGTCTCGCCTTGCATCAGGAGCGTCCAGACGTGCAGCAGTCGGCGCCACAGAACGTAGGTTCGCAAGGGCATCCCGGTCTCTTCCACGAAGAGGTGCCGGAACCGACCAGGGGACAGATTCGCAGCCTTGGCCACCGCGGAGAGCGTCACAGTTTCGTCGACCCGTTGGCGCAGGTATTCAATGGCTGCCAAGACCCGCGGGTCGGAAGGCTCCCGGAAGGCGGTACGAGAAATCTCCTGGACCAGCTGGTGGCACACCGCGCTGACTGCCTCGTAGCTCTTCTCGGTACGCCACGCCCGTTCCAGGCGCTTGGCGCCCTCGGCCACCTGCTTGGTGCCGAGGACCTCAAGCTCGCCCTGTAGTCTGGCGGAGAGCGCTCTACCCGCAGCTGTTTCCGGTTCGATGAACAGGACCGCGCTGATGTCGCACTCGTTGACGTCGATGCTATGGGTCGCCCGAGAGGGAATCAAGGCGGCGGGGCAGGATTGCCACTCTCCGCGGCGGCCGAACTGGACGCGCAATCCCGTGGGTGCGCCAATCACAAGCTGTATTGCGTAATGCGAATGTGGCGAAATCGGCCCGCCTCCGCCCTCTCCGATGAAGCCGCACCCGCCCGTCCAGGCGACGAAGTCGCCTCGATACCGCTTCACGGTGGGCGTGTCCAAGACCATGTTCCCCAGAGCTCCAGGGGGCAGTCTACTGGCATCGCAGACACTGGCGAACCTTTATCGTGGAAGATGCGCGGTTGACCACGTGCGAGGGAATATCGACGGTCGTGCGCTCTGGCGGTGAGCGCATGCGGGACCGGTTCGAACAGGAGGCTGCGCGCCCGAGTAGAGTCGCGGCATGCGAGCCGTTGGGGCTTGTGACCATGCGAGAAGCCAACTTCAAGATGAAGGCGAGCACATCACCCGATTTTCCAGTTGCCCTGCGGGCGCACACCACTCGGGCGACGCATGCAACCGGCACGACCATCTTTCGCACCGGTGGTCCGGCGCATTCTGTTTTCTACGTCGAGTCAGGAGCAGTTCGCCTGGTGCGTTTCGGACGGGCTGGCGAGGAGGTCATGCTTCACGCGGCAACTGAAGGGGAGTTCTTCGCTGAAGCCTCATTTGACAGCCCGCGTTACCACTGCCATGCCGTCACCAGCGGTCCCAGCGTGTTGCTGCAGGTGCCAGGGACCGTGGTCCGGAACATGCTGGAAAGTGACCCCGAGTTTGCGCGCCAGTGGGTCGCACTGTTGGCGGGGCGACTGCGCGCCGCCAGGTTTCGCGTGGAAAGACTCTCCCTCAAGAGCGCAACCGAGCGCGTCCGCCACCTGCTTGTTTCGGAAGGGCGGGGACCAAGCTTCGAACTGGTGCTGCCCGGGACCTTGAAGGACCTTGCCCGCAATCTTGGGCTTACGCACGAAGTACTCTACAGAACCCTTGCGGCGATGGAGAGGGAAGGCGCAATTGAGCGGGGCCAAGGCGTTCTGCGTCTGAACGAGTGACGGGGACGTCGATATGATTCAAATCATATGCAATGTGGCGCGTTCCGTTGAGGATGCGGCCTCCCCAACGACATGCTCATATGACTAAGTACCTGGTCCAACTGACGCTTCTCACCCTGCTCGCCTGGCCGATAGCTTCGCACGCTGACGACGTCTCTCGTCAGGCGGAGGTCTCCAAACGGGGCGCAGATGTGATGCCGTTCAGCCTCAAGGCCACCACGCACGTCTTTACGAAGACCAAGGCGGGCGGAACCCAACGTGTGGTGGCCAAGGTTGCTTCAGACGCCGCGCAAGTGCGAATGGTGCGCGAGCATCTTCACAATATCCGGGCCGAGTTTCTGCGCGGTGATTTTTCAGGTCCGTCGCATATTCATGGCAACGAGATGCCCGGACTGGCAGACCTCAAGGCAAGCAAGCCCGGCGAGATTTCCATTGGCTATCAGGAAGTGGCTGGCGGGGCCGAATTGACGTTCCGGACACCTGACCCCAAGCTGGTTTCAGCGCTGCACAGATGGTTTGACGCTCAGCTGACTGACCACGGCTCCGACGCGATGGCCGGCCACGAGCACTCGAAGCACGGCGCGATGGTCAAGCCGTAAGCAGGCGCAAGACTTTCGGCAGTGGCAGTTATCGCTGCGAACATGAGCGGGCCCTCCCGGATGTTCACCCGCGCTACGCCTGCAGGAGCAACTGGGCGCGCCTATGCGTCAAGCGGTTCACTGCCACCAAGAATGCTTGCCGCAACCAACACAAGCAGTAGCACCACCGCCTCGATGCGGAGCACCCGAACCAGCGTGCGCTTCCAATCCCGCGAGTTCGTTCCAGGCTGGCGCAGGAGTTCAAAGACGCCCGGAAGTACTCGGAACCTGTTGTAACCACCGAGCGCGGCCGCAACTGCAACCAACAGCAGCTTGACTAGCAGCGCTTTGCCGTACACGGACCCGAGCAACAAGTTCCAATCTCCAACGGCATGCCACACGTTGAAGACGCCGGCCAGCACCACCGCGGCCAACGAGACGGTCGCCAGCGAACTCAGCGAGCCGACCCACAGGGTGGCCTCTGCGCGCTCTTGAGCCGTGGCGGCTTCCGAGGGAAGCTTGAGACGGGCTGCCAACAAGACCATCCCGACCCACAAACACGCAGCTACAAGGTGAATCCAGTCCACACACGCAGCCAGGCTCCAGAGTCCGTTCTTCGCCCCTGCATGAGAGTTGGCGCTTCGGCTCCAGAATGCAGTGGCAACGGCCAGGACCAACATCACTGAACGGGCTGCAGTAAGACGCGCAGGTGCCCAGCCGAATGCCAGGGCAAGCACCCACGCTGCAAACCCCGTAGCTGCCACGTGGCCGAACTGCGTATTGCGTGCCAGCTTCAGCACGGTGGGCCCGGCTTGCGTAAGGGGCACTTCCGCCATCACGGCGGCCTCAAGCCAAACGGAGAACCCGAGGGCGGCGACGCTCAAGGCGAGCCCGAGCCGACGGAATTGCAGCGACTGGCTCGCGACCAAGTCGCTCCACATCGACGTCGCACCCGATAGCCACTTGGCGGATGCAAGGGACCCGAGCACGAGCGCAAACCCCACGTAAATAAGCGCGACGTCGAGCCGCTGAACGTAGCTGAGCGCGCCTTGAAGCATCACTTCACCGTGAAGCGCAGTTCGCCCTTCGTGTGGTGGCCGTCATGCCCCATCGTTGACCACTCCAGCCGATACGCGCCAGCCGAGAGCTTGGGAAGGGTTGTCACAAGCGTCGTGTCGTCGCTTTCACGCGTCGCCGGACTTCCAGTCTCGACCGCCGCATTGTCCGGCCCGAACAGTTTGACGTTGCTCATTGCAGCCTCGACGGGTTCGTTGTAGTGCAACGTGATGGAAGATGGCGCGGCAACGTTGGCCCCGTTCTGAGGGTCGGAGGTCTGCAACCTGGCATGCGCAAAGACGCTCGAGGCCGCGCCGAACGCAAGAACAAATAAGGAAAGTCGAACGATGTACATCATGGGCGTTGACGGAAAAATTGCTGAATGTTGGTAACTCGAGGCCCTTGTCCCACGGTTGGAGGACGGCAGGGGCCTCAGTTGGCCGCTTCGATTTTGGTGACAGTGAGTTCGCCATTCACTCGCTCTGCGACAAAGTTCACCTTGTCGCCTTCCTTGACCTGGTCAAGGAACTTCGGGTCGGCCGCGCGGAAGGCCATGGTCATCGCCGGCATATGGAGATTCTTGAGCTCCTCGTGCCGAATGGTGATTTTTCCGGCGGCATTGTCGACCTTGCGGACCTCGCCCGACGTCATCGCGGATGCGGCGGCTCCTGCTGCGTGCGAAGGCTGTGCGGCGGTGCTCTGAGCGAAGGCGCCGGCCGAGAATGCGATGAGCGCCGCGGCAAAGATGTGGTTCGGTTTCATGTGGAATTCCTTTGAACTACTTGGGATGCTGGAATGGTGAATCAGTGGCCTTCGTGGCCGGAAGAAGTGGCGCCAGGCTTGCGGACCTGTAGCGTCTGGCTGTCGGCCTTCGGAGCGGAGACACGCGCCGGTGCGGCGAGTTCGCCGGTGTATTCGTACGCGACGGTCTGGGCGGGGTGCTTGTACCAACCCGGGTCCTTGTAGACACCTGGCTGAACGTCGTCGCGCACTTTTACTACGGTAAACATGCCGCCCATGCCAATGGCGCCGAAGGGGCCGGTGCCCGTCATCATCGGCAGCGTGTTGTCCGGAATGGGCATCTCCATCTCTCCCATCTCGGCCATGCCCTTTTCGCCCATCACCATGTAGTCCGGGATGAGCGCTCTCACCTTGTCGGCAATCCCACGCTGGTCCACGCCGATGAAAGTCGGCACCTGATGGCCCATGGCATTCATGGTGTGGTGCGACTTGTGGCAGTGCAGCGCCCAGTCGCCGGCAAGGGCGTCGAATTCGATAGCGCGCATCTGCCCCACGGCCACATCGGTGGTCACCTCAGGCCAGCGTGCGCCCTTCGGAACCCAGCCGCCGTCGGTTCCCACCACCTCGAAGTGCGGCCCGTGCATGTGGATGGGGTGATTCGTCATGGTCAGATTGCCGATGCGGATGCGCACTCGGTCGCCCGTTCTTGCGACCAGCGGGTCCACGCCAGGAAAGGCGCGGCTGTTGATGGTCCACAGATTGAAATCGAGCATGGTGTTCACCTTCGGGGTGAAGCTGCCTGGGTCGATGTCGTACGCGTTCAAGAGGAATACGAAGTCGCGGTCGACCTTGTACTGGCGCGGGTCCTTCGGGTGCACGATGAACATGCCCATCATCCCCATCGCCATCTGCGTCATTTCGTCGGCGTGCGGGTGGTACATGAAGGTCCCGGACCGCTGCAGGACGAACTCGTAGACGAAGGTCTTCCCCGGCTTGATTGGCGGTTGCGAAAGACCTGTGACCCCGTCCATGCCGGACGGCAACAGGATTCCGTGCCAGTGGATGCTGGTTTCCTCCGGCAGCTTGTTGGTCACGAACAGGCGGACTCGGTCGCCCTCCACCGCTTCGATGGTCGGCCCGGGGCTGGAGCCGTTATAGCCCCACAGGTTCGCCTTCATTCCAGGTGCGATTTCGCGCACCACCGGCTCGGCGACGATGTGGAACTCCTTGACGCCATCGTTCATGCGCCAGGGCAAGGACCATCCGTTCAGGGTGACGACGGGGTTGTAGGGCCGGCCTGTCGTCGGTGCGACGGGCGGCTGCATCTGGGGCGAGGTCTGGATGACCGCCTCAGGAAGCGAGGCTGCTGCGACCCGACTGACGGCAGCTGCGCCGAGCACAGTGGCGCCGGCAGTTCGCATAAAGCTTCTGCGGTTGTTGTTCATTGGTTCCGTTTTCAGTGACTCTCAGCTGCCGCCGTCGCGCTGAAGGATGAAGGTGTTGGACTCCCGCCGGGACCAGGCGAGCGGCCGAAAATCGCCGTCTGCAGGTTCGTTTCCGCTACCCAGTAGTCGCGGAGTGCCTCGACGTAGCCGGTGACGCTGGTCACCTGCTCGCGCGAGTCAGCAAGCAGCTCGAACGGCCCGATGAGCATTCCGTTGAAGCGAAGCAGGTTCTCGTCCGAGATTCGCTTGCGCAGGGGAACGACCTCGTCGCGGTAGTGCCTGGCCAAGTCGAATGCGGTGCGGTAAGCGGAGTACGACTCGCGCACCTCGGAGCGCGCGTTCACCGCCACTTGCGCGGTGCGATTGACTGCCTGCATGTAGATGGCTTCCGCGCGCGCCGCGCGGCTCGAGCCGAAGTCGAACAGTGGCAGCTCGATCTCGATTCCGTACCCGTTCTCCCTCGGGGTGCCGGTCTGGCTCTTGTCCTGGTACCCAAGCTGCAGGACGTTCACCAGGCGCGTCGCCTTGGTCAGCCCCAGTGCGCGCGCGGTCGCCTCAGTGGAACGCTTGGCCATCAACACGTCCAGGCGCTTTTCCATGGCCGTCTGTTCGGCGTTCTGCGGCTCCGCAGGCTGCTTCGGCAGGTCCGGCAGGCGGCCCGGTAGCTGGAACTGCACTTGGTCCCCGAAGAGGCCGAGCAGCCGCGTGAGTCGCTCCCGGGCGGCGGTCGCCTGGTGTTGCCCGCGCGCGAGTTGCGCAGTGGAGTCGGCGTAGAACGCCTGTTCACGCATCTGCGTCAGCTTGGGGAAGTTGCCCGCCTGGACCATGCGGCGTGCCAGCTCATTGGACGCATCAGCGGTGTCTTTGACCTGCTTGAAGTAGGTCACCAGTTGCTGCGATGCGACCGCCTCGAAAAACGCCCGACGAACGTCGGCCGCCAAGCCCACAGTGTCAGAGGCCGCTTGGTACTGAGCCTGCTCAAACCGGCGCTGCTCCACCTGCCTGGTCACGGGCATCGTCAGCAGGCCCAATACGTCAAACATGACCGCGCGGTCGATTTCCACCACCGCGGAGCCCGCCAGGCGACCGAAGCTGAAGGAGGGATTGCGAAGACGGCCGGCGCGCACCAGCTCGGACTCGGCGACACCCAGCTCGCCCAGTTGTGCCTGCAGGCCACGGCTGTTCAAGAGAGCAACTTCGACGGCGGAGTCCGCCGTGAGCGGCCCGTTCAGCAGTTCGGTCACGTGGGCACGCGCGCCCTCGGCATCGGACTGCGACCGCCGCACAGCGACGGATTGGCCGGTGCGCTCCTTCGTGAGCTCAGAGACTTTGTCCATCCCGCCATCAGGAGAGAACGAGGCGCAGCCGGCAAGGACCACAACGGACGCGACGACAGCAATGAGGCGCATCATTTCTGGCCGCCTTGCATGTGGTCCATGTCGTGCATGTCGTGCCCTTCATGGCTGGACGCCGCGGCCGCAGGAGCCGTTTTTTGGGCTGCGGCGGGTGCAGCAACTGCAGCCGGGGGGCCGTGACCGCCTTGAGCCGCAGCGGTCGCGCCCGGGCCAACTGCCTCGTTGGCCGCTCGCCAGTCACCCGCGGAGACGTCCTTCCACGGCTTGTAATCCGCGAAGGCGGACTCGAACCGAGGTGCAACTGCAGGCGATTTGCTGTCTGCAGGGTCGCTTTGCGCCTGCGCCAGTATGGGAAGGCACAGCGCCAAGGCCGCTGCCACCCAAAGGGTGTTCTGTTTCATTTCTCGAAGTCATCTGAGCTGTCGACCCCTCGGTCGACGGATGCCCGCGCGTGTGGACGCACGAGCGCCATCAGGCCTCGCGCGGAGGCCTCAATGGGTCAGACGGTTCGTGGAGGCCGCTCGGGTCCGCCCGAGATGAAGCTCGGGGCGGCGGCGGCAAAGGGAGGAAAGGAGACGGAATTCAGCGCCTTGGGAGGCACCACGACCGGCACACTGCTGACGATTGCAGTGGCCGAACAGCACCCCGTGCACAGGCCGCACGAGTCCGCTCCAGAACTAGCGTTGCTGTGGTCAGCAGTGGTCTCCGCGCTGGCCAGCTGGTCTGACGAGCTATCGTGAGCGTGAACTGTGTGTTCATGCCGACCAGCGGCGTGATGTCCAGCATGGTCGTGCACGTGGACGTGTTCATGGGCAGTCGCCAAGCCAGAACCGCCTAAATGCGCATCCAACTCGCACAGCATGCCTGCGGCGACTGCGCCCCGGACCGGAAGCAGCAAAACCAGCAGGATGACAAGCCAGACGCGAAGGGTTTTCACTGATTCAATGCTAGCACGGGGGTGTTGGCCGCAACCCCAGCCATATCACAGCCGAGAACGCATGCAGCCGGTCGAGAGACTTGCCTCGCCACCAACAGTTCCCTGTAGCCACCACCTTTGTCCGCCACCACTGATTTTTGAACACGCATCCTGCATGTTGAGGCTTCCCCCCATGGGAAGGTCAAGTTGCGGCTGCAACCTTGCTGAAACGGGGGATTGGGCCCAGGGCGGTTGACCCTCCCATCATGGGAGGGTTGAAGATGTTCTGCGTGCCGACCCGCCCTAGGAGACAACATGGCTCAACCTACCCCAGTTCACGACCACCATGACGAACATCATGATGACGGCCACGCGCGGCATCACCACCCTCATGTTGGTCCCGCCACGCCTCCGGCCGCTCTGGTCAAGGGCAACAAGGACGTCGAATACACCTGCCCCATGCATCCGCAGGTCCGTCAGATGGAGCCAGGCAACTGTCCTATCTGCGGCATGGCCCTGGAGCCGGTGATTGCGACCACAGACCCCGGTGACAGTCCCGAACTACGGGAGATGAGCCGGCGCTTTTCGATTGGCCTGGTACTTACGCTGCCGGTGTTCGTGCTGGAGATGGGCAGCCACTTCTTCAACATGCACGTCCTGGATGCACAGACCTCGAATTGGGTCCAGTTGCTGCTGACCACACCAGTGGTTCTCTGGGCCGGGTGGCCGTTCTTCGTTCGCGCCGCCGTGTCTCTGAAGACGCGGAACCTGAACATGTTCACCCTCATCGCGCTCGGCACGGGAGCGGCCTGGGGCTACAGCATCGTGGCCACCCTGCTGCCGGGAATGTTCCCGGCCGAACTTCGTACCGCAGACGGCGCGGTTCCAGCGTACTTCGAGGCGGCCGCCGTTATCACCGTGCTGGTGCTCCTTGGCCAGGTCCTCGAGCTCCGAGCTCGTGAAAAGACTTCGGGCGCCATCAAGGGACTCATGGAGCTGGCACCCAAGACAGCGGTCCGTGTGAACCCGGATGGGGCCGACGACACCGTGCAGGTGGATGCTATCCAAACTGGTGACATGCTGCGCGTGCGGCCTGGGGAGAAGATTGCTGTTGACGGTCTCGTCATGGAAGGCAAGGCCAACGTCGACGAGTCGTTGGTCACCGGCGAGCCCATTCCCGTCGCCAAAGCACCTGGCTCCAAGGTGACGGCCGGCACCGTCAACCAAACCGGCAGCTTCGTCATGCGTGCCGAGAAGGTTGGCGCGGATACGCTGCTCTCGCAAATCGTGCATATGGTGGCCGCGGCCCAGCGTAGCCGCGCGCCCATCCAGCGCCTGGCGGACCAGGTCGCTGGCTGGTTCGTTCCGGCCGTTGTCCTTATCGCTGTGCTCACCTTTGCAACGTGGATGTTCTGGGGACCGAGCCCGAGGTTCTCCTATGCGCTCACGGCAGCCGTGGCCGTCCTGATCATTGCATGCCCTTGTGCACTGGGATTGGCGACGCCGATGTCCATCATGGTGGGCGTCGGGCGCGCAGCTCAGAGGGGCATCCTCATACGCGACGCTGAGTCTCTGGAGGCTCTGGAGAAGGTCGACATCGTCGTTCTGGACAAGACCGGAACCCTCACCGAGGGCAAGCCCAAGGTCGTTGATATCAAGCCAGCACCCGGCTTCAGCGCCGAGGACGTTCTGCAGAAGCTGGCGAGTGTGGAGCGCGCCAGTGAGCATCCCCTGGCGCTCGCAATCATGAACTCCGCGTTGGAACGCAAGCTGGAACTGGCCCCGGTCGAGGATTTCGACTCTCCGGTTGGCCGAGGAGTAGTGGGTCGCGTACAGGGGGCTGTCATCGTCTCCGGTAACGCCAGGTTCTTGGAAGAACACGGCATCGACACTTCAGCGCTGAACGTCCTGGCCGAAGCGCAGCGAGCGAACGCCGCGACGGTCATCTACGTTGGCATTGGAGGCAAGCTCGCCGGGTTTGTGGCCATCGCAGACCCAGTCAAGCCAACGACTGCAGCGGCCATCAAGGCGCTGCAGGGAGAAGGCCTTCGCCTCATGATGCTGACCGGTGACAGCCAGACAACGGCCGCGGCGGTCGCGCATCAACTGGGCATCACTGAGGTCGTCGCCGAAGTCAGGCCTGAACAGAAGGCGGAGGTGATTCGCAAACTGAAGGCTGAAGGGCACAAACCCGCTTTTGCCGGTGACGGTGTCAACGATTCCGTTTCCCTGAGCGAGGCCTCGCCGGCAAGCATTTCGGTCTCGGGCGGCTCGGACATCGCCATCGAAGCGGCGAGCGTCACGTTGCTGCACGGCGACCTGATGGGCATTGTGCGAGCGCGCAAGCTCTCTCGCGCAACGATGAAGAACATAAAGCTGAATCTTCTGTTCTCGTTCGCGTTTAACACGGTAGGTCTGGCACTTGCCGCTGGCGTCCTCTACCCGTCCTTCGGACTGCTGTTGTCGCCCGTTGTAGCGGCGGCGGCCATGGCGCTGTCCTCCGTCAGCGTCATCGTCAATTCACTGCGTCTGCGGACTGTGAACATCGACTGACCGGGGAACCGGCTTCTGGCTCGGGCCGGCGAACACAAGCAAGCTGTCGCCGAGAAGCACGCATGCAGGCAAGTCGCGAGCAGCGCCCAAGCGCTTGTGGCGCTCGCAGCGCTCACCTTGGCTGGCGGTTGCACGCCGGTCGGCGGTCGTGCCTATAATTCGCTTCGCTTCGGTCAGTCCGAGGCCATCGGGCCCTTACGCAGCCGCCCGGCGTCCAAGACCAGCCCGGTCCAAGCGCTGCTCCGATCCCCACAAGGGTCAGGAGCGCTTATGACGCAGCGTGCCACCGCTTCTTCTGCATCATCCCCGGCCGCAAAGCCTGCGCCGCCGCATTCAGCTGCGGCCCGATCCAAGCTTCTGCTCGAGGGGCCGATCTTCCCCACATTGCTGCGGCTCTCGGCGCCCAACGTTCTGAATCTGCTGGCGTTCGTCGGCATGATTACTTTTGATGGATTTTTTCTCGGGCGCATCAGCACCAACGCGCTTGCGGGCGCGTCGTTGGCATTTCCATGGGTCATGCTTGTGCTGCAGACCACGAACAGCGGAATGGGCGCGGGCGTGTCGTCCGCCGTGGCACGCGCTCTCGGCGCCGGCCGAAGGGACACCGCCGACGAACTCGTGTTCCATGCCTTTCTGCTGGCGATCGCGCTTTCGGCGGTCTTCTCAACGGCGATGCTGCTGGGTGGACCGTACATCTTCCGCGCGATGGGCGGCCGCGAGGAGATGCTCAGCGACGCGCTCGCCTATTCGAACGTCGCGCTGGGCGGTGCCGTGTGCATCTGCGTGATGAACCTCCTGGCGAACGCGGTACGCGGAACGGGCAACATGGGCCTGCCGGCTGTTCTGCTGGCAGCATGCGTGATCCTGCACATCGCGATCTCGCCGCTGCTGATCTCCGGCTGGGGCCCGATACCGGCGCTGGGTCCGGCGGGAGCCGGCTTGGGGTTGGTGATCCCCTTCGCGCTGGGAGCGTTCGCGATCATCGGCTATCTGCGTTCCTCCGCCGCCGGCATTCGACTGGATTTCCACGGCATCGCGCCACGCTGGGAACTGTTCGCCGACATTCTCAAGGTGGGCGTGCCCGGCTTGGTGAATACCGCGATCACGAATCTCTCGGTGGTGTTGCTCACCGGGATTGCCGGGCAATTCGGGGCGCAAGCCGCAATCGCTTACGCCATGGGAGCGCGTCTCGAATACATCATGCAGCCGGTGGCGTTCGGATTCGGCACCGCCATCGTCACGATGGTGGCGACCAACTGGGGCGCGAAACAGTATCAGCGTGCGCAGAGCATCGCCTGGACGGGCGCACTGACGATTGCAGCGGTTTGCGGGACCATTGGATGGGTAGCAGCACTCCAGCCGAACCTGTGGCTCACCCTGTTCAGCGCAGACCCCACAGTGGCGCGGCTGGGAGCGCTTTACCTGCGCATCGTTGGTCCCTCTTACGTGTGCTTCGGGCTGGGGCTCGGGCTGTTTTTTGTGAGTCAAGGTTATCGCCGTGGTTTTGCGGCAATGAGCGCAAACGCCGCTCGGTTGTTCGTGAGCGCGGCAGGAGCACTTGCGGCAATTTACTGGCTCGACGCAGGAATTACGGGATTCTTCGCGGCAGTCTCACTGGGCTTTGTTCTCTACGCGGTGCTTCTCGTCTACACAGTTCTGCGCATCAAGGTGAACCCGTAGGTAGGTCTCGTCCTCAGACCTTTGGCTGCACCGGCCGGCCGGCCTGTTGCCAGGCGGACATGCCGCCGCGCAGGAAGCGCGCCTTGAAGCCCGCTGCCCGCAACCGCAATGCCGTGGCGCGTCCCACGTCATGGCCGTAGACGCAGTACACGACCACGGGACGGCGCGGATCGAGCTCACCGGACCATTCGGCGACCGCCGCCGGGTCGCGCCGCTGGGCACCGTCAATCATCTCTTGCGACTGCGCGAACGGCCCGTCACGCCTGACGTCCAGGACCAGGTCGTTGTCGATCTGCTGCGGCTCACAGGCAAATGGCTCGCTGGCCGCATGCACGGCAGCCTGGTAACGCTGATAGACCGCCTGCCAGCGGATGTTGCCCATGAACGCGTCAACGTACCCCGCCGCTGCAGCACCGTAGTCGATGTGGTACGCGTGCTCGTACATGTCGAGGGCCAGCAGGGGCACCCCACCGGCAACTGCGTGGGTATGGTCCGCCGCCCACTGATTCACGAGTGTGCCCTCGCGCGGCAGAAACGTCAGCAGCACCCAGCCGGAGCCTCCTGCCAGCGCCTTGCCGCAAGCGCTGAACTCGGCCTGCCAGCGCTCCACGCTGCCGAAGTTCGCGGCGAGCGCCAGGGCCCAGGCGGGATCCATCGGCTGCTCGCCAGCGCCGAGGCTGGCGAAATAGAGTTCATGCAGCAGCATGGAATTCATCGCGATCAGTTCTTCGCGCTTCAGGCCGTTCCACGAGAACCCGGGCGCAGTTGCAGGGTCGAGTCCTGCGAGCTGAGCGCGCAGCGCATTGAGGCGCTTGACCGCGCCGCCGTAGTTGTTGGCGTGATGACTGACCATCAGTCGTTCCGACAGGCCGCGAAGGCTCGCTGGCTCGAAGGGCAGCGGCATGGGTTGCAGTTCCATGAGGTCTCCTCAGTGAAGAATGAAAAAGCTCGGCGACATCAGTGCATGGATTTCTGCGTCTGCACGGCGTTGTTGACCGCCGTCGCCAGGTCGCTTGCCCTGCCCTTGCCCCAGTAATGCAGGAACATGACGCGCGGGTTCTCGTTGGTCATGTGCTGGTGGATGGCGACGATGTTGATGCCGCTGGCGCGCATCGACTTGAGCACCGACTGCAACTCGTCCTCGCGCATCGCGAAGTCGCCGTCGACCACCGCGCTGTCGTCGCTCCCCGCGAAGGCGGCCCAGGTGTTCACGCCCATCTGGTTGCCCACCGTCATGCCGTGCATGCGGGTGCTGCGGCCCAGCGTGAACTTCACCATGCCGTCCTTGGTGTCCGGCTTGGCACCGAGGATCTGCGCAAGGGGGGCCGCGGACAGGCTGCTGGTCGTGGGAAACTCGCCGGCGAAGTGGCCCGCAGGGGCGGCCTGCGCGGCGCGAATCTGCGCCACGCGGTCGTACACCGCCTTCACGCCGGCAGCCAGCTTGCGTGCGTCTCCCGAGCCGCCGATGTGCATGAAGTACACCCTGGGCTGGTCGAAGAAGAAGTGGTTGTGCAGGGCAGTGACCTCGAGTCCTGCGTCGAGTGCCGCGCTCATCGCCGGGTTCACTTCATCCTCCAGCAGCACCGTATCGCCCATGACCATGGTCGCACGCCCCATCGGCGTGAAGGCAGCATAGGAGGTCAGGCCCTGGAAGGGTGTCAGCGGCGCGCCATCGACGGTGATCTTCACGTCGTCGCGCGGCTTGCTCACCTTGAATACGTTTTCGGCCGCGTCGTAGCTGCCTTTCAGGCCGGTAATCGATTCAATGGCTGCAGTGTCCATCGGCGCGGTGGCGGCCTGGACGCAGGGGCCGGCCAGAGCCAGCGCAATACAAAGGGAACGAAACATTCGGACTCTCCTTGTGAAATCCCCTCATTTCCTCACCTGTCTTTTTTATTGATCCTCAATGTTCAGCGCCCTCTGCAGCTATGGATGGCGCATTTGCATCAGCTTGCGGTCCAAGAGGTCGTAGGTCAGTTCGATGACGTTGCCACCATCGGCCACCAACAGGACGGCCACAGGTTTGTGCTGCTTGATCGCCAAGGGCCAATGAGCAGGCCAGGACCGGTTCTTGAAGATGGCACTCTGACATGTCATGTCTCCCTAAAGATTGCCCCACTCTCGAGCGTGCGCCTGTGGCGTCAAGGGTGCGCGGCACCGTACCCGAATTCATCGAACGCGGTCACGCTGTCGGCCTTGGTCCACACGCCCACCGCGCCCGGTCCGCCGATGTGCTTGTCTTCGATCTCGATCGCGCGCTTGCCGTCCAGAGCCACAGCTATGTGCGTGCCGGCAAATTCGACCCGAAGGGTGTGCCAGACGCCGCCCGCCACCGGCGCGTCGACGTACTTCAGTGTCTTGCGCCGGCCGCCCTCGGTGTAGTAGAGCGATACGTTGTTCTCCAGCGCATTGGCGCGTGCGACGTAGTAGTTGTCGCCATCCTTCCAGCGCCAGACGACGCCCCCGGCCTGGTCCTCGCGGCCCGAGATCGGCTTGAATTTCACCTCGACGAAACCGTCGGTGATCGCCGTGCCGCTCTTGACGCACCACGGAAACGTGCCGCTGCCGCTTTGCATCAATACCTTGGATTTGCTCGGCGCAGTGGGGTCGGCCGCGACCGCCCAATGTGGCTTGCCGCTGCCGGTGACGCCGCAGATCCAGCCCATCGGCGGAGCGCCGACCGGGTCGGTGTCGAAGTTGGCGCTTTGCGCCAGGGCACTGGTCGACACGAATGAGGCCAGCATGGCCAGCGGAATCCTGATCATCGCGAACTCCTTGCCCGCTCACCCACGGACCAACAGCGGATGCACCACGAGGCCGATCAGCGCCGCGACGACCACGATCGCTGGCTCGGGGACCTTCTTGAAGCGCCACAAGACAGCCACCGTGATCAACGCCAGCGCCGCGGTGACCCAGTCCGTGATCGAGCGCTGCCCGATCACGATCACCGCGCCGGTGATGGCGCCAATCGCGGCGGCCGTGACGCCATCGACGAAGGCAACGATGGCCGGGCGCTTGCCGTACTTCTTGAAGTAAGGTGCCGGCAGGATGGTGAACAGATAGCAGGGCAGGAAGGTCGCGCCTGCGGCCACCACAGCGCCCCAGAACCCCGCCACCAGATAGCCGATGAAGCCGGTGGTGATCACCACCGGTCCCGGAGTGATCATCGCCACCGCCACGGCGTCGACAAACTGGCGATCGGTGAGCCAGGCGTACTCCTTGACGACGCCGCCATAGAGGAAGGGCACGATCGCCAGGCCACTGCCGAACACGAAGCTGCCCGCATAGGCGAAATAGGCGCCGATCTGGCCCAGCTTGTGCCAATCGACCGCACCGGCGGCGAACGAGGCGGCCAGTGGCGCAGCGACCGCGTGTACGCGGCCGGTGAATTTCGGCGGCGTGCGCCACAGCCAGACCAGCACGCCGCCGCCGAGGAACACCCAGACGATCTCCGATTTGGTGATCACCGTGACGGCCGCACTGGCCAGAAAGATGGCCCACAGCAGCTTGTCGCGGCCGATGTTCTTGGTCGTCAGCTTGTAGGCACTCATGGCGATGATTCCGATCACCGCCGCACCGACCCCGTAGAACACCGACTGCATCCAGCCGATGCCGCCGTAAGCCACGTACGCGGCGCCAATCGCTACCACCATGAAGAACGAGGGCAGCACGAAGGCCAGGCCGACCAGTGTCGCGCCGCGCACCCGGTAGTGCACGTAGCCGAGATAGATCGCCAGTTGTGCGGCCAGTGGCCCGGGCATCAGCTGCGCGAGCGCCAGGCCTTCCTTGTAATCGCTCTCGGAAATCCAGTGGCGTTTTTCCACCAGGTCGCGGTACATGTAGCCGGCCAGGGCAACCGGACCTCCGAAGCCCCAGGTGCCCAGGCCCAGCATGTAGCGCACCAACTCCCACAGCGTGTAGTTGGCGGCTGCCGGTTGCCCGATCGCTTCGGTGGCGGCCATGTCGTTCATCTGTTTCTCCTCAGGTCTTCGGGCCTGCGGCGGCACGCGTGAAATGGGCATACAGCGAGTCGAGCATGGTTGTCATTTCGGCCAGCAAGGCGTCGTCATCGTCCAGGCGCTCGCGCGCGCCGGCGATCACCGCCTCGAATCCGATCGCTTCGGGCACCGGCTCCCCGCCCACGTCCAGGTGATGCACGAGTCTTGCAAGCCGCGCCAGCGCAGGGTCTGCCTCCAGGCCGAAGCTGGCCGACAGGGTCTCGAAGGTGACGCGGTCGCCGACGTGCGTGAACGCCGCGCCGTCGAAGTCGAACCCGAGCGCCGACTTCGGGCAATCCGCTGGCCGCTGCAGCCACTTGAAGCGGGCGTCCGGGTCGATGAAGCGCCGGATCAACCAGGCGCTCGCGACCCGGTCCACCCAAAGCCGGCGGCGCGTCGCCCAGGTGCGGCCGCGGTAGTCCGCCGCATTCAGCCTTGGTATGCCGCCTTGCGTCTCGTGCGGCTCCTCCGGCGAGAGCAACTGGTCGATGCGGCGATTCAGGTCGGTCCAGGCGGCGTGAGCCTCCGCCGACGCATCCGCCGGAAAGAAGTCGATGGCGCGCACGGCGTCGTACTCGCGCTGCAGCTTGCGCTGCAGGCGCGTGAGCTCACTCGTGGAGAGGCTGCCGACGCTGGGGTTTGCGTCCTTCCAGGACTTGCGCAGTTCCGCGTATTCCGCGTTGCGGTCGAACAACTGCCGCCACGCCTGGGTCTCCTCGGTCGCGCGCGGCTGCACGTCCATGAGCCACGCGACGCCACCTTCGCGGGCGCATTCGTCGCCCAGTTCGCGCAGGGCCTGCTCGCGCTCACCGTCGGCGGGCAGCAGGTAGGCACCGTCGCGAAGCGCCATGCAGCCAAGGGCCTTGAGCCCGCGCCACACCCGCATGCGCGCGGTCGCACTCGGTGTCGGGAGGGAGACGACCAGCAGCAGCCAGCCCGGGTCTGAAAGCATGTCGCGACTATAACTCGTGCGTAGCGTATGCTACAAACATGATTGGACGGCGGACGCTGTCATCGGTCGGTCTGGCCGCGGCTGCCGCGCCCGGAGGCGCCGCTTTACAGTCACAGACCATGTTGTTCGCGTCGTCCCGTTGGCCCGCATCGCGCGGCGGCTTTCTTGCCGTGCTCGCCGCCGCTCTGTTCGGCATCAGCACGCCCCTTGTGCAGCGGGCGGGGCAAGGTGTCGGTGCCTTCAGCACCGCGGCCCTGCTGTATGCCGGTGCTGCCTTGCTCGGCGCCTTGCTGCGCCGGCCCGCCGAACGCGAGGCCAAGGTCCGCCGCAGCGACCTGTCCCGGCTGGTGGCGATGGCGGCTTTCGGAGCAGTGATCGGGCCAGTGGCGCTTGCCTGGGGTTTGCAGCACACCAGCGGCACGAGCGCGACGCTGATGCTGGCACTGGAGGCACTGTTCACCGCCCTGTTGGCCCGTTTGCTGTATCACGAATCCATGGGCCGGCGCGTCTGGATCGCGATGCTGCTGCTGCTCGCCGGCGGCTTGCTGCTGGTCCTCGACCGAAGTGCCGCCGGCCAGGCACAGTTCCTCGGCCTCCTCGCGGTACTGCTGGCCACGGCATCCTGGGGCATCGACAACACCCTGTCGCGCGGCGTGGCGGAGCGCGACCCGGCCCAGGTGGTGCTCGCGAAGGCTTCGCTCGGCGCGCCGGCGGCGCTGCTGCTGGCGCTCGGCTCGGGCGAATCCTGGCCGCGGTGGGGACAGGTCCTGGCCCTGCTCGCGATCGGTGCCACCGGCTACGGGCTCAGCCTGCGGCTGTACCTCCTCGCCCAGCGGGCGTTCGGTGCTGCCCGCACCGGGTCGGTCTTTGCGTTCGCGCCCTTCATCGGGGCGGCGGTGGCCATTGCGCTCGGGGAGCGCGGGCTGAGCTGGGGGATGGCGGGCGGAGGCGCGCTGATGCTGGCCGGGGTCGTCGTGCACCTGTACGAACGGCACGAGCACGAACACCTGCACGAAGCGCTGGAGCACGAACATGCCCACCGGCACGATGACGGGCATCACGAGCATGTGCATGATCCGATACGCGCAGGAGAGCACAGCCACGCTCACCGCCATGAACCTGCGCGCCACAGCCATCCGCACGTGCCGGACGTTCACCACACGCACCGGCATTGAAGCGCAAGGAGGTGGGCTGGGGCCCTACTCCATGCCCTTGCGACGAATCGCCGTAACGTGAGGACCGAGCTGGGCGAGCGAGTTGCTGCGCAACCTCGAGCTGCTCCTCTTCGCCTCACATGGCCGCAGGTTTTTTCGCATTGGCCGCACGTCGCTCCGCTATACGCCTGTGCCAGATCTGGCAGACAGGGCTTATCACGCCGTCCGTTTGCTTGGGGGAGGCGCGTCTCCCTCGGTGGCCAACGGCTTTGTCAGGAAAGCGGCCCAGTCCTCCATCAGCCGGCGTGCGGGACGGGAAAGTCACTGTTTTCCCAATGAAAAAGCCCCTCGCGGGGGCGTTTTCAGAGTGCGTGCTGGCGGAGAGGGCGTCCGCGAAACTTGAGCACTGGCGCGCCCTGCGGGACCGATTGGCTCTCCTACCCCACAACCTAGCCACCTACCCAACAGCCGCTTGGCTCACGCAGAACAATGCTGCCTCCATTGTGCGCCGCAGGCGGTAGACCGCTTACTTTCGCGAGCAGTACGCCGTACGCGAGGCGCATCGCCCGCTGTCCAGATTTCCGCGGCCACTTCTGTTTCTCGTGTCGCCTGACATTTACGGGGCGTACCCCGCTTCATGGGTATGCAGTGCGTTGCCTGCGGACCATGTGTTGCGCTATCGATCGGCAGTGTGCCCAACCGGCAAGCCCGTGCGCAGCAGGAGCCAGCGCCACTTCGCCACGGCATGAAAGACCTGGGTTTTGCTGGGCGTTTCATGCATCGCCCGGCCCTGCCTCATTTCCAAAGTGATGGTGCTGGTGGCCGACCTGCTGCATGGCAAGGAAGAACACGTTTGGGGTGACTCCGGCTATCGCGGAGCGCAGAGCCGCGTGGAGCGCAAAAACCTGCAATGGCACATCGCCGCGCGACCTACCGACATCGCC
>NZ_JAQGNQ010000049.1 GCF_028291745.1 Ramlibacter sp. | reverse complement strand
GCCCCCGCTGCGGCTGCGGCACCGGCTGCTGCCGTGGCCACCGCGCCGGCCGCAGCGCCCGTCGCGGCGTCAGCAAGCTCCGGCTCCGCCGGCAAGGCGGACGTCGAGGCCGCCGTGCGCGCCTGGGCCGCTGCCTGGTCTTCCAAGGACGTGGGCGGCTACCTCGGTGCGTATGGCAGGGAATTCAATCCGCCCGGCCGGCAGTCGCGCTCCGCCTGGGAGCAGGAACGCCGCAACCGCATCGTCGGCAAGAAGCAGATCTCCGTGCAGGTCAGCGACCTGAACGTCGCCGTCACCGGCAACAAGGCCGTGGCCCACTTCCGCCAGGCGTACAGCGCCGACAGCCTGCACGTCACCAGCCGCAAGACGCTGGAGTTCGTGCGCAGCGGCGATCGCTGGACGATCGTGCGCGAGACCAACGGCGCCTGAGGCGCGCCTGCGGCCGACACGGCGAAGGTTGTGCAGTTGAACCTCACCCCGGGCTCCTCCACCATGACGAAAGTCCTCGTGGCGCTGGTTGGCGCGGCCGGCGTGCTGGCCGCGGCCGCGGCCGGTACCACGCCCGCGCACAGCGCACCCCCCGTGCACGCCGCTGCTGCGCCCTGGCGCAAGCCGACGCCGGTGGTTGCGGTGCGCAAGCCCGCCGCACTGGTGCGCGACGGTGAGGCCGAGGCCCGCCTGATCGAGGTCTACCGCCTGATCGGCCAGGCGCAGACCCGCACCGCGCTCGCGCGCGCCGAAGCGCTGGTGCGCGAGCATCCCAACTTCCATCTGGCGCAGCTGGTGTACGGCGACCTGCTGACGGCGCAACAGCGCCCGGTGAAGGCCTTCGGCGACGTGCCGGATGCCACGGCCCGCAGCGCTGGCCAGCAGCTCGCCGAGCTGCGCGAGGAGTCGCAGCTGCGCATCCGCGCCCTGCGCGAGCGCCCGCCCGCCGGCGCCATCCCCGCGCAGTTCCTGCAGCTGTCGGACAAGAACAAGCACGCGATTGCCATCGACAGCTCGCGGGCGCGCCTGTACTTGTTCGCCAACGAGCCGACTGGCCCCAAGCTGATCGCCGACTACTACATCTCGGTGGGCAAGCTGGGCATCGAGAAGTCTGCCGAGGGAGACCTGCGCACCCCGCTGGGCGTCTACTACATCACCAGCAATCTCGATCCGAAGTCGCTCAAGGACTTCTACGGCGCCGGCGCCCTGCCGATCAATTATCCGAACCCGTACGACGCGCGCCGCGGCAAGACCGGCCGCGGCATCTGGCTGCACGGCACGCCGCCCGACCAGTTCTCGCGCCCGCCCAAGGCCACCGACGGTTGCGTCGTGATGGCCAATCCCGATCTCGCGCGCATCATCCGGACCGTCGAGGTGCGCACCACGCCGGTCGTGATCGCGCCGATGCTGCGCTGGGTGCAGCCCGCCACCGTGCAGGCGGACAGCCGCCGCTTCAACGACGTGCTGCAGGCCTGGCGCAGCGCCAAGGCGAGCGGCGACATCAGCCGGCTGCTGGGCTTCTACACGAGCGACTTCAGCGTCAACGGCAAGACGCTGGCCGAATCGGCCCCGCTGATGAAGGTCGAACTCGGCAAGATGCGCGGCAAGGACGTCGAACTGAAGGACCTGTCGGTGCTGCGCTGGACGGACCGCGAGGACACCATGGTGGTAACCTTTGGCGAGGTGCCCACGGGCGCCCGCACCGGCCCCGTCAAGCGCCAGTACTGGGTGCGCCAGGGGCTCCAATGGAAAATCTTCTTCGAAGGAGTGATCGGCTGATGGTTTCCCTCACGCGCCGCGCCGCTGCCGCCCTCGTGCTTGCCGGCTGCCTTGCCGCCACCGCCACCGCCACCCTGGCGGCCGATGCCCCGAAGGTGAAGTTCTCCACCACGGCCGGCGACATCGTCGTCGAGGTCTACCCGGACAAGGCGCCCAAGACCGTCGAGAACTTCCTGCAGTACGTCCGCGACAAGCACTACGACGGCACGATCTTCCATCGCGTCATCGACAACTTCATGATCCAGGGCGGCGGCTTCGACCGCAACATGGCGGAGAAGAAGACCCGCGCGCCGGTGGTGCACGAGGGTCGCGAAGCATTCGCCAAGGGCCTGAAGAACGAGCGCGGCACCGTCTCGATGGCCCGCACCAACGACCCCAATTCGGCGACCGCGCAGTTCTACGTCAACGTCAAGGACAACGCCTTCCTCGACCCGCAGGGCGGCAGCCCCGGCTACACGGTGTTCGGCCGGGTCGTCAGCGGCATGGATGTGGTCGACAAGATCAAGGCCGTGCAGACCGGCCGCAGCGGCATGTACAGCGACGTCCCGGTGACGCCCGTCGTCATCAACTCGGCGACGATCGTTCAATAACAAGAGAGGCTTTCATGAATCCCAAGGTGGAACTGCACATTGCCGGCGAGGGCGTGGTCACGCTGGAACTCGACGAGCAGAAGGCGCCCAAGACCGTGGCCAACTTCCTCGACTACGTGAAGAAGGGGCATTACGACGGCACCATCTTCCACCGCGTGATCGACGGCTTCATGATCCAGGGCGGCGGCTTCGCCCCCGGCATGAGCCAGAAGCCCACTGGCGCGCAGGTCGAGAACGAGGCCCACAACGGCCTGAAGAACAACAAGTACACGGTCGCCATGGCCCGCACCAGCGATCCGCATTCCGCCTCCGCGCAGTTCTTCATCAACGTCGCCGACAACGAGTTCCTGAACCACAAGTCGCCCACGCCGCAGGGCTGGGGCTACGCCGTCTTCGGCAAGGTCGTGGGCGGGCAGGAGATCGTCGATCGGCTCAAGGGGGTCGCCACCGGCAATCGCGGCGGCCACGGCGACGTGCCCAAGACCGACGTCGTGCTCGAGAAGGCGGTCGTGGTCTGACGACCACCCCGGAAACCACGGCCACCGAGGCGCAGGAACTGCGCGCCGCGCCGCACTGGCGCACCGTCGAATGCATCTCCGACCTGCACCTGCAGGCGGGGATGCCGGCCACCTTCGCAGCGTGGAGCCGCTACATGGCGGCGAGCACCGCGGACGCCCTCTTCCTGCTCGGCGACCTGTTCGAGGTCTGGCCCGGCGACGACGCCGCGCACGAGCCCGGCTTCGAGCACGAGTGCGTGGAGGTGCTGCGCGCGACCAGCGAGCGCTTGCCGATCTTCTTCATGGCGGGCAACCGCGACTTCCTGGTCGGTCCCGGCCTGGCGCAGACCGCGAGACTGACGCTGCTGGCCGACCCGACCGTGTTTTCCTTCGGCCACCAGCGCTGGCTGCTGTCGCATGGCGACGCGCTGTGCATTGCCGATACCGAATACCTGGCCTTCCGGGCGCAGGTGCGCGATCCGGCCTGGCAGCAGGCGTTTCTGACGCAGCCGCTCGCGCAGCGCCGCGCCATCGCGCGGGCGATCCGCAGCGAGAGCGAGGAGCGCCGGCAAGGCGGCCGCGAATACGCCGACGTCGACACCTCCCTGGCGCTGGCCTGGCTGGAGGCGGCCGACGCATCGGTGCTGGTGCACGGGCACACGCACAAGCCGGCGGACCATGCGGTGGACGCGACGCACTGGCGGATCGTGCTGACCGACTGGGACACCGATGCCGTGCCGCCGCGCATGCAGGCGCTGCGGCTGCATGCGGACGGCCACGCCGAACGCGTGGCGCTGGCCTGATGTTCGGCTGGCTGCGGCGTCGCCGCAGCGCCCCGGCCCTCCCCGACGATCTCTGGCGCGCGACGCTGGCGCGCTATCCCTTCCTCGCCGAGCGGGACGCCGGCGAACGCGAGAGGCTGCGCAGCTTGAGCGCGGAGTTCCTGGCGAGCAAGGAATTCCACGGCGCGAACGGGCTGGCGATCACCGACGCCATCGCGCTGGCCATCGCCGCGCAGGCCGTGCTGCCCGTGCTGCACCTGGGGCTGCGCTGGTACGACGACTTCGTCGGCATCGTGGTCCATCCCGACGAAGTGGTCGCGCGCCGCAGCGCCACCGACCCGACCGGGGTCGTGCACGACTGGCACGAAGTGGTCGCCGGCGAGGCGATGCACGGCGGCCCCGTGATGCTGAACTGGCGCGACGTGGCGGCCGCCGGCGAGAGCGCGGAGACCGGCTTCAACGTGGTGATCCACGAGTTCGTCCACAAGATCGACCTGCGCGACGGCGTGGCCGACGGCTGCCCGCCGCTGCGCTCGCGGGGAGCGCGCGAACAGTGGCTGGCGACGCTGCAAGGCGAATACGAGCGCTTTCGCGAAGCGGTGATCCGCGCCGAGCGCTTCGGCGAGGAATGGCCGTGGCTGGACGACTATGGCGCGACCGCCATCGACGAGTTCTTCGCGGTCGCGTGCGAGGCGTATTTCGTCAACCGGGCGCGCTTCACGCGGGAGTTTCCGGCGCTGCTGGAGTTGTTCGACGGGTTCTATCGGCCGACGTAACCGCGGATGCGGCTGCAGGTAGGCTGGGCTGACGATAGTCACCCCAGCAATCTGCGCGAGCACGCTGGGGTGCGCTGCGCGCAGCCCAGCCTACGAACGCGCACCCCGCGTCCTGACTCAACCCCGCAGCAGCGCCTTCAGAGCATTCTGCAGGCGCCGCGCCGCGCCGGCGTCATAGCCCGTGGCCAGCACCTTCGCCACGTCGGTACCCCAGCTCTCCTGCGGCGAGGCCTCGTGGCGGCGCGTCAGCAACTGCAGCTGCAGCATCCGGCGCGCGCTGATCTGTTCCGCCGGCGACGGTACGTCGGCCGCCATCTCCAGCCGCAGCAAGGTCTCGGCGGCGTTGCCGGCCGGCCCCTTGCCCAGCGCCTGCACCCAGGCCTGGCGCACCTGCGGGCTCACGGCCTTGCCCAGTTCCTGGTGGCTGGGCACCTGGTCCGCGGCGCGCTGCTCCCAGGCCGTCATCAATTGCGTCAGCGCCTCGCCGTGCGCCTGCGCCGCCAGCTTGCGCAAGGTGGCCTGCGCGTGCTCCAGCGCATCGCGTTGCGCGCGGAAGGCGGCGTCGCCCAAGCGGGGGCCACGGTCCTCGCGGATGTCATCGCGGCCGCCGCGGAAGTTGCCGCCGCCCGGGCCGGGACGGCGGTCATCGCCGCGGGCATCGCGCCCACCCGGGCCGGGCCGGCGCGCATCGAACCTGCCGCCGCGCCCAGCGGGTGCCGCCTCGAGGCGACGCG
>NZ_JAQGNQ010000022.1 GCF_028291745.1 Ramlibacter sp. | reverse complement strand
GACATTTTTTAACGGTACCGCATAGGCATTATTTTGTACAGTGAAGGACGAGCTTTCGACGATCGCGCCACGAAAAACGGGTTACCCACCGCGGCGGTCGGTTCGTCGCAAGCGCCGACCGCCGCCGTGGATAACCCTGCGTCCTTGATGCGTTGAGGAACAAGCTCCAGCCTGTCCGGGGTTAGGTTCAAGTCCTCTTACGGACAAACTACCTCGCTGGTCCGCTGAGTTGTCCCATTCGATCACGGTGCGATCGGGCATCGAGGCGTTCTCGATCGGCACCATGCGGTGCAGCGGACCGCGCGTCAGCACGAAGCCGCCCACGTGCTGCGAGAGGTGACGCGGAAAGCCCAGGATCTGCTCGGTCAGCGCGATCAGCTGCTGCACCTGCAGGTCGTCGGGATCCAGGCCGACCTCGGCGAAGCCCTCGCCCCGCACCTCGCGCCCGTCCCACCACTGGTGGGATTTGGCCAGCCGGTCGACCGTCTCCAGGTCGAAACCCAGCGCCTTGCCGACGTCGCGGATCGCCGAGCGCGGGCGATAGCTGATGACCGTGGCCGTGAGCGCGGCCCGCTCGCGCCCGTATTTTCGATAGAGGTACTGCATCACCTCCTCGCGCCGCTCGTGTTCGAAATCGATGTCGATGTCGGGCGGCTCGTTGCGCTCGCGGCTGATGAAGCGCTCGAACAGCACGCTCATGCGCGCCGGGTCGACCTCGGTCACGCCCAGGCAATAGCAGACGACCGAGTTGGCCGCCGACCCGCGCCCCTGGCAGAGGATGTGCTGCGAGCGCGCGAAGCGCACGATGTCGTAGACCGTGAGGAAGTAGTGGTCGTAGCGCAGTTCCGCGATCAGCGCGAGCTCGTGCTCGATCTGCAGCTGCACCTTCGCCGGCACCCCCTGCGGCCAGCGTCGCCCGGCGCCCTCGTAGGTGATGCGGCGCAGATAGCTGGTAGGGGTTTCGCCTGCCGGCACGACCTCGTCGGGGTACTGGTAGCGCAATTCGTCGAGCGAGAACGCGCACAGGTCGGCGATGCGCAGCGTCTGCGCCAGCAGGTCCGGCGCATACAGCTGCGCCAGGCGCAGGCGCGTGCGCAGGTGGCGTTCGGCATTGGCTTGCAGCGCATGGCCGCATTCGGTGAGCGGCCGGCCGACGCGCGTGGCCGTCATCACGTCCTGCAAGGGTTTGCGCGAGCGCACATGCATGTGCACGTCGCCGGCCGCGGCCAGCGGCAGTTGCGCGTCGGCGCCTGCGCGCCGCAGGCGGTGCAGCCACATTTCGTCGCCCAGCAGCCGCTCGCGCAAGGCCAGCAGCCAGCAGCGCCCGGCAAATGCCCGGCCAGCCCAGTGGCACAAGGCCGCCAATTGCGCGTCGCTGCTGTCTCGCCGCGCTGCGATCAGGACGAGGCAGTCCTCGAAGGCGGTGCGCTCCAGTTGCTCGAACGACAGGCGATAAGTGCCTTTTTCGCTGGCGCGGCGCAGGGTGGTGATGAACTCGCACAGATTGCCGTAGCCCTGCAGGTTGCGCGCCAGCACGACGAGCGTGAACGGGCTTTCGCCCTGCACTTCGAACTGCGCGCCTACCAGCAGCTTGAGGCCGTGCTCCTTGGCGGCCACATGCGCACGCACGATGCCGGCCATGGAGCATTCGTCGGTCAGCGCCAGCGCCGCATAGCCCAGCGCCTGGGCGCGCTCCACCAGTTCCTCCGGGCGGCTGGCGCCGCGCAGGAAGGAAAAGTTGGACAGACACCAGAGCTCGGCGTATTGCGGGCCTGCCATGCTTCTCAGCTTCTCAGGCGAACACGCCCTGGAGGAACCACGCGGTGCGGTCCTTTTCCAGGCGGGTCTGGAAGATCCACAGCACGCCGGCGTGTTCGCTCACGGCCACCCAGTAGTCGCGCACCACGGTCTGCGCCTGCTGCGCGCCACTGGCATCGGGCCGCCGATGCCACCAGCCGCCCTCCACGCGATGCGGGCCGGACAGCAGGAGCAGGGCGCCCTGGTACAGGGGGCGGTCCTCGCGCACCGCCAGTTTCAAGGGCTCGGACAACATGAACGCCGGCTGCGGCAGGTCGCCGCAAGGCGGCAGCGCGCGCGGCTGCGGCACGTTGCTGGGTAGCCAGTGAACCATCCACTCCATGCGGTGGTCGGCCGCGGGCAGCGGCCGCAGCACGCGCTCGGGCCCCAGGCGGGCCGCCACGCGCTCCAGCACCAGCGCCAGCGATTCGCCGGATTGCGCCGGGTCCGGCAACCAGGACGCACTTTTTTCATCGAGCGAATGCACGTCGTCGGCGACCAGTTGCAGGTCGCCGACGGGCGCCTGCAGCGTCACCTTGGCCAGGTGTTCGGCCAGCAGGCGGCCGAGGTGCTCGATGTTGCGCGTGGCTTCGGCGGTGCGGATCGTGAGTTCGCCGCCGTCGCCCGCGGTTTTCGAGCGCATCACGTCGTGGCACCAGCGCAAGGTGAAGGCCGTCACGCCACTGCGCCGCGCCGCCAGCCAGCCGCACAGTTGGAGCAAGAGGCGACGGGCGCCGAACAGCAAGGCGGGGGCCACCTCGACGCGCGACATCAGTTCGAGCCGCTGGGCGAAGCGGTCCGGCAAGCCGACCCAGGCGTGGCTTTCCGGCCGCAAGCCGTAGGCCTGGTCCAGGGCCGCGAGCAATTGCGCATCGAAGCGCCGCGAGAGGCCGCCGCGCGGCAAGGCGCGCACGTCGGCCAGCGTGCGGCAGCCCAGGCGCGAGAGCGTCGCCTCGTGGGTCTTCGCGGGCGTCAGTGTCTCGAAGGGCAAGGCGTCGAGCACCTGGTCCAGGGGTTTGCCGAAGCCGTTGGTGACGCCGGCGCGGGCCAGTGCCAGCGCGGCCAGGCTGGTGGGCGCCCAGCTCGGTGCGCGCAGTCCCAACTCGCACGCCTCGTTGCGCACGCGTTCCACCAGTTGCCGCTTGCCTCCGAACAGGCGCGCGCTGGCCGCCAGCTCCAGCGCCACCGCGCAGTCCTCGATGACCGCGACCCGGGGCGTGTATTGCAGCGCCCAGATCGCCGTTCCCTGCAGGACCTCAGTGGACGGCGAGCTGGCGGGATGGCCGTCGGGGAGCAGGACTGCCCACAGCATCACGAGTCTCCGTGCGCCTCCAGAGAAGGCTGGGTTTGAGCAGGCGCGGGGTGAGGACGCGCGCCAGGCCGCCCGGAATGGACGGCAGCCGCAAGGGCGTAGGCAGCGACGGACCCCTGCGCTTGAAAATCTTGACGCACAGCTCCCAATCCACCGTATAGCTGGCGTGCACGCGCAGCGGCGCCGCCGAGGATTCGTGCTGCGCGGCTTCGGGCCGGCACAGGAACACGGGCGCGCGGCAGGCCAGCGCGCAGACCTGCAGGCGACGGATCTGTTCCTGCCGCGCCTGCGGCAGCCAGGCGACGATCGCCCCCGCGGCATCGGACTTGATCATCTGCTCCGTCACCCACAGGCGCTCGGCCGGCGTCTCGGCCCGGACCCAGACGAGTTGCCGCGCATCGGCCCCGGCATGCAGCAAGCCGGGCAGGTGAGGGGGCTTGGGCGGTCCCACCAGCACCACCTGGCCGCCGCCTGCGACGACTTGTCGGATCGCACCTCCGAGCAGGCGCCACTCGAGCACGGCGGGCTGCGGCGCAAGCACCTCGGTGATCGAACGGCAGGGCCAGCCCGCACCGGGGAGTTGCGCATCGAGCTCGGCCCAGCCGGTGGCCACCGTGTCGCTGATCTGCGAGCCGAGTTCGCCGCCGCGCCACACGCCGGCGGGGATTTCGCCGGGCGCCACGAGCGGCCGCAAGCGCTGCGGCGGGGCAGCGGCGTGGAGGTCGGGCTCGTGCCACTCTGAAACTGCAAGGGCGGTCATGCGATGCGATTAACTGTACGGAAATACAGTATCTCATTTCCAGCCGCATGCCCGACCTCGTCGCACTACTTGCGCCCAAGGCACCGCCGGCGCAGGGGAGCTTCGAGCGGCAGACTGGGTTGGAAGCGGATCGGTTGCAAACGAAACACTTAGTTGCGGACGCAACCAAATCGGGTTAGGTTCGATGGTTTTGCCCCCCGCACCCACTCCAGGCATGAGCGCTGGCGGCCGGTGCACACCGCATGACCCCCGGAAAACCAAGAAGAATCGCGTCTCGTGTGCTCGTTCCCCTGGCCTTCATGGCCACGGCAACCCCCGCCTTCGTTGCGGCCCAGACCTCTCCTGGTGATGCAGCCGCACAACAGCTGGAACAATTACAGCGCAGGCAACAGGAACAAATTCAGCGCGATCTGGAGAGCACGCGGCGCGTCGCTCCCCCCGGCGGCGCCGACCTGCGTGCCACGCCGGCCCCGGTGCAGCCGGCCGCCGTGCCCGGTGCGTGCCACGACATCCGCGAAATCGTGATCCACAACAGCCCGCGGCTGCGGCAGGCCGCGCGGGCCGAGATCGACTCCCGCTTTGCCGGGCACTGCCTGGGGGTCAACGAGATCACGGAGATCCTCGGGCTGATCACCAAGGACTACATCGTCCAGGGCTACGTCACCTCGCGCGCCTACCTGCCCGCGCAGGACCTCAAGCAAGGCACGCTGACCATCGACGTGGTCGAAGGAACGATCGAGCATTTCCGCATCGACGACGAAGGCAAGAAGAGCGTGCCCGCGGGCGCCGTGTTCCCGACGCACGAGGGGCAGGTGCTGAACCTGCGTGACCTCGAGCAGGGCATCGACCAGATCAACCGCCTGCAGTCCAACAACGCGCGCCTGGAGATCCTGCCGGGCGAGGCGGCCGGCGGCAGCGTGGTGACCGTGCACAACACGCCCACGCGCTCCGTGCACCTGATCACAAGCTACGACAACCAGGGGCAGGAAGGCACGGGCGTGCACCAGGCCTCGGCCACCGTGGTGCTGGACAACCTTGCGGGCCTCGGCGAGCAGGTCTCCGTCTCGCATCGCGAGTCGGTGCCGTTCCCCGACGGCGACCACCACACGCAGTCCGACGGCCTGGACCTGTGGCTGCCGCACGGCTACGACACCTGGACGGCCAGCGTGATCCGCTCCACCTATCGCAACGTGCTCACGCTCCCCAGTGGCACGCAGCAGCCGGCCGAGGGCTCCAACAGCATCGTCACGGTGGGCTACGACCGCGTGGTCCACCGCGACGAAGTGGGTCGCCTGTCCCTGGGCACGGCGCTCACGACCAAGGACGCCACCAACTTCTTCGCCGGCCAGTTGCTCGACGTGAGCAGCCGCAAGCTGACGCTGCTGGATGTGCGCGGCTCGTACTCGCGCGTGGTGCTGGGCACCGGGCTGCTGAATGCCTCGCTCGATGTCGTGCAAGGCCTGAAGACCTTCGGCGCGCTGCGCGACCCGGAGCTGCTCACCTCCGAGCAGCCGCATGCGCAATTCAGCAAGCTGCAGGCGGGCGCGCAACTGCACCTGCCCTTCGAAGGCCTGGGCCAGCGCTGGAGCTACGACGGCGAGATCGCCGCCCAGAAGGCCTACGACAGCCTGTACGGCTCCGAGAAGATGCTGATCGGCAGCTTCTACACGGTGCGCGGCTTCTACAACTCGAGCCTGTCCGGCGACAACGGCTTCTACTGGCGCAACAGCCTCTCGTTGCTGCGCCAGTTCCGCGCCGGCAACGACACCGTCGCCGCCCGTGCCTATGCGGCCCTCGACTTCGGCCGCGTGTCGAACGTCGGCCCCGAGGACGGCGGCAACCTCTCCGGTGCCGCCGTCGGCCTGCAGCTGCAATGGCGCGCCCTCACCTGGGACGTCTTCTACGCCGCTCCCATCAGCAAACCCGCCTCCCTGGCGCGCGAACCCGGGCAAACCTGGTTCCGCCTGTCCGCTGCCCTCTGACCGAGACCCAAAATGAACAAGATCTATCGCGTCGTCTGGAATGCCAAGAAGGGTTGCTGGACTGCAGCTGGCGAAATCGCGCAATCGCGCGGCCCCGGCAGCAGCCTGGTGCGCGCCGGGGTGGGCCTGTCGCTGTTGGCAGCCTCGCTGATCGCGCAGGCGGCGGATCCTTCGGTCACAGCGGCGGGTGGCAACACGCGCGCCTATGTCGCGCCCAATGGCGTGACGGTGGTCGACATCGCCACGCCCAATGCCGCGGGCGTGTCGAACAACCTCTACACGCAGTTCAACGTCAACGCCGCCGGCCTGGTCCTGAACAACGGGAATTCCGACCAGATCAAGCGCCAGTCGCAACTGGCCGGCACGGTGTACGCGAACATCAACCTCTCCGGCGAGGCGAGCCTGATCCTGAACCAGGTGACGGGCACCAGCCGCAGCACGCTGGCCGGCTTCACCGAGGTGCTGGGCAAGCGCGCCGACGTGGTGGTCGCCAACCCCTTCGGCATCACCTGTGCGGGCTGCGGTTTCATCAACACCGACCGGGTGACGCTCAGCACCGGCCTGCCGCGCTTCAATGCCGATGGCTCGCTGGGCGGCTTCACCGTCACCCGCGGTGACATCGCCATCAACGGCAGCGGCCTGAACGCCAGCGCGCAGCAGATCCTCGACCTGGTGAGCCGCTCGGTGCGCCTGGACGGGCAGGTCAACGCGCTCTCCCTGGGCATCTACACCGGCGCCAACGTCTGGGACTACGGCAGCCGCAGCGTCACCGGCGCGGCCACGCCCGAAGGCGCGGCGCCTACGCTCGCCATCGATTCTTCGCTGCTGGGCGGCATGTACGCCAATCGCATCGTGCTGGTCTCCACCGAGGCCGGCGTGGGCGTGCGCATGCTGGGCGACGCGGCGGCGACGGCGGGCGATTTCTCGCTCACGTCGGCCGGCCAGATCCAGTTGAACAACAAGCTGTCGGCCAGCGGCAACCTGGCCGTCACGGCCCGCGGCGCGGGCGTGCAGCTGGCCGATGCCTCTCTCAACGCGGGCTTTGACCTGGCGCTCGCCAGTGATGGTGCCGCGCAGATCACGGGCAGTTCGCTGGTGGCCGGCCGCAACCTGGGCGTGAGCGCGGCCAGCCTGCTCGACACCGCAAGCAGCACCGGCACCGTGGAAGGCAACAACACGCGCCATGCCGGCGGCGCGCTGACCCTGGACGTGCAGGGCAGTGCCGCCATCGACGGCACCCGCTGGGGTGCGACTGGCGTCTGGCAGGGCACCGTCGGCAGCCTGAGCGTGGGCAGTACCGGGGCGACGCTGGACGCGGGCGCCGGCCTGCAGCTCTCGGCCAAGCAGGGCGACCTCGCGCTGGGCACCGCGGCGGTCCAGGCGACGGGTGATCTCACGCTGGCCGCCACGGGTGCGATGAGCACGGTTGCAGCCGCGGGGCAGGGCGTTGTCAGCAGCGCCGGCAACGTCGTCATCACCGCGGCGCAGGGCCTGAACAATGCGGGCGCGATCAGCGCCGACGCTGGCCAGGCCACCTTGCGCATCGGCCAGGCATTGACGAACTCCGGCGCGATCCATGCCGCTGCCGGCCTCGACATCGCCGACAACGCGGGCGAGGCCAGCGAGTCGATCAGCAACGTGGCTGGTGGCCGCATCCTGACCGAAGCCACGCTGGCCCTGAAGGGCGCGAGCGTGAGCAACGCCGCCGGCGCTGGCGTGCAGGCGGCCGCGGGTAGCCACGTGCAAGCCACGAGCCTGGACAACGGCGGCAACTGGCTGCTGTCCACGGCGCCGGGTGCGGCGAGCGACAGCGTCGCGGTTTCCGGCGCATTGAGCGACGCGGGCACGCTGCAATCCGCCCGTGCACTGCGCGTGCAAAGCGGCAGCGCCACGATAGCCGGCAAGCTGCTGGCGGATGGCGACCTGTCCATCACCAGCACCGGCGCGTACACCACCGGCGCCGGCAGCTACACGCAGTCCGGCGGGGCGCTGGCCCTGAACGCCGGCAGCGTGACGAATGCCGGTGTGCTGAAAGCGCAGGCGCTGACGCTCACCGCCGGCAACGGCTTCGCCAACAGCGGCATCGCCCAGGCGGACAGCGGCAATGCGGTCGTGCACGCGAGCGGCGCGATCGCCAACAGCGGCACCCTGTACGCGGCGACCAACCTGGACATCGCCGACGCCACGGGCGCTGGCACCGAGTCATTGAGCAACAGCGGCACGCTGCAATCGGCCGGCAGCATGCAGGTCGCCGCCGCCGCCACCAGCAACACCGCTGACGGCTGGGTGCAGGCGGGCGATCGCAGCAGCCTCACGCTGGGCAGCCTGGACAATCAGGGCACCTGGCTGCTGTCCACGCATGCCGGCAGCGGCGACCACGTGGTCATCGCCGGCGCGCTCGCCGATGCGGGCGCGCTGCAGTCGGTCAACACCTTGGCCCTGAGCGCCGACCACGCCAGCGTCACCGGCAAGTTGCTGGCGAGCGGCAACCTCGACGTCACCACCGTCGGCGCCTATTCCACCGGCGCGAACAGCTTCACGCAGTCGGGCCAGGCGCTGGCGGTTGCCGCCGGCAGCATCGACAACGCCGGTGTGCTGAAGGCCAACGCAGTCACGCTCACGGCGCAGACCGGCCTGGCCAATAGCGGCACGACCCAGGCCGACACCGGAGCGGCGACGCTGCGCATCGGCGGCACCCTGGACAACAGCGGCACGGTGTACGGCGCCACCGGCCTGGACATCGCGGACGCCGCCGGCAACGGCAGCGAGACGCTGACCAACAGCGGCGCGCTGCAATCGGACGGCAGCATGAGCGTGAAGGCGGGCACGAGCCGCAACACGGCCGATGGCTGGGTGCAATCGGCGCAAGGCAGCACCGTGGCCCTGGGCAGCGTGGACAACGCCGGCACGTGGCTGCTGTCGACCCAGGCCGGATCGAATCGTGACATGGTCACCGTCACCGGCGCACTGGCCGACAGCGGCACGATCCAATCCGTGAATGCGCTGACCGTGAACGCGGGCAGCGCCAGCGTCGTCGGCAAGCTGCTGGCGGGCCAGGACCTGGCCATCACCGCGACGGGCAGCTACACCACCGTCGCCGGCAGCTACACGCAAGCCGGCCAAGGCATCACGCTGGCCGCCGACAGCGTCGACAACAGCGGGCTCGTGAAGGCCGCCACCATCGGCCTGACCGCGCAACATGGCCTGGCCAACAGCGGCACCGTGCAAGCCGACGTCGGGTCGGCCACGCTGCGCGTGGGCGACAGCCTGGACAACAGCGGCACGCTGTACGCCGCGACCGCGCTCGACATCGCCGACGCAAGCGGCGGGGCGACCGGCACCTTTCACAACAGCGGCACGGTCCTCAGCGACGGCACGCTGGCACTCCAGGCGCAATCGGCCAGCAACACCGCCAGCGGCTGGGTGCAAGCCGCGCACCAGAGCACCGTGAATGCGGCGAGCCTGGACAACGCCGGCACCTGGCTGCTGTCCACCGCCGCAGGCACGACCTCCGACACGGTGACGGTCGCCGGCGTGCTGAACGACAGCGGCAAGCTGCAGTCCGCCAACACCCTCGGCGTGAGCGCCGCCAGCGCGCAGGTCGACGGCCTGCTGATGGCCACCGGCAATCTTGGCGTGAGCACCACTGGCGCGTACACCACGGGCGCCGGCAGCTACACCCAATCGGGCCAGACGCTCACGCTCCATGCCGCCACCATCAGCAACGCCGGTGTCCTCAAGGCCAACGCCCTCGCGCTCACCGCGCAATCCGGCTTCGGCAATACCGGCACGGCGCAAGCCGACACCGGCGCCACCACCGTGCGCGTGGGCGGCAGCATGGACAACAGCGGCACGCTGTACGCGGCCACGACGCTGGATATCGCCGACACGGCGGGCGCCGGCAGCGAAAGCCTCACCAACAGCGGCACGCTGATCGCCGACGGCCGCATGGACGTGAAGGCGGGCACGACCCGCAACACCGGCTGGGCGCAGGCCGCGACCGGCAGCGGCATCACCGCAGCCAGCCTCGACAACGGCGGCACCTGGCTGCTTTCCACCAGCACTGGCGCGGCCCCCGACACCGTCACGGTGGCCGGTGCGCTCACCGACAGCGGCACCCTGCAATCGGCCAATGCGCTGACGGTGCAGGCGGCCAGCGGCAACGTGAGCGGCAAGCTGCTCGCGGTCGGCGATCTCGCGGTCACCACGACCGGCGACTACAGCACCGGCCAAGGCAGCTACACGCAATCCGCGCATCAGCTCACGCTGGCGGCGGCGCATGTGGCCAACGCCGGCGTGCTGAAGGCCGCCGACCTGTCCCTCACCGCCAGCAATGGCCTCGACAACAGCGGCACCGCCGAAGCCGATACCGGTACCGCGCACCTGCGCGTGGGCGGCACCCTTGCCAACAGCGGCAGCGTGTACGCGGGCAATCTGCTGGACATCGCCGACGCGGCAGGCAACGGCAGCGAATCCCTCGCGAACAGCGGCACGCTGCTCTCCGACGGCCGCATCAGCGCGCGTGCAGCGGCCACCAGCAACGACAGCGGCGCCTGGGTCCAGTCGGCTGCGGGCAGCGCGCTGAGCCTCGGCAGTCTCAGCAACGCCGGCACCTGGCTGCTCTCCACGGGCGGCACCGGCACCGACACCGTCTCGCTCACGGGCGCACTCAGCGACAGCGGCACGCTGCAATCGGCCCAGGCGCTCACGCTGCAGGCCGCCAGCGGCAACGTCGGCGGCAAGCTGCTCGCGCAGGGCACGCTGACGGTGACCACCACCAGCGGCTTCACCACCACGGCGAACAGCTACACCCAGTCGACTGGTGCGCTTGCGCTCACGGCCTCCAGCGTGAACAACGGTGGCACGCTGAAAGGCTCCACGCTGGACCTCAGCGCCGCCAGCGGCTTCACCAACAGCGGTCGCACGGAAGCCGGCACCGGCGCCGCGATGCTGCGCGTGGGCGGCACCCTGGACAACCAGGGCACCCTCTACGGCGCCTCGACGATCGACATCGCCGATGCCGGCGGCGGCGCCAGCGAGACTCTCACCAACAGCGGCACGCTGTTCACGGACGGCAACCTGAAGGTCAAGGCCGGCGCGGCCAGCAACAACGCCAGCGGCTGGATCCAGGCGGCCACCGGCAGCGACCTGTCGCTGGCCAGCGTGAGCAACGCCGGCACCTTGCTGCTGTCCACCAACGGCGGCAACGCCACCGACACGGTCACCGTCAGCGGCGCCGTCGACGACAGCGGCACGCTGCAGTCCTCCCATGCCACGCGCCTGCGCGCCGGCTCGCTGACGGTGGGCGGCCGACTCGTGGCCAGCGGCGACCTCACGGCCACGGTGGGCGGCACCGCGACGGTCAATGGCGTGCTCGCCTCGGCCGGCACGCTCGCCCTCGATGGGGTGACCACGCTCACCAACAACGCCGGCGGCGTGATCGCCGGCAACAAGCTGACCGTGGCGAGCGGCACCGTGAACAACAGCGGCACGATCCAGGGCGGCAGTGCCACCGGCAGCAGCCTGGCTGCCACGGGCACGGTCACCAACAATGCGACCGGTGTGATCGCCATCGCGACGAGCACGGCGGGCAACGGCACCGTGAGCGGCGCCACGATCGTCAACGCCGGCAAGATCCAGTCGGCCGGCAGCATGACCGTGCAGGGCGGCAACGGCGGCCTCGCGAACAGCGGCACCGTGCTGGCCGATGGCACGCTGACCGTGCAGGCGCAAGCCGGCACCACGCTCGACGTGACCCAGACCGGCTCGGCCGTGCTGCAGGGCGGCGTGCTGAACGTCAACGCCCGGCAACTGACGCTGAACAACAGCAGTTCGGTGCAGTCCCTGGGCGACATGGGCCTGACGCTGAACGGCTTGAGCTTCGGCGCCTCCTCGGCGCGCATCGTCGCGGGCCGCAACGGCAGTGGCACCGGAACGATCACCGTGGCCAGCGCGCTGACCGATAACGCAGGCATCTATTCGGGCAGCAACCTGGCGGTGAACGCCCCGGGCGTGACCCTGACGCAGACCGGCGGCATGGCCGCCGCCGGCAATCTCACGGTCACCAGCACCGGGGACATCAGCAACAGCGGTGCGCTGTTCGCGGGCGGCACGCTGACCGCCAACGCCAGCGGCCACACGATCACGAACGTGGGCGACGCGGCGGGCGGCATCGGCACCATCGACGCCGGCAGCAACCTGGTGCTGACGGCCAGCACGCTGGTGAACAACAGCCGCATCGACAGCAGCGGCAACATCACCATCAACGCCGGGACCATCCACAACGACACGCCCGGCGGCGACACCCGCTACTGGGGCGGTGACGAGAACGTGGCGCAGAGCCAGACCGGCTACGACAGCCAGGGCTACAACGGCTGCAACTGCGTCGACCAGACCCAGGTCTGGTACTACGAGAAGACCTGGACCCAGCGCCAGTACTACGGCAACGGCGCGACCGCGATCGCCAACAAGCCGCAGATCATCGGCAACGGCACGGTGACGCTGACCGGCTTCAACACCGCCACCAACCTGGCGGGCGTGTTGTCGGGGAGCACGCTCAACATCACGGGCAACTCCGGCGCGAGCTTCACCAACGACGACCTGGCCTTGCAGCAAAAGAGCTACAAGGAGGACTGGCAGCACTACATCAAGTACATCGCCGCCGGCCCGGCCACGTACACCGACGACAGCAACCACAACAACACCGGCGCGGTGCTGCAGGGCACGACGGCGCTGTACAGCCCGGGTGCGGGCGTCTATGCCAACAACCTGAACGTCAGCAACGTCTCGCTGACCAACACCGGCTCGGCCTACACCACCGCGGCCAGCGGCACCAGCTACAGCGCCGCCGCCGGCAGCGCCGCGGGCGCGGCGAGCGTGGGCAGCAGCACGGGCGCCCATGGCGCGAGCACCAGCAGCAATGCCGCCGGGGTGACCGCGCGCACCGGCAGCACGGCCAGCGCCGACACGGGCGTCAGCGCCCAAAGCGGCAGCACCAGCAATGGCGCCAGCGGCTCCGGCGCCCGCACCGGCAGCACCGCGGGTGCGGCGACCGCCAGCACGGCGCAAGCCGGTAGTACCAGCAACGGCACGGGCGCGACCGGTGCCGGCACGGCCAGCACGTCGACCGGCACCGCGGCCACCGGCAGCGTCGCCTTCGGTGGCATCAACATCACGCTGCCCACCAATCCCAACGGCTACTTCGTGCCGGTGACCGCGCCCGGGGCGCATTACCTGGTCGAAGCCAACCCGGTGATCGGCGGCCTGAGCGCCAGCTTCGGCGGCTCCAACTACATGCTCACGCAGCTCGGGTTCAACCCGGACACGGCGCAGACGCGCCTGGGCGACGCCAACTACGAGGCCTACCTCGTGCAGCAGCAGCTGATCGCGCAGACCGGCGGCAACCTGCTGGCGGGCTTTCAGGACCAGTCGTCCGTGCTGAACGCGCTCGTGCAGAACGGCGTCACCGAGGCCAGGACGCTGGGCCTGACCGTGGGCCAGCAACTCAGCGCGCAGCAGGTCGCGGCGCTGAACCAGGACATCGTCTGGATGGTCAGCACGCAAGTGGGCGGGCAGACCGTGCTGGTGCCGCAGGTGTACCTGTCGCCGCAGACCATCGCCGGCATCCAGAGCGGCGCCGTGCTGGCGGGCAACAACGTGTCGCTGGACGTCACGAGCCTCACCAACACCGGCGGCACGATCGTCGGCCGCAACTCGCTGGACGTGCGCAGCGCCGGAGACATCACCAACCTCTCGGGCACCATCACCGGCGGCACCGTCAACCTCGATGCCGCTGGCAGCATCGTCAACCAGACGGTGTCGCAAGGCAGCGGCAACGACCAGCTGTATGTCACCAGCATCGGCAAGCAGGCGGGCATCTCCAGCACCGGCGACCTGGGCCTGACCGCCGGCAAGGACATCACCAACCTGGGCGCCAGCATGACCGCGGGCGGCAATGCGAACCTGAGCGCCGGCGGTGCCATCACCTTCGACACGATCCAGAACCGCAACGCCAACACCACCCACAGCTCGTACGACAACGGGCTTACCTCGGGCACGTCGACCACGACGACGACGACCGTGGACCAGGTGAAGTCCGGCCTGACCGCGGGCGGCAACCTGAACATGACCTCGGGCCGCGACATCACGCTGGCCGGCACCGATGCCAAGGTGGGCGGCGATGCGTCGCTCAATGCGACCGGCAATGTCGACATCATCGCCCGCGCCAACAGCACGACCACGCACAGCGAGAGCACCTCGTCCGGCCTGGGCGTGGGCGGCGGCCTGGTGGGAACGACCGCCACCACGACCGATGCCCAGCACGATCGCAACGTGGGCAGCTCGCTGACCGTGGGCGGCAACGCCACGGTGAATGCGGGCGGCGACCTGACGCTGCAGGGCTCCAGCATGAAGGTGCAGGGCGACGGCACGGTCAACGCGAGCAACGTCAACGTGCTGGCCGGGCTCGATTCCGACACCAGCCACACGACCACGAAGACTTCCAGCTTCCTGGGCGGCGGCGGCGCGGGATCGTCCGGTGCGTCGGCCAATGCGGGCGCCAATGCGTCGGCCACTGGCACGCAGGCCAGCACCGGCGCGCAAGCGGGCGCCCAGGCCAATGCCGGCGGCACCGGCGGCGTGGTGATCTCGCAGACGACGACCACCACCAACGACACCACGGACACGCACCACGTCGCCTCCACGCTGGATGTGGGCGGCAACCTGACCGTGAACGCCAGCAAGGACGTGGCCGTGCAGGGCTCCAAGGTGTCGGCGGGCGGCAATGCCACCATCAACGCGACCAACGTCAACGTGCTGGCCGCCGAGGACGTGCATACGAGCACGACCAGCACGACGTCGACGGCGGTCGGCTTCATGGGCAGCAGCGACAACCATGCGGGCGCGAGCGCCGGGGCCGATGCTTCGGCCAACGCGGGCGGCGCCAACGCTTCGGCCGGCGCCAGCACGAAGGGCGGCAACCTCGCGGCGGGCGTGGACCAGAACAACCTGAACGCCAATGCCTCGGCGCAGGCGCAGGCCAACGCCGCGTCGAACAACGACCTGACGCTGGTGCGCTCGACCACCGACACGACCAGCACGCTGGACGTCACGCACCAGGGATCGTCGATCACGAGCGGCGGCAACCTGAGCATCAACGCCGGCAACAACCTGACCACGCAGGGCTCGTCGCTGGCCGCGGGCAACGACGTGAAGCTGGCGGCGACGAACCTGTCGTTCCAGGCCGTGAACGACGTGCACCAGACGACGACGAGCAGCAGCACGACCTCGGCCGGCCTGTTCGCCAACGGCACCGCGGACGCCAGTGCCAAGGGCAATGCGGGTGCCAACGGCGGCGACCTGTCGGCGAGCGCGAGCGGCTCGGCGCAGGCCAATGCCGATGCGAGCGTCGGCATCAAGGTGAGCAACACCCAATCGGGCAGCACCGACGGATCGACCACGGCGGTGACCTCTTCGATCACTGCCGGCGGCAACATCAACCGCAACGCCACGGGCAACATCACCGACGTCGGCACGCAGATCACGGCCGGCGGCAACCTGAACCAGTCGGCGAACACGATCACCAGCCTGGCCGCCCAGAACACCACCTATTCGAGCAACAGCACGACCAGCAACACCGGCACGCTGGGCGTGTATGCGGGAGCGTCGGCCAGCGCCTCGGCCGACGCCTCCGTGAAGGGCGGCATCGGCACTGGCGCCGGCCAGCCCAGCACCGACACGAGTGCGGGTGCCGGTGCAGGGGTGGGCGTGCGCGCGACCTACCAGTACCAGCAGGACCAGGCGGGTTCGGCCAGCAGCAATGCGGTGGTCTCCAACATCACGGTGGGCGGCAAGGTGAACAGCACCTCGCAAGGCACCACGACGCTGCAGGGGACCAACATCAATGCCGGCGGCGACGTCAACCTCGCGGCCGGTTCGCTGGACTACCGTGCGGCGGCGAACACCACCAGCAACAGCACCAGCACCACCAGCGGCCAGGGCCAGGTGCAGGTGGCGATCGAGGGCACGGGCACGGGCGCCAATGGGGGCTACAGCAACGGCAAGACCGCGGACAGCTCCAGCACGGCGGTGGTGGGCAGCCTCACCTCGGGCGGCAACCTGAAGATCACCACCACGGGCGATACCCGGCTGGAAGGCACCAACCTCGCTTCCACCGGCACCACCGGCATTGCCGCCGGCGGCAATGTCACGATCGCCGCGGCGCAGAACACCTCGTCGTCGAGCAGCAGCAACATCGATGCCTCGCTCACGATCTCGGCCGACAAGAGCGGGGCCAAGGGCGGCAAGCAGGGCGCATCGGCCGAGGGCGGCTACAGCCAGTCCAGCGACAGCGGCAGCGAAGCGGTGGCCGGCAGCATCAATGCGGGCACCGGCCTCACCATCAGTTCCGGCAAGGACACCACGCTGGTGGGCACGGCGATCACGAGCGGCGGCGACGCCAGCATCAGCGCCGGTGGCAACCTGAACTATCAGGCGGCGCAGAGCACGCAGAGCAGCCAGTCCTTCGGCGTGGAAGCCTCGGTCGGCGGCGGCAAGGAGACTTCGAGCAAGGGCAAGACCAGCAGCAGCAGCGAGCTGGGCGTGTCGGGCGAGTACGCGCAGTCGAACAGCACGACGCAGCAAGGCGGCAGCATCGCGGCCGCCGGCAACCTGAACCTCTCGTCGGGCGGCAACACCACGCTGGTGGGCACGGCGGCTTCAGCCGGCGGCCAGGCCAACATCAACGCGGGTGGCAAGGTGGACGTGCAGGCGGCCGTCAGCACCACGACCAGCACGGGCGTGTCGGCTTCCCTCGATGCCAGCAAGAGCAAGGAAGGCAGCGCGAAGGCGGAGAAGGAGGGCGGCGTCGCCGGCACCTTCGTGGGCGGCACCAGCAGCACCGCGCAGGCGGCCAGCCTGCAGGGCGGCACCGGCGTGAACGTCACGGCAGGCGGCGACGCGTCCTTCCAGGGCACGCAGATCGCCAGCGGCGGCAACGTCGGCATCCAGGCGGGCGGCAACGTGACGCTCGGCACGGCCAACAGTTCCTCGGTCAGCGGCAGCATCGGTGGCTCGGCCGGCAGCGGCGGAGCGATGATCAACAACGCCCAGGTGAGCGGCAGCGACAGCAAGCAGACCGTGAACATCCAGAACGCCGGCAACCTGACGGTGAACGCGGGCGGCACGGTGGCCTTGCAAGGCACGCAGGCGCAGTCCGATGGCACCGTGACGGTGGCCGGTGGTGGTGGCGTCAAGAAGGAGGCCGTGGTCTCCGGCGGCGGCAGCATCGGCCTGACCACCGCCGGCGCGGCCGTGCAGGTGCAGACGGTGCAGATGAACGGCGCCGGCCGCACCCTGGTGCAAGCCGGACCTGGCGGCGCCTTTGCCGCGCAGATCGCGCTGCCCGCCAACCTGCCCGCGGGCACGCAGCTGAAGGCGAGCACCGCCGACGGCAAGCCGCTGCCCACCTGGCTGAAGGTGGACCCGAGCACCGGCCAGATCAGCGGCACGCCGCCGGCCGGCTTCAAGGGCACAGTGCAGGTGAACGTCACGGTGCCGCAACCGGGTGGCGCCAGCGTGATGGTGCCGCTGACGTTCTCCGCACCTTGAGCATTGGAACGCCCCACCGCATGGACGCATGACCCCGCTTGACCTCGACACGCTGCAAGGCCTGGCCGACCAGGCCGCGGCCCTGCACGAGGCGGTGCTGCGCGGCCTGCTGCAGCAACGCTGGGGGCGTGCGCCCGTGCTGCTGCCGCAGGCCGATCGCGGCGCGGCACTGGCCGTGCTCGCGCGCTGGGTCACGGTGGCGCCGCTGCGCGACGACAGCGACCGCGGCGCTTTGCTGCGGGCACGCGGCGAACTGCGACGCCTGGTCGAAGCGCTGGGTGGCACGCTGGAGGACCTGCTGCGTGCCGCGCTTGCCGGCGGCGCGCCGCTGCATCCCGCGCAAGTCGATGCACAGGCCCGCGCGAAGCTCGCGCTGCTCGCGCCGGCGCCTTGTGCCCTCGACTTCGACCTGGGCGCCTGGGCGCAGGCCGAGCCCGCGTGGGCCATGCTGTTTGCGCTGCAGGCGCTGGACAGCCACGCGCTGACGGCGCCCGCACTGGCCGGACTACGGCGCGTGCTGCAGGCGCTGCCCCACCTCCCGCTGGCCGATCTGCCTCTGGTCACGCTGCCCGCGCTGCAGCGGGCCTGCTTTCTCGTGAGCTACGTCGACAGTCCCTTGCGCTACGCCGCGAAGCGGCGGCTGGTGGAGCAGGCGCGGCACATCCTGGCCGGCCACGGGCTGCTGGTGGACTGCCCACCGCCGCCTGCGCGGGGCGCGTCGCGGCCGCGCCTGCTGGTCATCGGTGAAGGCCTGGGCGCCGGCCACGCCATGTGGCGCTTCTATGCGGAGCCGCTGCGCGAATTGCGGCAGCATTTCGAGGTGACGCTGCTCGGCCCGGCGGAGGCTGCGCCGTCGGTGACCGGAGACCTCGCAGATGCCTTCGTGCCCTTCGCGCAGACCGACGACCCGGTGCGCGCGTGGAGCCGACAAGCCCTGGACCTGCGCCCGGACATCGTGTTCTATCCCGGCATCGGCATGAGCTTCGCAACGTGGAGCCTGTCGCTGCAGCGCCTGGCGCCGCTGCAGGTGGCGGCGACGGCCACCCCCGCCCCGAGCTGCAGCCCGGCGATCGACGCGACGCTGCTGTTCGAGGACCTGGCGCCGCCCGCGGACTTGGGCACCATCGCGCGCTACGACCATCACGTGCTCCGACCCGCCCGCGCCGATCTGCCGCCGGCCACGCGACCAGACCGCTCCGACGGCCTGGCCTGCATCGGTGTGAACGCCGTGGCGATGAAGCTGAACGACGGTTTCCTCTCGGCCATCGAAGCCGTGCTCGCCCGCGCCCCGCGGCCCTGCCGCCTGCGCTTCCTGCCCAACCTCGCCGGCGCGGAACTGCAGGCCATGATGGGCCTGCTGCTACAGCGCTTCCCCGGCGCGGAGGTCCTGCCCGCCATGGACCATCCCGCCTACCTGCAGGCGTTGGCCGGCTGCGACCTCGTGCTGCAAAGCTTTCCCTTCGGCGGCGCGAACACCACCAACGACGCGCTCGACCTGGGCATCCCGGTCGTTGCGCTCGCAAGCGAATTCCTCTCGGGCCAGACCGACCTGCTGCTGCTGCGCGAACGCGGCCTCGAGTCGCTTTGCGCCCGCACCCGCGACGACTATGTGGAGATCGCGCTGCGCCTGCTGCAGGACGCGGGCGAGGCGCGCCGCCAGCTTGCCGAAAGCACCGCCACCAGCTTTCGCGGGCGGCAGGGCAGGGTGAGCATGGCCGACGCGATCCTGGCGCTGTGGCAGGAACGCAGCGCGCCGAAGCCGCCAGCCGCATGAGCGACGCCATCGTCCTGGTCGGCACCGGCGCGATCGCGCAGGAGATCGTGGACGTCTTCGGCCGCGAGCGCTTCGCCGGAGCCTATTGCGATCCGGCCTACGCCGCCTCGGCCCGGGTCGACCTGGCGGTGTACACCAGCCTCGCGTCGCTGCGCGCACTGGCGTCCTGCTACGTGATCGGACTGGCGGATCCAACGGACCGTTTGCGCCTGGCCAGCGAGCTCGAGCGACACGGCTTGCGCGCCGCACCGCCGCTGATCGCCGACACGGCGCGCGTTTCCCCCTCGGCGCAGCTGGGCGGGGGCACCGTGCTCGCCCCCGGCGTGCAGATCGGCCCACGGGCGCGCGTGGGCGGGCACAACATGCTGATGCACCACACGGTGTTCGGACACGACGCAGCCAGCGGCCTGCAGGTCGTGATCGGCCCCGGCGTGCACGTTGCCGGCGACGCGGTGCTCGGCGACTGCGTCGTCATCCGCGCCAATGCCACGATCGCGAAAGGCATCACGGTCGGCGATCACGCGCTGGTCGCGCAATCGGCCGCCTGCTTCCGCTCGGTGCCGGCGCACGCGACGGCCATCGGGAATCCCGCGCGGGTGCTGGGGATGCGCGCAGGGTAGAGCAGCGGCGCCCGGTCCGGGCCGCGGTGGAGCTTGCAAGAACATTTGCCGCGCCATCAAAATAGGCCCGTGCGTGTGCTGACCGCCTGAAAGGCCTGCGTGAAATTCAAGGACTACTACGCCGCGCTCGAAGTCCCCCGGGACGCGGACGCCGACCGTATCAAGAAGGCGTATCGCCGCCTTGCGCGCAAGTACCACCCGGACGTCTCGAGCGAAACCGGCGCCGAGAACCGCTTCAAGGAGATCGCCGAGGCGTACGAGACCCTGCGCGACCCGGAGAAGCGAGCCGCCTACGACGCGCTCGGCCAGCGCCGCGCCGGCGAGGACATGCAGCCGCCGCCCGACTGGCGCGAGCACTTCGGCGGCGGCGATTTCGCGGGCTTCGATCAAGCGGAGCTGGCGGACCTGCTGGCCGCGCTGGCGGCGCGTCATGGCGGGCAGGCCGCGAGCCCGCGCGCAGGCCGCGACTACGACGTGCGCGCGGCGCTCAGCCTGGAAGACGCGCACAGCGGCACGCAGATGGAACTGCGCCTGGACCGCCCGGAAGGCCCCCAGACGCTGCAGATCACCGTGCCCGCAGGCGTCACCAATGGCCAGAAGCTGCGCTTGCGCGGCAAGGGCGGCAAGGGCGTGCGGGGCGGGCCGGATGGCGACATCTACGTCCATCTCGAACTGCTGCCGCACCCGCGCTATCGGGTGGACGGCAAGGACCTGTACTTCGACCTGCCGCTCGCCCCCTGGGAGGCCGCCCTCGGCGCCGAAGTGCGCGTGCCGACGGTCGATGGCGAAGTCATGCTGACGGTGCCCCCCGGCAGCCACTCCGGACGCAAGCTGCGCTTGCGCGGACGCGGGCTGGGTGGGGGCACGGCCCGCGGCGACCTGTACGCCGTCGTGCACATCGAGGTGCCGGGCACCCTGACGCCGCGGGAAAAGGAACTGTTCGAAATGCTCGCCAGCGAGAGCCGTTTCGACGCGCGCAGCAATCTGGAAGCGAGGAAGGCATGAGCAGCGTCGCCGAACACCTGGGCCCGGGCGAGCGCCTGCTGGACCGCGACGAGTTCGCGCGCATCGCCGGCCTGCAGGAAGGCCAGTTGCGCGAGCTGCTGGACTACCAGTTGCTGGCGCCCTCCGGGCTGGACATGCGCACGGCATTCGCGCTGCGCGAGGCCAACCGCATCGGCCGCGACTTCGATCTGGAACTCTTTGCCATCGGCCTGCTGGCGGGCTACGTGCTGCGCATCGACAACCTGGAAGCGCAGGTGCAGCAATTGCGCGCGCAACGGCCCGTGCACACCACGGTGCACACGGAGGTGTCGTTCACCTCCGTGCAGGTGCGGCAAGGGCCCTGACGATCCGCTCTGCGGCGACCCAGGCGGTTGGTGCCTGAACAGGCCCTGGTTGCCGCGCTGCTCGACCTTGCTGCGCGAGTTGCCTTCGGTCTTCACGGCGCGCCTAGCCGTCAGCTGCTATTTCGCGTGTCGCATGCGCGCGATCGGCAGGCGCAGTTCGCCCAGCGCCCACACCACCAGCGCCGCCGCGGCCATGGCCGCGCCGATGGCGCAGGTGCCGCTCCAGCCGTAGCGCGCATACGCCGGGCCGGCCAGTGCGGAGCCCACCGCGCCGCCCGAGAAGTACAGGGTCATGTAGACGGTGGTGAGCCGGCTGCGCGCGGCGGGATCGAGCCGGTACACCTCGCTTTGGTTCGAGATGTGCGCGCCCTGCATGCCGAGGTCCAGCAGGATCACGCCGGCAATCAGCGCCGCGATGGAGTGCGTGCCCGCGAGCAGGAGAGCCCAGCTCGCCAGCAGCAGCAGCACGAACGCGCCCGTGGACACCCGCGCCCAGCCCTGGTCCGCCAGGCGCCCCGCGAAGCGCGCGGTCATCGCCCCGATCGCACCGACCAGTGCGACCGCGCCGATCGCCGCCTCGCTCGCATGCCAGTCGCCCTTGAGCATGAAGGCCATCGAGGTCCAGAAGGCCGCGAACGCGCCAAAGCACAGGCCGCCGATCAGCCCGCGCCGGCGCAACACCGGCTCTCTGGCGAACAGGTGCAGGATGGACTTGAGCAGCGCGCCGTAGCCGCCTTCCTGCGCCCGCGGCGCGACGCGCGGCAGGCGCCGCTGGCAGGTCCGGCAGAAGAAGGCCATGAGCACTGCCGCGACCAGGTACACCGCACGCCAGCCCGCCACGTGCGCGATCAGGCCCGCGGCGAAGCGCGCGAGCAGGATGCCTATGAGCAGTCCGCTCATCACGCTGCTCACCACCTGCGCGCGCCGCAAGGGCGGTGCCAGGTCGGCGGACAAGGGCACGAGGATCTGCGCGGCGACCGTGCAGGTGCCCAGCACCACCGCGGTGGCCATCAGCGCATGGAAGTTCGGCGAGAACGCCATCACCGCGAGGAACACCGTGTTAAGGGCCGTGCAGACCACCAGCAGCGTGCGGCGCTCCACCAGGTCGCCCAGCGGCACCAGGAAGATGAGGCCGGCGATGTATCCCAGCTGCGTCACGGTGACCAGCAACGCGGCCTGCGTGCTGCTGATGCCGAAGGTCTGGGCGAACAGCGGCAGCAGCGGCTGGGAGAAATAGTTGCTGGCGACGCAGAGGCCGGCACCGGCGGCCATGAGGCGGACCAGGCCCGGCGTCAGCGTCTCGGGGGAAGGGGAAGGCATGAAGCGGTAAAGGCCGCAAGCATACGGCGGGATCGCAGGCCGAGCAGGCGCGCGGTTTCCTGGTGCTTGTGCGCGGCTACCTGCCACTGCCCAATGCCCGCGTCCCCGTGTTCGGTGACTGCGACGGTCTCGTCGGAGCGCCTTCTGGCGACTGCTGCCGCTGAACGCGGCGTCAAGCGCGGGACGAGTTAGCTTGCCGTCTTCTCCAACAGCGACGTGACACCGTGCGGCAGCTCTCGCTCCTTGATGGCCTCGGAGATCTTCTCCAGCAACCTTCGCGAGCTGGGCGACAAGGATCTGAGCTTTCGCGCGACCAGGAACGACTGCCGCGTCAGCACCGGATCGGACAGCGGATAGAAGCGCAGTGTCTCGAAGCCTGCGATCGTCGTCGTCAGCGCCGGGGCAATGGCAAAGCAGCCCCCCTCCCTGAGCATGGCCAGCAATGAGGTGAAGCTGGAAATCTCGACGGGCGGCTCTTGCAGGAGACTCAGCTGCGGCACCTGCTTGCGCGTGTATTTCCCGATGCCCATGTCGCTGGTAAAGGCGATGTAGTCGGCCGGCTTCAGTGCTTCCAGCGTCACGGCCCCGTCCTTGGCGGACAGGGGATAGTCAGCACGGCAGATGACGCCGAAGGGATCCTCGATCAGTGGCGTGTATTCCAGCTCATCCAGCCCCCGGAACTTGGTTGCGACGGCGAAGTCGAGTTCGCCATCGGCCACCAGCTGCTCCACCTGCTGCGCCGAGGCGTCCCGTATCGTCAACCTGATGTCAGGGTAATCGCTGCGGAACCGCATCACCGCACGCGCCAGGAACAGGTGCAGCAGGGATGGCGCCAGGGCGATCCGCAGGTGCCCCATCCGCCCCTGGGAGAACGCCTCCAGGTCGGTGACCGAGGCATCGAACTCGCGCACGATCTTTTCCGCCTGGCCCTTGAAGCTGACCGCCTCCGGGGTCATCACCACGCGGCGGGTGTTGCGGTCGAACAGCTTCATGCCGACCTGGTCCTCAAATTGCTGGATGGTCGTGGTCAGGGAGCTCTGCGTCACGAAAAGCCGTGCTGCCGCCACCGTGAACGAGCCCGAGTTGGCCACCTCGATGAAGCATCTGAAGTGCCTGATGGACAGGCTGCGGCTCAGGTGGGACGACATTGCGCTCCGGCTGACTTATTGAGAGAAGCGATAAGTCTATAACAACTTATAAATTGTGTCTAAAAGTGATGGTGCCTAGACTTTGCTGCAGGTCATCCAGGTCAAGGACGGTGAGAACATGAAGAAGCGGCTGCTTGCGCGCGGAAGTCTGGCGCCCCTCAAGAAGATCGGGTTCATCACACCGTCCTCGAATGCGGCGCTGGAACCGCTCACCTACATGATGGTCGACTCGCTGTCGGACCTGGTGTCGGTGCACTTCAGCCGCCTGCCCGTGCGGACCCTGACGCTCGACGAGCGGGACGTGGGCCAGTTCCAGATCGACAAGATGCTGGAGGCGGCCGCCGAACTGAAGGATGCCGAGGTCGACGCCATCCTGTGGAACGGCACCTCCGGCGGCTGGACCGGCCGCGGCATGGACACCGACCGCGAGCTGTGCCGGCGCATTACGGAAGCCACCGGTGTTCCGGCCTCGACCTCGTCGCTGGCGCAGGCCGAGGTCTTTGCCCTGTACGGCATCAGCCGCTATGGGCTGGCCGTGCCCTATGTGGAGGGGCCCACGCGCAAGATGCTGCAGACCTACGCCGACGAGGGCTACGAGGGTGTCAGCCATGCAGCCATGGGTGAATACGTCAACACCAAGGTCGGTGCGACGCCCTTCGAGCAGATCCGCGCGCTGCTGCGCGCCGCCGACTCCCCGCAGGCCCAGTGCCTGATGGTTGGCTGCACCAACTGGCCCGCGGCGCCGCTGCTCGACGAAATGGAAGCGAAGCTGGGCAAGCCCATTTTCGACAGCATCGCCGTGACCCTGTGGAAGGCCCTGCAGATGGTCGGCGTCGACCATCCCATCCACGGCTGGGGCGCCTTGCTGCGCAGGCACCCCGCCATCGCTGCACTCGACGGCCTGCTGGCTGACCTGCGCGAGGCCACGACGGCGCACCGCACCACCATCCGCATGGACATCCCGTGCATGAACATCGATGCCGACGATGTGTATGCGGAGTCCGTCGCGCCCGGCGTGCCGCCGCTGAAGCTGGATTCCAGCCTGAACCAGCGCAGCCTGGGCACGGTGCAGTGGCTGGAGCGCCACCAGGATGTGCTGGTGCAGGACGACTGCGTCAACGCCGAGATCCCGCCGCCCCAGGCCCTGATGAACGTCTACGGCGTGAAGGCGCAGATGCTGGCCCCGCTGGTCTGGCGCAAGCAGGTCGTGGCCTGGATATCCGTGCACCACATCGGAGCTGCCCGGAAATGGGCATCGGAAGAAATACAAGCGCTGCGCAAGACGGCGCTCGCGGCCCGGCAGGTGCTGGAAGGCGCCGGCTGGGTCGATGCATCTGCATCCATGGAGTCTTGAACGTCAAACGCGCGTGAACGGAGTTCCACTATGGCTTTTCAGTACAAACATGTCCTGGTCGCAGCATCGCTCGGCCTCCTGATGCTGGTCGAGGCACAGGCGCAGGACTACCCGACCAGGCCGGTCAACATCATGGTCGGCTACTCGGCCGGCGGCAGCGGCGACGTCATCGCCCGGCTGGTTGCCCAGGAACTGAGCGCGGCGCTGGGGCAGAGCGTCATCGTGCAAAACAAGCCTGGCGCATCCGCCATGATCGCCGCCGAGTACGTCGCCAGGTCCGCGCCGGACGGCTATACGCTGATGTCGGCAAGCTCCACCGAGCTGGCCGCCAACCCCGGCATCTTCGCCAAGATGACCTATGACCCGGTCAAGAACTTCACGCCCATCATCCAGTACAGCCTGCAGCCCAACGTGCTGCTGGTCCGGCCCAACTCGCCGACGCTGCCCGCCAGGAACATCGCCGAGCTGGTCGCTTTCGCCAAGGCGCACCCGAACCAGCTGACCTTCGGCTCCGCGGGCAACGGGTCCTCCCAGGACATGGCGGCCGAGCTCTTCATGATGCTCACCGGCACCAAGGCCACGCAGGTGCCTTACAAGGGCGGCGCCAATTCCATCACCGACCTGATGGGCGGGCAGATCGACATGAACTTCTCGCCGCTGCCGGAGGCGCTCCCCTTCATTCGAAGCGGCAAGCTGGTGGCGCTGGCGCTCACCACCGCCCAGCGCTCGCCGATGCTGCCCGACGTTCCGACGATGGCCGAGGCCGGCGTGGCCGGCTACGAGTTCGCAGGCTGGCATGCATTGGTGGCGCCCGCGGGCACGCCCAAGCCCATCATCGACAAGCTCAACGCGGTGCTGCAGAAGGGGCTCAAGGGCGATCTGGGCGAGAAGCTGCGCAACATCGGCCTCACGGTGACCGGCGGCACGCCCCCGCAGGCCGCCGAGCGACAGCTGCAAAGCATCAAGAAGTTCCAGGAACTCATCAAGGCCGCCAACCGGCCCAAGGTCTGAACCAAAAAAAAAGGCGGCCCCGGGGAGCGGCGCCTCCCGGGTTCCCGACCGCGACAGCCATCCATCCACACAGATCGTCAATGCCGCACCCTCTCGAACATGTCCTCCACCCGCGCACCATCGCGGTCATCGGCGCCTCCAGCAACCCGTTGAAGCGCGGCAACCGTGCCATCCGCACGCTGGCATCGGCCAGCTACCAGGGCAAGATCGCGCCCATCAACCCGTCCGGCAAGGACATCCTGGGCTACACCAGCTACGCCACCCTGGCCGACGTGCCCTATGACATCGACCTGGCCCTGGTCTGCACCGCCGCTGCCACCGTTCCGGAGATGATCGAGCAGTGCGGCAAGAAGGGCGTGAAGGGCGCCATCGTGCTGGCCGGCGGCTTCGGCGAGGCGAGCGAGGAGGGCGCCCGGCTGGAACGCGAGGTGGTGCAGGTGGCCAAGCGCTACGGCGTGCGCATCATCGGCCCGAACACCAGCGGCATGTTCAGCGCCCGCACCGGGTGCAATGCATCGGGCTGGTTCAACGTGCCGCCGGGGCCGATCGCGATGCTGTCGAATTCGGCCAACGTGCTGCTGTCGCTGGTGACCGAGTTCCAGTTCCTGGGGCATTCGGGCGTCAGCGTCATGCTCAGCGTCGGTAACCAGTCGGATATCCAGTTCCACGAGTACCTGGAGTGCGTGGGCACCGATCCCGGCACCAAGGCCGTGCTGATGTACGTGGAGGGCTTCCAGAACGGGCCGGCCTTCATGCAGGCCGCTCGCGAAGTGAGCCGGCGCAAGCCCATCGCCATGTACGCGGCCGGGCGCACGGACATGGGCAAGGGCGCGGCCAAGTCGCACAGCGGCTCGCTCGCCGGCGACTATGCCGTCACCCGGGGCGTGCTGCGCCAGTCGGGCGTGGTGCTGGTCACGCAGTCCGACCACCTGCAGCCGGTGGCGGATGCCCTGTCGCTGTTCCCGGTGATGCGCGGTCGCAGGATCGCGGTGGTCTCCGAAGGCGGCGGTCCCATCACCATGGCAGCGGAAGCGATCGCGGCCAACGGGCTGGTGCTGGCCACGCTCTCGGCCACGACGCAGGCCGCGATCCATGCCATCGTGCCCGCGGCCTCGGCCATCTCGAACCCGGTGGATGCCGGCGGCGGCACCGACCCGCGCGTCGAGTACTACGGCTCGATCGCCAAGGCCATCCTCGCCGACCCCAACATCGACGGCCTGCTGTTCGTGGGCTACTTCGGCGGCTACACCACCCGCTACGACGACTCGGTGGCGGCGGCCGAACAGGCGATCTGCCGGCAGCTGGGCGACCTGATGCGCGAGCATGGCAAGCCCGTCATGGTGCAGACGCACTATGCCCACTTCAAGCCCGAGTCGCTCTCCGTGCTGCGGCAGGCCGGCATCCCGTTCCACCGCCACATTGAGGTGGCCGTGCAATGCCTGGCGGCGGCCGCCGAATATGGCGAGGCCAAACGCCGGCTCGACGCCGCGCCGATCGCCGCCGCCATGCAGGTGGGCGTGCAGCCGAAGGCCGCGCAGCTGCTGGTCCAGGCCAAGGCGCAGGGGCGCGACCTGCTGGAGCCCGAGGCGCGCGCCGTCCTGGCGGCCTACGGCATCACCGTGCCGGCCAGCATGCTGATGCGCAGCGAGGATGACGCGGCCGCCGTGGCCCGCCAGTTCGGCGACGCGCGGCTGGCGGCCAAGATCGTGTCGAAGGACATCCTGCACAAGTCGGATGCGGGCGGCGTGAAGCTCAACGTCTCCGGCGCCGACGCCCTGCGTGCGGCCTTCTCCGGGATCGTGGCCAACGCCCGTGCCTACGACCGGCAGGCCGAGATCGACAGCGTGCTGGTGACACCCATGGCCGCGGGCGGCGTCGAGGTGATCATCGGCGTCACGCGCGATCCGCAGTACGGCCCCGTGATCATGTTCGGCCTGGGCGGCGTCTTCGTGGAAGTGATCCGCGACGTGGTGTTCCGCTCCCTGCCGCTGTCCGAGGCGGACGCGCAGCAGATGCTGCAGGACCTGCGCTACAAGCAGGTGCTGGAGGGCGTGCGCGGCGCCCAGGCGGTGAACAAGGCGGCGCTGGTCGAACTGCTGATGAAGGTCTCGCAGGTGGCGACGCTGCACCCCGAGATCGCGGAGATCGACCTCAACCCGGTGATCTGCCACGGGGACGGCTATTCCGTGGTCGACGCCCGGATGATCGTCGGCCCTGCCGCAACCCCTTCCCAGGCCTGAGCCCTGCCCAACCGGAAATACAGTTCATGGACGAGAAACCCAACCAGATCAGCGGCGCCGAGATCCTGGCCCGCACCCTGAAGATCCTGCACATCGACACGATGTTCTACATCATGGGCGGGCCCATGCTGCAGGTGGAGTCCCACTGCATCAAGCAGGGCATCCGCGCCATCGACGTCCGGCATGAGCAAGCCGGCGCGATGATGGCCCATGGCTGGGGGCGTTCCACCAATCGCGTGGCCGTCTGCATGGGCTGCTCGGGCCCGGGCGCTACCAACATGGTGACCGGCGTGGCGACGGCCTGGGCGGACGCGGTGCCGGTGCTGGCCATCGGCGGCGCGGCGCCGCTGGCGGACCTGGGCGGCAACCGCGGCATCTTCCAGGAGATCGACCAGGTGGCGGTGTTCCGACCGATGACCAAGATGTCCGAGCGGGTGAACCACATCCGGCGCATCCCCGACATGGTGGCCACGGCCCTGCGGGTGGCCACCAGCGGCCGGCCCGGCCCGGTCTACCTCGACATGCCGGGCGACATCCTCTACCAGACCATGGATGCCGACAAGGTGGTCTATCCGGACCCGGACCGCGCCTTCGCGAAGTACCGGCCCCACGGCGCGCCCGAGGCGATCCGCGAAGCGGTGGACCTGCTGGCGAAGGCCGAGCGGCCGATCATCCTGAGCGGCAGCGGCATCCTGTGGTCCGGCGCCTCCGAAAGCCTGCGCCGCTTCGTGGAGCAGACGGGCGTGCCCTTCTACACCACGCCCCAAGGCCGCGGCGTGCTGCCGGACGACCACGATCTGGCCATGCTCTATGCGCGTTCGACCGCGTTCCAGGAGGCCGACCTGCTGATCGTGGCGGCCACCCGCTCGAACTACGTCAACGGCCACCTCAGCCCGCCCCGCTTCAGCGCCAACGCCAAGATCATCCAGATCAACATCGACCCGCAGGAGATCGGGCTGACCCGGCCGTGCGATGTCGGCATCGTCGGCGACGCCAAGGCCGTGCTGGACCAGCTCGCGCAAGAGGCGGCCTCCCGCATCGACCGCGCGCGCTACGCCCCTTGGGTGCGCAAGCTTGCCGAGATCAACACCGCCAAGGAGCGGAAGGCCGAGCAGACGCTCACCTCCGACGCGCTCCCGATGCATCCGCTGCGGCTGTGCAAGGAGGTGCGCGACTTCCTCGACCGGGACGCCATTCTCGTGGTCGACGGGCAGGAGATCCTGAACTACGCGCGCCAGTCGATCCCGACCTTCCACCCCGGCCACCGCATCAACTCGGGCACCATGGGCACGATGGGCACCGGCCTGCCGTTTGGCATCGGCGCGAAATTGGCGCATCCGGACAAGCAGGTGCTGGTGCTGCACGGCGACGGCTCCTTCGGCATGAGCGCCATGGAGCTGGACACGGCGGTGCGTTTCAAGATCCCGGTGGTGGTGGTCATCAGCCTCAACGGCGGATGGACCTCGGACCCCGAAGGCGTGAAGCCGGGCCGGGAGCTGGGCTTCACCCGCTACGACCTGATGGCCGCCGCGCTCGGTTGCCACGCAGAGTACGTGGAGGACCCGGCGCAGATTCGTCCGGCGCTGGAGCGGGCCTTCAAGTCGGGCAAGCCGGCGGTGGTCAACGTCAAGACCGACCCGATGGCGCGCGCCGCCACGGCCAAGTTCTCCTCCTACACCACCTGATGCACGGCGACGCCCGCCCGCCAGCCGCCGGGGCCACGCCATGGAATCAACCAGCTGGCGGCACGCGACCGAGGAGCCTGTGATTGTGGATACGCACGATGAATTGCACGACCGGTCGCTCGCCGAGCTGGCGCGGGGGCTTCGGGCCGGCATGCTGGACGCGCGGGAGCTGACCGAGCATTTCATCGCGCGCATCCAGGCCCGGCCCGGCAGCCATGTTTTCATCTCCACCTGCTTCGACGGGGCGCGCCAGCAGGCCGCGCAGAGTGCCGCCCGCTGGCGGGCAGGGCGGCCGCTGAGTCCCTGGGACGGCATTCCGCTGGCCTGGAAGGACAACATCGACGTGCGCGGCAGCGCCACCACGGCCGGTGCCGCCGCGTTCCGCAACGCACCGCCCGCCACCGAGGATTCGGCGGTGGCCGCGCATGCACGCCTTTGCGGCCTGGTCACCCTGGGCAAGGCCAACCTGTCGGAGTTTGCATACACCGCACTGGGGCTGAATCCCCATTTCGGCACACCGGAGAACCCGCGCTCCACCGACGTGCCGCGCGCCCCGGGCGGTTCGTCGTCGGGGTCTGCGGTGGCGGTGGCGCTCGGCCTGGTGCCGCTGGCGATCGGCACCGACACGGGCGGTTCGGTCCGCTCCCCCGCGGCGTTCAATGGCGTGGTCGGCTTCAAGCCGGCGGTAGGGCGCTATCCCATGCAGGGCGTCTTCCCGCTGTCGGTCACGCTGGACACCGTGGGCTTCTTCGTGCGGCATGCCGGCGACTGCCAGGCGGTCGATGCCATGCTGCGCGATGCCGTCATCGAGGAGGGGCCGCAAGCCGCGGAGCCGGGCTTGCGCGACCTGGTGCTGGTGGTGCCGGAGAACGTGGCGCTGGACGACCTGGAGCCGGAAGTGGCGCGCAACTTCGAGGCATCGATCGCCCGGCTGGCGGCCGCCGGTGCGCGCATCGTCCGGCGGCCGGTGCCGCAGCTGGGCGAACTGCAGGCGCTGGTGCAACGGCATGGCGCGCTGGCCTCGGCCGATGCATATGCCGCGCATCGCCACCTGCTCGACGGTGGGCAGCTGGCCGGCATGGACCCCTTCGTGCGGCGGCGCATCCTGGCCGGCAAGGCGATGTCGGCCGAGGACGTGCAGGCGCTGCGCGAAGGCACGCGCCGCTTGCAGTGCTCGCTCGTAGCCGACCTGCCGACCGGCCACGCCATCGCCATGCCGACGGTGCCGCACGTGGCGCCGCCGCTCGCGCTGCTGCGCGGCAGCGAGGAATTCTTCACCGCCACCAACCTGCGCACCATCCGCAACACCAGCCTGGGCAACCTGCTGGACCTGTGCGGCCTGTCGCTCCCCAATGGCAGCGGCGCGGCCGGCATGCCCACGGGCATCTCGTTCAACGCCGTGGCGGGCGCCGAGCCGCTGCTGCTGGCACGCGCGGCAGCGCTGGCTGCGGCACTGGAGGGCTGAGGCGGCACGGCAATTTCGGTTTCACTCGTTCAGGAAAGGACGTATCAGCATGGCTAAGGAAATCTTGTGCGGTTTCGGTGTCGATGTCGACGCCGTGGCCGGGTGGCTGGGCACTTATGGCGGCGAGGACTCGCCCGACGACGTCTCGCGCGGGCTGTTCGCCGGCGAAGTGGGCGTGCCGCGCCTGCTGCAGCTATTCGAGCGATTCGGCATCCCTACGACCTGGTTCGTGCCGGGCCATTCGATCGAGACCTTCCCGGAGCAGATACGGGCGGTGGCGCAGGGCGGCCACGAAATCGGCATCCATGGCTACTCGCACGAGAACCCCATGGTGATGACGCCCCAGCAGGAAGAGGCTGTGCTGGACAAGTGCATCGCCCTGGTGACCGAGGTGGCGGGCAAGGCGCCGGTGGGTTACGTGGCACCGTGGTGGGAGTTCAGCAACGTCTCCAACGACTTCCTGCTGAAGAAGGGCATCCGCTACGACCACAGCCTGATGCACCGCGACTTCCACCCCTACCGCGTGCGGGTCGGCGACAGCTGGACCAAGATCGACTATTCGCGTCCGGCCGACACCTGGATGAAGCCGCTGGTGCGCGGCCAGGAGACGCGGTTGATCGAGATTCCGGCCAGCTGGTACCTGGACGACCTGCCGCCGATGATGTTCATCAAGAAGGCGCCGAACAGCCATGGCTTCGTGAACCCGCGCCACCTGGAGGAGATGTGGCGGGACCAGTTCGACTGGGTCTACCGCGAATGCGACTACGCCGTGTTCCCCATCACCATCCACCCCGACGTGTCCGGCCGGCCGCAGGTATTGCTGATGCTGGAGCGCCTGTTCCACCACATGCGCAGCCACCCGGGTGTGCGCTTCGTGACGATGGAAGAGATGGCGAACGACTACGACCGGCGCTTCCCCTTCGCCGGTTGAGGCCGCCGCTTCTCACTGCGCCTGGAGCGCCAGGAAGCGCTCCAGCGAGGCTTGCAGTGCATCCTGCGCTGGAATGTCGCCGATCAGCACCAGGCGGGAGCGGCGGTCCTCGGTCGGCCAGGCGTCCAGGTGCACCGGCGGATGGACCAGCCGGTGCACGCCGTGCACCACCGTGGGCAAGTCGCTGCCTTCGATATTCAACAGGCATTTGAGGCGCAGCAGCCCGTCGCCATGACGGTGCAGCAGCATGCTCATCCAGGTGCCCAGCACGATCCAGTTCAGCGGACGATCGAACACCAGGGACGCGGTGCGCACGCCCTGGCGATGCCCACCCTGCGTCGCCGGCCCGAAGGCCGGAACGGCCATGCCGTGGTACGTGCGGGGCCTGTCCTCCGGCTGCGCCGTGAACCAGTTGTGCACCTCCCGCGTGCGGCCTGCGGACAGGGTGTCCTGGTCCAGCGCCAACAGGGCAGGGTCGAAGTCGCGGCTGGAGCGCAGGCGGGGCGCAGTGCGGTTGAGGGATGCCAGTTCCGCCTCGAGCGCGGCCAGCGCCTCGGGCGTCGCCAGGTCGGTCTTGGTGATGACGATGCGGTCGGCCACCGCGGCCTGCTTGACCGACTCGGGATGCTGCGCCAACTGCGCGGCTCCGTGATAGGCATCGACCGTTGCCACCACCGTGCCGATGCGGAACTGGTGGCGCAGCATGGCATCCAGCGCCAGGGTGTTCAGCAAGGGCACCGGGTCGGCCATGCCGGTGGTCTCCACGATCACCCGGGTCAGTGCCTGACGGCCCAGGCGCCCGTGCCGGTCCAGCAGGTCTTGCAGCGTGGTGCGCAGGTCGCCGCGCATGCCGCAGCAGATGCAGCCGTTCTTCAGCAGCAGCACTTCCTGGTCGACATAGTCGATCAGGTGGTGGTCGATGCCGGCTTCACCGAGTTCGTTGATGATGACCGCGCTGTCGGCAAGCTCGGGGCTGGCCAGCAGGCGCTGCAGCAGGGTTGTCTTTCCGCTCCCCAGGAAGCCGGTCAGCACGTTGACCGGTACGCGGGCATCGGCCACGCCGGCGTCAGGCATTGCCATGGTGCGTGGAGGCGGATTCATGCGCCGGATGCAGGGCCAACGGGTCCGGGCTCGAACCGGTCAGCAGTTCGACCTTGTGCCAGAGATCCGCCAGGTCGCTCGCGATTTCGGTCTTGCCGGTGTAGGTACTCAGCACGTAGGCGGTTCCGTGCCAGTCGGCCACCGTGCAGGCATAAGCCTTCAGCAGCCGGTTGAGATAGCTGATGCGTCCCAGGCGTTCGGCCCGCGGCGAAACATGGGCCTGCGCGCCGGCAGTGCGCTCTGCCCAATGCAGTTCGCCCGCCAGTATTCCGCACAAGCCGCACATGCCCATCTCCGAGAGTGGCGGCCAGTCTAGTGCATGGCCGGGCCGCGGCTACTTCGTCGCCGTGACCTGGATCTCGACGAACAGGTTGGGATTGGCCAGTTGAGACGTCACGCAGGCGCGCGCCGGCAGGTTCGCGGGATCCACCCAGCCGAGCCAGACCTCGTTCATCTCGTCGCGGTAGCGGATGTCCGTCACCCAGATCGTGGCGGACACGATCTTCGACTTGTTGCTGTCGGCGAGCGCCAGCAGGGCGTCGATCTTGGCCAGCACTTCGGCGGTCTGCTCCTTGACGGAAGCGGGCAGCTTGTCTGCCGTGAGGCCGGCCAGGTAGACCATGCCGTTGGCTTCGACGCCGCCCGACAGGATCTTGGCGGGCTTGTGGCGAATGATGTTCATGCGTTGATCTCTTTCCATGTGTTATCGGGTCGCGGCGGCCAGGCTCGCGACGAATCTTTCTTCCGGCATGGCGCTGCGCGGCTGCGTCCAGCGCTGCCGGTAATAGGGCTGGTAGCGCTTGAACTCTTCCAGGATGCGGCGCAATTCGGCGACCGTGTTGTCGTGCAGGTCCACCCGCACGTCGATCTCCGGATAGTCCAGTCTATCCACCACGCGGATCCAGGCGGAGCGCTCCGGCCGCGGGCGGCCGTTGGACATCTGGCCGCCGGCATCGCGGCCGCCTTCGAGCGCCAGCATCAGCCGGTCCTCCAGCGGTGCGTCGGGTTGACTCAGGAAGCCGGAGATGATCCCTGCCACCGTCTGTGGGCCGGCGAGCCCGTTGCCGTAGGCGGCGTAGTACGGGCCCACGGTATGGCCGGCCCAGGGACCGCAGGACGAACCGGTGTGCGCCACCACGTTGCCCTCGCGATCGACGATGCCGAACTGGCGATAGGCGAAGTCCGGATCGTCGGCTTCCAGCACGCGCATGATGTGCGCCGGCGTGTAGCCTTGGCCCAGCATCTCCAGCACCAGCGGGTCGACGAAGCGCAGGTAGAACGCCTGCGACTTGCTCACGCCCACATTGGGACGCACGCTCTCGTTGCGCCGGCCGCAGGCCATCGAGAACGTGGTGGAGCCGACACCGAAGCGGCCGGTGTGCGGGCAGCGGGCGATGATCGAATAGGTCATGCGGCGTCCTGGCTTTTCTTCAGCATGTCGGCGAACTCCATGGCCGGAATGGCCTTGCGCGGGTTACGCGCGCGCTCTTCGTAGTATGCGATCGACGGTTTGTAGTCGACGTAGATGCGCCGCAACTCGGTGACGGCGTCGGCGTGCAGATCCACCCGCAGGTCGACCTCGTTGTACGTCCGGTTGGCCCACACGACCATCGCCGCGGAGCGCTCCGGCAGCCGGCCGCTCGCGCCCCGGATGCCGCCCGCGCCGCGACCGGCTTCGAGCACGGCCAGGAGTCGCTCGTCGAGCCCTTGGTCGCCAGTGCTCTCGAAGCTCGCCGCCATCGCGTCCAGCACTTGCTGGCCGGCCAGTCCATCGCCGAACACGACGAAGTCGGTACCGGTGCGATGGCCCGACCAGGCGCTCAGTTGCGAGCCGCTGTGGGCCGCGACCCGGCCTTCGCGATCGGTGATCGCGATCTGCCGCCAGTCGACGTCGGGATCGTTGGCGCGCAATTCCTCCAGCGCCTGTACGGCGGTGCGACCCTGCGCAAGCAGCTTGATCGCGAGATGGTTGTTCTGCGGGCGCGGAGCACCGAGCGTGAGGCTGACGCCGGTGTTGGCACGCACGGCGCCGTCGCAGTGGAAGCCCACGGCGATCGAATAGCTGGCGATACCAATCCCGAACTGGCCGGTGCGCGAGCACCGGGCAACGATGGAATAGGTCACTTGGACTCCTGGTGGTGTGCCCCTCGCAACGCAGGAGCGCCGCAGGCTGGGAGCAGGCGCGGAGGTTAGCAAGCTCCGTCGTCTTTGCATAATGAATTCAGTTTTCAGAGCTTGATCGACCGACGAACGGCATCCCTCTCTGCGGAGAAGGCTTCCTTTCGTTTTCTGGATTGCATGCAATATGCAAGTGGCATAGACTTTGCAAGGATCATCGGGTCCGGCAAATCGCCGCAAGGAGTATTGATGCTGATTCCAAGACGGAGACTCGGGGCCCTGGCGGCCGCACTCGCCTGCGGCCTGGGCCTGGGCGCGCCGGCAGCCGCGCAGAACTATCCCTCCAGGACCGTCCGTCTCATCGTTCCTTATTCGCCGGGCGGGGCCAACGACGTGCTCGCACGCCTGTTCGCCAACCTGCTGTCCTCCTCGTTCGGGCAGCCGGTCATCGTCGAAAATCATCCGGGCGCGGGCGGGAACATCGGCAGCGAAATGGTCGCCCGCGCCGCACCGGATGGCTACACGCTGCTGTACGTGAGCAACTCGCTGGCCATCGCACCGGCGCTGTACCCGAAAATGAATTACTCGCTGCAGCAGCTGGCGCCGATCTCGCTGGTCGCGGACTTCCCCATTGCCCTGGTCACCAGCGCCTCGATACCCGCCCACAACGTCAAGGAACTGGTGGCGCTGTCGAAGAAGAAGAGTCTCAATTACGGGTCCACCGGCATCGGCTCGGCCAACCACCTGACCGGCGTGCTGCTCAATAGCGTGGCCGGCGTCAACAACGTGCACGTTCCGTACAAGGGCGCCGGGCCGATGATGGTCGCGCTGCTCGGTGGAGAAATCGACTTTGCGGCGCCCAACGTCTTCACCGCGGTGCCCTACCTGCACAGCGACCGCGTCCACATCCTCGCGGTCACCGGCAGCAAGCCCAGCTCCGCGCTTCCCGGTGTGCCGACCGTGGGCCGGGACTACCCCGGCTTCGATACCGACGTGTGGCATGGCTTCTTCACGACCGCCGGCACGCCTGCGCCCGTCGTCGCCCGGCTGCATGAGGAGATCATCAAGGCCCTGCACTCCCCGCAGATGCGCGACGCGCTCGAAAAAGGCGGTGGCGAGACGGTGGGCGACACGCCCGAGGAGTTCGCCCGCGTGATAGCGAGCGACGGCAAGAAGTACGCGAAGCTCGTGAAGATCTCGGGCGCGACGGCCGACTGACCCCAGGCGCGCACCGGCACCTCGCGGTGCGCGTGCGTGCGCAGGCAACGGCGGCCGCGTCTTTACAATGGCCGTCGGGCAATGCAGGGGGGTCTTTTGGCAGAAGTCATCGAAATCGCACGGCAAGGCCTGCATGACCAGGTCGTGTCCCGGCTGCGGGCCATGCTGGTCGAAGGAAGCATCGCGCCGGGCGCCAAGCTCAAGGAGCGTGAGCTCTGCGAACGCCTCAGTGTTTCCCGCACGCCGCTGCGCGAGGCGATCAAGCTGCTCGCGGCCGAAGGACTCGTCGAACTGGTGCCCAACCGCGGCGCCGTGGCCGTCAAGCTGACCGAGGCGGACGTGACGCACAGCTTCGAGGTGCTGGGTGCGCTGGAAGCACTCGGTGGCGAACTGGCGGCGCGGCGCATGACCGATGCGGAATTTTCCGAGCTCAAGGCGCTGCACTACGAGATGCTCGCCGCGTACGCGCGCAAGGACCTGCCGGGGTACTACCGGCTGAACGCGCGCATCCACGGGGCGATCAACAGCTTCGCCCGCAACCCCGTCCTGGCCAAGGCGTACCACGCCATCAATGCCCGGGTGCAGTCGCTTCGCTTCAGCTCCAACTACGACCAGGAAAAGTGGAAGCGGGCGGTCAAGGAGCACGAGCAGATGCTGGAAGCGCTGCAGGCGCGCGACGGCGCGCGCCTGCGGGCGCTGATGCACGAACACATGCAGCGCAAGCGCGACGTCGTCCTCGATCAGATGCGCGCAGCGCCGGCGGCGGTGCGCGGCTCGCAGGAAGCGGCGGGCTGAGGCCGGCTGCCAACGCGTCAATCCGCGTGGGCGCCGGAGATCTTCACCGCCTGCGCCCAGTGCGCCACTTCCGACTTGATGTACGCAGCGGTCTCGTCCGCCCCGAACTGCATGGGATCGGTGCCCAGCGTGATCAGCTCGGCCCGTACCTCGGGTTTGCGCAGGATCGCCGTCGCCTCGACGTTGAGCCGGCGGATCACGTCGGGCGGCGTGCCCGCAGGGGCCACCAGCGCCGACCAGCCCTGGGCCGCGAAGCCGGGGTAGCCCTGCTCGGCGATCGTGGGGACATCGGGCAGCGCCAGCGCCCGCTTGGCGCCCGCCGTGGCGATCACCTTGAAGCGGCCGCTCCTCACCTGCGGCAGCACCGCCGCGGCGGTGTCGAACATCATCGCGACCTGACCGGCCATCACGCCCGTGATGGCGGCACCCGAGCCCTGGTAAGGGACGTGCGTGATGTGGAGGCTGGCCGCCGACTTGAACAGCTCCATGATCAGGTGGTTGGGCACCCCGTTGCCCGAGGACGCGTAGTTCAACTTGCCATCGTTCTTGCGCACGTACGCGACCAGTTCCTGCAGGTTGTTCGCCGGGAAGTCGGAGCGTACGACCAGCACGTTCGGCACCGCCGCGATCATGGCGATCGGCTGGAAGTCCTTGACGGGGTCGTAGGGCAGCTTGCTGTAGAAGCTGGCATTGATCGCCAGCGGACCGCCTCCGGCGACCAGGAGCGTGTAGCCGTCGGCCTGCGCGTTCTTCACGAGCTGCGTGCCGATGATGCCCGCCGCGCCTGGCCTGTTCTCGACGAAGAAGCTCTGGCCCAGTGCCGTGGCGAGATGGTAGGCGAGCTGGCGCGCGATCAGGTCCGTGCCCTGGCCGGGGGGAAAGGGCACGACGACGCGAACCGGCCGCGACGGGTACGCACTCTCGGCCGGCGCGAGCGACGGCACGCTGGCAACAAGGACGGCGGCGGTCAGGAGTACGAGGCGCGCGATGCGTGCGCTGGGGCGGCCGTGAGGCAGGAACAAGGAGTCCACTGGCGATTCCCTTTCAACAAGGATTTCAAAGGTGAGCCTGCGGATATGCATTTTGCATGCACGTTTTCCATTGGTCTTGCGCCCCACGACGGTGCCGTTCTCGCCCGCTTTCGGGCGTGGCCCAAGAGCGAGGCCGCTTTTTAGCAGGCTTCATCTGCGCTGGCGAAGTGGCATTTTGTATTCAAAATGCATACCAAGCTACGGCAGATCGGCGTGAAGCCAGGCGCACGGCCCGGTGCGCCTCACTTCTTGCGCAGCTTGCCCACGCTGGCGAGCACCAGCGCGTCGCGGAAGCGGGCCACCAGCGCGTCGTTCTCGCCGGTGCGCCGCCAGATCGCCGACACCGACATCCCGGTGAGCGTGACGGCGGCCGGCAGCTTCTGCAGTTGCCCCGCCGCGATGTAGTGTTGCGCCACCACCCGCGGCGCCAGCGCCAGCAGGTCGGTGGTGGCGATCATCATCAGATTGGAGTGGACCGAGGCGGATTCCACGGTTGGCCCCGGCGGCGTCAGTCCGCGCACCAGGAACAGCTCGTCGAACAGCGTGCGCGTCGACGAGGGCGGCGGCGGCAAGACCCAGGACTGTCCCGCCAGCGCCCGCAAGCCGACCGAGCGCTGCGCCGCCAGTGGATGGCCGGCGCGGCAGACGATCCAGCGCGGTTCGTCGAACAGCCTGGCCTGCCCCAGTTGCGCGGCGGCCGCAGAGCCGGCCCAGGCCGCCCCGATCCGGCCGACGACGCAGTCGAGCTCGCCGCGCATCAACAGGTCGGTCAGGCCATCGACCGTCCCTTCGGAAAACTCCACGCGCACATTGCCGGTGCACGCCAGGAAGCTGCGCATCGCATCGGGAACGAGTTCCACCATCGCGATCGCGAGCGCGCCGACCCGCAGGCGCTGGCTTGCGTGCTGCTCGGCGAGCAGCGCCTCGTCGCGTGCCGAATCGACTTCGGCCAGCGCGATGGAAAAACGGCGCAAGGCGGCACGCGCACCCGGCGTGAGCACGACGCCGCGCGGACTGCGCTGCACCATCTGCAGCCCGAAGATCGATTCGAGTTCCCGCAGCATGGCGCTCACCGCGGGCTGCGTCAGGTTCAGTTCTTCGGCGGCCCGCGTGATCGACCGCTCCTGCTCCAGCAGCGCCAGCAGGTGCAGGTGTCTCAGCTTCAGGTGCCCGTAGGCAAAGGGTCTGCGATCCGCGCTCATGTTCGGCCATCAGATTTTTGAATGGCCCCATAGGAATTATGCGCTTTGTGGGCTGATGGGCATGCCACAGACTGGTAGCTCCTTGCCCTGGGACAGCGCTCCGCGCCGCACCCCGCGCAGGCCGATGGGGCATGACCATGAAAAACTTTATCGCTGCGCTCGCCAGCTTCACCCTGGGCGCCGCCGCCTTGCTGACGCACGCAACGGCCGCCGCCCAGCCCGGCGGCTATCCCGATCGCAGCATCCGCCTGATCACGCCCTTCCCACCCGGTGGCGGCACCGACGTCGTCGCCCGCATCATTGGCGCTCGCCTGTCGCAGCAGATGGGGCAGCAGGTCATCATCGACAACCGAGCGGGTGCCGGCGGCAGCCTCGGCACCGACCTCGCCGCGCACGCGCCGGCCGACGGCTACACGCTGGTGCTTGGCAGCAGCGCAACGCACGCCGTGAATCCCAGCCTCTATGGCCACCTGGGCTACGACCCGATCGCCGATTTCGCTCCGGTGTCGCTGGTGGCGCAGACTTCCTTGCTGCTGATGGTCCGCCCGACGCTGCCCGTGAAGAACGTTGCCGAACTGGTGGCGCTGGCGAAGCAGCGGCCGGCCGGTACCGGCCTGACCTTCGCGTCCGCGGGACCGGGTTCGGCGCAGCACCTGGGCGGCGAACTGTTCAAGAGCCTGTCGGGCGCGAACCTGCTGCACGTCCCCTACCGCGGCGCCGGCCCGGCGATGACGGACCTGCTGGCCGGCCAGGTCGACATGATGTTCGACACCAAGCCGTCGGCCTTGCCGCAGATGCGCGCCGGCAAGCTGCGCGCGCTGGGCGTCAGCAGCGCGCAGCGCGATCCAGACCTGCCCGGCGTTCCGGCGATCGGCGAAACCGTTCCCCGCTACGAGCTGGTGACGTGGTACGCGCTGTTCGCCCCCAAGGGCACGCCGCCCGCGATCGTCGAACGGCTCAATGCGGAAGTGCAGCGCGCCCTGGCCTCGGAGCAGGTCCGGGAGAGATTCAAGGCCGCGGGCGTCGAGCCGAGCGGATCGTCGGCGGCCGCCCTCGGCGCACTGGTGAAGGCCGAGGTACCGAAGTGGCGCCGGGTGATCCAGGAGTCGGGAGCGAAGCTTGACTGAGGGCGTGTGCGATCCGGCGCTGGCCGACACCATCGCCTTCGAGAATCTCGACCGGCTGCTGAACGTGGAGATGCGCAGCCGACTGCTGCCGCGCGGCGCGAAGTGGACGATGTACCAGTTGGCACGCCAGGTCACCGGCATGTCCCTGGTGCACGCAGCCGCGCGCGTCTTCGACCGGCCGCCGGCGCGCGTGCTGCTTGTCAGCGGCGCGGCGGTCCCCGGCCACATGCCGGTGGGCGAGAACGACGGCCCGATCGGCACGGTGGTGCTGGCGCGCGCGCTCGTGGCCATCGGGCATGCGGTGCGCATCCTCACCGATCCCGCCGCGGCAGGACCTTTCCGCGGCCTCTTGCGAGCCACCGGTCTGGACGCGCGCGTCGACGTGCTGGAGATCGGCTTGCGTGACCAGCCGCTGCAAGAGCAGCTCGCACGAGAACACGAGGTCGTCTGCGCCATCGAGCGGCTCGGCGGCAATTCCAGCGGCGTCATCTACGGCGCCACCGGCGTGTCCCGCGCCGGCTTCCGCGCCAATGTGGACCACCTGTTCACGACGGCGCGCGCGCTGGGCCGGCGCACTGTCGGCATCGGCGACGGCGGCAACGAGATCGGCTTCGGCGTCATTCACGCGCGAATGATGCAGGCGCTGCCCGAGTTCGCCTTCGCCGAGGTCACCCCTTGCGGTGGCGGCGTGTACTCGGTCATCGAGACCGACGTCCTGCTGGTCGCCAACAGCTCCAACATGGGCGCGCACGCCGTGACCGCTGGCCTGGCGCTGTTGCGCGGCGACCTTTCCCTGTGCCACACCGCGGAACAGGAGATCGCGCTCGCGCACGTCGGCGTCGGGCTGGGCCTGGTCGACGGCGGCACCGGCACCCTGCGCGCCTGGTGCGACGGCATCCCGCCGGCGGCGAACGCCGCAGTCGTCGAACTGATGCGGACCATCGTGGCGCAATCGCTCGCGCCGGCCGCGACGCGTCCCTTCTGAGGGCGCCGGTCGGCCCCCCCCAACAAAAAACACCCAGGAGATCCTTTCTCATGACAAGCCTTCGCAAGAACATCGCCAACGTCGAGCGTCTGAACACCCTGATGGACGAGGCCGGGCTCGATGCCGTGGTGCTGCGATCCGGACAGAACTTCACCTACCTGTCCGGCGTGGTGTACCCCGGCACGCTGGCCCGCCACCAGGACCTGGCGGACTCCGCACGCGCGGTGCTGCTGCTGTGGCCGCGCAACGGCCCGCCGACGATCATCGCGAACAAGACGGCGGCCGGCCTGGCCCAGCGCGACTCCTGGGTCGAACACATCGAGCTGTACGAAGGCTACGTGGAGTCGCCGTACGCCAAGCTCGCCGAAGTGATCAGCGCGGCCGGCCTGGCACGGGCGCGCGTGGGCTTCGAGCAGGACTACGTCAGCGCGCGCGACTGGCAGCTGGTGCAGCGCGCGCTGCCGCAGCTGGCCATGACCGACTGCACGGCGCTGATGGATCGGGTGCGCTGGATCAAGACGCCGGCGGAGGTGGAGAACATCCGCCGGGCCGCGGACCTGCTGGACGACGTCTACCTCGATGTGTTCCGCCGCGTGCGCTTCGACGACACGGAGCGCAAGGTGCACGCCGACATGGTGGCGACGTGCCTGGACAAGGGCTTCGAGTGGGCGCACGGCATCCTGAACTCGGACAAGAACACGATCGCGTACGCGGGCGAGAGCGACCGCGTCATCGCGCGCGGTGACGTGATCCGCACCGACTACGTGGCCTACCTGGGCGGTTACCCCGGCCACCAGTCGCGCAATGTGCTGATGGGCCCCCCGAGCCCGACGCAGCGCGCCGAATACGCGATCAACCTGGAGATCTACCGCGCCACCATCGACCGCTGCCGCGCCGGCGCGCGCGTGGGCGATCTGTACCAGTTCGTCATGGAGGCCTTCGAGCGCAATCGCTGGCAGTACAAGTCGCTGCTGGTCGGCCACGGTGTCGGCGCCTGGTGGCACCAGCAGGAGCCGATCCTGCGGCGCGGCTCCGACATCGTGCTGGAGGAGGGCATGGTGCTGGCGCTCGAGCCGCACAAGGACTTCTGGCACGTGCAGGACATGATCCTGGTTCGCGCCGGCGCGCCGCTGCTGCTGTCCGCGAAGTTTCCGACGGACGAGCCCTTCATCGTGGCAGCCTGATGCCGGCCGGCCGCTTGCGACTGTGCCTGGTCGGCACCGGCGTCATCGCCGCCGAAGTGCGCAGGCAGCTCGCGGCCAGCAGTGACGTGCACGTCGCCGCAGTGGTCCGGTCGCCCCGCTCGCAAGAGGGGCGCGCAGCCGCGCCGGGGTCGGGCGATGCGCTGGCGGTCGACGCGGTGCCGGACACGGGGATCGACCTGGTCGTGGAGATGGCGAGCGACGCCGCGGTGACGCAGCACGTGGTGCCGGCGCTGGAGCGCGGCATCCCTTGCCTGGTCTGCTCGGTGGGCGCGCTTGCCACGCCGGGCGTGCTCGCAAGCGTGCAGGCCGCGGCGCGCAAGGGCCACACCTACACCCAGTTGATCACCGGCGCGATCGGCGCGATCGATGCCCTGGCGGCCGCGGCGCTCGGCGGCCTGAGCGAGGTGCGCTACACCGGCCGCAAGCCGCCGCGGGCCTGGGAGGGCACGGCCGCCGCGAGCCAACACTCGCTGGAGCAGCTGCAGGAAGCGACGGTGGTCTTCGCGGGCCCGGCCCGCACCGCGGCCTTGCGGTTTCCGAAGAATGCCAACGTCGCGGCGACCGTCGCAATGGCCGGCATCGGCCTCGACCAGACCCACGTCACGCTGCTGGCGGACCCGGCGGTGGACTGCAACGTTCATCACGTGGTCGCAAGCGGTGCTTTCGGCCGGCTGGAATTCAGCACGTACAACGCCGCCTTTGCGGACAACCCGCGCAGCTCGATGCTGGTTGCGTGGAGCGTGACCCGCGCCATCCTGAATCACGCGAGCCCGATCCGGTTCTGAGCGGCCGACCTCTGCCGCCCACGTCGGGCAAGAGCGACGGCGGCATCCGCTGATCGCCCATGGCGGGCCAGGTTGCCGTGCCTGGCAGCGAGGACGATCCGATCGGTTCCGATGGACAATCTGCGCAAGCATCACAGCTACACGGAATTTTCCAGCAGGTTTCCCTCTCGGAGCGATTGCGTTTGGACATCAAGGAACTCAGGAGCTTTTGCATGGTCGCGAAGCTTGGAAGCTTCTCGAAGGCATCGGAGGCGCTGGGGCTCGGCCAGCCCGCTGTCACCAAGCACGTGCAGCGGCTGGAGGCGGAGATCGGCCGGGCCCTCCTGGAGCGCGGCATGCGCCCGCTGCGGGTCACCGCTGCCGGCACGAACCTGCTTCGGATGGCCGAACCCCTCGTCGAAGGCCTCGAAGGCTTGAGCCATCTTGGACCGTTCGCGATCACCGCGCGCGTGGCCGTCGGAGTGCCTCACGGCTTTGTCGGCTACGCGCTGCCGCAGGCGGTCCGACAGCTTCGGCAGCAGCTTCCAGCGACGCGGACCCGCGTGCTCTCCGGCACCAAGGAAGAAGTATTCGAGATGGTCGAGACGGGCAGCGTGGACTTCGCTGTGGCGCCCGATCCGGGGCCTTCGCGCAGCCTCGAATTCACGCCGCTCTATCCATCCGAGCGCATCGTCATCACGCCGCAGGATCACCCGTTCGCCAAGGAGGCGCCCAAGTCGCTGAAAGAGCTTGCGCAGTACCCCCTCATCGTGCCGCGTTTCCACACCGAGACCCGGGCGCTGCTGGAACGTGAGTTCCGCCGGCTGAAAGTACCGTACGAAATCGCGGTTGAGCTGGACAGCGTGGAAATGCTGGAGCGTTACGTGGAACTGGGGGTAGGGCTTGGCATCGGGCTGCGTGGCGCGGCTGACGCGGTGTCCGGGATTCGGCTCCCGATCGTGAGTCTTGCGCGCTTCCTGCCGTCGCAGACCATCGGGGTTGTGCGCAGCCGCGCAGTTGCCCTGTCCGACCCGGCACTGGCACTGATTCGCCAGCTGGAGGAGATCGGCAGATCCGCGGAACGCAGGCCCGGCAGGCGCGGCTCAATTCGGAATAGTGGTTGACACAGAATTCCGAATGGGAATAATCATGGCACGCTCGACCCTGCAGTGCACCCTTGAACGCGCCCACCTCCACCGATCTGACCCAACTGTCCCTCTCGGACGCTGCCGGCCTGCTGCGCGCGCGCAAGCTTTCGCCGGTGGAGTACGTCACTGCATTCGTCGAACGTCTGAAGCGCTACGAGCCGGCTCTCAACGCTTTCATCAGCACGGACCCTGAAGGCGCACTTGACGCTGCCCGGACCGCCGAGATCGAGATCGCGCAAGGCGGCTGGCGGGGCCCTTTGCACGGCGTTCCGATCGCGTTGAAGGACCTGATCGACGTCGCCGGCCAGCGCACCTCGGCGCACTCGAGGCTTCGCATGGAGCATGTCGCGCGCAGCGACGCTTTCGTGGTGACCAGGCTGCGCGCAGCGGGAGCCATCTTCATCGGCAAAAGCGCGCTGCACGAATTCGCCACCGGCGGTCCTTCCTTCGACCTGCCGTGGCCGCCCTCGCGCAATCCGTGGAAGCGCACGCATCATCCCGGCGGCTCTTCCAGCGGCGGCGCCGTCGCGGTCGCAGCTGGCTTTGCCCCCGTTGCGATCGGCACCGACACCGGCGGTTCGGTCCGCAATCCCGCTACCGCCTGCGGTATCACCGGCATGAAGGCGACGTACGGGGCTGTCAGCCGCCGCGGGGTGTTCCCGCTGGCATTCTCCCTCGATCACGTGGGGCCGCTCACGCGCACGGTCCGTGACAACGCGCTGGTGCTGGAGGCGATCATGGGACGTGATCCCGCGGACCCCTCGAGCGTCCACCATCCGGCTGCGTCACTGGCGCCCGGTCCCGAGCAGGGCTTGTCGGGGCTGCGTATCGGCATCCTCGAGGAGTTCGGTGCGGGGGCCAACGCCGAGATCCGCAGCGCGTTCCAGCAGGCCTGCCAGGTGATCGCGGGGCTCGGCGCGGAACTCATCCCGCTGCAGCTCTCGCCTCTGGACACCTATGTAGGTTGCGGCCGTCTGATCCTTCAGGCCGAAGCCTTCGCGCTGCACGAACACTGGCTGCGCACCCGGGGTGCCGAGTACGGCATGCGCGGTCGCACGCGCCTGCTGCCGGGAGCGTTTCTCTCGGCGGCCGACTACATCCGGGCACAGCAGATGCGCACCTTGCTCACCAACGAATTCGCGCAAGCAATGGGTCGGGTCGACGCGGCCCTCTGCGTCTCCAGTCTGGAGCTGCCGTGCGCGATCGATGACGAGGCGGAGGTCGACCGCACGTACGACCGTCAGGCGCGCACGCCATTCAACCTCACCGGCACGCCAGCCATCTCGGTGCCCATGGGTTTCTCGCAAACCGGGTTGCCCATGGGCCTGCAGCTTGTCGGCAAGGCCTTCGACGAAGCGATGGTCTACCGCGTGGCACATGCCTTCGAAGCGGCCACGGACTGGCACCGCCGCTGGCCCGATCTCAACGCCGCGGGCTGACCCCTCGGCACGCAACAAGGACCTTCTCATGCATCCCCGCGAACGATTCGAATACTCATCCCCGTTCAAGCGCCCGCCGCTGCGCAGCAAAGACGGCACCCGGCTGATCATCTGGCCCGTGGTGAACATCGAGGAATGGGAGATCGATCGCCCGATGCCGCGCCACGCATCGCCCCCGCCGGGCGGAATTTCAGGCGCCGTGCCCGACATGCCGAACTGGACCTGGCACGAATACGGAATGCGTGTGGGGTTCTGGCGGCTGCTGGACGCCTTCGAAAAGCGTGGTATCAAGCCGACCTTGTCCATCAATGCCAAGGTGTGCGAGACCCTGCCTCTCGTGCCCGAGGCCGCGCGCGATGCCGGCTGGGAGTTCATGGCGCACTGCTACGTGCAGATGTCGATCCACAAGGTGGAAGACCAGCCCGCGATGATCCGCCACTCGCTGGACGTACTTGCACGATTCCTCGGCAAGAGGCCGCGTGGCTGGCTCGGCCCTGGACGCACGCAGACGCTCGAAACCCTCGATCACGTCGCCGCAGCCGGACTCGACTGGTTCGGTGACTGGATTCTCGACGACCAGCCGTTCTGGGCGAAGACTGCCACGCGCCCGCTGGTGTCCATTCCTTACACGGTGGAGATCAACGACATCACGGTGATGGTCAGCGGCCAGCATGAGTCGGACGCGCTCCTCAAACGCGCGAGCGACGCGTTCGACCGCCTTTACGAGGAAAGCGCCAACTCCGTGCGCGTGATGGCGTTCGGAGTGCACCCGTACGTTTCCGGCGCTGCCCACCGCATCAAGTATTTCGAACAGATGCTGGATCTCTTCGCGTCGCGGGAAGGCGTGGTGTTCTGGAACGGCGACCAGATCCACGACTGGTTCGCCGCCCAGCAACCTGCGCCTTCGCCGCTTCCGCGTTAAGCCGTGCCGTCCACAAATCCAAGGAACCGCCCCATGAAGCAGTCTCTCCACCAGCAGATCAAAACCCTGGGCCTCATCGCCTGCGCGGCGATGTCGTTCCAGGCGAGCGCGCAGTCCTACCCAACCCGTGCGATCACCATGATCGTGCCCTTTCCGGCCGGCAGCGCCACCGACACCGTCGCCCGCCTGGTCGGGCAAAAAATGTCCGAGAAGCTGCATCAGCCCCTGGTGATGGAGAACGTGCCCGGCGCGAGCGGCACGATCGCTGCGGCGCGCGCCGCTCGCGCAGCGGCGGACGGCTACACGCTGATGATCCACACCACGATCGCGCTCTCCGCCGCGCTGTACAAGAATTTGAGCTACGACACCGCGACGGCGTTCGTGCCGATCGGCCTGATCAACAACGGGCCCTATGTGATCACGACCAACAACAACTTCAAGGCGCCCGACGCCAGGCAACTGTTTGCGCGGCTCAAATCCGAAGGCGACAAGATCTCGCTGGCCAACGCCGGCGTGGGCACCGGCTCGCACCTGTGCGCGATCATGCTGTCGGAGGCGCTGAACGCCCATCCCAACCTGATTCCGTACAAGAGCACCAGCCAGGCACTGCAGGATGTGATCGCCGGTAACTCCGACGTGCTGTGCGACCAGACGACCAACGCACTGCCTCAGATCGCCGCGAAGAAGATCAAGGTCTACGCCATCACATCCCCCAAGCGCAGCGCCTACCTGCCGGACGTGCCGACCACCCGTGAACTGGGCATCCCGCAGGTCGACGTCTCGGTCTGGCACGGGCTCTATGCGCCAAAAGGCACGCCCCCGAACGTGATCAAGCAAGTGAACGAGGCGCTGCAGGTGGCCCTGGCCGACCCGGTGGTGCAGAAGCGCTTCGCTGAGCTCGGTACCGAACCGTTCCCTGCGGACCAGCGCAGCCCCGCCGCCCATGCCAAGCTCCTCGCGGCCGAACTCGTGCGGTTTCGGGAAGTGGCCAGGAAGGCCAACCTGCAACTGGATTGAGGCAGGCCATGGCGAGCGATCGCGAGCACGAGCTCCAACCGGCGCAGGCGGTGCTCGACCGCCTCGGCATTCCGGTTCCGGCAACGGACCTTCCCTTTCTGGAGCGCACCTTCGCGCGTCAGCGCGAGTTGTTGCTCAAGATGGCGGCAGAGGTGCCTCCTGAGACGGAGCCGGCGCACGTCTTCAGTCCACGGACCGCCTGATCCAGGAACTGGATCAACCAGCATCAAGATAACTGGCTTTTCGTTCGCAGGGCGCGGCGATAGATTGGCCGTGTTCTTGCTTCACCCGATAACACACCCCGTATGTACGAACTCAAACCGCTTCCCACTCCCGTCGACGCCGACCTGATCGCGCTGCTGGTCCAGGCCGAGCCGGCCGTCATCGGCCATTTCCGCTACACGGGCTTCATGAGCCCGGCGATCAAGGCCCATTTCCAGGATCGCCGCATCGCCGGCACCGCCATCACGGCGCGCGCGCCCGGCATGGATGGCGCAATGGTTCACTACGCCATCGGCCAGGCGCGGCCCGGCGACGTGCTTGTGATCGATCGCTGCGGCGACATGTCGATCGCCTGCATCGGCGGCGCAGTGGCCTATGCGGCTCGCGCCGCGGGCGTGGCGGGCATCATCGTCGACGGCTTGGTGACCGACCTGGGCGAGCTGCGACAGTACGACGTCCCGGTCTGGTCGCGCGGCACGTCCGCCGTGACCGTCAAGACGCTTGGCCTGGGCGGCGAGTTCTGCAATCCGGTGAGCTGCGGCGGCGTGACGGTGAACCCCGGCGACGCCATCCTGGCCGATGAGAACGGCGTGCTCGTCATGCCTGCCGCGGACATCAGGGAATCGGTGCAGCGCGCATTGCAAATGAGCAAGGACGAAAAGCTCACCCTGGCGCGCATCGACGCCGGCGAGAAGTACCCCGACATCCTTGGCTCCACCAGGATCATCATGGACGCGATCGAGAAGCAACGGAAGCGCTGACCGCGCTTGCTGTCCCACGCTTCCTGTCCCATGTCCAAGCGCTTACCGGAACATCCATGCCTCACGTGATTCGTCGCAGCTTCCTCCTGCTGTCGCTGCTCGCTGCGACCGCCGTCTCCGCACAAACCTACCCGACCAGGCCGGTCAGGATCATCGTCCCGTTCTCGCCCGGCGGCAGCGTCGACATGGTGGCGCGCCTGGTGGGGAAAAAACTGGGCGATGCGCTCGGCCAGCCCTTCATCATCGACAACCGCCCGGGCGCCTCGGGCAATATCGGCGCCGACCTGGTGGCCAGGTCCGCCCCGGACGGCTACACGCTGCTGGTCACCGGGCCGGGCGTGCTGGTGGCCAACAGCCATCTTTATAAGAAGCTCCCGTTCGATCCGGCCAAGGATTTTGCGCCGGTGATCCGCCTGGTCAACCAGCCGAACATCCTGATCGTGCACCCGTCCGTGCAGGCCTCGAATGTCAAGGCGTTCATTGCCCTGGCGAAGTCCCGTCCGGGCAAGGTGTCGGTCGGCAGCGCCGGCATCGGCACCGGCCAGGACATCGCGGCCCAGCAGTTTGCACTAATGACCGGCGCCGACATCCTGAACGTGCCTTACAAGGGCGGGGCACCCGCCTTGACCGACCTGCTGGGCGGCCAGATCGATGCAATGTTCGAGACCGCGCCGACGGCCATGCCCTACATCAAGCAGGGCAAGGTCAAGGCACTCGCGATCACGAGCGCGAAACGCTCCAGCCTCTTGCCCGACCTTCCGACCGTGAGCGAGGCTGGCGTCAGCGGTTATGAGTCGGTGACCTGGATCGGCATGCTGGCACCGGCCGCCACGCCCAAGGCGATCGTCGACCAACTCAATGCTGAAATTCAAAAGGTGCTGGCCGGCGAGGTCGGCAAACAGCTCACCGAACTCAGCCTCGACCCGATCGGCGGCACGCCGAGGGACTATTCGGATGCGATCCGCAGCGATGCCGTCGTGTACGCCAAGATCATCAAAGCGGCCAACATTCAGCCGCAGTAAGCACGCATCGGCGCGGACCGCCTCAGCAGGGGCCGGCCGCGCTCTTCTCCTTGAGCACGTGGGCTGGGGAGGGCGCCCGGGCGGGCGGTTCAGCCACCCGGGTGAAGAAGCGCGAATCCTGCAGGACCGATCGCACGATCTCGATGATCACCTCGATGCCAGGCCCGTACTGCTCCTTCAGATACGAGGCGTAGTAGGGTGCGGGCGGAAGCTCCGGCTTCGCGGCCAGCACCCGCAGCTCGCCGGCGGCGAGTTGCTCGCGCAGGATCGCGACCGGCAGCACGGCGACCGCGTGGCGCGCCCGCACCAGCCGCAGCATGAGCGACAGCGAGTTGCAGCAGTTGACGCCGTCGAAATCCTGGCCGCCGCTGTGCAGCCACTTGTGGACGATGCCGTTGAGCGTCGAAGGCGGCGAGTTGGTCACGATCGGCAGCCTGGCCGCGACAGCCGGCACGAACACGCCTTCCGGCACCTCCATGTCGCGCGAGGCAACCCACTGGTACTCCACCCACCCGAGCAGTTCGTCGATCACGTGCGATGCGGCGCCGGAACTGGTGTGCAGCGCGATGTCCAGCTCGCGCTTGCGCAGCTTCTCCGTCAGCACGGTGCCGACGTCGATGATCAGTTCGACGATCAACCGGGGGTGGCGCTGTTTGAGCCGGGTCAGGGCCTCGGTCAACGCCACCATCGCGGTCGACTCGTCCGAACCGAGGCGCAGCACGCCTTCCACTGGCGCGGCGGAGACGCCAAGCTGCTCGAACTGCTTGCCCGCGTTCAACACGCGCTCGGCGTGGGCGAGGGCGTTGCGGCCCGCCGCGGTGAGCTCGATGCGCTGCTTCTTGCGCGAGAACAGTTCCAGGTTCAGCGCGCCTTCCAGTTCCTTGATGCGCGAGGACACGGCGGGCTGGCTGAAATTCAGGTGCTTCGCCGCCCCGTGGATGCTGCCGAGCTTGGCCGTCCAGTAGAACGCCTCGATCTGTCTTAGGGTAAACCGCATGATCCAGAAATTCTATCAACCAGCCGTCGAAGAATTCGTTTTTCTTCCGTCAGGCGCAACGATAAATTGGGAGCTCCTCCTTTGAAGCCATCGCCCATGTCCTCCTCCCCCCTGCCGCCGGCCATCGACATTTCCCTGGACAGCGCGACCGAGTTGTCGCGGGCGCTGGCCAGCGGCGAGCTCACGTCGGTTGCCATCGTGACGGCCTGCCTGGCCCGCATCCGCGAGCACGACCCCTACCTGCATGCCTTCAGCGAGGTCTATGAAGGGGAGGCGCTCGCAGCGGCGGAAGCGGCCGATCGAATGATGCGCGCCGGCTACCGGCTCGGCCCGCTGCATGGCATCCCGGTCGCGGTGAAGGACCTGGTGGACATCGCCGGCAAGGTGACCAGCAACGGCTCGCCGCTGTTTGCCAAGCGAGTCGCGCAGCGCTCCGCCCGCATCGTGGAACTGCTGCATGCCGCCGGCGCCATCATCGTCGGCAAGACCCACATGGTGCAGTTCGCGCTCGGCGCGTGGGGCACCAACGAACACATGGGCACGCCGCGCAACCCCTGGGACCACGCCACGCACCGCACGCCGGGCGGCTCCAGCAGCGGGTCGGCCGTCGCGGTCGCGGCCGGCCTGGTGCCGCTGGCGATCGGCTCGGACACCGGCGGCTCGGTGCGCGTGCCCGCCGCCTTCTGCGGCATCACCGGATTCAAGGCGACGGTGGGCCGCATCGACAGCACCGGCGTGGTGGCCCTGAGCACCACCCTGGACAGCATCGGCGTGTTCGCCCGGGCGGCGCAGGACGCGGCGCTGCTGTACGCTGTGCTGGCGCAAGACCGCTCGCTGCAGCCACAAGCCGCCACCAGTGGCGCCCAGCCCTTCGCCGGCCTGCGGCTCGCGCGGCTCGGTCCGCCCGACCTGGAGGGCGTTGCGCCCGACGTGCTGGCGGCCTACGAGTCCGCGCTGCAGGTGTTCGAGCAGGGCGGTGCGCACGTGACGGTCGTTGCGATGCCGCGGCCGCTGGACACGTTTGCGCAGACCACCAGCGCCATCATGCTCACCGAAGCCGCCGTCGAACACGGCGAACTCGCCGCCGACGCCGCGGCCGCGATGGACAGCTCGGTGCGCCCCCGCATCGCCGCCGGTTCGCGCCTGATGGCGGTCGACTACGTCCGCGCCATGCGGCAGCGCGAGGCGTGGAAGCGGGAATTCAGCGCGCTGCTGTCACGCAGCGACGCGCTCGTGACGCCGACCACCATGACCACCGCCCGGCCGGTCGCCTCCGTGGACCACGGCGTTCCGCCGGTGCGCTACACGCGCATCCAGAACCTGCTGGACATGTGCGGCGTTTCGGTGCCGGCTGGCTTCGACAGCGCTGGTCTGCCGATCGGCGTGCAGATCGCCGCGGCTGGGGGCCGCGATGCGCAGCTGATCGCCATCGCCGAGGGCTTCCAGCAGCGCACCGATTTCCACTGGCGCCGGCCCGAGCTGGCGCAAACCCGGCCGCAGCAATAAGCAGACGTCCCCTCCAGCACAAGCACGTTGCTGGAGGACTGTCTAGTACCCGGTCCTGGCGTCGACCGTTGGCGGCAGCACGCCGCTTGCGCGCCAGCGGCGGATGTTGCCGGCGACGATCTGCGCGGCGGTCTCGCGGTCGGTCGGGGCGGAGATGTGCGGCAGCACGGTCACGGCGGGATGCCGCCATTCCCAGGCGTCGGCGCTCAGCGGTTCGCGCTTGAAGACGTCCAGCACGGCGTGGCGCAAATGCCCGGCATCGAGAGCGTCCTTCAGTGCCGCTTCCACCACGATGGGACCGCGCGCGAAATTGATCAGCTGCGCGCCTCGGGGCAGCCGGGCCAGCCGGGCGGCGTCGAGCACGCCGGTGGTCTGCGGCGTCAGCGGAAGCAGGCAGACGAGGATGTCGGAGCGCTCCAGCAGGAGATCGAGCTCCTGCACGCCTGCAAAACATTCGACACCCTCGATCGCCTTGCGCTGTCGGCTCCAGCCGCGGACCTGGAAGCCTGCGGCCCGCAGCACCGCCGCCGCCGCTTCGCCCAGCGCGCCGAGCCCCAGGAGGCCGACCGTACGGGCGCCGGGGCGCCGGTAGGGCAGCGGGTGCCACAGCGCGTCGCGCTGCTGCCGGGCATAGGCCGGCATATCGCGGTGCAGGTAGAGCGTCCAGGCCAGCACGGCTTCGGCCATGGTCGTGGCGAGCTGCGGATCGACCAGGCGGACGATCTTCAGGTCGGTCTCACCCAGGTCGGCCACCAAGCGCTCCACGCCCGCCCACACGCTGTGGATCCAGCACAGGCCCGGCAGTGCGCCGAGGTCCTGCGGATCGGGATTCGCGACGATGGCGACCTTGACGGCACGGCGCTGCGCTTCGCCCATGGCGCCGACGGGTACGATGGTTTCGCCGGGCATCGCCTGGCGCAGCGCGCCCAGCCAGGCGTCGGCCTGCTCGAAGCCGGCGCGCGGAACGAAAGCGATGGGCTCGCTCATTGCGCGTAGACGTCGGTCAGTTCGCTGAAGCCCTTCACCTCGATCGGGTTGCCACTCGGGTCGCGGAAGAACATGGTGGCCTGTTCGCCGGGCTGGCCGGCAAAACGGATCTGCGGCTCCAGGTCGAAGGCGATGTCGCCGCGCGCTTGCAGGCGCGCCGCGAGCGCCTTCCATTCGTCCATCGGCAGGATCACGCCCAGGTGCGGCATCGGCACGAAGTGTTCGGCCACGCGGCCGGTGTTCGTCACGGCGAAGGGCTGGCCGAGATGCAGCGAGAGCTGGTGGCCGAAGAAGTCGATGTCGACCCACGTGCTGGTGCTGCGGCCCTCGATGCAGCCGAGCGCGCCGCAGTAGAAGGCGCGGGAGTCGTCGAGATCGAGCACGTGGTACGCGAAGTGGAAAAGAGCGGGCATGGAGGCCTCCGAAGCAATCTGGATACGGTGGAGACCGGCGATGCTAGGCCGCGGCAACAAAAAGAGAAAGAATATAATTCTGAAGCGCTTCGACAGGAATTCTTTTGGATACGCGCTACCTCAAAAGCCTGATCGCCGTGGTGGAAAGCGGCTCGATCGCCGCGGCCGCCCGCACCGAAGGCCTCACCTCCGCCGCCGTCAGCCAGCGCATCCAGGCGCTGGAGCGCAGCCTTGGCGTGGAACTGCTCTCGCGCGCCGGACACGCCGTCGTGCCCACCATCGCCTGCCGCGCGCTCCTGCCGCGGGCCCGGCGCATCGTGGGCGAAACAGGCCTGCTTGCCGGCGATGCCGATCCGGCCGGGCTCACCGGTTCGTTTCGCATCGGCTCGATCTCG
>NZ_JAQGNQ010000141.1 GCF_028291745.1 Ramlibacter sp. | reverse complement strand
AGCCGGCTATGTCGGCGAGGACGTCGAGAACATCATCCAGAAGCTGCTGCAGAACTGCAACTACGAAGTCGAGCGGGCGCAGCGGGGCATCGTGTACATCGACGAGATCGACAAGATTTCGCGCAAGTCCGACAACCCCTCGATCACGCGCGACGTCTCGGGCGAGGGCGTGCAGCAGGCGCTGCTGAAACTGGTCGAGGGCACGATGGCCAGCGTGCCGCCGCAGGGCGGCCGCAAGCATCCGAACCAGGACTTCCTGCAGATCGACACGACCAACATCCTGTTCATCTGCGGCGGCGCGTTCTCGGGCCTGGAGAAGGTGATCGAGCAGCGCACCGAGGCTTCGGGCATCGGCTTCTCGGCGCGCGTGCGCAGCAAGAAGGAGCGCACGCTCTCCGACATGTTCCGCGAGGTCGAGCCGGAGGACCTGATCAAGTTCGGACTGATCCCCGAACTGGTCGGCCGCCTGCCGGTGGTCGCCACGCTCGCCGAGCTGAGCGAAGATGCATTGGTGCAAATCCTTACCGAGCCGAAGAACGCGATGGTCAAGCAGTACAGCAAGCTGCTGGCCATGGAAGGCGTCGAGCTCGAGGTGCGCCCGAGCGCCCTGAAGGCCATTGCCCGCAAGGCCTTGAACCGCAAGACCGGCGCGCGCGGCCTGCGCTCCATCCTGGAGCAGTCGCTGATCGACACGATGTTCGAACTGCCGAACATCAGCAACGTCGAGAAGGTGGTGGTCGACGAGACCACCATCGAGGAAAGCAAGCCGCCCCTGCTGGTGTACCGCGAAGCGGCGAAGAAGGCATGAGGCTGGCTTCGCTGCGCATGACGCCGGCGCTGCCGGCATGACGAATCACAAATGACCCCGGGTCCTCACGGTCATTTGTCATCGAGCGCAGCGAGGTCATTCGTCATCCGGAGCGGCGCCCAATGGGCGCCGCTCGGTCTTTCATCATCTTTTTTGGGGCCATTCACCCCAGTCCGACCCCGCGCCCATGCGGCCGGGTTGAAAATGCCTGCATGCCAGCCATCTATGGCTGGTTACTACGAGGATCACCATGTCCGGACATACTCCTTTGCCCTCTGACCCGATGGACCTGCCGCTCCTCCCACTGCGGGACGTGGTGGTGTTCCCCCACATGGTCATCCCCCTGTTCGTCGGCCGGCCCAAGAGCATCAAGGCACTGGAAGCCGCGATGGAAGCCGAGCGCCGCATCATGCTGGTGGCGCAAAAGGCCGCCGCCAAGGACGAACCCTCAGTCTCCGACATGTTCGAAGTCGGCTGCATCTCCACGATCCTGCAGATGCTCAAGCTCCCCGATGGCACGGTGAAGGTGCTGGTCGAGGGGCAGCAACGTGCCCGCGTCGCCAAGATCACCGACGGCAATGCGCACTTCACCGCCACCGTGGTGCCGGTGGAGTCGGGCGAAGCCGAAGGCAAGTCGGCGGAGATCGAGGCGCTGCGCCGTGCCGTGCTCCAGCAGTTCGACCAGTACGTCAAACTGAACAAGAAGATCCCGCCCGAGATCCTGACCTCGATCGCCTCGATCGACGATCCGGGCCGCCTGGCCGACACCATCGCCGCGCACCTGCCCCTGAAGCTCGATAACAAGCAGGTGGTGCTCGATCTGTCCGAGGTGAAGGAACGCCTGGAGAACCTGTTCGAGCAGATCGAACGCGAGGTCGAGATCCTCAACGTCGACAAGCGCATCCGCGGCCGCGTGAAGCGGCAGATGGAGAAGAACCAGCGCGACTTCTACCTGAACGAACAGGTCAAGGCGATCCAGAAGGAACTGGGCGAGGGCGAAGAAGGCGCCGACATCGAGGAGATCGAGAAGAAGATCAAGCTCGCCAAGATGCCCAAGGACGCCAAGAAGAAGGCCGACGCGGAGCTCAAGAAGCTCAAGCTGATGTCGCCGATGTCGGCCGAGGCGACGGTGGTGCGCAACTACATCGACGTGCTCACCGGGCTGCCCTGGGCCAAGCGGACCAAGATCAAGCACGACCTGCAGTACGCCGAAGACGTGCTGAACGAGGACCACTGGGGCCTCGAGAAGGTCAAGGACCGCATCCTCGAATACCTCGCGGTGCAGCAGCGCGTCGACAAGGTCAAGGCGCCGATCCTGTGCCTGGTCGGCCCTCCGGGCGTCGGCAAGACCTCGCTCGGGCAGTCGATCGCGAAGGCGACCGGCCGCAAGTACGTGCGCCAGGCCCTGGGCGGCATGCGCGACGAGGCGGAGATCCGCGGCCACCGCCGCACCTACATCGGCGCGATGCCGGGCAAGGTGCTGCAGTCGCTGTCGAAGGTGGGCACCCGCAATCCGCTGTTCCTGCTGGACGAGATCGACAAGCTCGGACAGGACTTCCGCGGCGATCCGGCCTCGGCACTCCTCGAAGTGCTGGATCCCGAGCAGAACCACACCTTCAGTGACCACTACGTCGAAGTCGACTTCGACCTGTCCGACGTGATGTTCGTCGCGACCTCGAACTCGATGAACATCCCGCCGGCGCTGCTGGACCGGATGGAAGTCATCCGCCTCTCGGGCTACACCGAGGACGAGAAGACCAACATCGCCATGCGCTACCTGCTGCCCAAGCAGATGAAGAACAACGGCGTGAAGGACGAAGAGCTCGAGGTCACCGTGGATGCAGTGCGCGACATCGTGCGCTACTACACGCGTGAAGCGGGCGTGCGTTCGCTCGAGCGCGATCTGTCCAAGATCTGCCGCAAGGTGGTCAAGGGCCTGCAGCTGAAGAAGCTGACGCCGCAGGTGAGGGTCACGGCGGACAACCTCAACGACTTCCTCGGCGTGCGCAAGTTCACCTATGGGCGGGCCGAGGCGCAGAACCAGGTCGGCCAGGTGGTCGGCCTGGCGTGGACCGAAGTCGGCGGCGATTTGCTGACGATCGAGGCCGCGCTGATGCCCGGCAAGGGCCAGGTGCTGCGCACGGGTTCGCTGGGCGACGTGATGAAGGAATCGGTCGAAGCTGCCCGCACGGTGGTGCGCAGCCGCGCCCGCCGCCTGGGCATCACCGACGAAGTGTTCGAGAAGAAGGACATCCACGTGCACGTGCCCGATGGCGCGACGCCCAAGGACGGTCCTTCCGCGGGCGCGGCGATGACGACGGCCATCGTGTCGGCGCTCACGGGTATCCCGGTGCGGGCCGACGTCGCGATGACCGGCGAGATCACGCTGCGAGGCGAAGTCACCGCGATCGGCGGCCTGAAGGAAAAGCTGCTCGCGGCCCTGCGTGGCGGCATCAAGACGGTGCTGATCCCGGAGGAGAACACGAAGGACCTGCAGGACATTCCCGAGAACGTGAAGAACGATCTCGAGATCGTGCCGGTCAAGTGGATCGACCAGGTGCTGGCCGTGGCGCTCGAGCGCGAGCCCGAGCCACTGGTCGACGACGTGCCTGCCGCTACTCCGCCGGTGGCCGAAGGCGCAACCCCCGTGGCGGTGAAGCACTGAGGCTTGCAGTGAGCGTCAGGGGGTCGTGGGGCCTCCTTGAACGCGGAAGGCGCAGATGAGGCGCAGAACAGGCAGAAGGACATCCAACGAAGGAGTCTTCTGCGTCTTCTGCGTCTTCTGCCAGTCTTCTGCGCCTTCTGCGTTCAAAACTCTTCGATCACCGAAGGCGCCTGGTCAGCGCGCGTTTCAGCCCCGTGTCAGAAGCGGCCAAAATCTCCGCTATACTTACGGCTTCGACGCGGGAATAGCTCAGTTGGTAGAGCGCAACCTTGCCAAGGTTGAGGTCGCGAGTTCGAGTCTCGTTTCCCGCTCCAGACACGTCGAAAAAGGGAAGCATGCGCTTCCCTTTTTCTCTCTGTGCGAGATGGCGCGATAGCAAATCGGTTATGCAACGGATTGCAAATCCGTCTAGAGCGGTTCGACTCCGCTTCGCGCCTCCAGAGTCCATGCGGGAATAGCTCAGTTGGTAGAGCGCAACCTTGCCAAGGTTGAGGTCGCGAGTTCGAGTCTCGTTTCCCGCTCCAGACCAAAGGGAAGCGCCATGCTTCCCTTTTTCGTTTCCGGCGCGCCTGCGTCCTGCCGTCGCGTGCCGTACAGTGGCCGTCGCCGCCTCGATGGTGAAATCGGTAGACACAGCGGACTTAAAATCCGCCGCCCCTTAAAAAGGCGTGCCGGTTCGATTCCGGCTCGAGGCACCACCGGCCAGCGAACCATGCGCCCGGCGGCCCCGCTCCATCTCGGCTGCGATTATCATCCGGTGTGTGCTGCAACTCGGAGGCGAGCGCAGCCAGCCGTGCGGTCTGCGCGCTCGCCGACCGCGATCCCCCCAGCTCCGGGAGTGCAGTACATGAATTTCAGCGATGGAGACGCAGTGAGGCTGCAGACGGGCGGTCCCGTGATGACCATCCAGGGAGCGGTCGGTGACCTGCTTCTCTGCTCCTGGATGGATGAAAACGGCCGCGTGATCCGCCAGACGTATTCGCCGCGGCAACTGCAGCACAGCGACCACAGCCATCTGCTTGCCGTGCGGGCCTTGAAGCGGCTTGCCCGCAAGTGGAGCGTCCGCGCGACGTTCTGAGGCGGGCGCGTCTGCTCCCGCGCGCTCACTCGCAGCGCGAGTCGGCGACTACAGCAGCGACAGGCAGGCGGCCACGATCGCCACCAGTGCGCCGATCAGGAATACGACGCCGACGACCAGCACGCCACGCGAGAGCTTGCCGCCTTCTTCCTGCAGCCCGCCCGCCACGGTGGCGCCGAAGCCTTGAAATCTGGAACTCATGGACCCTTCTCCCGATAGCACCAGGAACGGCGGGCGTTTGCCACTGCTCATTCCGTCTTCCTGACGACCCTGGGTTCGTCAGCCTCACTTAAGAGTGCGCGAGCCGCATTGTCCAGCAGCAGCCGGGTGGACGCAACAGAAAAATGAGGGGAATGCTTAAACTGAAAGTCCGCACCGGCGGAGTGCGAGGAGAACGGCGATGCAATTCCACCTGAACGGCTTCAAGCCCGGAGATCCCCACCTGGTCGATGCGGCTGGATCGGCCATCCCGCACACCGACGCCGTGCCGGCGCAAGTCGACGTGCTGATCGTCGGCAGCGGCCCCGCCGGCCTGACGCTGGCCGCGCAGCTGGCCGCCTTTCCCGACATCCGCACCTGCATCGTGGAGCAGAAGGACGGCCCCCTGCAGCTCGGGCAGGCCGATGGCATCGCCTGCCGCACCATGGAGATGTTCGAGGCCTTCGAATTCAGCGAGCGCGTGCTGAAGGAGGCCTGCTGGATCAACGAGGTGACCTTCTGGAAACCCGACGAGAAGGAGCCGCAGCGCATCGTGCGCCATGGCCGCGTGCAGGACACCGAAGACGGCCTCTCGGAATTTCCGCACGTGGTGCTCAACCAGGCCCGCGTGCACGACTTCTATCTCGACCTCATGCGCAACGGGCCAAGCCGGCTCGAGCCGCACTATGCCCGCCGCTTCGTCGACCTGTCCGTGGAGCGCGGTGGTGACTACCCCGTGACCGTGCGGCTGGAGCGCACGGATGCAGCGCATGCGGGCGCGCAGGAGATGGTGCGGGCGCGCTACGTGGTCGGCTGCGACGGCGCGCGCAGCGCAGTGCGCAAGTCCATCGGCCGCCAGCTGGTGGGCGACTCGGCCAACCAGGCCTGGGGCGTGATGGACTTGCTGGCCGTCACCGACTTCCCCGACATCCGCTACAAGGCGGCGGTGCAGTCGGCCGCCGGCAACCTGCTGGTGATCCCGCGCGAAGGCGGCTACCTGGTGCGCCTGTACGTGGAGATGGACAAGCTGGGCGACGAGGAACGGGTTGCCAACCGCGGCATCACCCTGGAGCACCTGATCGCCGCGGCGCAGCGCATCCTGCACCCTTACACGCTCGAGGTGAAGGAGGTGCCGTGGTGGTCGGTCTACGAGATCGGCCAACGCATTTGCGACAAATACGACGAGGTGCCCGCCCGGGCAGCCGACCTGCCGCGCGTGTTCATCGCCGGCGATGCCTGCCATACCCACAGCCCCAAGGCGGGGCAGGGCATGAACTTCTCGATGCAGGACACCTTCAACCTCGGATGGAAGCTGGCGGCGGTGCTGCGCGGGCAGTGCGCCCCGCAGTTGCTGCACACCTATTCGGGCGAGCGCCAGGCGGTGGCCCAGCAGCTGATCGACTTCGACCGCGAGTGGGCCAAGATGTTCAGCGACCGCGCCAAGCAGGTGGGCGGTGGCGATGCGGAGGGCGTGGATCCGCGCGAGTTCCAGAAGTACTTCGAGCGGCACGGCCGCTTCACGGCGGGGCTGGGCACGCAGTACCGTCCCTCGGTCATCACCGGCGAAGCGGCGCACCAGAAGCTGGCCAGCGGCTTCGTCATCGGCACGCGCTTCCATTCGGCACCCGTGGTGCGCATCACGGATGCGAAGCCCGTGCACCTGGGGCATGTCGGCAAGGCCGATGGCCGCTGGCGCCTGTATGCGTTTGCCGGCGCGAACGACTACGCCGATGCCAGCGGCGGCGTGCGCGCCCTGTGCCGCTTCCTGGAGGAATCGCCCGATTCACCGGTGCGCAAGTACACGCGTGCCGGGCAGGATGTCGACGCGGTCTTCGACCTGCGCGCCATCTTCCAGCAGCCGCATCGCGCGCTGGCCATCGAGTCGATGCCTGCCCTGCTGCTGCCGCGCAAGGGCCGCCATGGCCTGCGCGACTACGAGAAGGTGTTTTCCGTGGACGCCAGGAGCGACATCTTCGACCTGCGCGGCGTGAATCGCGGCCAGGGCGCCCTGGTCGTGGTGCGGCCGGACCAGTACGTCGCGCACGTGCTGCCGCTTTCCGCGCATCGGGCGCTGGCGGATTTCCTGGCGGGGTTCATGTTGCCGGCGTAAGGCGCGCCTGCGGCCCGGTTGCCTCATCGGGTGGGCCGGGGCGCTACACTTGGGCCCGAGAGCACCATGTCCCAATACGACGCCCCCTTTGAAATCCACGTGCACGGCGACGTGCCGCTACGCACCGGGGTCACCTATGCGCAGTTGCAGGAAGCGCTGAAGCCGCTGTGGACCTATGCCGGCGCCAAGTCGCTGGCCGACGGCGCCGAAAGCGCCTACGAGGAAGAGCCGGGCATCAAGTTCGATGCGCAGGAGCGCATGCTCTCGATGTGCTGGACGGTCGCCGGCGACCTCGACTTCCGCCAGCAACTCGACGAGATGTGCATGTCCCTCAACGACCTCGCCGAGGAGGGCGCCGCGATCGAGGTGACCTACTACGACGCGCAGTTCGACGAGGAAGAGGCGCCGCCGGAAGACGAATCGCGCGACGACTTCCTGATGCTGTTCGTGGGTCCCACGCCGGCCGCGATCATGCAGGTGCAGCGCGATCTGCTGGTGCAGGACGTGGTGAACCTGATGGAACGCCACTTCGACGCCTCCGAACTCGATGGCGTGGTGACGGAGATCGACAAGCTCTTCTCCCAGCGCTTCGATGCGCTGGTGAGCTCGCTCGAACTCGGCAAGCCGCCGCGCGGCAGCGGCGGCGGCGGCGGCGGCAGCCATGGCGGCGGCCGGCGGCCGCGGCATTTGCACTGAACGCGCCGCCGGCCAGGTCATCCCGGGCGTGATCCGGGATCCATGCTGCGGCCGCCCCCCAGCCCCAGCCAACGCGCCGCAGCGGCGTGCAGCGCCTGCGCCGAGCCGCTGGTCTGCCATTGCACGTGGGCGCTGCCCTGCGGGTTCAGCAGGTCCTGCGCCTGCAGCAGGCGGCGCGTGTGCCGCGCCACCGGCGCGCCGGTCTCAACCAGCTGGACCTGCGGACCGAGCAGGTCGCGGAACACGTCGCCAGCGAACGGGTAGTGGGTGCAGCCCAGGACCAGCGTATCGATCTCGTCCGGCCCGTTGCCGAAGCGGCCTATGCCTGCCGTGTAGCGCTCGCAGAGGTCGCGGATGCGGGCCGTGTCGTCGTCCTCGATCGCGGCGGCCAGGCCGTCGCAGGGGACCAGCACGAAGTCGGCCTGCCCACGCAGGGAGGCCAGCAGCGCATCGAACTTGCCGGAGGACAGCGTGCCGCGGGTGGCCAGCACGGCGACGTGGCCGGTGCGGGTCAAGGCCGCGGCGGGCTTGAGCGCGGGCTCGACCCCGATCACGGGCAGATGCGTATGCCGGGCGCGCAGCAGATGCACCGCCGCTGCGGTGGCCGTGTTGCACGCGATCACCAGCGCCTTGATGCGGTGCTGCTCCAGCAGGTCGACGGCGATCGCAAGCGAGCGGCCGGTGACGAAGTCCTCGCGTTTCTCGCCATAGGGCGCATGCCCGGCGTCCGAGAAATAGACGAAGTTCTCCTGCGGAAGCTCGGCTCGCAGGGCGCGCAGGATGCTGAGCCCGCCGACGCCGCTGTCGAACACACCGATGGGTCTCTCACGGTCCATGGTCCGACTGTAGCGGGACGGTAGCGGCGGCAGGCCGGACAAGTTCAGGCGCGCGCGCCAGACAGCTTCCCGGTAGGCCGTGTCGCTCGGCAGCAGGCGCGACTTCAGGCGGCGGCGACGGGGATCTTCTTGAACTCGCCGGTGGCGATCTTCTTCGACCAGTCCGCGGGGCCGGTGGTGTGCACGCTCGTGCCGTTGGCATCGACGGCCACGGTCACCGGCATGTCGACCACGTCGAACTCGTAGATCGCTTCCATGCCCAGGTCTTCGAAGCCCAGCACGCGCGACTTCTTGATCGCCTTGGAGACCAGGTACGCCGCACCGCCCACGGCCATCAGGTAGGCCGCCTTGTGCTTGCGGATGGACGCTATCGTCTCGGGGCCGCGCTCGGACTTGCCGATCATGCCGATCAGGCCGGTCTGCCCCAGCATCGTGTCGGTGAACTTGTCCATGCGCGTCGAAGTGGTCGGGCCCGCGGGGCCGACGACCTCGTCGCCCACCGGATCGACCGGGCCGACGTAGTAGATGACGCGATTGGCGAAGTCGACGGGCAGCGGCTCGCCGCGCGCCAGCATGTCCTGGATGCGCTGGTGCGCCGCGTCGCGGCCGGTGAGCATCCTGCCGTTCAACAGCAGCGTCTGGCCGGCCTTCCAGGTGGCGATCTCTTCCTTCGTCAGCGTGTTCAGGTCGACGCGCTTGCTCTTTTGCGTGTCGGGCGCCCAGTCGATCTTCGGCCACAGGTCGAGGCTGGGCGGATCGATGTACGCGGGGCCCGAGCCATCGAGTTCGAAGTGCGCGTGACGCGTGGCCGCGCAGTTGGGGATCATCGCCACCGGCTTGCCGGCGGCGTGACAGGCGACCATGTTGATCTTGACGTCCAGCACCGTCGTCAGGCCGCCCAGGCCCTGCGCGCCTATGCCCAGCGCATTGACCTTCTCGTACAGCTCCAGCCGCATCTCTTCGAGCTTGGACAACTTCTCGCCGCGGGCGGACTTCGCCTGCAGCTCGTACATGTCGATGTCCTCCATCAGCGCTTCCTTGGCCAGCAGCACCGCCTTTTCGGCGGTGCCGCCGATGCCGATGCCCAGCATGCCGGGCGGGCACCAGCCGGCGCCCATGGTGGGCACGGTCTTGAGCACCCAGTCGACGATGGAGTCGCTCGGATTGAGCATGGCCAACTTGCTCTTGTTCTCGCTGCCGCCGCCCTTGGCCGCGACCGTCACGCCGATCTTGTTGCCCTGAACGAGTTGCAGGTTCACGACCGCGGGCGTGTTGTCCTTCGTGTTCCTGCGCTCGAAGTGCGGGTCGGCCACCAGCGAGGCGCGCAGGGTGTTCTCCGGATGCAGGTAGCCGCGGCGCACGCCTTCGTTCACCGCGTCCTCCAGGCTGCCGCCGAAGCCTTCGAGCCGCACGTCCATCCCGATCTTGAGGAACACGTTGACGATGCCCGTGTCCTGGCAGATCGGCCGGTGGCCCAGCGCGCTCATCTTGCTGTTGGTGAGGATCTGCGCAATCGCATCCTTCGCCGCCGGGCCCTGCTCGCGCTCGTACGCGCGGGCGAGGTGGGCGATGAAGTCGGCGGGGTGGTAGTAGGAAATGAACTGCAGCGCGGCAGCGACGGATTCGATCAGGTCGGCTGCTTGGATGGTCGTCGGCATCGTGTTCGGACGGTAATGGAGGGGCTTGCCCGCATTATCCCAAACGCTGTTGAGGTCCTTCGTTCACGCCGCTCAGGGGACGCGCTCGATCCGGGTGAAGTGGCACAGGCATTTCTGGCGCAGGGCTTGAATGGCGACCAGATGGTGCGCCTTGCAGCGTTCGGCCGGATGCGATTCTTCCCCGTCGGGTGGGCATGTCCACAGGCAGTGCACAAGCTCCGCATGCGAAATCAGCAGGTGCACCCACGGAACGGACAGGAGCGGAAGGGCCGCGCAGAGCAGACGCATTTCCCCTATCTCACGGCTGACGCGCGCGTAGAGAGCCGCGTCCAGCCATGTGGACGTCAGCTCTTCGACGTGCTGTTCGTACTCCTCCAGCAGCGCCGCGAGCCGGAAAGCTGTGGTATCGGCAGTGGGAAACTGGCAAACCGACATGGTGTTGCTCCAGATCGGCCGGATTTTGTGCATGCAGGATCGGGCGGGTCTGTACGGTCTCGGGCAAAAGCGCGGATTTGGGGAGAGCTTGAGCGCTCGGCTGACGCCGCTGTAGGACGCGAAGCAGGTCGTCCGTCGCCCGGCCCCTGGCCGAGTGACGTCGGTCTAGACTGCCGAGACATGGCGCAAACACGTTCTCGCACCGAACGATCCCAGGATGCTGGATCGGCTCCAAGCCCGACGCAGAACCATCTGCTCGCCGCCTTGTCGCCTGACGTTCAGGGGCGTCTCTTTCCGCACCTCGAACTGACCGAGTTGCCGTTGCGCGCGCTGATGTACGAAGCAGGGCGCCCCATGCAGCACGTTTACTTCCCGACCGAGTCGATCATCTCGATGCAGTACCTGATGGAGAACGGCACCTCCACGGCGATCTCGGTGGTGGGCAACGAAGGATTGCTCGGCATCACCTTGTACATGGGTGGGGAGAGCACGCACAGCCAGTCAGTCGTGCAAAGCGCCGGTCACGCCTACCGCTTGCCCAGGTCACGCGTGAAAGAAGAGTTCGACCGGCACGGGGAGTTGCTGCTGCTGATGCTGCGCTATACGCAAGCACTGATCACCCAGGTGGCGCAGACCGCCGTATGCAACCGACACCACACCATCCACCAGCAGCTGTGCCGATGGCTGCTGCTTTCAATGGATCGCCTGTCGCACAACAGGCTGACCATGACCCAGGAATTCATCAGCAACATGCTCGGCGTTCGCCGTTCCGGCGTGACCATCGCGGCGTCAAGGCTGGAGCAGCTGGGGGTGATCTCTTACGAGCGGGGAATGATCCAGGTTCTGGACCGGCCGCAGCTCGAATCCCTGAGTTGCGAGTGCTACCGCGTGGTGAAGAAAGAGACGGATCTGCTGCTGCACTACCTGCCGCAGCGGCAAATCATCGCGGATGTCGCGGACATCCGGACAGTGACGCTTCCACAAGGCTAGCCGGCGAAGGGGGCATCAGCCTTTGAGAGACTGCCTGGGATCGCATCACGGTTGCAAGGCGTCGGGGCCGAAGTTCGAGAAGCTGGTCTCCTGAAGTTGCCAGACGATGACCGGCCGGTTCTTCCCGGCCGTGATGTAGTCGCGCATGGCTTGCCACGGCCCGGGGGCTGACTGGCGCACACGGCGGGTCACCGGGATGTGGAGTTGCCGGGAAAGTTCTTGCGGCAGGCCGTAGTAGGTGTCGATGAAGCTGTTGCCCACGACCTCGATCACCGGTTCACCCGCTATGGGCGCGACATAGTCGCGACGCTTGAACACGTCCTCGGGAAGGCTCAGGTCGCCGCGCGAACGGGCCAGGTTTGCCAGATCGCCGTAGCGCTTCTCGTCGATCCAGCGCGGCACCGGCAGCGCGGGGCCGTTCGGCCTGGCCACATCGGCCAGCTTCGCGGCCAGCTGGCGCGCGACCGCTTCTCCGCTTTCGCCGGTCCAGTGCGCATCGCGCGGAGAGAACGCAGGCCAGGCGGTTTCCACCTCCAGGCCTTTGGCGCGCAGCGTTTCCGCCAGCTGCTCGAATCCAGCCGAATGATGGCGCGTCCAGGCCGCGCGATCGGCAGGCAGCAGATCCACGTGCACGCGCGCCTTGTCGGGCACCAGCAGCAGGATCACGCGCGAGCCACGTGCTTTCGCTTCGCCGGCCATCTTCACGGCTTGCAGCACCGCCTGCGCGGTCTGGTTCTGGCGTTCGTCGACGAGGTAGTCCCAGCCCGGAAAGAGCCAGCCGTCCGCGCCCTTGACGATATCGATGGCAACCGGCCGCGAAAGCGTCTCGCCTGGTGTCGCGGCCCGCCCGGTCGGTGGCGGCGATGTGGCGGCCTGTGCCCTGACGGTCAGCAGCGGAATGCTCGCGACATAGGCTTGTCCGAGCGCGACCAGGGCGCAAGTCGCGGCGAGTCCCGCAATCACGTTACGGCCCATTGCCTTCCCCACTCCCGGAACGGATTTTCAATGAGCCGGTAGGTCACGGCTGCCAACCCCAGCGCAATCACGGCAGCAGCGGGGCCCGTACCCGGCACCAGCAGCTCCGCGAAGATGATCGCTGGCCAGTGCCAGAGATACCACGCGTAAGAGCGCGTACCGATCCACACGAGCAGCGGATGGCCCAGCAGCGGCAGCACGCCCGCGATGGCCAGCGCCGCACCTGCCACCGGCTGCAGTGCCGCGTAGCCCGGGAACGGCGTCGAGGGACCGAACACCGTCACCGCTGCGGCGATCATCGCGAGGCCGGCAAGGGCGGCCGGCCCGGGCAGGCGGATGCCGAGCAGCGCGAGAATCCCGCCTGCCGCCAGCTCCCACAGCCGGGTGGGCAAGCCGTAATACGCAAAGGGCACGAAGACCGGCGTCATGAACACCGACAGCGCCAGCGAAAGCGCCGCCAGCACGATCACCACGGCGAGCCGCATGCGGGCTGGCACGACCAGGATGAGGACCGGCCAGAGCAGGTAGAACTGCCCCTCGACCGCAAGGCTCCACATGTGCAGCAGCGGATTGAGGCTTGCCATGCCGGCGTGATAGTCGGCAGCCTGGCCGGTGAAGTGCAGGTTGGCCGTGTAGGTGAGCGCAGGCCAGACCCCGGCGGTGAGTTGGCCGACGCGATCCGGCGGCAGGATGGCCGCGCCTATGACTGCCGTGGCCAGCACGATCATGATGCCGGCCGGCGCCAGCCGCGCGAGCCGTCGGGTCCAGAACCGCATGAGGTCGAACGTGCCCGCGTCGCATTGCCGCGCGACCTGCCCGGTAATCAGGTAACCGCTGAGGACGAAGAACACGTCCACGCCCACGAACCCGCCGGTGAAACCAGGCACCCGCGCGTGATAGGCAACGACCGCGAGGATCGCGATCGCCCGCAGTCCCTCCAGCTGGAGATTGCGCTCGGTAGCACGCCTGCCGTGGTCCACTGCGGCAGTCTCGCAAGAGATGCGGCCCAAGGATGACATGCCACGCCTTTACCTCGGCACGGCGGTCGCCCGTGCTTCGGAGTGACCCGGTCCCCAGCGCGGGATCCGCAGCATGAACTCGGATCCCTTGCCACTGCCGCCGCTGCGCGCCTGGGCGACACCGCCGTGCAATTCCGCGATCTGGTTCACGATGGCCAGGCCGACGCCCAGGCCGCCTGGAACGAGGTCGCTGGCGCGCGGCTCCTGCGTGAAGAGCTCGAAGATCCGCGGCAGGATCTCGGGTGCGATACCGATCCCGGTGTCCTGCACGCGCAGCAGGATGTCGTCGGCCTCCTGCGTCGCCTTGACCCAGATGGAGCCGCCCTCCGGGGTGTACTTGATGGCGTTGGTCAGCAGGTTGGAAACCGCCTGCCGGATGCGATCCGGGTCGGCCAGCACCGGCAGCGGTTGATCCGGAAGCAGGCATTCGAGTTGCAGGCCCTTTGCGGTGGCGCGGGCTGCCTGGCCAGCCACCTCCTCCTCGAGCAAGGCGCGCACGTCGAACTCGGACAGCCTGAGCTCCAGCTTCCTGTGCTGCAGGCGCGAGACGTCCATCAGGTCGCTGGCAATGCGCTCCAGCACGCTGACCTGGTTGACTATCGTCTGGGCGACCTTGTGGATGCGCGGATCGTCGCTGGCGCGCATCAGGATCGTCGTGCAATTCCTGATCGGTGCCAGCGGATTGCGCAGCTCGTGCCCCAGCGTCTGCAGGAAGCGGCGGGTGCGTTCCATGGCCGCTTCGACGGCGCTGAGCTGGTTGCTGCGGTTCTCGGAACGCATGCGCAGGTCGGTCCGGTCCCGCATGATCTTGAGAAAGCCGCACAGCTCGCCGGACTCCTCGCGCACCGCCGTGACGGTGCCGGTGACCCAGATGCGGGTGCCGTCGGCGCGCAGGTGCCAGCGGTCGTCTTCCGAATAACTGTTCTGGCGCGCCAGGTCGAGTTCGTAGCGGTCCAGACCGAGTTCCACGTCCTCGGGAACGAACAGCGTGGCGGAGTGGCATCCCACGATCTCCTCCTCGCGGTAGCCGAAGATCTGTTCGGCGCCTGCGAGCCACGCGACGATGTGACCGGTCGGGTCGAACAGCACGATCGCGTAGTCGCGCAAGTTCGGCAGCGAGAGCTGGAGGAGGCGCTGCGCCTGGGGGGTCATGCGCGGATTTTCCCACGCGTGCGGCCTTCGCATGGCGCGCGGCAAGCCGCAACAGCAGCTTTGTTTTTCGCCCGCGGCGAGCGCGACGGCTGGCCCGCTGTCGGATCGCGCCTACAGCCACGTCAGGCCGATCCGTGTACGTTGGAACGGTCGCGTCACGGAGCCAACATGAATCTTTCCATTGCGGGCTCCCAGCTCGAATACTTCCACATCTGCGCGTTCTTCAACAGCAAGGAAGAGGAGTACGACGTGCTCGGCCCGTTCTTCAAGGAGGCGGTCGACCAGGGCGAGAAGAACCTGCACATCGTCGATCCGGAATTTGCCGCGCAGCACCGCTCCAGGCTGAGCGACGCCGGCATCGACACGCCGCATTGCGAGGCGTGCGGCCAACTGGAAATCCTCAACTGGCGGGACGCCTACCTCGATGCCGACGGCGTGTTCGACAAGGACCGCATGCTCGGCGTGGTCGACCATCTCACCGGGACCGGCCGCGATGCCGGCTACAAGCGCCTGCGCATCATGGGCAACATGGACTGGACGCTCGACGCCGTGCCCGGCGCCGACAAGGTGATCGAGTACGAGGCGCAAGTCAACGAGGTGCTCGCCCGCAATCGCCAGCCCGCCGTGTGCGTGTACGACATCGCCAAGCTCTCCGCCGCGGTGATGATGGACCTCCTGCGCACGCATCCGCTCACGCTCATTGGCGGCGTGGTGCATGAGAACCCGTTCTACACGCCGGCCAGGGAAATGCTGGAGGAACTCCGGGGCCGCGCCGAGATCGCGGCTTGACGCGCTCGCCGCGCGTTGGCCGGCACGGTGGCTAGCAGTACCAACGAGCGCCCCGAGGACGACCGGGGCGCACTGAGAGACCTGATGGGCCTGCTGGCGCTGCCGGCGCTCTGGGCAGGCAAGGACCCGCGCAGCATCATCGACCTGATGGCCGGTGCGATTTCGCGCATCGTGCCGGTGCGCGTCGCGATCGCCGAGGTCCGCTTGCGCAGCAGGGGCACGCCGGTGGCCCTGATCCGGCTCGGCGCCGGTCCATGGACGGAGCAGTTCACTCCCGAATGGCTCGCCTTCGCGCATACCTGCCGATCGATCCCGCTGTATTCGGATCGCGGCGTGGCCGTGCCATCGCCCATCGGCGAGCTCCGGGTCTTGCGCTTCTTCATGGGTGCCGGCGCGCGCGACGAACGCATCTGGCTGGCGTCCCAGGCGCCCGGGTTTCCCACCATCAACAACGTGGCGTTCATGCGCGCGGCGGTGTCGCTGGCCGTCAGCGGACTGCAGACGGCGTACAGCGAGGCGGAGCGGAGCGAGGCGCTGCGCGCCAAGGACGAATTCCTGGCACTGCTCGGACACGAACTGCGCAACCCGCTCGCGCCCATCGTCACCGCGCTGGGATTGATCCGCCGCAAGGGTGCGGCCCACCTGGAAGACGAAATCTCGCTGATCGGCAGGCAGGTGCACCACCTGTCCCGGCTGGTGGACGACCTGCTGGACATCACGCGCATCACGCGCGACCGGGTCGACCTGGAGCGCAGCGTCTTCGAGCTGCGCCAGGCCCTGCTGGAAGCGGTGGAGATGGTGCTGCCGATGCTGGAGCAGCGCCGGCACTCGCTGCAGGTCGACATCGGCGAGCTGACCGGCTCGGTCGATGGCGACGCCCACCGCCTGCGGCAGCTGTTCACCAACCTGCTGGTGAACGCCGGGAAGTACACGCCGGAAGGCGGCGAGATCCGCGTGCACGCTCACCAGGCCGCTGGCCAGGCGAGCGTGACGATCAGCGACAACGGCAGCGGCATCGAGCCCGACCTGCTGCCGCGCGTGTTCGACCTGTTCGAGCAAGGCAAGGTCTCCAGCGACCGGGCGCAGGGCGGCCTGGGCATCGGCCTGGCGCTCGTGCGCAAGCTGGCCATGCTGCACGAAGGCAGTGTCACCGCGCACAGCGAGGGCGCCGGCAAGGGCGCGAGCTTCACGGTGCGACTGCCGCTCTGCCAGCCCGCTGCCGCGCCGGCCAGCGCCCCCGCGCCGGACCTCGCGCAGTCGGCCGCGGCCAAGGGGCAACGCGTGTTCCTGGTCGACGACAACAACGATGCCCGCGAGACCCTCAGTTCGCTGCTGGGCATGTTCGGCTACAAGGTGATGGCGGCCGCCGAAGCCGGCGAGGCGCTGCGCAAGGCACCGGACTTCGAGCCCGACGCCGTGATCCTTGACATCGGCTTGCCGGGCATGGACGGATACCAGCTCGCGGGTGCGATGCGCAGCAGCGATGGCGCCAAGCTGCGGGACGCCCGCTTCATTGCCCTCACGGGCTACGGTCAGGAGTCAGACCGGGCGCGCGCCTTGACCGCCGGCTTCCACACGCACCTGGTCAAGCCGGTGCAGATCGACGAACTGCTGCTCGCCCTCCACCGGCAGGCCTGAAAAAGTCCAGGGCGCCCGCCTGCACGGCGAGCGCCCCGGCAATCGCGACCAACAGGGCGACGTTCCTCAACCCCTTCACGACGCCCTTGATGCGACTCCTCTTGATGGCCCCTCTCTCCTTGCTGTGACGAGATGTGCACCGAACGTGCCAAGTGCTGCCGGGCTCGCGGGGCGCAGAAGTGCCGCATTGGCGGCACCAAGGAGCTGCGTGGGACGGCACCCTCCCCGCGCTTGCGGGCCAAAGTCCCCGGGAGCGGGGGAATTCCCCCGCTCCCGGCTTGCCCGGGTGGCGCACAGCCCCACCCAAAGCTGCTAGGGTGCGGCCCATGTCAACCCGCATCGAACACGACACCTTCGGACCCATCGCCGTGCCGGCCGAGCGGCTGTGGGGGGCGCAGACCCAGCGCTCGCTGCAGAACTTCGACATCTCCGGCGAGCGGCAGCCGCGGGAGATCATCCGGGCGCTGGCGCAGATCAAGCGCTCGTCGGCGGTGGTCAATCACCTGCTGGGGCTGCTCGATCAGCAGAAGGCCGCGGCGATCGTGGCCGCCGCCGATGAAGTGCTCGCTGGCCAGCACGACGCTGAATTCCCGCTGGTGGTCTGGCAGACCGGCTCCGGCACGCAGACCAACATGAACGTCAACGAGGTGCTGGCCAATCGCGCGAGCGAATTGCTGGGCGGCGTGCGCGGGGAGGGCCGCAAGGTCCACCCGAACGACGACGTCAACAAGAGCCAGTCGTCCAACGACGTGTATCCCACCGCGATGCACCTGGCCGCGGTGGACGCCATCAAGAACCGGCTGCTGCCCGCCCTGGCCACGCTGAAGGACACGCTGGCGGCGAAGTCCGCGGCCTTTCGCGAGATCGTCAAGATCGGCCGCACCCACCTGCAGGATGCAACGCCGCTGACCCTGGGCCAGGAGTTCTCCGGCTACGTGGCGCAGCTCGAACAGGGGGATCGCCACCTGCACGCCGCGCTGCCGCACCTGTGCGAGCTGGCCCTGGGCGGCACCGCGGTCGGCACCGGCCTCAACGCGCCCAAGGGCTACGCGGAAAAAGTGGCCGAGGAGATCGCGCGCCTGACCGGCCTGCCGGTGGTCACCGCCAACAACAAGTTCGAGGTGATGGCCGCCGCCGATGCGCTGGTGCATGCGCATGGCGCGCTGAAGACCGTGGCGGCCAGCCTGATGAAGATCGCCAACGACGTGCGCTGGCTGGCCAGCGGCCCGCGCAGCGGCATCGGCGAGATCAGCATCCCCGAGAACGAGCCGGGCTCCTCGATCATGCCGGGCAAGGTCAACCCGACCCAGGCCGAGGCGACCACCATGGTCGCCGTGCAGGTGATGGGCAACGACGCAGCCATCGGCTTTGCCGCCAGCCAGGGCAATTTCGAACTCAACGTCTTCAAGCCGGTGATTGCCTATAACTTCCTGCAATCGGTGCGGCTCTTGGCCGACGCGGCGAAAAGCTTCAACGACCATTGTGCCATCGGCATCGAGCCCAACCGCGAGCGGATCGACGAGCTGTTGAACAACTCGCTGATGCTAGTGACCGCGCTCAACCGCAAGATCGGCTATGATAACGCGGCCAAGATCGCCAAGAACGCGCACAAGAAGGGCACGACTTTGCGCGAGTCGGCGATTGAATTGGGCTTGCTGACGGGTGAGGAGTTTGACGCGGAAGTGAAGCCCGAGGCCATGGTCGGGCCGTTGAAGCTGAAGAAGTAGGGGGGCTTCGTCCCCGCTCATTCCGCCTCCCCCCATTCGTCACCCTCGGGCTCGACCCGAGGGCCCAGACTGCGGACGGTGGTGCTTGCCACAAGCCTGGGTCCTCGCGTCGAGTGCGAGGATGACGAATGATGGGTTGTGCCGAGTATTGAGCTGGAGCTTGGACCGGGCATCCCGCTCGTGCGCGGCTAGAGCCGCATCCTGCGCCTCCGCCACCCCCCTCCGATGCCCACTAGCCGACGCACCTGCACTTTGGCAGAGTGCGGGCAGCTAATGTGGCGTGCAGCGGAGCTAGTTGATGAGCAATGTCTATACAGGTCCTCGCATTTCTCGCCGCAAGGCGAGTGGGGCGTTTCTCGTGCCGCTGCTGGTTCTGCCGCTGATCATTTACAATATCGTGGCGTTCATCGTCTTCGGCGGTGCCGGAACGGGATGGGCCAATCCGGTGGTATCGATCCCGATGGTGTCGCGCGCCGTGTGGGGATTGACCGCCGGCGACCTGTTGCTGTTGGCCGGGCTGGTTTGTCTCTTCTTCGAAATCCTCAAATCCACCCGCACCGGATCGGCGTCGATCATCGAGCACATCTTCTCGACGGCCGTGTTCGTGGTCTTTTTGGTCGAATTCCTGCTGGTCGGCGCCGCGGCGACATCGACCTTCTTCATCCTGATGGTGATGAGCCTGATCGATGTGGTGGCCGGGTTCTCGGTATCGATCACCAGCGCCGAGCGCGACGTCAGCTACAATTAGGTGACGATAGTCTTGCGATAGCCCGACGGCATGCGCAGGGTCGAGGCGCGGGCGCCGGTGGCGTAGGCGTCGACGGCCACATCGACGGTGGCGCGGCGGCGAGCCCGCTGGGGGGGCAGGTTCTGGCGTTCGGCGAGCAGTTGAGAGAGGAAGGCCGCCTTCGGGCTGGTGCGGGTCAGCGTGGGCCGCGGGGTCGGCGCTTCGACGGGAACCGGCAGGGTAAACGGCTGCTGCGGTTCGCTCGATTTGTCCGACATGCCCTGACGCCTTTACTTGGTCCGGCATCAATTGCTTCAATGCCTGGGACCAAAATAAGTGCGGGGTTAAGTATTGTCGCGCGGAGTCCGGAAGTAGGGTTAACCGCATGTTTTCTGGGGCGTCCGGCCCCGTGACGGTGGAAAAGCGTGGTGTTTCCGCGCCCTGGGCCAGCCACCGCCGAGGGTGCCGTTCAGCCCTTGAACGTATCCTTGGCCCGGCGCAAGGCGGCAAATACCGCCACCGGATCATCCCCGGACAGCCCCATCGCCGCGGCGATTTCGGGCTGGTCGGCGCGCAGGAACGGGTTGGTGGCCTTCTCCATCGCCAGCGTCACCGGAATGGTGTGGTGGCCGGCCTCGCGCATTCGTTGCACCTCGGCCGCGCGGATCTGCAGCGCCGGATTCTTCGGATCGATGCTGAGCGCGAATCTGGCGTTGGACAGCGTATATTCGTGGCCGCAATAGATCAGCGTGTCCTCGGGCAAGTCGCGCAAGGTCAGCAGGCCCTCCCACATCGGGCCGGGCATCCCTTCGAACATGCGGCCGACGCCCAGCGAAAACAGCGCATCGGCGGTGAAGATGTGCCCTCCCACCGCGTCGTAATAGGCGATATGGCCCAGCGTATGCCCGGGCACGGCGAGCACGGCGAGTTCCACCGAGCCGATCTGCGCCTTGTTGCCGGGCGCTACCAGAATATCGAGGCCCTCGATCTTGTCGGCCTCGGCGCGCGGGCCGGTCACCATCACCTCGAACTCCCGGCGCAGTTCCGGGATGGCTTCGACGTGATCGAGGTGGTGATGGGTGATCAGGATGTCGCTGAGTTTCCAGCCCCGATGCAGCAGCGCGGACTTGATTGCCCCGGCATCGGGAGCATCTATGGCTGCGGTCTTGCCGGTGACTGTGTCATGGGCGAGGTAGCCATAATTGTCGGTGCGGCAGATGAAGACATCGATGATCAGGGTCACGGAAAAAATTCCCTACGGTTGGACGACGGTGGTCGCGCTTCGTCACGGATGACAAGCGCCGGCATTTTAGGCAGAATTGATCTTAACAACGAGGCAAAGATTGGCCGAGGACGTAAGGCGCCTGATCGAGTTCTACAAATCCCCTCTCGGGAGGATTGCCCGCGCCTTGATCCGCGAGCAGATCATCGAGTTTTCTGGCAACGTGCGGGGCCTGCGGGTTCTAGGCCTCGGCTTTGCCACCCCTTATATGCGCTTTTCGCTTGAAACGGCAGAGCGGGTGCTGGCTTTCATGCCGGCCCGGCAGGGCTCGTCCGCCTGGCCGCGCGAAGGGCCATCGCACACGGTGCTCTGTGATCCGCTGGAAATGCCGCTCACCGACTCGGCGGTGGACCTGATCATTGCCGTGCATGCGATCGAACACGCGGCCGATGCGCCCGAGCTGATGCGTGAAATCTGGCGGGTGGCGGCGCCCAACGCAAAACTCATCGTGGTGGTGCCGCGCCGCCGCGGGCTTTGGGCGCAGCGCGACAATACCCCGTTCGGCTCCGGCAACCCGTTCAGCCGGCCGCAGCTTGAAAAACTGCTGCGCGACCATTCGTTCATTCCCGAAATCTGGCGCGACGTGCTCTACGTGCCGCCCTCGCAAGCCAGCCTCGTGATCAAATCGGCGCGCTTCTTCGAGCGCACCGGACGAATATTCGGCCCGGCGCTCGCCGGCATCTCCTGCGTGCAAGCCCGCAAGGAACTCTTCCCCGCCATCGCGCGCCGCAAGAAGACCGAGCGCTATGTCCGCGTGCCGGCCCTCTCGGCGCAGACGGCGATGGAATTGCCGGGGTTTCAGATTTAGGGCATTCGTCACTCGCCATCCCCTCATTCGTCACCCTCGCGCTTGACGCGAGGGCCCAGACTGCGGGCGGCGTGCTTGACACAGGCGTGGGTCCTCGCGCCAAGCGCGAGGATGACGAAGGAGGGGGTAGTGCGTGCCCCCTCCACCCCCAACCTCTTTTCTTTGCCTTCCCCCCCGCCTTTCACTATGGTCGCGGCGATTTTTCAGGCCTCGAAGAGATCATGACCCTCCGTCCTACGCCGCAGCCCAGATTGCTGAGCATTGCGCCCTATGTGCCGGGCCGCTCGACCGCCAAGCCGGGGGTGAAAGCCACGAAGCTTTCGTCCAATGAAAGCCCGCTCGGGGCCAGCCCGCGCGCCATTGCCGCCTATAAGGCTGCGGCGGAGCACCTCGAGGTCTACCCCGAGGGCTCATCGAAAATCCTGCGCACGGCGCTGGGCGAGGTGCATGGGCTCGATCCCGAACGGATCATCTGCGGCAATGGCTCGGACGATTTGCTACACCTGCTCGCGCAAGCCTATCTCGGCGATGGCGACGAGGCGGTGATGAGCCAATATGGCTTTTCGGTCTATCCCATCGTCACCAAGGCCGCCGGCGCCAGCATCGTGATGGCGCCCGAGGCGGATTACAGCGCCGACGTCGATGCGCTGCTCGATGCGGTGACGGAGCGGACCAGGCTGGTGTTCCTCGCCAATCCGAACAATCCGACCGGCACCTATATCGGTGCGGCAGAACTGGCGCGGCTGCATGCCGGGCTGCGGCCCGATATTCTGCTCGTCATCGACAGCGCTTATGCCGAATACGTCACCGCTGACGACTATGACGTGGGCATCGACTTGGTGAACCGAGCCGAAAACGTCGTCATGGTGCGCACCTTCTCGAAGATGGGGCTGGCGGCCATCCGCATCGGCTGGATGTATGGGCCGGCGCACCTGATCGATGCGATCAACCGCATTCGCGGGCCGTTCAACGTCAACCTGCCGGCGCAACTGGCCGGTGCCGAGGCGACGCGCGATGTCGAATTCACGGCGAAACTCAAATCCTACAACGCGCAATGGCGCGGCTGGCTGGCCCGGTCGCTCGGTTCCAACAGCCTGCGCGTGATCCCGAGCCAGGCCAATTTCGTGCTGGTGCTGTTCAACGATGCCGAAACCGCGCAGCGGGCCTTCGAGGCGCTGCTGGAGGTGGGGCTGATCGTGCGCGAAGTGTCCGGCAGTTACGGCATTCCCAATGGATTGCGGATTTCGATCGGCGGCGAAGCGGCGATGCGCGGCGTGGTCGCCGTGCTCAAGGACTTTGGCGCAGCGGGAGCAGAGGCATGATGTTTGAAAAAATCGCGCTGATCGGTATTGGCCTCATTGGCTCCTCCATCGCCCGCGCCGTGCACCAGCATGGGCTGGCCGGCTCCATCGCCATCAGCACGCGCAAGGCCGAGACGCTGGCCGAAGCCAGGGCGCTGGGGCTGGGCGACAGCTACACGCTCGATTCGGCCGAGGCGGTACGCGGCGCCGATCTCGTCATCCTCTGCGTGCCGGTGGGCGCCTATGGCGCGGTGATGGCCGATATCGCCCAATCGCTGCGGCCCGGCGCGATCCTTTCCGATGTCGGTTCGGTCAAGGAGCATGTGGTCAAGGTCTTGGCGCCGCTGGTGCCCAAGGATGTCAGCCTCATTCCGGGGCATCCGATCGCCGGCACCGAATATTCTGGCCCGGCCGCGGGCTTTGCCGAGCTTTTCGTCGGCCGCTGGTGCGTGCTGACCCCTGGGCCCGAGGTGGCGCCGCAGGCGGTGGCAAAGCTCAGGGGGTTCTGGCAGGCGATCGGCTCGAAAGTCGAGATCATGGATCCGGGCCATCATGACATGGTCTTGGCCATCACCAGCCACGTGCCGCACCTCGTCGCCTACAACATCGTCGGCACAGTCGCAGACCTCGAAGCCGCGACGCAGTCCGAAGTGATCAAATTCTCGGCCTCGGGGTTCCGCGATTTCACCCGCATCGCGGCGTCCGATCCGGTGATGTGGCGCGACGTGTTTCTCACCAACCGCGATGCGGTGCTCGAAATGCTCGGGCGTTTCCTCGAGGACCTCAGCGTCCTGCAGCGCGCCGTGCGCATGAGCGATGGGCCGGCGCTCGAAGCCATGTTCACCCGCACCCGCGCCATCCGCCGCTCGATCATCGACGCCGGCCAGGAAACCGCCATCGCCGATTTCGGCCGCCCGCATGGGGCGGAAGCACCGGCGGTGGCGGAGGTTTCGGAGAACTCGGCATTTGTGGCGCGCGCGGACCACGGCGGCGGGGACGACGCGTAGAGTTATTAGAAGAAACCCCCACCCTTGCCTGCCGGCCTCCCGCCCCTCAAGGGGGAGGGACCGCCAGATTGCGCGGCCGGAGGCAAATCGGGCGCACGACTACTCCTAGAACAGCGCCGGAATGCTTGCGGCCGGCAAAATCCCGGCGAAGACCACGCCGGCGCGGATGTTGATGGTTTGCTTGTAGGTGCCATCGGCGGCGGGGCTG
>NZ_JAQGNQ010000087.1 GCF_028291745.1 Ramlibacter sp. | reverse complement strand
CGAGATTTCGCGCTGCAAGCCGGTCTACGAGACCATGGAAGGCTGGACCGAATCGACGGTGGGCGTCACCCAGTACGACAAGCTGCCGGTGAACGCGCGCCTGTACCTGCAGCGCATCGAGCAGGTGACCGGGGTGCCGGTCGACATCATCTCCACCAGCCCCGACCGCGACCACACCATCATGATGCGCCACCCCTACCTGGCGTGAGCGGCAGCCAGTGAAGCGATAGGAAGGAACGAAGCATGTTGACGGAAGACGGCAAGCACTTGTACGTGAGCTACGACGAGTACCACAACCTGATCGAGAAGCTGGCGATCAAGGTGCACCAGTCGGGCTGGGAGTTCGACACCATCCTGTGCCTGGCACGCGGCGGCATGCGGCCCGGCGACGTGCTGTCGCGCATCTTCGACAAGCCGCTGGCGATCATGTCGACCAGCTCGTATCGCGCCGACGCCGGCACGGTGCAGGGCCACCTGGACATCGCCCACTACATCACCACGCCCCGCGGCGAGATCGCGGGCAAGGTGCTGCTGGTCGACGACCTCGCCGACTCCGGCCTGACCTTGCACAAGGTGGTCGACATGCTGCGCACCAAGTACGAGAAGATCACCGAGCTGCGCAGCGCGGTGCTGTGGACCAAGGGCCTGTCGAAATTCACCCCGGACTACTCGGTCGAATTCCTCGCGACCAATCCCTGGATCCACCAGCCCTTCGAGAGCTACGACGGCATGCGTCCGGAAAAGCTGCTGGAGAAGTGGAAGATCTGAAGGAAGAGGGAAAGAGCAACAACCGGACGCAGAAAGCGCAGAAGTTCCGCGGAAATCGCAGAAGGAAACCATTGAAGGGTGATCAGGGTTTCATGAACAAACGGACTTTTTCTGCGTCTTGTGCGCAACTTTTGCGTCTCTGCGTTCGGTTGTCGGGTTTCAAACAGTCGCTACGATGACCGCATGACGAAGCCGGTCACCGACCTCATCCACCATCCCTATGTCCCCCCGGCCGGCTTTGCCGCGCCGCAGCCTGGTGTGTTCAAGGCCTCCACGGTCATCTTTGCCAATGTCGCCGCCATGCGCGCGCGCGACTGGAAGCACAAGACCGGGTACACGTACGGGCTGCACGGAACGCCGACGACCTTCCTGCTGGAAGAACGGATCGCGGCGCTGGAGGGCGGGCTGCAGTGCGTGCTGGTGCCCAGCGGCCTGGCGGCGATCGCCAACGCCGGGATGGCCTTGCTGAAGACGGGCGACGAGGTCCTGCTGCCCGACAACGTGTACGGGCCGAGCCGCAACCTCGCGGACGGCGAGTTCCGCGCCTGGGGCATCGCGCATCGCCTGTACGACCCCATGAAGCCGCAGGACCTGGAGGCACGCATCGGCCCGCACACCCGCCTCGTGTGGGTGGAGGCGCCCGGCTCGGTGACGATGGAGTTTCCCGACCTGCCGGAGCTGGTGCGCATCTGTCGCCGCAAGGGCGTGACCTGCGCGCTCGACAACACCTGGGGTGCGGGACTGGCCTTCAATCCCTTCGACCTGGTGCCGGGGGAAGAGCTCGGCGTGGATCTCTCCGTCCATGCGCTCACCAAGTATCCCAGCGGCGGCGGCGATGTCCTCATGGGCAGCATCGTCACGCGCGACGACCAGCTGCATCAGCAGGTGAAGCTCACGCACATGCGCGTGGGCTGGGGCATCGGGGCGAACGACGCGGAGGCGGTGCTGCGCTCGCTTCCCAGCATGGCCTTGCGCTATCGCGCGCACGATGTGGCCGCACGCGCTCTGGCGCGCTGGTGCGAGCAGCGCGACGAGATCGTGCAGGTGCTGCACCCGGCGCTGGAGAGCTCGCCCGGGCATGCGCACTGGCAGGCGCTCTGCGGCGACCAGGGCCTGGCGGCCGGCCTGTTTTCCATCGTCTTGCACGAGCGCTTCACGACCGCGCAGGTGGATGCCTTCTGCGATGCGCTCAAGCTGTTCAAGCTGGGTTATTCCTGGGGCGGGCCGGTCAGCCTGGTCGTGCCCTACGACATTGCCTCGATGCGCAGCGCGCAGCTGGCGACGTGGCCGCACAAGGGGGTGCTGGTGCGGTTTTCGGTGGGGCTGGAGGATGTGGCGGATTTGCAGGCGGATATCGATCAGGCCTTGCAGGCGCTCCGCGCAGCGGGGCATTCGTAGGCTGGGCTTCGCGCAGCGAACCCCAGCTTCCCCGCGTAGCGCTGGGGTGCCCTTCGGGCAGCCCAGCCTACAGGCCGACCAACTCGCGTGCGAGTTCCGCCATCGCCTCGGGCGTGCGATCCCTCGGCGCGATCGCCTGGGCCTGCGCAAAACCCTGGAAGTTGCGGTGCGTCGAGCTCGCGTAGCCCGGGTCGTAATGCTTCACCAGCAGCTCGCGCACCACCGGCTCGAGCGCGCCCGCGCGCACCTGCGCCTGCCAGGCCTGCACCTGTTCGCGCCCGCGGATCTGCGTGAGCGCAGCGAGGCGCTCGCAGAACAGGTCGCGATCGCGGCTGAAGAAGTCGTAGTCCTCCAGCAGCAGGCGCACGCGCTCGTCATCGGCCAGGTCCAGGCGCAGGCACGGGCTCGCGCGCATCGCCGTCATCAGCGACTCGGGCACCGCGACGTTGCCGACCTTCTTGCTTTCGCTCTCGACGTACACCGTACGGCCCGGATCGAAGCTGCGCAGCTGCTCCCACACCAGCGTGTCAAAGCGCTTCTGCGTGGGCTGCGGCTGACCGGGGATCAAGCCCAGCACCGAGCTGCGGTGGCTGGCCAGGCCTTCGAGGTCCAGCACCTGCGCGCCCGCCGCCTGCAGCGCCTGCAGCAACCGGGTCTTGCCCGAGCCGGTGGGCCCGCAGATCACGCGCAACGAGAGTCCTTGCACCAGCGCCGGCAGTTCGGCCAGCACCGCGGCCCGGAAAGCCTTGTAGCCGCCCTCGACGATCTGCACCTGGAAGCCGATCTGCCCCAGCACCAGCGACAGCGAGCCGCTTCTCTGGCCGCCGCGCCAGCAATACACCAGGGGCTTCCACTCCCTGGGCTTGTCGATCACCTCGCGCGCGATGTGGCGCGCGATGTTGGCCGCCACCAGCGAGGCACCGCGCTTGCGCGCCTCGAAAGGGCTGACCTGCTTGTACAGCGTGCCGACCTCGTGCCGCTGGGCGTCATCGAGCGAGGGCCAGTTGAGCGCGCCCGGCAGGCGGTCCTCGGCGTACTCGGACTCGCTGCGCGCATCGATCACGGCATCGAACTCGGCCAGCCGCGCCATCGCGTCGGCGGCCGCAATCGGCTTCACGCTCATGAACCGGCAGCCCCCACGTGCTTTCCCTTGGCGGCAGCCGCCAGGGCCTTGCGGAACTCCGGCCAGACGTTCTCCAGGATGCGCGGGTGCACCTGCGCCAGCGGATGCAGGCCATCCGCCTGGAACAGGTCGCGCGCATCCGGCGCATCGGCCACGCCTTGCAGCAGGAAAGGCACGAGCCCGGTCCCGTATTGCTTCGCGACTTTCGGAAAGAGGCCGCTGAACTTGTTGGCATAGTCGCTGCCGTAGTTGGGCGGCACCTGCATGCCCACCAGCAGCACGCGGGCGCCGGCCTTCTGCGCGGCCTGGGTCATCTGCGCCAGGTTGTCTTCGGTGCCGGCCAGCGGCAGCCCGCGCAGGGCGTCGTTGGCGCCGAGTTCGAACACCACCAGGTCCGGCTTGTGCTGCGCCAGCAAGGCCGGCAGCCGCGCGCGGCCGCCCGACGAGGTGTCGCCGCTGATGCTGGCGTTGATCACGTCGGCCGCGATCTTCTGCTGCGCCAAGCGCTGCTGCAGCAGCGCGACCCACCCGGAGCCGCGCTTCAGGCCATACTCGGCGCTCAGCGAATCACCGACCACCAGGACCACCGGCGCCGCTGCCGCCCGCACCGCGCCAGCGCAAGCGAGCGCCAGCAGGCCAGCGATCGCTGCGCGCCGCCGCAAAGACACCAAACGCATGGCTGAATCCATCATTTCCGTCGAACACGTTCACAAGTCGGTGACCGATTCCACCGGCACACTCGCCATTCTCCGCGATATCGATTTCTCCCTGGCGGCCCGGGAAACTGCCGCCATCGTGGGCGCATCGGGCTCGGGGAAAAGCACGCTGCTGTCCATCATCGCGGGCCTCGACACCCCCACGCAGGGCACGGTGCGCATCGCGGGCGAGGACCTGTTCGCCCTCGACGAGGATGCGCGGGCCGGACTGCGCGCGCGCAAAGTCGGCTTCGTGTTCCAGAGCTTCCAGCTGATGGGGAACCTCACGGCGCTGGAGAACGTGATGCTGCCGCTGGAGCTGGCCGATCGCCGCGATGCCCGCAAGACCGCCGCCGAGATGCTGGCGCGCGTGGGCCTCTCGCAGCGGCTGGGCCACTATCCGCGCGTGCTCTCCGGCGGCGAGCAGCAGCGCGTGGCGCTGGCCCGCGCCTTCGTCGTGCAGCCAGCGGTGCTGCTGGCCGACGAGCCCACCGGCAGCCTCGACTTCGCGACCGGCGAGACGGTGATGGAGCTGATGTTCGCCCTGAATCGCGAGCAGGGGACCACGCTGGTGCTGGTGACGCACGACCACGCCATCGCCGAGCGCTGCGAGCATCGCATCACGATCGAGGCGGGGCGCATCGTCCCCTGAGGGATTCCCACATGGGCCGCATCACGGGCTGTCGTTAGCATCGGCGGCACCATGCCGCAATTGCAAGTCAAGCGTATCGCCGGGGCGTTGGGAGCCGAGATCCACGGTCTCGACCTCGCTGCCGGCCTCACCGAATCCCAGGCCGCGCAGGTGCGAGAGGTGTTCCTCGCGCACCAGGTCATCTTCTTTCGCGACCAGCAGCTCAGCCCGCAGCAGTACCTGCGCTTCGCGCAGGCGATGGGCAAGCCGATCGAGTATCCCTTCGTGAAAGGCCTGGAGGGCTTCCCGGAAATCATCGAGGTCAAGAAGCTGGAGCACGAGCGCAGCAACTTCGGCGGCATCTGGCATTCCGATACCAGCTACCTCGAACAGCCGCCCATGGGCTCCATGCTGCTCGCGCGCGAAGTGCCGCCCTTCGGGGGCGACACGCTGTTCGCCAGCCAGTACCTCGCGTACGAGGCGCTCTCCGAAGGCATGCGCAAGCTGCTGGATCCGCTGGTGGCGATCAACAGCTCGGCCAAGGCGGATGTCTCCAAGACGCGGGAAGATCGCATCGCCAGCGATGGCCGCGCCGAAGCGCGCAAGGACTACGTGTCGGCGCACCCGGTGGTGCGCACCCATCCCGAGACCGGGCGCAAGGCGCTGTACGTGAACATCGCCCACACGCTGCGTTTCGACGGCATGGCGGAGGACGAAAGCGCGCCGCTTCTGCATTGGCTGTACCAGCACCAGGTGAAGCCGGAATTCACCTGCCGCTTCGGCTGGCAGCCGGGATCGATCGCCTTCTGGGACAACCGCTGCGTGCAGCACAACCCGGTCAACGATTACCACGGCTACCGGCGCCTGATGCATCGCATCACGCTGGCCGGTGACACGCCCCGCTGAAAGAAAAAAACCTCATGTTGAATCGCAAGCAATTTGCCATCGCTCTGGCTGCGGCCACGCTGATGGCCGGCCCGGCCTGGGCCCAATCGTTTCCGAACCGGGCGGTGAAGATCGTGGTGCCGCAGACGCCGGGCGGCGCCTCCGACGCGCTGGCCCGCATCGTCGGCCAGAAGCTCTCCGAGCGCTGGGGCCAGCCGGTGGTGGTCGACAACAAGCCGGGCGCGGGCGGCAACGTCGGCACCGAATTCGTGGCGAAGTCGCCGGCCGACGGCTACACGCTTCTCATGAGCTACGTGGGGACGCAAGCCATCAACGGCAGCGTGTATCGCTCGCTGCCTTTCGATCCGTACAAGGATTTCGCGACCGTCGCCACGGTGGCGACCGTGCCGTTCGCGCTGGTGGTCAACCAGAATTTCCCGGCCCGGACGACCCAGGAGCTGGTGGCCTATGCCAAGGCCCACCCGGGGCAGGTCAACTTCGGCTCGGCCGGCAACGGCTCGCTCAATCAGTTGCTGGGCGAGATGGTCAACCTGAACCAGGGCATCAAGCTCGTGCACGTGCCGTACAAGGGCGCGGCCGGCGCGCTGACCGACACCATCGGCGGCCAGATCCAGCTGACTTTCGGCAGCCTGCCTTCGGTGGCCGCGCACATCCGCGGCGACAAGGTGCGGGCGCTGGCGGTGACCGGGGCGAAGCGCTCGCCGGCGTTTCCCAACGTGCCGACGCTGGCCGAGGGCGGCCTGGCCGGCTTCGAGCTGAGCCCGTGGTTCGGCCTGCTGGCGCCCGCCGGCACCCCCGAGCCCGTGGTCCGCAAGATCAACGCCGACGTCGCCGAGGTCCTGCGCGACCGCGACCTGCTGGAGAAATTCGCGGCCAACGGCGCCGACCCGTATGCGACCACGCCGGAGCAGTTCTCGCGCATCCTGGCCGACGACATCCACAAGTGGGCGCAGGTGGTGAAGGCCTCGGGCGCGAAGATCGACTGAGCGCGCATCCGGGGGGGAGGGGCCGGACGGGATAATCCCTCCATGTCTGCCTCTCCCAAAGTGCTGTTCGGCTTCCATGCGGTCGGTGTGCGCCTGCGCACCGCGCCCAAATCCATCATCGAGATCTACGTCGACGCGACGCGCAGGGACGCCCGCATGCGGCAGTTCCAGCAGAAGCTGCAGGAGGCGGGGCTGCGTCCCATCACCGCGGACGGCCTGCGCCTGTCGCAGCTGGCCGGCAGCGCCGGTCACCAGGGCGTGGTCGCCCGCGTCGAGCCGATGGCGGTCAGTACCTCGCTGGACGACCTGCTCGATGGCATCGCCGTGCCGCCGCTGTTGCTGGTGCTCGATGGCGTGACCGACCCGCACAACCTCGGCGCCTGCCTGCGCGTGGCCGATGGCGCCGGCGCGCACGCGGTGATCGCGCCCAAGGACCACGCGGTCGGGATCAATGCCACGGTCGCGAAGGTGGCGAGCGGGGCGGCCGAGACGGTGCCGTACTTCATGGTCACCAATCTCGCGCGCACGTTGGGCGAACTGAAGGAGCGCAACATCTGGTGCCTGGGTCTCTCCGACGAGGCGACGCAGACGCTGTACCAGTCCGACCTGAAGGCGCCGACGGCGCTGGTCATGGGCGCCGAAGGCACGGGCCTGCGCCAGCTCACGCGCAAGACCTGCGATGGTCTCGTGTCCATCCCGATGCTGGGTGCGGTCGAGAGCCTGAACGTCTCGGTGGCCAGCGGCATCTGCCTGTACGAGGCGGTGCGCCAGCGCTTGCCGGCGCCCTGAACGCGCACCCCACGAAGCCTCACACCCAGCCGATCCAACCCAACAGCGCCCCCGCGGCCAGCAACCAAAGGAGGTGCAGCCGCGTGCGCCACACCAGCAACGCGCTCACGAGCGTCACGCCCCAGAGCGGGGCGTTGTGCAGCGAATAGCCGCTGCCCGTGGCCAGGATCCACCCGGTGGAGATCAGCAGGCCGACGGTGATGGGTGCCATGCCCTGCTTGAACGCGCGCACGCCGCGCAGGTCACGGTTGCGATGGCTCCACTGCGCGCTGACGTACACCAGCACCGAACTGGGCAACATGATGCCGCCCAGGCACAGCATCATGCCCAGCAGCCCGGTCCAGAGACCGCCGGCATTGAGGCCCACGTTCCAGCCCATGAGCGCGGTGAACAGCACGTTCGGTCCGGGCGCGGCCTGCGCGATGGCGATGGAGGCGCTGAACTGCGGATCGGTCAGCCAGCCCTTTTCGACGACCAGGAAGCGATGCATGTCGGGCGCCGTGCTGATCGCGCCGCCCACCGACAGCAGCGACAGGGTCGCGTAATGCAGGAACAGGGACAGCCAGTCGGCCACGGACATGGCCAGCGGGATGTTCATGCGAGCCTCCGCCAGGCCGCGGCGGAACCGAGGGCGCCCAATCCCAGCAGCACCCACACCAGCGGCAGGCGCAGCAGCGCGATGGCCACGAAGGCCGCGATGGCCAGCAGGCTGGCCAGCGGCAGGCCCATGACGTTCTTGCGCAGCGCCGGCAGCAGCTTGAGGCCGGTGGCGATGATCAGGCCGGCCGCCACCGCGCCCATGCCGCGCAGCGCACCGGCCACGTGCGGGTTGTCGGCAAACCGGGCATAGATCAGCGCGAGCCCGAGGAGCAGCAGCAGCGGGAGGGTGAGCATGCCCGCGAGTGACACCAGCGAGCCGCGCCAGCCGAAATAGCGCCAGCCGAGCGTGATGCCCAGGTTGATCACGTTGGGGCCGGGCATGATCTGCGCGACCGCCCATTCCTCGATGAATTCCTCGCGGGTCATCCAGCGCTTGTTCTCCACCAGCTCGCGCTGGGCGATGGCCAGCACGCCACCGAAGCCCTGCAGGGCCAGCCACGTGAACGAGAGGAACAGGTCGGTCAGGGACTTGGGGCGCGCAAGCGGCGCCTCGCCGGCAACTACGTGGGGGGACATTCCCGCGATTATCCGGCGGCAAGCTGACGATTCGACGCGGGCACCGGCGGATGCGCGAGGGCGGCCTTCGCCAAGTGCGATGGCGGGTGCGGCCAAGCTCAAGACGAAGCGAAGCTCATCTGGCGATCCGGCAATTTCGAACGCGGAAGACGCAGAAGTGACGCACAAATCGCAGAAGAAGACATGAAACCCTTGAAGGTTTGTTCTGCGTCTTCCGCACAACTTCTGCGACTTCTGCGTTCAAGACTTCTTGAGCGACCAGGACACTTGCTTCACAACTCCCGCTCCCACACCTCGCTCACCAGCTGCTGTCCGAAGGCCTGGTTCGCTTCGCTGTCCTTCAGCACGAAGCCGCGCGCTGCGTAGATGGCACGGGCCGCGACCAGGTTGCTCTGGGTCCACAGCACCATGCGGCGATAGCCGCGGTCGCGCGCGAAGGCGACGCATTCGTCCACCAGGCGGCCGCCCAGCCCGAGACCGCGGGCTTCCGGCCGCAGGAGCAGCAAGCGCAGTTGTGCCACGGTGGCCGACTTGCGCACCAGGAACACGCAGCCGGCGCGCTCGCCATCCACTTCGGCGATCCAGCCTTTCTCCCCTTGCGGATCGAAGTCGCGCAGGAAGCTCGCCGCGATCTCCGCCACCAGCGCCTCGAAGCTGGCATCGAAGCCGTACTCGCGCGCGTAGAGCTCGCCATGCACCTGCACCACCCAACCCAGGTCGCCCGGCGCGGGATCGCGCAGCACCACCTTGCCGGCCGGCAATGACATGGGCCCGTTCACCACCTGGGCTCATGCCGACGAATCGCGTCGACCACTTCCGGTGCGACATCGAAGCCCGGCCCGTACTTCGCCGCAAGCTCCCGTGCGCGCCGCAGGAACGCGTCCACTCCCGTGCCGTAGATGAACTGCATCGCTCCACCCGTCCAGCCCGGAAAGCCGATGCCGAAGATCGAGCCGATGTTCGCGTCGTGCACGCTGGTCAACACGCCTTCGGCCAGGCAGCGCGCGGTCTCGACGGACTGGCGATAGAGCAGGCGGTCCTTGAGGTCCTGCAGCTCCCACACCGGATCGGGCCGGCCGAAGATCTTGGGCAGCTCCGGCCACAGGAATTTGCGCGCGCCAGCCTCCTGCGGATACTCGTAGAAGCCGCCACCTGCCGCGCGCCCGTTGCGGTCGAACTCCTTGACCATGCGCTCCACCAGCAATTCGCCGGGCGTTGCGATGTAGGTGCCGCCCTCGGCACGCGCATCGGCGCGGGTCTGGTCCAGCACGTGCACGGCCAGCGAGAGCGCGGTTTCATCCAGCACCGCGAGCGGCCCGACCGGCATGCCCGCCTGCAGGCCGGCCTGTTCCACCACGGCGGCGGGAAGGCCTTCGCCGATCATGGCCGCGCCTTCCATCACGAAGGTGCCGAACACGCGGCTGGTGAAGAAGCCGCGGCCGTCGTTCACCACGATCGGCAGCTTGCCCAGCGCCTGCACATAGTCGAAGGCGCGCGCCACGGTGTGGTCGTCGGTCGCATGGCCGCGGACGATCTCCACCAGCTTCATCTTCTCGACGGGGCTGAAGAAATGAATGCCCACGAAGTGCTGCGGCCGCGCGCTTGCCTGCGCCAGGCCCGTGATGGGCAGGGTGGAGGTGTTGCTGGCAAAAATGCCGCCGGGGGCCAGCAGCGACTCGGCCTCGCGCGTGACGCGCGCCTTGAGATCGCGATTCTCGAACACCGCCTCGATGATCAGGTCGCAGCCTTCCAGGTCCCTGGCCGCTTCGGTCGGCACGATCCGCGCGAGCAGTTCGGCCTGCGCCTGCGCGCTCATGCGGCCCTGGTCCACCCGTGCCTGCGTGATCCGTGCACTGGCCGACTTGCCCGCCTGGGCGCGAGCCAGCGACACGTCCTTCAGCACGGTGGCGATGCCGCGGCTGGCCTGGGCGTGGGCGATGCCGGCGCCCATCATCCCGGCGCCCAGGATGCCGACCTTGTGCGGTCGCCACTTCTGCGTGCCCGTGGCCGGACGCGACTTCCCGCTCCTGACCGCATTCAGGTCGAAGAAGAAGGTGTTGATCATGTTCCTCGCCACCGGCGACACGATCAGCCGTGCGAGGTAGCGGCTCTCGATGCGCAGCGCCGTGTCGAAGTCCACCTGCGCGCCTTCGACCATCGCCGCCAGCGCCGCTTCAGGGGCGGGATAGAGGCCACGCGTCTTCTGCTGCAAGGCCGCCGGTGCGACCGCCAGCATGGCCGCGATCTTCGGGCTGCCTGGCGGGCCGCCCGGCATGCGGTAGTCCTTCGCGTCCCAGGGCTGCTGCACTTGCGGATGCGCGGCGATCCAGGCCAGCGCGCGTTCGCGCAATGCCGATGCATCGTCCACGAGTTCGTGCACCAGACCCAGCTCCAGCCCCTCGCGCGGGGAGAACAGCCGGCTTTCCAGGATGAAGGGCTGGGCGTCCTGCAGTCCGAGCAGGCGCGTCATCTTGGTGATGCCGCTCGCGCCCGGGATCAGCCCCAGGGTGATCTCCGGCAGGCCCAGCTGGATCTTCGCGTCGTCCACGGCAACGCGGTGATGCGCCACCAGCGCGATTTCCCAGCCGCCACCCAGGGCCGATCCGTTCAGGCAGGCGACCACCGGCTTGCCCAGGGTCTCGAGCATTCGGAAGTTCTTCTTCACCTGCTCGATCTCGCGGAACACGCGCGCCGCGTCCTGCGGCTGCAGGCGCAGCACGCCCTTGAGGTCGGCGCCCGCAAAGAAGGTGCTCTTCGCCGAGGCCAGCACGATCCCTCGGATCGCTCCCTGGTCGGCCAGCACCTGCTGCACGGCCGCGCCCATGTCGTGCTGCCATTGCGCGCCCATGGTGTTGACCGGCGAGCCCGGCTCGTCGAAGGTGAGGGTGGCGATGCCGTCGGCCAGCTGGTAGCGGATGGTGTCCATGCTCAGACCCGTTCGACGATGGTCGCGATGCCCATGCCGCCGCCCACGCACAAGGTGGCCATGCCGTAACGCAGCTGGCGCCTATGCAGTTCGTCGATCAGCGTGTTGAGGATCATCGCGCCGGTCGCACCCAGCGGATGGCCCAGGGCGATGGCGCCGCCGTTGACGTTGACCTTCTCGTGCGGCACGCCCAGCTCCTTCATGAATTTCATGGGCACGGCGGCGAAGGCTTCGTTCACCTCGAACAGGTCGATCTGATCGACCGTCAATCCGGCCTTCGCCAGCGCCTTGCGCGCGGCCGGCATCGGGCCGGTGAGCATGATCGTCGGATCCGCCCCGGAGAGCGCCGCGGCCACGATGCGCGCGCGCGCCGTGAAGCCATGCGTGCGCCCCGCCGCCTCGCTGCCCACCAGGACGGCTGCGGCGCCATCGACGATGCCCGAGGAATTGCCGGCGTGATGCACGTGCGCAATGCGCTCCACGTGCGGATAACGGCGGATGGCCACCTGGTCGAAGCCCATGGCACCCAGCTGTTCGAACGCCGGCTTGAGCGCCGCAAGGCCCTCCATGGTCGTGTGCGGCTTGATGAATTCATCCTGGTCCAGGAGGATCTGGTCCAGGAAGTCCTTGACCGGCACGATGCTGCCGGCGAAGAAGCCGTCCTCGCGGGCGCGGGCCGCGCGCTGCTGCGACTCCAGCGCGAAGGCATCGACCTCCTCGCGCGTGAAGCCTGCCAGCGTCGCGATCAGGTCGGCGCCTATGCCTTGCGGCACGAAAGCGGTGGCGGCATTCGTCTCCGGGTCCTGTGACCAGGCGCCGCCGTCGGAGCCTATCGGCACGCGGCTCATGCTCTCCACGCCGCCGGCCACCACCAGGTCTTCCCAGCCGGAACGCACCTTCTGCGCCGCCATGTTGACGGCCTCCAGCCCGGAGGCGCAGAAGCGATTGAGCTGCACGCCGCTGCAGCGCCAGTCCCAGCCCGCCTTGAGCGCAGCGACCTTGGCAATCACCGAGCCCTGTTCGCCCACCGGCGAGACCACGCCCATCACGACGTCGTCGACCTGCGCGGTGTCGAAATCGTTGCGCCGCTGCAGCTCGCCGAGCAGCCCGGCCAGCAGGTTCACCGGCTTGACTTCATGCAGGCTGCCGTCCTTCTTGCCCTTGCCGCGCGGGGTGCGGATGGCGTCGTACACGAAGGCTTCGCTCATGGGGTCTCCTCGGTTGCGCAAGTATAGGAAGCCCCCCCGTCCTTGACATGGTGGCGGCAAGGCCTAGACTGCGCGCTCGTCGACAGCTGCCAGGAGCGTCGATCCCGACCCGCGAAAGGTGGAGCGCGTCTTCTCCGCCATCATGCAGATGAAGAAGCTGGACCTCGCCGCGCTGCAGCGCGCGCATGCCGGCGCCTGACCCGGAGAGTGCCATGAACCCTGTCGTGCATTTCGAACTGCCTTGCGACGACCGCGAGCGCGTTGCCCGCTTCTATCGCCAGGCCTTCGCCTGGAAGCTGGAGATGCTTGGGCCCGAGATGGCCAACTACGTGCTGGTGACCACCGCCAGCGAGGATGCCCGGCCCGATGCGCCCCGCGGCGCCATCAACGGCGGCATCTTCACGCGCACGGCGCAGATGCCGGAAGTGCATCCGTCCGTGGTGATCGGTGTGGGCGACATCCAGGCCGCGATGAAGGCAGTGCGCGATGCCGGCGGGGAGATCCTGGGCGAACCCATGGAGATCCCGGGCGTCGGGCACTATGTGTCCTTCATCGACACCGAGCGCAATCGCCTGAGCATGCTGCAGGCGCTGCGCCCCGGACACTGAGGCTTGCGCCGTGGGTCAGTAGCGGCCCGGGTCGCGCGGATAGCGATCGTCGCGGTTGATCACGCCGTCGCCGTCGCGGTCTCCGTACGGGCCACTGCGGCCGTCGTTGTAGGTGGCGACGTTGTCGCTGCGCACCCAGGTGCCGCCCACCAGGTACCAGGCGCCGTCATTGCGTTGCTCCCAATGGGCGGCCTGCCACGCATAGCCGGGGCGCGATGCAACCCATTCACCGCCGCGCCAGAGATAGCGGCCGTTGTCCCACGCGTAGTGGCCCGGTGCCCAGACGTAGCCCTCGCGCGGGGCCGGCATGGCTTCGTAGATCGGCGCCGGCGGCGCCGTCTGCACGATCACGTTCTGGCCCGGATAGCCGTACACCGGCGTGCTCGGGTAGTTGTACGTCGGCGCGCCGGAGTAGTAGGGGCCGGTGCCCGCGACGACGGCGGGCGCCGCCTGGGCGACGGATGCGATCCCCATCAGGGAGCCGGCGGCCAGGGCCGCGGCCAGCAGAGTCTTGCGGTTCATAGCGAATCTCCTTGTCAATGAAGACAAGGTACGGCCGGGCTGGTGCACCCGGCATCGGACCGCGACGGCACCGCCCGTCAGCGCAGTCTGGCCGGCAGTAGACGGCTCGGCAGTGCGCTCAGGCGGGGCGGCGGCAACCCGGCGCGGGCGCCGTGGCCTGCGCCGTGCAGGGCTGCGCGTTGAGCGGCGACGCGGCCCGCGCGGGCATGACGGTCAGGACCACGGCGGTGGTCACCGTGACGACGACGAACACCGTGGTGCCGAACAGCAGATACCAGGGCCAGCTCCTCGCCGGATGCAGGTACGCCCAGAGGTGGCGAGGCGGCTGCGGCACCGGCGGGCGGGGCTGCGCGCTGCGCTCGGCGCGGCGGATCCACAGGTCGTGCTCGGTCCGGCGGTGCGCATCGGAGAGCACCTCGTAGGCGGCGTTGATCGCGGCCATGGCGCGGGCAGCGTTGGCGTTGCCCGGCATCTTGTCCGGATGGTACTGGTGCGCCAGCTTGCGGTAGGCGGCGCGCACGCGCTCGGGGGCGGCATCGCGCTCGACCTGCAGCACGTCGTAGTAGGTGGGCATGGACTCGTCCATCGCTACGATTTTCATAGCTTCGTCCGGGCGTCGTCCAGCAAAAGCTTGCATCGGCGGCCTCGCTGTGGGTTCGCTGCTACGAAATCAGCAGCGGACCTCAGAAGCTGTGAATGAATTGATCGCGTCCGCGACGGGGTGCATCAGGGTGCAGGCGATGGCGCGACGAGGCGGTGGCGAACAGCGCCGAGAGGGCCGCGTGCAGCCGCTGCCGCTGGCGATGCTCGGCGACCGAGCGCGCATGCCGCGGCAGGTAGGAGATCTCGTTGGCCGCGTCGGCGGCCACGGCGCGCAGCGCGCCTTCCGGCGAGCGGTGGTGCTCGCCGCCGAAGAGCTTGAAGGCGCAGTCCGCCTGCCAGTAGCTTTGCGGCCGGGTCCAGCACACCTTGGCATAGCTCGCGAAATGTTCGCCGTCGCCGGCAGGCGCCGCATAAGCCGCGAGATAGAAGCCATTGAGCGGCCCCCAGATCCTTTCCATGTCGCGCTCCCTTGTACTTCTTTCCTGGGCCGGGAGTGTGCGTCAGCAGGTGCGCGGCTGTGGGTCCGGGTTACACGCTTGCGGCGCGGTCCTACAGAAATGCAGCCGCTCGCGCCCTTCGGACGAACGGCCGCGCGGGCATGCATGCAACATCACCATGAAGGCCAGAGAACTTTCGTGAGCTATTCGTCGATGCGTGCCACTGGTCCGCGCGGCGGCACCGAACGTTGCGCGCGCAACGTTGCACCGTGTGAGCCGCCGTTAGTGCCGGTGAGCAGATGTCACGGCAGCCCGCCGACGGCCCTGCCGCCTGGCCACCGCGCCCTTGTCCCCGCTTGCCGCTTCTTTCAAAGTGGTCCGACGACACAGAGGGAGGCAAGCATGGGAACGCAAGGAAGAACCTGGCCGGCACGTGCACTGGCGCTGCTGGCCGCAGCGCTGTTCTGGCAGGCAAGCACGGTGCATGCGCAGGAGAGTGCGAGCGTGCCGCCGGCGATTGCACGCACGGCCGGCGAACTGGCGGCGCTGCTTGCCGAACACTGCCCGCTGGCACCGGCCAACGACATCGCCGCCTTCGAGCGCTGTCGCGAGGCGCTTCGCGGCAGCGACGCACTGCGTGCGCGCCTGCCGCAGATCGTGCTGTGGGGCCGCCAGAGCGCCGAGCCGCAGGCGAGCCTCGCGGCCAGTACGCTGACCCAGTTGTCGCCCGACTTGTGGACGCAACTGTATGCACCGCTGTTCATGTTCAATGGCCGCTACCAGGTGGAGTGGGTGGCGCAGGAGAACCACTACCTGGTGCGGCTGGAGACGGCTTTCCGCAACCGGCTGCCGCCCGGGCAATATCCGACGCCGTTCTGGCACGACGCGCAGAAATGGCGCACCTACCAGCATGCCAACGGCCTGCTGCTCTGGCTGCAGCCGCAGACCGGCAGCGTGCATGTGGCGCAGTTCACGAGCCGCGCGACCACGCCGCCGCTGCAGGACGTGGAGATCATCGCCCGGCGCTTCGGCGGCCAGTGGTTGTGGACCGATGACGGCGGCCGCACGCAGCCGGCCGTGGCCGCCTTCGACGGCATGTACCGCCCCGAGAATCCCTTCCTGCCCAAGCTGGAGCGGCAGTACCGGGATCTCGCGCTGCACCTGCGCGACGCGCAATGCACGGCGTGCCACGCGCCGGACAATTCGCAGCACATGCAGCGCCCGGTGCTGCTGACCACGCCGGCGCACGCGGCCGGCGAAATCGACCGCCTGATCCGCGCCGTGCGCGAGGACCGCATGCCGGTGGACGCGCACCGCCGGCCCGTGGCGCTGTCGGCCGACGCCAAGGCCTGGCTCCTCGAAAGCGCCACGATCTTCGGCGACACGGTGCGCGCGGCGCGGGACTGGGAGTCTCCGGCCACCACGCCCTCCGCGGCCGCCGACGCCGCCGCGAGCGAATAGGGCCGGGTGCTTACTCCGAGAGCGCGCGCATCTCCTTGATCAGGTCGCTCTTGCCCTCGAAGCCGATGCCGGGCAGGTCGGGCATCGTGACGTAGCTGTTCTCGACCCGCACGCCGTCGGGGAAGCCGCCATAGGGCTGGAACAGGTCCGGATAGGACTCGTTGCCGCCCAGGCCCAGCCCGGCAGCGATGTTCAGCGACATCTGGTGGCCGCCGTGCGGCACGCAGCGGCTGGCCGACCAGCCGTGCTGCGCGAGCATCTCGAGCGTGCGCAGGTATTCGACCAGGCCATAGGAGAGGGCGCAGTCGAACTGCAGCCAGTCGCGGTCCGGCCGCATGCCGCCGTAGCGCACCAGGTTGCGCGCGTCCTGCATCGAGAACAGGTTCTCGCCCGTCGCCATCGGGTTCTTGTAGTAGCTGCGCAGCACGGCCTGCAGTTCGTAGTCCAGCGGATCGCCGGCCTCCTCGTACCAGAACAGGTTGTACTGCGAGAGCGCCTTGGCATAGGCGATGGCCGTGTCCAGGTCGAAGCGGCCGTTGGCATCCACGCACAGGCGCTGGCCGTCCTGCAGGATGGACAGCACGGAGTCGATGCGGCGCAGGTCTTCGGCGAGCGAGGCGCCGCCGATCTTCATCTTCACCACGGAATAGCCGCGGTCGAGATAGCTGCGCATCTCGTCCTTGAGCTGCGCGTCGTCCTTGCCCGGGTAGTAGTAGCCGCCGGCCGCATAGACGAACACTTTCCGGTTCACGGAGCCGTCGCCGTAGCGGTCGGCCAGCAGCTGGAACAGCGGCTTGTTCTCGATCTTGGCCACCGCATCCCAGACCGCCATGTCGATCGTGCCGATCGCCACCGAGCGCTCGCCGTGGCCGCCCGGCTTCTCGTTCTTGAACATCGTGTCCCACACCTTGTGCGGATCGAGGACGCCGCGGGCATCGAGCAGCGCGTCGGGCCTGGCCTCGGTCACGCGGGGCAGGAAGCGTTCGCGCATCAGCTGGCCCTGGCCGTAGCGGCCGTTGGAATTGAAGCCGTAGCCCACGACCGGCCGGCCGTCGCGAATCACATCCGTGATGACGGCCACCAGGCTGAGCGTCATCTTGCTGAAATCGATGTAGGCGTTGCGGATCGGGGAACTGATGGGAACGGTTTTCTCGCGGATCTCGACGATCTTCATGGGGGCTCCTGCTATGCAGCCGCGATCATCCACGATTCGCCGGGCGGCCCCCGCGTAGTCAGAAGATATCCGGCTCCCCTGCGCTGTCGCCGAACTCGGTGCGCAGGAAGTCCATGTCGCATCCTTCGTTGGCCTGCAGGATGTGCTGCGAGAACATCCACCCGTAGCCACGCGCAAACCGCGGCGGCGGCGCCTGCCAGGCGCTGCGGCGGCGGGCCAGTTCCTCGTCCGACACTTCGAGGTGGATGCTGCGCCCGGGCACGTCGATGCGGATGCGGTCGCCCGTGCGCACCAGCGCCAGGTTGCCGCCGACGAAGGCCTCGGGCGCCACGTGCAGCACGCAGGCGCCGTAGCTGGTGCCGCTCATGCGGGCATCGCTGATGCGCAGCATGTCGCGCTTGCCTTGCTTCAGCAGCTTCACCGGCATCGGGATCATTCCCCATTCCGGCATGCCCGGCCCGCCCTTGGGTCCGGCGTTGCGCAGCACGATCACGTGGTCCTCGGTGACGTCGGCCTCGGGGTTGTCCAGCATCTTCTTCATGCTGGGGTAGTCGTCGAACACGATCGCGGGGCCGGCGTGCTGCAGGAATTTCTCGCTCATGGCCGAAGGCTTGATCACGCAGCCATCGGGCGCCAGGTTGCCGCGCAGCACGGCCAGCGAGCCTTCGCGGTACACCGGGTCGGCGAGCGGCCGGATCACGTCGTCGTTGAAGCACTCGGCGCCGGCGATGTTCTCGGCCACCGTCCTGCCGGTGACCGTCTTCTGGTCCAGGTGCAGGAAGCCCTGGATCCGCTGCATCAGCGCGGGCAGGCCGCCGGCGTAGTAGAAGTCCTCCATCAGGTACTGGCTGCTGCCGTTGGGGCGGATGTTGGCCAGCACCGGGATCTCGCGGCTGGCGCGGTCGAAGTCGGCCAGGCCGATGTCCTGCCCGGCCCGGCGTGCCTGCGCGATGAGGTGGATGATGGCGTTGGTGGAACAGCCCAGGGCCATGGCCACGGCGATGCCATTGAGGAAGGCCTCGCGCGTCTGGATGACGGAAGGGCGCAGGTCCTCGTTCACCATCTCCACGATGCGCCGGCCGCACGCGGTGGCCATGCGCTGGTGGCTGGCATCCACCGCGGGGATCGCTGCCGCACCCGGCAGCGCCATGCCGATCGCCTCGGCGATCGAGGTCATCGTGCTGGCCGTGCCCATGGTCATGCAGGTGCCGGCGCTGCGGGCGATACCGCCGATGATGGACATCCACTGCGGCTCGCTGATGGTGCCGGCGCGCCGCTCGTCCCAGTACTTGAACGCATCGGAGCCCGAGCCCAGGGTCTGCCCGCGCGACATGCCGCGCAGCATGGGGCCCGCGGGCAGGAAGATCGCCGGCACGTCGGCGCTGGTGGCGCCGAGCAGCATCGCCGGGGTGGTCTTGTCGCAGCCGCCCATGAGGACCACGCCGTCCACCGGATAGGCGCGGATCATCTCCTCCACCTCCATCGCCAGCATGTTGCGATAGAGCAGGGCGGAGGGCTTGATCAGCACTTCGCCGAGCGAGACGGTGGGCAGTTCCAGGGGAAAACCCCCGGACTGCAGCACGCCGCGCTTGACCTCCTCGACCCGGTGCTTGAAGTGCTGGTGGCAGGGATTGAAGTCGTTCCAGTTGTTCAGGACCGCAATAACGGGCTTTCCCACCCAATCCTGGGGGTCATACCCCATCTGCATCACCCGCGAGCGGTGGTTGAAGCTGCGGAACTCGTCGCGATCCAGCCAGCGCTGGCTGCGAAGTTTCTGGAGGCTTGCCATGGCGCTAGTGTGCCCGCTTCATCCGGGCCGCCGCGCTTCAGCAGTCGACGCGGTGGTAGTTCTGCAGGCACAAGGCGCGGATGCGCGCCTTGTCGCTTTCGGTGCGCATCCGCGCCTCGTAGGCGGCGCGGCGCTCATCCTCCACCCGCGAGGACTCGCGGCGTTGCTGCTCGTACAGCTCCGTCCGCCGCGCGTTGGCGGCACTGAACTCCTGGGACTGCAGCACGGCCGCCGCGTTGGCGGCGCTGTAGCGCGACTCCATGGCCAGTCGCCGCTCGTTCAATTCGGCCTGCTTCGCCTGCGCGGTGCGCAGCTGGGCCTGGCGTTCGTCGTCCAGCCGCTTCTGTTCCGCGGCCTCGGCGGCCGCCTTCTGGGTGGCCAGCTGGATCGCTGCCTCTTCCTTGCGGGTTTGCGCCGTGCGCCAGTTGATGAAGCCCGCGGCAGCGAACAGGACGGCGGCCAGCAGCACGCCGGCCAGCAGCATGCGGCGTGCCGGCGAGGGCTCGTCGGACTCCACGATCACCGTGCGGGGACGCGGCCGCGGGCGCGCCGTCTCCTGCAGTTTCCGGTCGTGCGCGGCGCGCGACTCCGGGTCGCGCAGCACCTTGTAGGCGTTGCGGATCTCGCCCATGCGGCCGAGCGCGCCTTCTTCTTCCGCGAGCCGTTCGCGTGGGAACTGGTGTTCGGCCGTACGGAAGGCCTGTTCGATTTCTTCGGGGGTGGCGTTGCCGGGCACCCCCAGCACGAGGTAAGCAGATCGCATGGTGCTGCTCAGAACTGCTGCTGCGAGCGCAGGGCGCGGGCGCGGACCGCTTCGGCCCGGCGCGCTTCGGCTTGCGCCTGCCGCGCCTCGATCTCCGCCCGGCGGGCATCCACCTCTGCCTGGCGCGGCGACTGTCGCGCCGCGTCGGTCCCAAGCGCGGCACCCCCACTGGCTGTCGGCGAGGCGAGGTCGCGCTCGGTCGCGTAGCCGTTGCGGCGCTTGTAGGCCATGCAGTGCGTCTCGAACTCGCCGCGCACCTCGCGTTGCGACCCGGTGGAGTTCTTCACCGCGATCAGCACGTCGCGCAGCACGCTCTTGGCGTAGCGGCTGATCTTCTGGTCCTGGATCTCGGCCTGCAGCTTTTCCATGGGCTCGCCCGCGGCCATGCGCCGCCACCACGCCATGGCGTCGGCCGCCACGCGCGCGCAGTCCTGGTCCGTGGTGGGGTTGACCTGCTCGATGGCGAAGGTGCCCTGCGTGCGCGAAAAACGCTGCTGCACATCCGTCTGCTCGCAGGGGCGATCCTGGAACACCTTGCCGCACTGGAACATCTCGCCGGCGGCGCTGCCGCCGGCCGCGCACGCCAGCACGGCAAACGCGAGCGCTCCCTGCCAGGCCCGGCCCAAGCCGTGCCCCTGCCCAACTTCCTTCATTGCTTCTTCCTCGTCCGGTCTTGTTCAACGTGCGTCGGGGAGGACTATAGAGGCATTGATGAGCGGCCACGGTGCCGCACGGTCGCTCTTTCGGGCGAGCGTCGCGGGGGAACGTCATTGCGGACCGGGAGGCAAGCGCGACGGTGCATGTCCGCCGGGCAGGTAGGGGTGTCGTGCGGGCCGGGCGCCCCGTTTGCGTGCGCGGAGCACAATAAAAAATCCCCCGGGGGCCACTGGTGCCCCGAGGGGATAAGTAGCCGGGAAAGAAACTTGAAAAAGAACCCGGCTCAATCGGTTCGATTGCACAAGCCGTGCCGGGTTCCGTCCGAGCCCGACGGCAGCGGAGTGCGGCGAAATGCCAACAGCCCGGTTCGGGAATTTGTCACGTCGCGTGGCTGAACGCCGACACCATCCCTTTTATTGAACTCGCCTCTACGGAACCCTTTCTGTAGGATGACTCTGACAGTGGAGCCGTCCCCGCGCAGGGGCCGCCAGAACACATTTCGTGTTGCCGCGCGCCGCGCGGCAACCTCTTAGCAGGAACAGCATGTCCGAACTTTCCGCCAACAAGGACCCCGTGGAGGCGACCGACGCCGCCGCGGACGCGCCGAGTGTGTGGCTCACTCTGAAGAAACTGGGCGCGCGCGTGTCCGACTGGTATGCCGTCCAGACCACGGCCGTGAAGCTGCTGGTGATCGCCGTGGCGATCCTCATCCCGCTGTCGGCCTGCTACTCGTTCACCGTGTGGCAGCGCCAGGTGCAGGTGGCCGAGCAGGTCAAGGCGATGGCGGAGCGGTCTGGCGGCGACGCGCTGTCGACGCTGAACGAGAAGCTGCCCGTGGTCTTCGGCACCGGCTCGGCGCTGGGCTTTCTCGAGCAGAACCCGGTGGACCGCATCACCGTGATCTACAAGCCGCTGATGTGGAACGTGTCCGAGCGCATCCTGCTGATCGAGTCCGGTGGCAAGCAGTACGCCTACTACCCGAGCGACATGGAGACCAAGATCTTCTCCGATCGCGCGGTCAACGCCGCCTGGGGCGGCAAGCTGGTCTTCGTGCCGCGTGGCGAGCTGAGCGCCAGCAGCCTCGACATGCTGGAGAAGCTGGACGAGCGCTTCGCCAGCGCCCGGCCGCAGTCCGAAAAAGACGGCTGGAAGGCCGGCGTGAGCGGCGCATTGTCGGCCGCGCTGACCCTGGGCCTGCTCGGCTACCTCGCCTTCCACATGAAGGGCCAGTTCAAGTCGCTGCGCTTCGTGGAGCCGCAGCAGGTGCACGGCTCGCTCGACGATCTCGTCGGCATGGAAGACATCAAGAGCGAAGTGCGCCAGATCAAGGACCAGTACGACCGGCGCGCCGCGTACGCCGAGTACGGGATCAACAAGCCCTTCAACGTGATGTTCAGCGGCCCCGCGGGCACCGGCAAGACCAAGCTGGCCAGCTACCTGGCCAAGGAACTGAACCTGCCGATCCTGTTCCACTCCGCCGCCAACCTCGAGACGGGCTATGTGGCGGGCGGTTCGAACACGCTGGCGCGCATCGCCTCGATGGCCAAGCGCCGCAAGCGCTGCATCGTCTTCCTCGACGAGGCGCAGGACCTGTTCATGAAGCGCGGCGGCCACCGCAAGTTCGACGACGACACGCAGAACATGTTGCTGGCGATCCTCGATGGCGTGCGCACCAAGAGCGACGCCGAGATCATCTGGATCGTGGCCTCCAACTTCAACAGCGAATCCATGCAGATGGACGAGGCGATGCTGCGCCGCTTCCAGATGAAGGTGGACTTCCGCCTGCCGAACAAGGAAGAGCGCGGCGCGATCATCGCGCACTACCTGCACAGCCGCGCCGACAAGGTGGCCTCCAACCTGGACCTGCGCCACATGGTGGAGATCACCGAAGGCCGCAGCCCCGCCGACCTGGAGACCATCGTCAACCAGGCGGGCATCACCGCGGTGCAGGCCGGGGACCTGATCGACGGCGACACGCTGATGCAGGCCGCCGAGCGCGTGCTGGTCGGCAACGTCAACGGCGACACCACCAAGGAGCGCGAGCGCGATCGCCGCATCATCGCGATCCACGAGTGGGGCCACTTCCTGGTGGACTTCGAACTGGAGCGCAAGCAGACCGGTGGCGACTGGGAGAAGCTCCAGTCCGAGATGAAGACCATCAAGATCTCGCTGAAGGCCAACCCGCGCAACAACGCGCTGGGCTTCGTGTTCCACAAGCAGGGCAACAACCTGCTCAAGACCAAGTCCGACATCGAGCACGACGTGCGCGTGCTGCTGGGCGGCATGGCCAACGAGGAACTGTTCTTCGGCGAGGAGGGCACCACCAATGGCGCCCACAACGACATCACCCGCGTCACCAAGCTGCTGCATCATGCGGTGGCCGAGATGGGCATGTACCGCAAGACGCGCCTGAATTTCGGCGCGCTCAACGACTCGGGCAACCGCACGGTCGACGAAGAGACCCGCGCGATCATGGAGATGCAGAGCGAGCGCCTCTACGCCGAGACCAAGGCCACCCTCGCGCGCCTGAAGCCGCTGACCGAGCACTTGGCCGGCAAGCTGATGGAGCACGGCGAGATGAGCCTGAAGGAAGCCCTGCGCGAGATCCGCGCGTTCGAGGCGGCGTGCTTCAGTTTCGACGCCAAGGTCGGCCTGAACGGCGCCCCGATCAACGCCGAGTCGGCACCGGACGCCGCGGCCTGACGGAGGTGAGCGGCAAGGGGCGGTCGCGTCCCATGTCATTGCGGGCTTGACCCGCAATCCACGACGGCGCGTGCATATGCGCTGCATGGATCCCGGGTCGAGCCCGGGATGACATCCGATCCGAGCCTTCCTCTCACCGCAGACCGGCGAGATAGTGCCCCAGGTTGTCGATATCGTCCGCGCTCAGCGTCTGCGCCACGCTCGTCATCGTGCCCGCATCGTTGGTGCGCGTGCGCGCCTTGAACGCTTGCAGCTGCGCGACCAGGTAGGAGTAGTTCTGCCCGGCCAGCCGCGGGATCTCGTTCTGTCCGAGCAGGCCACCCAGGTGGCACATCGTGCACAGCGTCTCGTCGGCCTTGGCCTTGCCCAGGCGGGCCTTGGCCTCGTCCACCGCGAAGGCCGCAGGTTTCAGCGGCTGCGCCGCATAGAAGTTGGCGATGTTGATCATGTCGTCGCGCGACAGCGCCGCCGCCATCGGTGACATCAGCGGATTGCTGCGCCGGCCCTCCTTGAAGTCGCGCAGCTGCACGTACAGGTAGCGCCAGGTCTGGCCGGCCAGGCTGGGGAAGTCCGCCGAAACGGCGTTGCCGTCGGCGCCGTGGCAGGCGGCGCAGGCCTGCGCTTTCGCGCGGCCTGCCTCGATGTCCTGCGCAGCCGCTGGCCGTGGCGCCGCCGACGCCCAGGCAAGCAGCGCGGCGGCCAGCAGTACCCCTGCGCGCCGCATGCACTCAGTCCGGCAGCGCGAACACCACCATCGTGTTGCCGCGCTTGAAATCGAGCTGCGTGTTGCCGCCGCAACCCATCGCCACGTACTGCTTGCGCCCGACCATGTAGCTCACCGGCATGGCATTGGCGCCGGCGCCGCAGTTGAACTCCCACAGCTTCTGGCCGGTGCCTGCGTGCAGGGCGCGGATGAAGCCGTTGCCCTCGCCGTAGAACACCAGGTCGCCGCCGGTGGCCAGCGCGCCGCCGATCAGGGGCTGCTCGGTGTCGAACTTCCAGGCCAGCTTGCCGGTGTCGACGTTGACCGCGGCGAGACGCCCCCACTGCTGCTCGCCCTCGATGGCCTTGAAGGCACCGCCGAGCCACAGCTTGCCGCCCGGATACTTCGCGTCTTCCACGTGGTAGGTCATGGGCTGGTGCAGGTTGAGCGCATAGGCAAGCCGGTGCTTGGGACTGAACGCCATCGGCGACCACTCGACGCCGCCGTTGGCGCCCGGCAGCATGCGCGCGCCGGTTGCGGTCGGCTGCACCCACATGTTCTCCTGCGGGATCATCGCCTCGGAGTAGCGGATCAGGCGGCCGGTGGCGCGGTCGTGCACGTACACGTGCCCGGTCTTGCCGCCGTGGATCACCGCCGGAATCATCCGGCCGTTCTCGTCCTTCGCATCGACCAGCATCGGCGGGCTCACTGCGTCCAGGTCCCACACGTCGTGCGCGATGTACTGCGAGTGCCACTTGTACTGGCCGGTGTCCAGGTCCACCGCCACCATCGAGTCGGTGTAGAGGTTGTCGCCCGGGCGTTCGGCGCCGAACAGGTCCGGCGAGGGATTGCCGACGACGAAGAAGATGGTGCGGGTCTTCAGGTCCACCGCCGGATTCATCCAGACACCGCCGCCGAGGGTCTGGTAGAAGTTGCTGTCGCGCGCCAGCGCCTGCTTCTCGGCGGGGATGTTGCGCTTCATGTTGCGGCCGGTCGCGTCGTTCTCGGCCCAGACGCCTTCGTGGCCCTTCTCGGGGATGGTGTAGAAGGTCCACAGCAGCTTGCCGTCGCGCGCGTCGAAGGCCTTGACGAAGCCGCGGATCCCGTACTCGCCGCCGTTGGTTCCGATCAGCACCTTGCCGTCGGCGACGGTGGGCGCCATCGTTTCGCTGTAGCCCTTCTCGGGGTCCGCGATCTCGGTCTGCCAGACCACGTCGCCGGTGCGCGCATCCAGGGCCACCAGCTTGGCGTCGAGTGTGCCCATGAACAGCTTGCCGCCCTCGATCGCCACGCCGCGGTTGTTGGGGCCGCAGCAGAAGGTGGTGATCGGCCCCATCTTGTGCTTGTAGTGCCAGAACTGGCGGCCGGTGGTGGCGTCGAGCGCATACACGTGGTTGAACGAGGTCGTCATGTACATGACGCCGTCGACCACCACGGGCGCGGTCTCCATCGACTCGTTCACCTCGGTCTGGAACATGAACGAGGGGCGCAGCCGCTTGACGTTGCCGGCGTTGATCTGCGAGCCGGGGTAGTAGCGCTGCTGCGCATAGCCGCCATTGGTGTGCAGCCAGTTCACCGACTGCCGGTCGGCCTCGTTCAGCATGCCCTGCGTCACGTTGGGCGACTTCAGGATCATCGGTGGACCGCCGGCGCCGCGCGGTCGCTGGACCTCCTGGGCTGCGGGGTGGGTGGGCGCCGCCAGCGCACACGCGAGTGCCACGGGTGGCAGGAAGTGACGAATGAGTAGCATGAGACTTCTCCTCGCGAGGTGGGACGAGTGAAGTCCGGCGCGCGGGCGTCGGGCTGGCTATGGAAGAGCCGAGGTGAGTATCATGATTTCTCTGCCCGCGCACAAGGAGGCGCTCCACCATGTACGGCATCCCTGCCCGCATTGCGGCCACCCTGCTGTCCAGTGCCCTCGCCCTGCCGGCCTCCGCGCAGCAGGGCGCCGGCGACATCAACGCCAACGGCCAGCTGGTGCTCGCCGCGCGCGCGGGCGTGGTGCCGCGGGTCGCCGCGCTGCTGGCCGCCGGCGCGCAGGTCAACTCGCGCGACCGCAATGGCGACACGCCGCTGAACATGGCGGCCGCGCGCGGCAACATCGAACTGGTGGACGTGCTGCTGCGCGCCGGTGCCGACGTGCAGCAAGCCAACCTCTCGGGCGTGACGCCGCTGATGGCCGCGGCCTATGCCGGCAATGCGCAGATCGTGCGCAAGTTGCTGGCGGCGGGTGCGCGCACCGATGCGGTCGACCGCGTGAAGAAGGATGCGTCCGTCTACGCGGCCGGGCAGGGCTGCACGGCCTGCCTCGAGGAACTGCTGGGGGCCGGCCAGCCGGTGAACGCCCGCCACGCCAACGAGCTCACGCTGCTGATGTGGGCGGCCGGCTATGGCCATGAAGCGGTGGCGCGGCTGCTGATCGCGCGCGGTGCGGACCGCGCGCTGCGCGACGACCGCGGCAAGACCGCGGCCGACATCGCGCGCGAACGCGACTTCGGGCCGCTGGCGCAGTTGCTGCAGCCGTGAGCGCGTGCCGCCGCTAGCGTCGCTGTCGGGTCGAGCCCGGCATCACACGCTCAGGCCTTACTTCTTGGCCGGTGCCTTGCTGGTGGCGGCCGGTGCGGTCGGCGCGGGGCCGGAGGGCGGCTGCGGCTGGTTGGGATTGATGCCCAGGCGGCGGGCGATCGAGGCTTCGAGCGTGCGCACGCGCGGCTCGACCTGTGGGCCGGTGTCGGTCACCAGCTTGTCGACCAGCGCCTTCTGCATGTCGCCGCCGATCTGCTGGAATTTGGCGAACACGGGCGATTCCATCATGGTGGCAATCTGCTTGAGTTCGTCCTCGGTGAAGCGCTCTTCCAGCACCGTGCCGATGGTGGTCGGCGCCAGCTTGAGCGCGCGGTCACGCACGGTCGGCAGGGTCTCGTCGACGAACTTGCGGGCGTCGGCCTGGATGTCGCGCGCCACCGATTCGCGCTTGTCGGCGGGCACGCGTTGCGGCAGGGCGTTGGCGGCGCGGTCCATCATCTCCAGGGCCGGCTGCTCCACCAGGTTGCGCGCCATGGCTTCGATGCCGGGCTGCTGCACCTTGAGGATGCGGGCGACCAGCTCGCGCTTGGCCGGCGTCGAGGGCAGCGCCGGGGCGGAAGCCGGGCTGGCCGGGGCAGGTGTGGTTTGGGCGTGCGCGACCGCAGCGGCGGCGGCGAGGGCGATTACGAGGACGGTTTTCTGCAGCATCGCGGGAGTGTATACGCTGCCCGCGCACTGTTTCGGCGGTCAGGAAACCGGCCCTTCCTTGCGCCGGCGCGCTCCCACCTTGCGGCTGCGATGGCGCTCGGCCGGATCGGCGCTGGCGACGGGCCGGGCGACCACATCGGTCAGGTCCACCGGCAGGTGAGGGCGGGGGTCCTTCCGGTAGTGGTCCCAGGCCTTCCTGGCCAGGCCGGAGGTGATGGCAAAGACAATGAGCTTGCGCAGCAACATGACAGGACTCCTCGTGCCCTGGATCGTCGGCCGCCGTTGCGGCGGCCCGTGTAGGCTGGCCGCCGCCCGCGCCGCAGGACGGCTGCCGGCGCCGCGGCGCCGGCGCCGAGCCGTGCCGGCTGAGAGTCCTACAGCGGGCGAAACCGTGGTCGCACGGTCGGCCGCTCGCTCGTCCTGCCGCGGCAGTCCCGCGCCCCACCTACTCTGGAGCCATCGGAAAAGGGGGAACTGACCATGTCGGAAGACGCGAACAAGATGGCCGCCGACCAGTTGCTGATTCACCTGGAGCCGGCGTGGGAGCGCCGCAACTGGTGCAACTGGCTCGGATGCAGCGAGCAGGAACTCGAACACGCAGTCACGTACGTGGGTCATGACCCCGACAACGTTCGCCGCTTCCTGCGGCAGGCGCGCTGAAATCGGCGACCCGGAGGAGGGCCACGGGGCGGAGCTGGAGGGACCCTCCGCTCCGCCACCGTTCGATGAAGAAGGTTACGGCGTGTGTCGGTGAGGGACAGGCACGGCGTCGCACCCTAGACTGGTCGGCAGTGGAAGACGGCATCCTGTACCTCGACGAAGGCAGCGCCCGGCAACTGGTGCTGGTGCGCGCCATCGAGGACGTGGACACGCAGGGCAAGCTGCTCAGCGAGGTGGAGCGCGAACAGCTCGAACGCGAGGCCCTCGAAGCGACGCGCGTCGGCGCCGGCGGGATGGACGTGGCGCGCTACCTGAAGGAGCGCGCGCACCGCATGCTGCAGGCGGTGGAGAACCGCAACCCGCGCATTGCCGCCCTGCAGGATCGCACGCCGTGGAGCGGCTGGCTGCTGTTGCTGCTGCCGCTGGCGGCCTGCGTGTTCGGCGCCGCCATCGATCGCATCGACAACCCGCACCAGGTGAACATGCTGTCGCCCCCCTTGCTGGGGGTGCTGGCGTGGAACCTCGCGATCTACGCACTGATCGTCGTCACCGCCGTCGTACCCGGCACCTGGGCGCCGCGCGTGCCCTTGCCGCACCTGCAGCGATGGCTGGCCGGCGTGCCCGCCAGCGGTCGGCGCACGGGCCGGCTGCGCCCGGACGTCCTCGCGCGCTTCCAGCAACACTGGCACGAAGCAGCCGGCGCGCAGCAGTGGTTGTGGTGGAAGGAACTGCTGCACCTGAGCGCCGCGGGCTGGGCGCTGGGGCTGGCAATCTCGATCGTGCTGGGGGGAATCGTGCGCGAGTACCGCGTGGGCTGGGAGAGCACGCTGCTGGGAGTCGACCAGGTGCACGGGCTGCTGTCCGCGCTGTTCGCCCCGGTGGTGGCGCTGCTGCCTTTCGACACCTTCTCGGTGGCGGACCTGCAGCGCATGGCCTTCCGTTCCGGCGCCGCCATCGGCGTCGACGAGGCGCGGCGCTGGGTCTGGATGTACGTCGCGCTGCTGTTCGCCGTGGTGATCGTCCCGCGGCTGGTGCTGGCGGGGTGGACGGCGTGGCTGCGCTTGCGGCGCGGGCGCGCCATCGGCATCGACCTGCGCGATCCCTACTTCGTGCAGGTCCTGGCGCGGGTGAGCCCGGCGCGCGTCACCTTCAGCCTGGTGGCGCGCGAAGGTCCCGCGCGGGACGTGGTGCTGCGCATGTTGCGCCAGGTCGCCGACCGGCCGCCGCCCGAGGACGGTGGCCCGTGGACCGTGCTCAGCACCGCCAAGGGCGACGTGCTGCGCGTGTTCGAGGTGCCGGCGGGCTTTCGTCCGCCTGCCCCGACGGTGACGGCGCAGGCCGGCAACGGCGCGGCGGCGCAGGCCTGGCTGCAGGACCTGTTGGCGCGCTTCAAGGCGGCCCCCCGCCCGCAGGAGCGCGATGCCGCGCAGGCCACCCTGGCCGACACCGACCTGATGCTGCTGGTGCCCGCGGGCAGCAGCGACCTGCAGGAAGCGGGCCGCATGCTGCAGTGGGTGGCGCAGCCCGTGCTGGTGCTGGCGCCGGGCGAGGAGTCACCGTTGCGGGCGGCCGCGCAGCGCCTCGGGCTGGCCGCGGAGGTGCTGCCGCTTGCCGGCGCGACGGCCCATTGGCTGTGCGATCCGCAGTTGCTGGATGCCGCCGCCGCGCGGATCGCCACCAACAAGCGCGCCGGCTTCGAGCGGCTGGCCGCCACCTGGAAGGAGCGCAACACGACACGCTTCGGCGAGGCGATGCGGCTGCTGGCGAACGAACTCGTGCGGGCGGCGCGCGACCACGAGGAGGCCGGCAGCGAGCCGGTGGGCCTGCGCCACCTGGTCAACGCGGCCGACCGCGACGCGGTGCAACGCGCGCGCGAGGCCGCCCGTGCGGCGTTGTTGCAGCGGCTGCGCGAAGGCGAGACGCGCGTGTTTGCCGACCTGGTGCAGCTGCACCGCACCGGCACGCCGGTCGCGCCGATTGCCGCGGGGCGCATGGACTTCGGCTTCGCCGAACAGCACGCGATCGATGCGCCGCAAGCGGGTGCCGCCGGCGCGGCAACCGGTGCGGCCATGGGTGCCGGCATCGACTTGCTGACCGGGGGGCTCACGCTCGGTGCGGCGGCCGCGCTGGGCGCGGTGATCGGCGGTGGCGCCGCCTACGTCGCGGCAACCTGGAAGAACCGCGGCAGCGCTTCCGGCCAGCCGCAGGTGCAGCTGGGCGACGAGCTGCTGCAGACCTTCACCGAAAACCTGCTGCTCGCCTACCTGGCCGTCGCCCATCGGGGCCTGCACGAGACGCCCGATGCCGCCCCGGCCGGATGGCGCAGCGAGGTGGTGGCGGCCGTGGAAGCACGTCGAGTCGAACTGGGCTCACTGTGGCAGCAGGCCAGGCAGGCGGCGGAGGCGGCCACGGTGGTGGGGCCGCTGTCGGCGGAGCTGGACGGGATCGCGCGGGCGCTGTTGGCGCAGGGCTGAGCGGCCTGGCACCTGAGTGCAGTGGAGCGGGCAGAGCGCGGGGGTGTGTTCGGCAATTTTGAAACGCAGAAAACGCAGAAGTGATGCAGAACACGCCGAAGGGTCAGAACGCATTCGATGAATTTTCTTCTGCGAGTTCTGCGTCACTTCCGCGCCTTCTGCGTTCAGACTTGCTTGAACTGCCACTCACCCCGGCACGTCCGGCCCCAACGCCTCACTCCCCCCGCTTCGCCTGCGCCGCCGCCCTGAGCAGTTCTTCCACCGCGGTCAGCTCCGCCGGCTTGGTGAGGTGGCGGTCGAAGCCGGCGTCGCGGGTGCGCTGGCGGTCGTCCTGCGTGCCCCAGCCGGTCAGCGCGACCAGCAGCGTCTTCTGCATGCTGGGAAACATGCGCATGCGCTTGGCGACGTCGTAGCCCGTCATGTCCGGCAAGCCGATGTCCAGGAACACCACGTCGAGCGCCTGCGATTGCGCCAGCTGCAAGGCCTCGGCGCCGCTGTGCGCAATGTGCGCTGCGTGGCCCTCGATGTCGAGCAGCACGCCCAGGCTTTCGGCGGCGTCGGTGTTGTCGTCGACCACCAGCACCTGCAACTGGCCCGGCTTGCCGGCAGCCGTCACTGCCTGCGGCGAAGTGCCCGCGTCGGCGGCCCCAGTCAGCGGCAGTCGCACGGTAAAAGTGCTGCCGCGCCCGACACCCGCGCTCCCGGCCGAGACGCTGCCGCCATGCAGCGCGACCAGGCTCTGCACCAGCGACAGACCGATGCCCAGTCCGCCCTGCGGCTTGCCGGCTCCGGGCACTTGCGCAAACATCTCGAACACCTTGTCGATCGCCTCCGGCCCGATGCCGATGCCGGTGTCGGCCACGGACAGCACCGCCTGCCGGTCCTCGGTCCACACTTTCAGGGCGATGCGTCCGCCCTCGGGGGTGTACTTGGCGGCGTTGTTCAGGAGGTTGCTGATGATCTGCGCGATGCGGGTCGGATCGGCATCCATGGGCAGCGGCTGCACCGGAACTTCGACGGTGAGCTTGTGGCCGGCCGCCTCGATCAGCGAAGTGCTGGTCTCGACGGCGGTGGCGACCACTTCCTTCAGGTCGATGCGCTGGCGGCGCAGTTCGACCTTGCCGGTGCTGATGCGCGCCACGTCCAGCAGGTCGTCGACCAGGTGCACCATGTGCTGGATCTGCCGCTCCATCATCTGCCGGGTCTTGTCCAGCAGCTCGGGCTTGCTCGATGCCATGCGCATCAGGTGCAGCCCGTTGGACAGCGGCGCCAGCGGATTGCGCAGTTCGTGCGCGAGCGTGGCCAGGAATTCGGTCTTGCGCCGGTTGGCCTGCGCCAGCTCGTCGTTCAGGCGGCGCAGGTCCTGCTCGGCGACCAGGCGCTGCGTGATGTCGGAAAACAGGATCGCGACGAGGTCGTTGCCTTCGCCACCCAGCCGGGTTGCGTAGACGTCGAACCAGCGCTTCATGAACTTCACTTCCTGCACGAAGCGGATCGCTTCGCCGGTGCGGGCGACGCGGTCGTACATCTCCATCGAGTGGCTCTCGGCCTGCGGCAGCAATTCGAGGACGCTCTTGCCGATGGCGTTGCGCAGGCCGGTGTGCATGGCGAAGGCCTCGTTGGCCTCCTCGAAACGGTAGTCGCGCACCCGGCCGTCGCGATCGCGCTGGAGCTTGACCACGCAGAAGCCCTCGTCGATCGACTCGAACAGGGCGCGGTAGCGCTCCTCCTTGGCCTCCAGCCGCTGCTCGAAGTCGCGCCGCTCGCGCAGGCGCAGTTCCTCCTTGCTGCGATAGAGCTCGACGAACACGCCGACCTTGGCCTTGAGGATCTCGGTGCGCAGCGGCTTGGCCAGGAAGTCGACCGCGCCCAGCGCATACGCCGAGAGCATCGCCTCGTCGGGATCGTCGCCGGCCGTGACGAACAGGATGGGCGTGAAGCGCGAACGCGCCCGCGAGCGGATCGCGCGCGCTACCTCGAAGCCGTCCATCCCGGGCATCCGCACGTCGAGCAGCACGGCGGCGAAGTCCTGCTTTTCCAGCGCGGCCAGTGCCTGCGGGCCGGACTGCGCGCGCACCATGTCGACCCCGAGCGAATCGAGCGCCGCCTCCAGGGCCAGCAGATTGGCGGGCTGGTCGTCGACGAGCAGGACGTGGGTGGTGATGGTGTTGTGTGGCACTGGCGCGGGACCGTCCGGGATTGCGTTCCGGGCAGGCCGGAGTCTAAGCCCTTCTCACCTCTGCGGGGCCGCGCCGCTCAGTTGAAGGATTTGTCTGTCACGCGAGCCGGATGTTCGCCCACGCGCAAGGGCTGGCGCCGCCGGGCAGGTTGGGTGCGCAGCCGCGCCGGCAAAGCAAAGGGCCGGCAACTGCCGGCCCCCGCAACCCGATGCTTTGCGCTTTTTGTTCTTATTTCTTGGAGGACTCTTTGTCCTTGGTCGCGACCTTGTCGGTGCGGTCCTTGGCCGGGGTGATCGAGACCTTCGGCACGGTCATCGTCTCCTTCTCGGTGTAGACGCCAACCTTGGGCACGTTGACTTCCTTCTTCTCGGTGCTCACGTCGACCTTCGGCGCTTCGACGTTGTACTTCGGCAGCTGCACGTTGCCTTCCTGCGTCTTGGAGACTTCGTACTTCGGCAGGTCGACCTTGCCCTCCTGGGTCTTCTTCACGTCGCAGCCGGCGAGGCCGATCGCGGCGACGGACACGAGGCCGGCGAGGATGAAAGCGGTTTGGCGCATGGCGAGACTCCTTTGTTGATCTGCTGGGATGCCTCGCATTCTGGGAGTCCGTCCCAAGCACGGCTGTAAGACCCAGGCGGCAAGCCCCGTCCGACGCCGACCCCCCGCTGTGCTTCGTGCGGACTACGGTGTCGTGGCAGGGTGGGCGCAGAGCGCCTCGGCCAGCCGGGCATGCACTTCCGCCGGGTCCCCGCGTGCCGGCCCCGGGCAGGGTCATGGCAGGCGCCGCTGCGGCGCCCGGCGCGCTGTCACTCATGCCGGCGCCTCGTGCGCGACGAGCCCGGCGGCGGCTCGTTCAGCACGGCCCAGAAGATGCCGAGATCGGCGATCGCCTCGACGAACTGCTTGAACTCCACCGGCTTCACCACATAGGCATTGACGCCCAGCTGGTAGCTGCGCAGGACGTCGGTCTCCTCGTGCGAAGAGGTCAGCATCACCACGGGGATGCTGCGCAGGGCATCGGTGTTGCGCACCGTCTGGAGCACCTCGAGGCCGTTGACCTTGGGCAGCTTCAGGTCCAGCAGGATGACCGCCGGATTGCCTTCGGCGCGGGCGGCATGCTCGCCGCTGCGCGTGAGGTACTCGAGGGCGGCTTCGCCGTCGCGCACGACGATGACCTCGTTGGCAAGCTGGCTGCGTTCGAGTGCCACCAGGGTGAGTTCCAGGTCGCGTGGATCATCCTCGACCAACAGGATGGGCTTGATCATCAGGCAGACTCCTCGCGGCGCGCTCCAGCGGCGGCTGCGTCGTAGTTGGTGTCAGGGGCGGGCGGCAGGACGAAGCCGAAGCTGGCGCCGCGGTCGGGCTCACCGCGGGCCCAGACCGTGCCGCCGTGCCGTTCGACGATGCGCTTCACGTTGGCCAGGCCGATGCCGGTGCCGTCGAAATCCTCGCTGCGGTGCAGTCGCTGGAACACGCCGAACAGCTTGCCGACATACTTCATCGGGAAGCCCACGCCATTGTCACTGACCTCGAGCCCGTTGCCTTCCGGCTGGGTGACGGGGACGATGCGGATGCGCGCGGGATTGCGGCCGCGCGTGTACTTGGCCGCGTTGGACAGCAGGTTGCGGATCGCCACCTGCAGCAGCAGCGGGTCGGCATGCAGGCGGGGCAGCGGCTGCACGATTTCCCATTCGATCTCGCGGCCCCGTTCCTGCTGCCGGAACTCGTCGACCAGGTCTTCGACCAGCGACGCGGCGTCCACCGAAGACGGGCGCAGGCCGGATCGGCCCAGGCGGGAAAAATCCAGCAGCGCGTCGACCAGCTGCCCGGCATAGGCGGCGGCGTCCTTGACGTGCTTCAGGTAACGCCGGGCGCGCTCGTCCAGCTTGTCGCCGTTGTCCTCGACCACCAGGTCGACATAGCCGGCGATGTGGCGCATCGGCGCCCGCAGGTCGTGCGACACGGTGTAGCTGAAGGCTTCGAGTTCCTTGTTCACGCGACCGAGTTCGACGGCATGGCTGGCCATCTCCTCCGCCCGCCGCAGCACCAGCGCCAGCAGCGCCTGGCGCAATTCACCGACCGCGCCTTCCTGCGCCGCCTGCCAGGGCGCGCAGCGACCCTGCACGCGTTGCTGCCAGCTCTCGAAACTCTGGCGCGGATGGATGCGGCCGCTGGCCGGCAGCGTCTTGCGCGGATCGCCGGCCCACCGGATGGTCTGCACCAGTTCCGGCCGGAACCACAGGACGACGTGCCGGTGCACGTGCGAGATCGAGATCGCGAGCACGCCGGCGCACGCAGGCAGCAAGAGCTTGCCACCGTCGTACGACTCCGACAGGCGATCGGTGGAGAACACATCCTCTCCGCGCGCGGCCACCCAGTGCGCGAGCGGGAGGATCTCCTGCGCGGCCGGTGTGGCGCCGATCATCCAGCAGATGTCATTCAGCACCACTGCGGCGCCGCTCGCATCGGCCAGTTCGTGCAATTTCAGCTCCGGGGCGGCGAGGCGCTGCAAGGTGCCGTCGGTCTCGGCCATCAGCGCCACCAGCGTCAGCACGCGCTGGTGCAGCGCCAGCCGCTGGGCGACTTCGGCGTTGTCCTCCTGCGCCTGGATCTGCAGCGACAGCAGCCGGCCCAGGTGCTCGCACGCCACCCGGGTCTGGAACGGCAGCTGGCGCGGCGCCCGGTGGTGGCAGGAGATCAGGCCCCAGAGCTTGCCGCGCGCGACGATGGAAACCGACATCGAGGCCGGCGTGCCCATGTTGCGCATGTACTCCAGGTGCACCGGAGAGACGCTGCGCAGGGCCGCGAAGCTGAGGTCGATGCCGGTGGGCTCCGGTGCGCCGGCGGCTGCCACCAGCGGCACCGGCTCGTAGCTGGCATCCGGGATCACCCGGATGTGATTGGCCCGATAGAGCTCGCGCGCCTGGCGCGGGATGTCGCTGGCCGGGAAGCGGTGGCCGGCATAGGAGTGGTAACCGGGATCCGCGCGTTCGGCCAGCACCTGGCCGTGGTCGTCGGCATCGAAGCGGTAAACCAGGCAGCGGCCGAAGCCGGTGAGGCGCTTCATCTCCCGGGCCACCAGCTCGCACAGGCCGATCACCGAATGGGCCTGGGCCAGCAGCGGCAGCAGGTCACGCGCGACGGCATACAGCGGCGCATGCATGCTGGCCGAAGGGCCCGCCGGTTCGTATTCCACCAGCAGGTGCGATCCGTGGCGATGGGCCGCGACATCGAAGGTGGCGCCGGCCAGCGGCAGGGTGCCGACCCAGGCCGGATCGGTGGCGGGCTGCAGTCGGCCGCTGTCGACCGGCAGGGTGGCGAGCGCCTGCCGCACGGCCTCTTCGCTGTTCCAGTTGGCGCTGTACGCCAGCAGCTGCCCGCTGTCCGCTGCCAGCACCGCGAGCCGGCCATGCGGCTGGATCGCACCCGGCACGCGGATCGGCTCGTTCGCGCACTGCGACAGGTCAGGCAGCGGGAGCGCGCTCATTCATGGCCTTTTCCAGCAGGGCGGAGAGCGTGTCGAAGGTGGCGCGCGCCGCATCGCAGGCCTGCGCCAGTGCCTCGGGGCAGGCGAGTTCGCTTTCCAGCACGTCGCGCGCTTCGCGCCACATGCGGCCTCTCGCTTCGCCCCAGCCATGGAAGTACGCGGCGCCGCGCTCCGGGCCGAGGCCGGCGCCCGCCAGGCTGCGGCTGATCGTCGCGCCGCCGAGGGCGGAGCCCTCCATCACGTAGACCGAACCCCAGGCGGCGGCGCCGCTGGGCAGCGCGGGCAAGACGGCCGTCTCACCCGCCGGCGCCCCCAGGAGCTGCAGGTCCTGCTGCAGGAAGGGACGGCGCGAGCGCGCGCGCAGCCAGGGCGCGCGCTCCGGCAGGGCGGCGGCCACCGCCGGCTCCCAGCCGGCGAGGAAACTGTCGAAGACCTGCAGCACCCGCAGGTAGTGGCCGGGCTGCCGCATGCGCCGCAGGTTCATCAGGGCGTCGATGCGGTCATGGTGGGGGCGGGTCGCGGCGCGCAGGACGCTCAGCGGAGCGGCGAGGCAAGCGGACTGGCTGGGAAGGAGGACGGCAGGCGGCAAATCGGGGACCGTGGGAAAAACGGGACGAGGCGATCCTGTCATCCGCGCTGGCTGTCCTTTGTAGGACAAGGGCCCAGCGAATCTGGGACGTCATCGCTCGAAGAACGGCTCGCCGGCTGACGCGTCAGGCCGAATCGGAAGGCTTGGCCGCGGTGCGGCGCTTCTCCAGCTTCTGCAGCGTTTCCAGCGCGCTCGCCGAACCTTCGCCGCTGTGGCGCTCGAGCGGCGGCAATGCCGGGACGGCTTCCTTGGGGCGCACGGGCTCGGGTTGCCCGCGCTTGGCGCGTTTCACCACCTGCTGATCCTCGTGTGTGTCGGAGCAGTCTGACGGTCGCGTGGCGCCAGACTGTAGTCGTGCGGAGGCACGGGCAGTAGGACAAAGCCTCAGCCGTGCAGCGCGGCGCTACCATCGCTGTCCAGGAGGTGTTCCATGGGCGATGGCTCGATCGAGGCGCGATCGTTGTTCGACGATGCGGCCGTGCGCGGCTTGCGCAACGACCTGGCCCTGGCCTTGCGCGCGGCCGCGCAGCATGGCCTGGGCGAGGGGGTGTGCAACCATTTCAGCGTCGTCCTGCCGCAAAGGCCGGACTGGTTCCTGCTGAATCCGCGCGGGCTGCACTGGAGCGAGGTGCAGGCGGACGACATCGTGCTCGTCGACGCGCAGGGCCGCCAACTGGCAGGCCGCCATCCCAGCGAGCCAACGGCCCTGTTCATTCACGCGGCGGTGCATCGCATTGCCGCCAAGGCCTGCGTGATGCACACGCACATGCCCCATGCGACCGCGCTCACGCTGACCGATCTGCGGGCGCTGGACACCACGCTGTCGCAGAACGCGATGCGCTTTCACGGGCGGGTCGCCGTCGATGCGGAGTACAACGGGCTGGCGCTCGATGCCGGCGAGGGCGAGCGCATCGCGCGGGCCATGCACGGCGCCGACGTCGTGTTCCTCGCCAACCACGGCGTCATCGTCTGCGGCGAGCAGATCGCCTGGGCCTTCGACGACCTCTACTACCTCGAGCGCGCCTGCATGCACCAGGTGCTGGCGCACTCCACCGGCCGACCGCTGCGCCCGGTGGCGCCCGAGCTCGCGGCACGCGTCGCCGCGCAGACGCTGGGCGAACGCATGCAGTCGGACCTGTTCTTCGAAAGCCTGCGGCGCACGGTGCGCTGACGCTAGCGCGCCGACGATGCAGCGCGGGGCGCGGCCGATGCCGGCGTCGCTGCCGCTAGCGCCTCGCTCGCCGGGGGCGTCCAGCCCTGCCCGGGCAGGTAGCGCGCGCTTTGCACTTCATTGGCGTGGAAGCCGCTTGGCCAGCGCGCGACGACCGTGCCGGCCGCATCCATCTGCAACTGGGGCGCATCGCGCCCCGGGGGTGCGCCGGCGACCTCGGGCTCCGGCAACGCGCCGGGCACCACGTCGGGCAGGCTCCAGCCCGAGCCGGCGTCGAAGCGGCTGAAGCGCAGGCTGTGGATGTTGCCCACCCGGTGATGCCACACCGCCATCGCCGATCCGCGTTCGTTGCTGGCGATCCGCGGATCGCTCGAGGCGCCGTAGATGCGCTCCAGGGGCTGCGGTGCGCTCCAGCCGCTGGCGCGGGTCCAGCCGGAGGCGACGACGTGGTCGTCGGCCACCCAGACGGCCAGTGCGCTTTCGTCTCCCGAGCGCGCCATCTGCGCACGGGCGCCGTGCGGCGCCGGCGGAGCGGGGATGGCCTGGCCTTGGGCGTCGGTGAGCGCTGCGCCCGCAGTCCCGTCCGTGGGCGGACCGTAGCTGCCCAGCACCGCGGTGTTGTTGCTGTGGTCGGGCTTGGCCGTGCGAGCGTCACAGCCCGCCAGCGCCAACAGCGCCAGCACGAGGACAGGAATTGCGGCCCGGACTGGCATGGTCCGCTCGGGCCGGATCATCCGCTCTTGCGGCGCGTGGTCGCAGGTTTGGTGCTCGCCCGCGCGGTCGCCGGGGTCTTGCGCGCCGCGGCCTTGCGCACCGGCGTGGCTTCGTCGTTGGCGGCGGCTTCCTCGCGGCGCGTCGTGGTCTTCTTCGCCCCCGCCGGTGCTGCGCCTGCGGCTGCATTGCCCTTCAGGCTGCGCCGCAGCAGCTCGGTGAGGTCGATCACTTCGGCGCTCGTCGGCACGTCTTCGCCCGGCAGCGGCGCCACGGTGCGCACGGCGCCTTCCTTCGACTTCTCTTCCACCAGCGCCATCAGCTTTTCGCGGAACTCGTCATGGAACAGGTCCGGCTGCCAGTCGCCCGCCATCGCGGCCACGAGCTGTTCGGCCATCTTCAGTTCGGCGGCACTGACGCTGATGTCCTCGCCCGGCCAGGCCAGGCCCGCGGTGTCGCGCACCTCGTCGGACCAGCGCAGCAGGTTCAGCACCAGGCCCTGGCCGTGCGGGGCGAGCAGCGCCAGGTGCTGCTTGGTGGAGATCACCACCTTGGCGATGCCGACCTTGCCGGTGCGCTGCAGCGTTTCGCGCAGCAGCGCGAAGGGCTTCTGCCCGCCCTTGCCGCCAGGACTCACGTAATACGGTTTGTTGAAGTAGACGCTGGGAATCTGCTCGCGGTCGACGAAGGCCTCGATGTCGATGGTCTGCGTGGAGCGAGGCAGCGCCGCCTTGATCTCCTCGGGCGTGAGGACCACGAAATGGTCCTTCTCGACCTCGAAGCCCTTGACGATCTCCTCCCTGGAAGCCGCCTCGCCGGTGGCCTTGTTGACCTGCTTGTTGCCCACGCGGGTCATCGTCGACTTGTCGAGCAGGTTGAACTTCATCCGGCTCTCGGCGGTCGCCGAATGCAGGGTGACGGGAATGTGGACCAGGCCGAAGCTGATGGCCCCTTTCCACAGCGTGCGAGAGCTGGTCGGTGCGGGCATGATTTCCTTGAGGCAGCCCGACCACGGTAGGGGAGTCACCGCCGCCCCCCTGTAGGACGGTGCAGGAAGCGCGTGCAGGGCGCAGAGCGACTCAGGGGCAGAACAGCTGGCCGGCGCGCTGCGTGCACAGGCCGCGCGGGCCGACCAGCGACGTGGGGGGCACCTGCCGCAGATGCGTGCCGTCGTCGGCCCAGCATCCGGCGGCATCGCACAGGGCGGGCGCGGCAGGCCGGTCGATGGCGACGGGAGGCGGCAGTGCGGTCGGCGCAGGGAAGGGCGCGACATGCTGCGGCAGCTCGATCTGCGTCGGCGGGATCGCCACCGGCGCCTGCAGCACGCGGCCGGGGCGCGCGGGCGGCGAGCCGCTGCCCAGGCATGCGGTCGCCGCGGCGCTGCGCACGGCTTCGACCGCCTCGGCCGATGTGTTGTCGGCAGCGCGCGCGGCCTGCAATCGCGCCAGCGCCGCACCACAGGCCGGTGACTTCAGGGGATCACTTTCCTGCGCGCGCGGCGGCAGCGACGCGGCGGCCAGGACGAGGAGGGCACAGGCGATCTTCATGGCGTCCTTCGCGGGCTTGTCCGACATGGGCGGGCCGGACCCTTGGCTAATTTTGCGGCATGAAGTCCCGCGACACCCGCGCTAGCCGCGCCAATCTCGGCGAGCGCCCCACCTCCTCGGTACCGGCCAAGCCGGACCACGGCGAGAATTCGGCCAGTACGATCATGGAAGCACCGCAGGCTCCGGCGCCGAAGCCGCGCCTGGATCCGCACGACTTCCCCGACGGCGCCGGCAGCGGCGGCGCCGAAGCGTTCAGCCGCCGTCGGACCAAGCCCTGAGGCCCGCAGGTTCAGGACTTGCCGCCTCCCATGCCGGGAGCGTCCTTGTCCTTGAGGAAGCCGGCCTGGTTGACGCCCTTGCCGGCGCGGCCTTCGTTCTGCACGTCGCGACTGAGCGAGCTGTCGGCCGGCGCGCCGTCGGCGCCCTCGGTGCGGGCCTGCCCTTCGGGGCTGCCGTCGTCCAGGTCTTCGACTTCGGGCGGATGGGTGTCGCCGGTGAGCTTGGCGTTGTCCTTCGCGTCGGGCATGTGCGTTCTCCTTGCAGGTTGTCGTGCCCAATCTAAGCCCGAGCCGGCCTTGCTTCTGTAGGATCGCCGCCCATGAAAATCGCCACGTTCAACGTCAACGGCGTGAAGGCGCGGCTGCCGCACCTGCTGCGCTGGCTGGCCAGGGAGCAGCCCGATGTCGCCTGCCTGCAGGAACTGAAGGCGCTGGACGAGAGCTTCCCCGCCGAGGAAATCCGCGCGGCCGGCTACCACCCGCTGTGGCAGGGACAGCGCTCGTGGAACGGGGTGGCGATACTTGCGCGCGGCGTGGAGCCGATCGAGATCCGCCGCAGCCTGCCCGGCGACGAAGCCGACGAACAGAGTCGCTACCTGGAAGCGGCGGTGGCTGGCGTGATCGTCGCCTGCCTGTACCTGCCCAATGGCAACCCGCAACCCGGTCCCAAGTTCGACTACAAGCTCGCCTGGTTCGAGCGCCTCATCGCGCACGCGCAAACGCTGGTGGACTCGGACCATCCGGTCGTCATGTGCGGCGACTACAACGTGGTGCCGACCGACTTCGACATCTACAACCCGCGCTCCTGGCGCAGGGACGCGCTCTTGCAGCCGCAGACCCGCGAGTGCTATGCGCGCCTGCTGGCCCAAGGCTGGACCGACGCGATCCGGCACCTGCATCCCGAGCAGGCCGTGTTCACCTTCTGGGACTACTTCCGCCAGCACTGGGAGCACAACTCCGGCCTGCGCATCGACCACCTGCTGCTCAATCGACGCCTCGCCCCCGCCTTGCGGGCCGCCGGGGTGGATACCTGGGTGCGCGGCGAAGAAAAGGCCAGCGATCACGCGCCGACGTGGATCGAACTGGAACTCCCGCCTGCTACGCCCAGCAAGCGGCGGTGAGGTGGCCCTTCCGGCGGCTAGGCGAATTGCTTAACCCTGCCGGACGTTTCGCCTACCGACGAGGCACAAGCGTGTGGTTTCATCTGGTTACGAGCTATGGAAAGCCTCATGACGACCACCACCGAGCCATCGGCCTTGCTGCTGGAAGCCTTGTCCGACAAGGTGCTGCACCAGCTGCCGCCCGCCGTGTGGCGCGGATTGTTCCTGGGGACCGAGCGCGACAGCATCCGCTTCGAGGAGCTGCACCTGAGCCTGGTCCACGTCGACGCGGACGCGCGGGCCGCGGGCAGCGCAAGCGAGCACTTTTCCCAGGAACTGCAGCGCCTCAATGCGCGTCACCATGGCCGGCTCGATGCCTATGTGAATGCCACGGCGCTGATCACGTTCGAAGACCCCGGAGCCGCCGTCCGCATGGCGCTCGACCTGCAACGCGCTGCAGCGGGCATGGCACTGCGCATCGGCGTCGTGAGCGGCCTGTGCACGCTCGCCTATTTCCGGGTGCGCGGCCGGCTGTGGTGCACGCCGCTCGGTGAGCAGCCCTTGCGCGCGGCCGAAGTCGCCGCCGCCGCTCCCCTCGGCGGACTGGTGATCTCGCCCGAGACCTATGTTCCCGAGGCGGCGCACGCGCACGTCCCTGCCGCGGACGCGCCGGAGTTCGGCGATTCGGAAGTGGACCTGTCCTCGCTGGCCTTCGACAGCGCCAGCGAAGCCATCGATATCCACTAGCCCTTGAAGCCGCCCTCGGCGAGGAAGCGTTGCTCCTCTGGCGTGTTCGGCCGACCCAGCACCGCGTTGCGGTGGGGAAAGCGGCCGAAGCGTGCCACGATGTCCCGGTGGTGTAGCGCATAGCGCAGGCTTTCACCGCCCTGCGCGCGATTCAAGGCGACGCAGCGCTCGAGGTCGGCAAGCTGCTCGGAGTGCATGAAGGGCAGATAGAAGAACTGCCGCAGGGGGTCGTCCACCTCGCGGTCGAAGCCCTGCGCCAGCGCCGCCCCGGCGGCTTGCCGGGCCTGCGCGTCGCTCGCGTACATGCGCGGTGTCTCGCGAAACGCATTGCGCGGAAACTGGTCCAGCAGCAGCACGAGGGCCAGCGCGCCTTCGGCACTCGCTCCCCACTCGGCCAGTTCTCCAGCGACGGCCGCCTCGTGCGCAACGAGGAAGCGCTCGCGAAACGCGGCGTCGAAAGCCTCGTCATGCCGGAACCACCGGCGGGGCCCGGCGTCGCGCCAGAACTTGACGACGTCGGCGGCTGAAGGGCGAGAGTGCATGGGTGCGGGTCGGTCGGCGGGCAGCACGCGGAACGAAAAAAAGCGGGGACCCAAGGCCCCCGCGGCGGCAAGTGCAAGGGTCAACGCTGGCGTTGCTGGTCCTGGCGCTGCTGCTGCTGGTCCTGCTGCCTTTGCTGGTCCTGGCTGCTGCCGCCCTGTTGGCGCTGCTGGTCCTGCTGGCGTTGCTGGTCCTGTTGATTCTGCTGGTTCTGCTGGTCCTGCTGATTCTGGTTCTGCTGGTTCTGGTTCTGGTTCTGCTGATCCTGCTGTTGCCGACTCTGCTCTTGGCCTTGTCCCATGAAGCTCTCCTGATAGTTCGAAGAACCGGCGCCCGCCGGCTCTCGAACTTCAATGTAAGAACGCGCGTGCGCCGCGCATGTCGGAGGAAGACGGCGAGTCCGTAGGAAAGGGCCTGCGCCCAGGCACGCTGCCCGGCCGCCTTCGTCCTACAGGCGTGTGGCGACCGTGCTTGCACCCGCGCCCGCGCGTGCTGCCTAGAGTGCGACCATGAGCACTTCAACCAGCATCGGACCCGAAGGTGCCAGGGGCGGCAACGACAATCCCGCCAATGCGGACGGCTGCGGCAACAAGACCCTCGGCGACCAGGCCGCGCAACAGCCTGCGGCTGGCGCCGAAGGCGTGATCGACGAGGCCGGCGCGCAGGTGCCGGCCGGCGTGCCAGGCGCGCGGCCGCGACCGGGCGTGGCCAAAGGCAGCGAGGCTTACCCCGACGGCCCCAATGTCGAGTCCAGCCCTTACGAGCTGGACGCCGCGCGCGGTCATCTGCCCAAGGACCGCTGAGCCCCATGCCGCAGCGCGCGGTCGCGTCCTACACGGGCGCGCGGCGAAGTCCGGCCATCATTCGCATCCCTTCGTACCAGCAGAGGATGTGAGATGAACCGATCCGTTTTTGTTCGCACCAGTGTGGCCGTCGCGCTGGCCGGCGCCGTGCTCGCCGGCTGCGGGGCCATGCGTCCGTCGCAGAGCACCGAGATCTGGGAGGCAACCATGAGCGGCGGCGAGGAAGTGCCGCCCAAGACGACCGGTGGCAGCGGCATGGCGGAAGTGCAATACAACCGGAACACGGGCATGCTGCGCTACAAGATCACGTACAGCGGCCTGACTGGCCCGGTGACCGCGGCCCACATCCACGGTCCGGCAGCGCCGGGCACCAATGCCGGCGTGCTGGTCCCGTTCACGGGGGCCATGAACGTGTCGCCCTTCCAGGGCGAAATGGTGATCACGCCCGAGCAGCTCGCGCAGATTTCCGCCGGGCAGACGTACGTCAACCTGCACACCGCGCAGAACCCGGGCGGCGAGATCCGCGGGCAGCTGCGTCCGCGGCGCGGCTGACAGCAGCGGCCCCACAGCCGGATGGTTGCGCGCGCAACCCTCCGGCTCTATAGTCGCCCGCCAACCTTCAGGAGGGCGCGTGCAGCCGGTGCAGCCGTTGCCGCAGGAGATCCCTGTTCTCATCGCCGGCGGCGGTCCGGTGGGGCTGACGCTGGCCGCGCTGCTGGCGCGGCACGGCGTGCGCAGCCTGGTCGTCGAAGCCGACGAGGGCTATTGCACCGGTAGCCGCGCGATCTGCATTGCGCGCCGCTCGCAGGAGATCCTGTCGGTGGCCGGCGCCGGCGCCGCGCTTGCGGCCAAGGCGCTGCCCTGGACCGGCGGGCGCAGCTACTGGCGCCATCGCGAGGTGCTGCAGTTCCACATGCCGCACGAGCCGACCCAGCGCTTCGCGCCCATGGTCAACATCCAGCAGTACCACGTCGAGGCTTTCGTGCACCAGGCGCTGCAGCAGGTGCCCGAGCTGGCGCGGGTGGCGTGGTCCACCCGCGTGGAGCGCGTGCAGCCGCAAGGCGAGGGGGTGCTGGTGCAAGTGGAGGACGCGCACGGCCGTCATGACATCCATGCCGGCTGGCTGCTCGCCTGCGACGGCGGGCGCAGCACGGTGCGCGAGCAGCTCGGACTGCAATTCGAGGGCACGCAATACGAAGGGCGCTACGTCATCGTCGACATCGTGCAGAAGACGCACCGGCCGGTGGAGCGGCTCGCCTGGTTCGACCCGCCCTCGAATCCCGGCTCCACGCTGCTGATGCACCGCCAGCCCGATGACGTCTGGCGCATCGACTACCAGTTGCGCGACGACGAGGATGCGGCCGAAGCGCTGAAGCCGGAGAACATCCTGCCTCGCGTGCGCAGCCACCTCGAGATGATCGGCGAGCACGAGCCGTGGCAGCTGCTCTGGTCCTCGATGTACAACGCCAAGTGCCTGACCTTGCCCTCATATCGGCAGGGCCGCGTGCTGTTCGCGGGGGACGCCGCGCACCTGGTGCCGATCTTCGGCGTGCGCGGCCTCAACTCCGGCCTGGACGACGCGGCCAACCTGGCGTGGAAGCTCGCCCTGGTGCTGGAGGGATCGGCCGGCGACGCGCTGCTCGACTCCTATTCGCTCGAGCGCGTGCCCGCCGCGCGCGAGAACATCGCCTACGGCGCCAAGAGCACCGAGTTCATGGCGCCGCCGGATTTCGCCTTTTCCCTGATGCGCGAAGCGACCTTGCGACTGGCGCTGGACGAGCCCGCCGTGCGGCCGCTGATCAATCCGCGCCAGTCCGCACCCATCGCCCATGCCGATTCGCCGCTGAACGGCCCACAGCAGGGCGAGTGGTCCAGCGCGCTGGCCGCGCCTGGGCAGCCGGCGCCGGAGGCGCTGCTGCGCGGGTCGCGCGGCGACTTCCATTTGTCCCAATGCTTTGGCACCGACTTCACCTGCGTGGTGTTCGGCGACGGCTCGGTGCCGCATGCGGTGGCCGACCTGGCCACGCACGGGGTCGCGGTGCTGGACGTGATGCCCGAAGCCGATGCGCATGGCCAGGCACGATCGCGCTACGGCCTGCAACACGATGGCGCCACCGGGCTGGTGCTGGTGCGCCCGGACGGTTACGTGATGGGCCGCTGGCGCGGGCTCGACCCGGCGCCGGTGCTCGCCTGCCTGCACGCGAAAGGATTGCAGCCATGAACGACGCGGATCTGGATCGCAGCTACACCGCCTTGTGCCAGGCACTCGGCGCGGTCGGGCCGGGGCGCAGCGAAATGCTGCTGGCCATGGTCGCCCTGGCGCTGATGGCGCGCTCCGGCGGCGCGGACGAGATCGTCACCCTGGTCGCGCGCTCGCGTGACCGCATCCTGCAGGAGTGACCATGGCCACCCGTCGCGATGTCCAGCCACTGGACCAATTCCTCAGCTACCGGCTGCACCAGGTCAGCAAGGTGACCGACCGCGGCAGCATCGACGCCTATGCCCAGGAGGTCGGGTTGCCCGTGGGGGAGGCGCGCTGCCTGGCGGCGATCGGCCATTTCGCGCCGGTGTCGATCAACCAGCTGGCCGCCCGGGCCAACCTCGACAAGGGACAAGCGAGTCGCGCGGCGCAGGCGCTGGTCGATCGCGGACTCGTCAGCAAGGAGACCAGCCGGGCAGACGCCCGCGGGGTGGAGTTGAAGCCCACGGCAGAAGGCCGCCGGCTCTGGACGCGCGTGATGCGGCTGATCGAGCGGCGCAACGAGGAGATCTTCGGTTGCCTCAGCGGGCCGGAGCAGCGGCAGCTGGCCGGCCTGCTGGAACGCGTGCTGGCCCACGTGCACGAGTGAGCGGCACTGGCTCGGCGGCGCGGGAATATCCATGCCTGCATGTCGCGCGCGGGGGAATCATAGAATACTCGGTTCCCCAAAGACTCCATGAACGCCCCCGTCGACGTCTCCCTGTTCGCTCGCGCCGCGAAGCCCCTGACCAGCTACCGCAAGTACTGGGCGCATCGCTTCGGCCCCGCCCCCATGCTGCCCATGAGCCGCAAGGAGATGGACGCGCTCGGCTGGGACAGCTGCGACGTGATCCTGGTCACCGGCGACGCCTATGTCGACCACCCCAGCTTCGGCATGGCGGTGATCGGCCGCGTGCTCGAGGCGCAGGGTTTTCGCGTCGGCATCATCGCGCAGCCGGATTGGCAGAGTGCCGAGCCCTTCAAGGCGCTGGGCAAGCCCAACCTGTTCTGGGGCGTGACCGCCGGCAACATGGATTCGATGATCAACCGCTACACGGCGGACCGGAAGCTGCGCAGCGACGATGCGTACACGCCCGGCGACGTCGGCGGCAAGCGGCCGGACCGCGCCGCCATCGTGTACAGCCAGCGTTGCCGGGAGGCGTACAAGGACGTGCCGATCGTGCTGGGCGGCATCGAAGGCAGCCTGCGCCGCATTGCCCATTACGACTACTGGTCGGAGAAGGTGCGGCACAGCGTGGTGCTCGATGCCAAGTGCGACCTGCTCCTGTACGGCAACGCCGAACGCGCGCTGGTCGAAGTGGCGCACCGCCTCGCCGCGCGCGAGCCGGTCGACACGATCACCGATGTGCGTGGCACGGCCTTCGTGCGCCGCAGCACCCCCGAGGGCTGGTTCGAGATCGACTCCACCAGCGTCGATGCACCCGGCCGCGTCGAGGAGCACATCAACCCCTACCTGACCATCTCCGACCAGGCGAAGGCGCAGGGGGAGACGTGCGCGAAGGAGGAGAAGGCAAAGGATGAAGGATGTCATCCCGGCCTCGAGCCGGGATCCAGTGCGGCGGTGGATCCGGGCGCTGCATGGATTGCGGGTCAAGCCCGCAATGACATCCAGGCGCAGCCGCTGACTTTCGTGGCCAATCCCAAGGTCAAGCTCAGACCCCCGCCGCGCGACCACACCGTCATCCGCCTGCCTGCGTACGAAGCCGTCAAGTCGGATGCCGTCCTCTACGCCCACGCCAGTCGCGTGCTGCACCTCGAGACCAACCCGGGCAACGCCCGGGCCCTCGTGCAGGCGCACGGCGAGCGCGATGTCTGGCTGAATCCGCCGCCCATCCCGCTGACCACCGCGGAGATGGACCACGTCTTCGGGCTGCCCTATGCCCGTGCGCCGCACCCGGTGTACGGCGACGCGAAGATCCCGGCGTGGGACATGATCCGCTTCAGCGTGAACATCATGCGCGGCTGCTTCGGCGGCTGCACCTTCTGCTCGATCACCGAGCACGAGGGCCGCATCATCCAGAGCCGCAGCGAGGAATCGATCATCCAGGAGGTCGAGGACATCCGCGACAAGGTGGCGGGCTTCACCGGCGTGATCTCGGACCTGGGCGGACCGACGGCCAACATGTACCGCATCGGCTGCAAGACGCCCGAGATCGAGGCTGCCTGCCGCCGCCCGAGCTGCGTGTACCCGGGCATCTGCAGCAACCTCAACACCGATCACGGTCCGCTGATCAAGATCTATCGGCGCGCGCGTGCGCTCAAGGGCATCAAGAAGATCCTGATCGGCTCGGGCCTGCGCTACGACCTCGCCGTGCAGTCGCCCGAGTACGTGAAGGAGCTCGTGCAGCACCACGTCGGCGGCTATCTCAAGATCGCGCCCGAGCACACCGAGGGCGGCCCGCTCTCGAAAATGATGAAGCCGGGCATCGGCAGCTACGACCGCTTCAAGACCATGTTCGACAAGTTCTCGGCAGAGGTCGGCAAGAAGCAGTACCTGATCCCGTACTTCATCGCCGCGCATCCGGGCACCAGCGACGAAGACATGATGAACCTGGCGCTGTGGCTGAAGAAGAACGGCTTCCGTGCCGACCAGGTGCAGACCTTCTATCCCAGTCCGATGGCGTCGGCCACCGCGATGTACCACAGCGGCCGCAACACGCTGCGCAAGGTGCGGCGTGAGGCGACGGCGGACGACAGCGTGGACATCGTCCGGGGCGAGAAACGCCGGCGGCTGCACAAGGCCTTCCTGCGCTACCACGATGCCAACAACTGGCCGTTGTTGCGCGAGGCGCTGAAGGCGATGGGCCGGGCCGACCTGATCGGCAACGGCAAGCACCACCTGATCCCGACCTTCCAGCCGCTCACCGACGGCGGCTACACCAGCGCGCGGCGCAAGAACTCAACCGCAGCGCCGGTCGCACTGAGGTCGTCGACTCCTGTGAAGGGCCGCATGCTGACCCAGCACACCGGCCTGCCGCCGCGCGTCACCGGCGCCGCCAAGCCGCCTCGCAAGGGGCGTTGACGGCGCCTCGCAGGGGTGACTCGCGCCGATGCCGCAAGATCGCGCCCTG
>NZ_JAQGNQ010000085.1 GCF_028291745.1 Ramlibacter sp. | reverse complement strand
TGTCGGCGTAGAAGTCCAGCTCGTGCAGCGGCATCGCATCCGAGGTGACCGCGATCGACATGATCTGGAAGTCCGCGGGATTCGCCTTCTCCCAGGTCGGAGGGCTCGGCAGCGTCCTGGGCAGCAGAGAGGAGGCGGACGCGATGGCGGCCTGCACGTCCTGCGCCGCAGCGTCGATGTTGCGGGCCGGGTCGAACTGCAGGGTGATGGAGGTCGATCCGGTGCCGCTGCTGGAGGTCATCTCCGTCACGCCCTGGATCAACGTGAACTGCCGCTCCAGCGGCGTGGCAACCGAAGTCGCCATCAGCTTCACCAGCGTGTGCGAACGAGGCGCGTGTCGCCCCTACCTCGCTGTGGACGCAGGCGCGTCGAAGCTGGCCAGCAGTTCCCTCATCGCCTGCTTGCACACCGTTGCGTCAGGATGATTGGCGCGCAGCGCCTGGAGCGCCTGGTCGATGGCATGGTCCACGTTGTGCCAGTCAGAAGCGGCTCGCGGCTTCAGGCCCGACTCCGCGTCGTCCCACGCGGTCTCCAGGTCCTTGATGCGGGCCTTCGCTCCCGCCAGATCGCCTCGGTCCACAAGCGCCGACGTGTCCTGCGCGATCCTGCGGAACCTGGACAGATCGCCCAGCTTGGAGGCGCTGGTGGGTCGCGCAGCCGCGTCGGCCGCGCAAGCGGCGGTAGGTAAGAATTGCGCCGCGCCCAGCCCGAGGACGACGATGAGGGCAGGCAGGGGGGAGGGTCGGATTTTTGGCATTTGTACGGTGAGGTGGGATTGTTGTCGATCACCGCGCGCGGCGCGGCGGCAGGCTGGCTGCCAGTACGAGGCCGGCGATCACGGTCAGGAAGACGGCGCTGGTGACGACGGTGCCAACACCCAGCCCGCCGTATTCGCGCGACTGGGCCAGCAGGTCGCCGAGTGAAGCGCCCAGCGGACGGGTCAGGATGTAGGCCAGCCAGAACGCCAGCACCACATTGGCACCGAGTCGCCACGCAATGCAGATTGCGGCGATCAATCCGCCGAACACCAGCACGCCGACGCGAAAGCCGAGGCCCAGGGCCTCGGTGGCCAAGTCGCCCGCCGCGGTGCCGAGGGCAAAGGTCACCAGGATGGCGGCCCAGTAGAACAGTTCGCGCCGGCGGTTGTCGATGGCGTTGATGTCCAGGGTGCCTTCGTTGCGATACCAGGCAAAGAACACCGCGGCCAGCAGCGCGGCGAAGACGGCGGTGCTGGCGTAGAGGCTGACGTGCAGGTCATCGGTGAGGATGTCCGTGATCTGCGTGCCCACCACGCTCAGGAGCACCACCGTGAGCCAGTAGGCCACCGGCACGTATCGATCCCGGGAGAGTTGGAGCAGCAGCGCAGCGACGAGCAACGCTGCCGTCATGCCCGTGGTCACGGCCGTGCCGAGGCCGACGTTCACGGCCAGGTAGTCGGCCCCCGTTTCTCCCACCGTGGTGGAAAGGAGCTTGATCACCCAGAACGCGAACGTGATCGCCGGCACCTTGTTCAGCATGCCGGCAGCACTTGACCGGGACGCGGAATCCCGGCTCGATGCGAAAGCCACCAGGGGGCTGCGTCCCATGCGTTACTTTCCCTTTGCTTCCGCGGCGGCTTCCTTCGCCTCGGCGCTGGCGCTTTCGCGCTTGACCGAGACGATTGCGCCGCTGAGGGCATCGACCTGGATCTCCGTCACGCCTTGCCTGGCAGCTTGTGCGATGTCGAAAGACCAGACCAGCTTGCCGTGCTCGCGCTCGAGCTCGGCACTTTTCACAACTCCTTGCGGCACCTTGGCAAGTGCGGTTTTCTCGGCATCCGCATGGCTGACCCTGGCTTGCGCCGCAAGCTCGGCCTGCGAGGGCTCGGCGGCGAAGGAGTGCGACATGCCGAACGCCAGTGCGACGGCTACGAGGGCAATTGAGGGCTTGTACAACTTTGGCTCCTGTGCATGCGACCCCCACCATGGAGATCGCATTTGCCCATGTTGCACCCGTCACCTGAAACTACCCTGAGGGAACCCGTCCGCTGCCGCGCCGGTCAGCGGCGCTTCACCCGCCGGTGCATCAGATGGTAGAGCGCCGGCATCACCACCAGCACCAGCGGCAGCTGCACCACCAGGCCGGAGATGATCGCAATGGCCAGGGGCTGCTGCATCTGCGAGCCCTGGCCCAGCGCCAAGGCCAACGGCAGCAGCGTGAGGATGGCCGCGAACGTCGTCATCATGATCGGCCGCATGCGATTGACACCAGCCTGCACCAGCGAAGCGCGCCTCTCGCCGCTGCCCGCCAGCTCCTGCTGCTCGGAGAAGTAGAAGATCGCCACTTCGGTGACGATGCCGATGATCATCGTCATGCCCATCATCGCCGTGATGTTCAGCTCGGTGTGCGTGAGCCACAGTCCGGTGAACACGGCCGACACCGCGAGCATTGCGATCAGCAGGATGCACAGGGCGAGCCGGAAGCTCTCGTACATGAACAGCAGCAGCACGAAGACCAGCGCCGTGGCGGCCGCGAACACCATCACCAGGCCGTGAAACGCGATTTGCTGTTGCTGATAGAGGCCGCCCAACTCGTAGTAGGCGCCTTTCGGCAACAGCTTGCCCTGGTCCAGCGCGGACTTGACGTCGTTCACGGTGGAGCCCAGGTCGCGCCCTTCGATGCGGGCGGTGACCGCCACCATCTGCTTGAGGTTCTCGCGGCTGATCTCCGGCTGCCCCGTCGCCACCGAAAAGGTGGCAACGCGACGCAGCGGGAACAAGTGGCCATCCGGGGCGGCGAGTTGGACGTCGGCCAGCGCGGTGGGACTGTCGCGCGTTGCCGGCGGCACCCAGACCCGCACGCCGATGGTCTTGTCGCCGCGCGGAATCTGCGTGGTCACGTTCCCTGTCAGGTAGGCGTCGACCGCCTTCGTGATGGAATCCGGATCCATTCCCTCCATCGCCGCCTTCACGCGGTCGACGTGGATCTGCAGCGCGTCGCCAGCCGGGTTGATCCCGTTCTTCACGTCGACAACCCCGTTGATCTTGCCAATGCGGTCCGCCACCGCGCGCGCGAGCACCGGCAGTTGCGCCGCATTGTCGGTGTAGACCTTGATCTCGATCGGCTGCGGCACCGCGGTGAGGTCGCCGATCAGGTCCTCCATCAGTTGCGCCATCTCGACCTGGAGGCCGGGCACGCCTTGTTCCACCTTCGCGCGGATGTCCGTCATCACCTCGTCGACGGATCGCCGCTGGCCCGACTTCAGCCGGATGAAGAAGTCGCCCTGGTTGGCCTCGCTCAGGCCGCCCCCCAGCCCGGTCCCGGTGCGGCGCGAATACGACGCGACGTCGGGTGTCGCGCGGATGATCGCCTCGACCTGCTGCAGCAGCCGGTCGGTCTCGCTCAGGGCGGTACCCGGAGCGCTGCGGTAGTCCAGGACGAAGCCGCCTTCGTCCATCGCCGGCATGAACCCCGAGCCGACCTGGTGGTAAGCGATCCAGCCCAGCACGAGCAAGGGCACGATGCCCAGCAGCACGAGCCAGGAGCGATCGAGCAGGTGCTCCAGCAGCGACCGGTAGCGCGTGGACATCCAGGCCTGCAGCCGTCCGGGGGGTCGGTGCTGCGCGTCCTTCTCGCTCAGCAACTTGTCGGCGAGGATGGGCACGGCCAGCCATGTGATCACGAAAGAGATCAGCAGGCCCGAGGCCATCGTGATCGAGAGCGCCTTGAAGAACGCACCGGTCACACCGGAGAGGAAGGCCAGCGGCAGGAAGATGACGATCGTCGATGCACTGGAGCCCGCCAGCGGCCGGAAGAACTCCAGGGCAGCGGCCATGACGCCGCCGCTCTTGTCCTGTGCATTGCTGCCGGCGAGCCGCCGCATGATGTGTTCGACCATCACGATCGCGTCGTCGATGATCAGGCCGACTGCCGCCGCCATGCCGCCCAGCGTCATGATGTTGAAGCTCATGTTCAGCAGGTGCAGCAGCACCACGGTGGCGGCCAGCACGGTCGGCACGACCACGATGGCGATCAGCGTGATCTTCAGATTGCGCAGGAACAGGAACAGCACCAGCGCGGCCAGAGCAACGCCGATGATGATGGCGTCGCGCACGCTGCTGGCCGATGCTGTCACCAGCTCGCTCTGGTCGTACCAGTTGGCGAGTTTCACGCCGGCGGGCATTTGCGGTGCGAAGTTGGCCAGGCGCTGCTTCACGTCGTTGGCGATCTGCACGCTGTTGCTCCCCGGCTGCTGGTAGATCGACACCAGCACGGCGTTCTTGCCGTCGGCCGTCACGCGGATCCACTGGGGCTCGGTCCCGTCCTCCACCTTGGCCACCTGGGACAGGCGCACCACGCCGCCGGAGCCGCTGCGCAGCACGGTCTGCCGAATCTGGTCCAGGTCTTGCAACCGCGTGTCCGACACGGCGAGGTACAGCTTGTACCGGTCCTCGAGCCGGCCCACCACCGTCAGCACGTTCTGCGCCGAGAGGGCCTTGGCGACGTCGTCGAGGGTCAGCCCGAGCGCGCGCAAGCGTCCCGGATCGGCGATGACCTGGTACTCGTCCACCGCGCCGCCCTGCGCCTGCACGCGCGAGACGCCGGTGACGCTGGAGAGCAGCGGGCGCAGCTGGTAGTCGGCGAGGTCGCGCAGCTGCACCAGCGAGAGCGAATTCGAAGTCAGGCTGTACGCAATGATGGGAAAGACCGTCGGGTCCATCCTGCGCACTTCGAGATGGACGCCGGCGGGCAGCTGCGACAGGATCTGCGTGATCGCGGACTGCACCTGCAGCGTGGCACTGGCCATGTCCGTGCCCCAGCTGAAGTTGATGGAGACTTCGGCCGAGCCGCGGCTGGTGGTGGAGCGCACGTCCTCGACGGCGGGTACGCGCCGCACAGCTTCCTCCACGGGGCGCGTCACCTGCATCTCCATTTGCTGCGCGGGCTGGTCGCCGGCGTCGAGCGAAACCAGCACCCGCGGAAAGTCCACGGTGGGGAACAGCGACACCGGCAACTGCAGCGCGGCGATCACGCCGCCGACGGCGGCCAGCAGGAACAGGACCAGGATGGAGCGACGATGGTCCTGGGCCCAGGTACCGAAGCTCATCGCGCTCCCTCGCGCACCTTCATGCCGTCCTGCAGTTCGTAGTTGCCCAGCACCACCACGGGCTGGGTGGGCTGCAGCGGGCCGCTGACCGCCACCTGCTTGCCGCTCTCCTGCTGCTGTTGGACGGGAACGCGGTGCGCCTTGCCGGCAGCGACCTGGAATACATAGCTGCCTTGGTTGTCGCTCAGCACCGCCTGCCGTGGCAGCACCCAGCCCTGTTGCTGCCCGGTGGCGATCGTCGCGCGCACCTTGCTGCCAGGCACCAGCACGCGGGCCGCGCCCGGGGCCATGACCACGATCACGTCGAACAGCTGCGTCTTCGCATCGAGCAGGTCCTGGACCAGGGCGACGGTCCCTGGAACGCTGCCGCCGGAGTCCTGCAATGGCGTGACCACGACGGCCATGCCCCTGGCGACGCGCTTCGCCTCGCCGGGTTCGAGGCCGAGCGTCACGCGCAGCGCGTCGGCATGACCGAGCTGCAAGACGGTGGCGCCAGCCTGCAGCCGGTCACCGAGGGAGACCGGCACCGCCGTGACGATACCGTCGAACGGCGCCGCCACGTTGCCGGACACGATGTCGCCGCCAAGCTGGCGCTGCGTGGCCATGTTGGATTGCGCGTCTTGCAGCGCCTTGCGCGCGGTATCCAGCTGGGACTGCGTGGCCAGCTTGAGGTCGTACAGCTCCTGCGTGCGCGCCAGCTCACGCTGCGCGAAGCCGACGGCGCTGGCGGCCTGCTGATAGGCGGTCAGCGCGTTGGGGTCGGTGGCGAGCGTTGCGAGCGGCGTGCCCTTGCGCACCCGCTGCCCCGGTGTGACCAGCAGGCGCGTCAGCTGCCCCGCGCGCGGAAAGCTGACCGCATCGACCTGTCCGGTGGTGACCTCGCCGTAGCCCACGACCTGCACCGGCAATGGCTGCACTTGCGCTGTCTGCGTCGCGACCAGGGCAACCGGTTCGGGCGGCGGCGGCGTCGCATTCGCCGTCTTGGCGGAGCCGCCGTGCCGCGCGAGCACGTACCAGCCGATCGCGACGATGCCGACCACGACCGGGGCGATGACAAGGGAACGCTGCTTCTTCATGGACGGTTCATTTCAACGCGGGGATCGCGGTCGTCGGGCCGATCAACGCCTGCAGCGCGACGCGCTGCTCCAGGATCGACTGCTCGAGGTTGATTTCTTCCACCTGCTTGGACAGCAGGGACGCGCGCAGCGTCACATACGCGAGCGCGTCGATGGCACGCGCCCGGAACGCGGCATCCGCATCGGCGGCAGCGGTGGAGAGCGAGGCAATGCCCTCTTTCACCTCGCGCAGCTGGCGGGCGTTGATGCGCTGCTCGGAGAGGATGCGATGCACGTCGGATTGCATTGTGTCGAGGCGGCTCTCGTAGTCGCGGCGCAGCTTCTCGCGCGTGGCTTCTTCGATCGCGATGTTGCCGCGGTTGCCGTTGAACAGCGGCAGGCTGAGGGTGACGCCGAAGCCGTGCGTGTAGACGCCGCTGGTGTCGCGGGCGCGCGTGAAGCCGACGTTGAAGGTGGGAAAGCGGCTGGCCAGCGCGGCGCGCACGCGCTGGTCTTCGGCCTGGTAGCCGGCCTGCAGGGCGATCAGGTCGGGCCGGCGCGCCGGCAAGTCCGGCAGCAGCGCCAACACGGCGGACTCGTCGATGTCTGGCACGGCGAGCTGGGCGCGCAGGGGGACGGGGGTGTCGGGTAACAAGCCAAGCAATGCATTCAGATCGTGGGCATCCGTGTTGACCTGCCGCTCGAGGTCGCGCAGTTGCTTGTCGACGTCCTGCAGCGCGGTCAGGTGCGGCGTGACGGCGTCGATGGCGAGCAGGCGTCGCTCCAGCGCCTGCTCCGTGCGCTGATAGCGGTCGGCGAACAGCCTGCGGTTTTCCTGCAGCACCCGCTGCAGCCGCTGCTCCTGCACCAGCTTGACCCCGAGCGTACGTGCCTTGGCGACCACCTGCCATTCCTGCCAGAGCAGGTTGAGGTCGGTCTTGCGCGCATCGAGTTCGGCGGCGCGCTTGTCGTGCGGGTGGCGCAGCAACGCATTGAGGTCTTCGCTGAGGTTCAGGTTGAAGGCGTTGGTCGTTCCAGCTTCCTGGCGATCGGGGAAGTCGCGCGTCAACTGCAACTGAGGGTCGGGCAGCAGTCCGGCGGCAAATGCCTGCGCGTGCGTGACGCCGGCATCTGCGCGCGCGACCTTGAGGTCGGGGTTGTTCAACACGGCCAGGGTCGCGATGTCGTCGAGATCGAGGGCACCGTCGGCCGCGAATGGGTGCTCTGCGAGTTCCGGGAATGGCAACTGCGAACGGTCGACGCGGAGGTCGGCGACCGAGCCCACCAGCGTATGCCCGGTCGGCAGCGGTGGCATGGTGTCAGCACATCCGGCGAGCGAGGCTGCGAGCGCGAGCATCCATCCTGCTGCCCGGCAGTGGCCCGGAAGGTCCGAGCGCCGCTGTGGTGAGGCGCGCATCAAGGGTTCTTTTTCCAAAACGCGGAACCCTAACGCATGAAACTGAGTTCTGCCTGAAATCCCCGCACCTTGTTGCCATGCGCACCCGACTGCGCCGGATTCGTCCATGATCGCGGCCCTGCATCGACAGATGCCATGCACAGCATGAGGAAACCCAGTGACAGGACAAACGCTCGCGCATGCGATCGCGGCTGCCGGGCAGCACCCCGCGATTGCGCTCTGTGTCGTGGCGATCGTCGCGTTCTCGGAGTCGCTGGCCGTCGTCGGCACGGTGGTCCCCGCGGCGCTGGTGATGTTCGTCGCCGGCGTGCTGGTGGGGCATGGCGCGCTCGGCATGGCTGCCGCCCTGGGCTGGGCGACGCTTGGCGCGATTGCCGGCGATGCCCTCAGCTACGAGCTCGGTCGCCATTCAGCGGTCGCGCGGCGCCTTCTGCCGATGGCACAGCGTCGGCCCGCGTTGCTTGCCAAGGGGCAGGACTTGATCCAGCGCCGCGGCGCGGCCAGCGTGGCCATCGCCCGCTTCACTGGCCCGCTGCGTGCCTTCCTGCCGCTGCTTGCCGGGCTGGGCCGCATGCCGCGACGACGCTTCTACGTGACGAACGTGTTGTCGGCCTTGCTGTGGGCGCCGGTGCACATCCTGCCCGGTGCCCTGCTCGGGTCATCCTTGCAGATGGCAGAAGCCGTCAGCGGCCGGCTCGCGCTGCTGCTGGTGTTGCTCGCGCTTCTGCTCTGGCTGGCCGTCTGGCTGGTCACCAGCGTGCACAGGCGCGTCGCGCCCTGGGCGACGCGCGGCCGCACTCGCCTGCTGGCCGTGCTGCGGCAGCACGATGGCCGTATCCCGCGGATGGCGCGTGGGATCCTGGAGCCGGCCGGTGCCGGGGGGCAGGCCATGCTGGTCGGTGCAGTGTTGCTGCTGGCCGCAGGCGGCCTGTTCCTCTTCCTGCTGGAAGACGTGATCACCAACGATCCCCTGGTGCAGGCGGACCGCAGCGTGTTCACTTTTCTGCAGCAGCTGCGAACGGAGGACGTCGACCAGGTGATGGTGCTGATCACGGAGTTGGGCAGCGTCGGCGTGCTGCTGCCGCTCGTCGTGGCCGTTCTTGCCTGGCTGCTGTGGCGCCGCTGCTGGCGCTCGGCGCGCTACTGGATTGCCTGCGCTGCCTTCGGCGAGTTGCTGGTGCAGGTGCTTAAGCACACGCTGGGCCGGGCACGGCCGCTGGCGCTTTATGGCGGGAACGAGCGCTTCTCCTTCCCGAGCGGCCATGCGACGGTCTCGGTGGTCGTGCTGGGCTTCCTCGCCTTCCTGTTGGCGCGCGGGCAGCCGGTGCGCTGGCGACAGGTCATTGCAGCCATCGTCGCCATCTATGTCGCGCTCGTGGGATTCTCCCGCCTGTACCTCGGTGCGCACTGGTTCTCCGACGTCATGGCGGGCTTGAGCGTGGGCTTGGCCTGGGTCGCTTTCCTGGCGATGCTGTACACCCAGCGGCAGATCACCGAGCCAGTAGCGCCGCGACAGCTGGCAGCGGTGGCTTGCCTCGCGGTTCTCGTTTCCGGCTTCGCGTGGAACCGCTGGCGCGGCCCAGCCGACCTGGCGATGTACCTGCAGGCACCCCAGCCGCAGGCGATCGCCGCGAACACATGGCGACAGGGTGGCTGGCGCGAATTGCCAATGCAGCGGCGCGAACTCGCCGGCGACACCGAGGAGCGCTTCGTGCTGCAGTGGGCGTGCGGGGCCGGCGGCGTGACGCGCGCGCTCGAGGCCGCAGGGTGGCTGCCGGCACCACCCTGGACGCCGGCGGCGGCCTTGCTGGTTCTCACCGGCACATCGGACCTGGCGCAGCGGCCGGTGCTGCCGCGGCTCGATGGGGGCCGGCGTGCGAGCCTGAACTTCCTCCTGCCAGCGCCCCACGGTGCGCAGCAGCGCCAGATCCTTCGGCTTTGGCGCTCGGACGCAGTGCTCGCCGGCGCTACGGCGGCGGTGCCGGTCTGGTATGGGTCTCTCTACGAGGAGCAACCACGGCGCCATGGCTTTGGCCTGCGGGAGGTCCCGGTCAGCGATACAACCGGCTTGCGCCTGCAGCTGCAAGCGGGCGCCGGACCGCAGCTGCCGACGCAGCCAGCCGATCCGACGGCTCCTCTTCTTCTGGCATGTGGCACAGGCACCGGAACGCCGCCATGATGGCGTCCTCGTGCTGGTTGGCAGTGGCCGGCGAGGCGGGACAGGGAAGGCGAAAGGGCGCGGCGATGCGGGTGTTGTTGGTGGAATTGCTGGCGCGGATGCGCGCGGTGGTGCGGCGCAGCGGCGGCCCCGGCGCGCCGCAGATTGTCTGCGGCGTCGGTTACTTCGTGGACGCTCGTACATGAAGCCGGCAGGCGCTCACCATTCGCTGCAGTGGCGGCTCTCCGCTGCGCTCCTCGCAGTGATTCTGCTCACGGGTGCGGTGGCGGGGATCCTGTCGTTCGTGTGGGCCCTGCACGACGCGAACGAGATCCTCGACGGAACCTTGCACGACACTGCGGGGCTGATAGTCGGCGGACAGATCTCGATGCCCCAACGGCTTGCGCAGCTGGCAGGCTCCGAGCCGGACGACGACGTGCTGGTGATTCCATTGCGCGCGGGCGAACCGGGCATTGCCGGGCAACTTGCCGGATTGGCGGAGGGCCTGCACACCGTGAAGTGGGACGGCCGCAGCTGGCGCGTCCTGGTCAGCACGGCGCCGAATGGCGCGCGGCTGGCGGTTGCCCAGCAAACCCAGGTGCGCGACGAGATCGCCCAGCACAGCGCCGCGCGCACCCTGATCCCGTTGTTGCTGCTGATGCCCGTACTGATTGTGCTGGTGCGGCAGGTGGTGGCGCGCACGCTGCGCCCGGTCACCAGGCTGGCGCGCCACGTCGACACACACGCCATGGCGAACGCCGCCAATCTTCCCGACCTGGACATCCCCTCGGAGATCGAACCCTTCGTGCGATCGATCAAACGGCTGCTGGCGGAGCTGACGGGTGCGCTGGCGCATCAGCAGCGCTTCGTGGCAAATGCGGCGCACGAACTGCGCTCGCCGATGGCGGCGCTGCAGTTGCAGGTCGCGAATGTGGAGCGCGTGCTGCCCGAAGGGCCGGCGCGAGAGCGGCTGGCTTCACTGCAAAGCGGCATCGTGCGCATGCAGCACCTGCTGGAGCAACTGCTGTCCATGGCCCGCTCGGAAGCGCCTGCGGCACGGGAAATGGCGCCGGTGCCGCTGGCCGAAATGGCCAAGGAGGTGATCGCCACGCTGGTGTCGCAGGCGCAGGCCAAGGGCGTGGACCTGGGGATGGAGCGCTGCGAGCCGGGTGTGTGCGTCCAGGGCACGCCAATGGACCTGGCCACCCTGCTGCACAACGTCACCGAGAACGCGGTCAAGTACTGCGCCTGCGGCGCGGTGGTGACGCTGTCCGTCTATGCGGAGCAGGACGATGCCGTGATCGTGGTGGTGGACAATGGCCCGGGCATCGCCGCGGAGCATCTGTCGCGGGTGTTCGAGCCCTTCTATCGAGTCGCACCTGCCGGCGAGTCCGGCTCCGGCCTCGGCCTGTCGATCGTCGCGGCGATCGCCAAGCGATTGGGCGGGCGGCTCACGCTCACCAGCGAAGGCCCGGGCAAGGGCGTGAAACTGGAGTATCGGCAGCTTCGTACCGCTTGCCAGCAAAGTTGACGCGGCCGCCGACGCGAGCCGCAAGCGGCAGAGGGAGTCGAGCATCTCGCACTGCATCACATCGCAGGTCCGGAACTGCGTCTCGCTTTCGCCCGGCGCCGTCCGTATCGCTTGTCATGCCTTGCTGAAGACCAGCGTCGCGTTGGTACCGCCGAATGCGAAGGAGTTGCTGATCGCATGCCGCAGGTCGGGGACATGAATCCCGGCATGGAGGATGTGCTCCAGGCCTCGGCAACCCGGATCGATGTCGACGAGGCCATGGGTGGGAGGCAGGTCGCCGGTACGCAGGGCCTGGATCGTCCACACGGCTTCGAGGGCGCCAGCGGCGCCCAGCAAATGGCCGTGCGCCGCCTTGGTCGAGCTCAGAGCCAGCTTCGGTGCCGCTTCCTGCCAGACCTCACGCAGCGCTTCGCACTCCACGGGATCGCCGGCAAGCGTCCCGGTGCCGTGGGCGTTGCAATAGCCGACGTCCGCTGGCGTGAGCCCGCTCGCTGCGAGCGCGGCCCGGAGTGCGGCGACTTGCCCGCGGACGCTCGGGTTGGTGAGGTGCGCCGCGTCGCAGCGCACCCCGCTGCCCGCCAGCCAGGCGCGTGGCACGCGCCCGTGTCGCAGGATGTCTGCTTCGCGCTGCAGGACCAGAAACGCGGAACCCTCGCCCAGCACCAAGCCGTTGCGGTCGCGGGAAAAAGGCCGGCAGCTGCTCCCGACAGCCTCGTGCGGCGGCGCGAGCGTCCTGAGCGCGTTCCAGGCGGCCAAGGCCCCGGGCACGAGGAGGGCCTCGGCCCCGCCGGCAATTGCAAGGTCCACCTCGCCCCGGCGCAATGCATGACTGGCTTCCGCAATGGCCACCGCGCTGGACGCACAAGCGACTGCGTACGTCAGTACGGGCCCGCGGATGTCCATGTGCATCGCGATCAGGGCGGCAGCGCTGTTCACCATGCCGGCGGGAACGGTGAGGGGGGGAATCCGCCCACCAGCGTGCAGGGCCGCGTAGCCGTTCTCGATCGTGCTTGCACCACCCATCCCCGTGCCGACATAAAGACCGACACGTTCGGCGTCCTGCCACCCTCCGTGGTCCGCGTCGGCAAGCGCGTTCAGAGCCGCCAGCAGTGCCATGTGGCTCACTCGCTCGGTGCCGACCTGCCGTAGCTTGCTCAGGACTTTCGAGATGTCGAAGTCGGCGGATGCTACGGGTAGCTCCGGCTGCCCACCCCGGTCCAACCGACGGATCGCACTACCACCGTCGCGCAGGAGCCGCCACGAAGCGTCCATGTCGTTTCCGAGGGGGCTCACCACCCCCATTCCCATGACGCCCACCCGAGCGGTCGGCTGCTTCACGTCAGGAAACCTTGGAGGCGCGGAGTTCGTCCAGCATCTGGGCAAGGCCGCGCAGGTTCGTGACAGTGGACATGGCCTGGTCAGGAACCTGCACGTGGAACTGGTCTTCCACCGCGAACATCAGCTCCGCGACGGTGAGAGAGTCGAGGTTGTATTGGGCGAACGGCGCGTCGGGATCGATGTCCGCGGTTGCGACGTCGAACTGCGAATGAATCAGCTGCTTGAGGGTTTCGATGGATTCCATGGGGATATTGGTAGACCGCAGGCATGCAGGGGCCCTAGGCCATGGCTGGCCGGTGGTCGGGTGCAGTGTGGAGACAGGCTCGGGCGTGGCGGGCTAGCAGTTCGGCGACCAGCTGCCGATCGTTGTCGGCCGTGATCATGTGGTAACTGTTTTCCAGCACGGCGAGTTCGAGGAGTTCCGCGGGCGCCCGAGAAACTGCCGCCTCGACCCTTGCAAGACTGCAGATCTCGTCCTCGCGGGCGTGCACGACCAGCGTGGGGACGTGCAGGTTCTCCAGCCAGCCGTTCGCCTGGCGGGACATGCGTTCGCTTTCCCGCACCACCCGCAGGGACACGCGCGCCGGGCCGGCGAGCGTGGCCTGGCCGGCGTCCATCTGCTGCCGCACCCACTGGCGAAGCCGCTCGTTCTTCAGACCATACGGAGGGCGCTCCTTCATGAAGAAGCGGTGCTCCTGGCGCAGCACATAGGCGATGACACGGAGGCGATACCACCACGGCAAGCCCCAACCGTCGTACGTGACCAGGGGCGACAGCAGGACCAGGCCCGGCAAAGGCATCGCGGCAGCGCGCGCGGCGACGCCCAGTGCGAGCACAGCACCCGTGCAGAGGCCACCGAGTACCACGGGCCCGTGCCGTGCCGCGATTTGCTCCACCACGGCGCATGCTTCATCCAGCCAGTCCTGCCAGCGCGGCGCTCCGGACAAGCAGGCATGGCTGTAGCCCGGGATCTCGGGTGCGTGCAGAGCGATCCCTTGCTGCTGAAGGGGACGAACCAGCAAGCCGAACTCCTTGGGGGAGCTGGCGAGTCCGTGCAACAGGATGACATGGGCGGGCTTGGAGGTGGAGCTGGCAAGGGGGGGCGAGAAGGCCTGCTGCATCACCGCGACAATTCAGGTGGAAACCCGGATTGTTTGGCTCTGAAGCTTTCAGGAGTCCTTCAGCAGGGCGGCCGATACACTGGCGGCACAGCCAGGCGACATGCGCATGCACATCCTCCTCATCGAAGACGACCCGACCATCGGCGACGAGCTCGAGGCGCGCTGGCGCGCACAGGCGTGGGGCGTCGACGCGTGCGCCACCCTGGCCGCTGCGGACAAGGCGGCGGCGCAAATGCGGCCGGATGTGGTCGCCCTGGACCTGAACTTGCCGGATGGCGATGGGCTCGACTGGCTGGAGCGCTTTCGCACGCGCGATCCCCATACCCCCGTGATCGCACTCACCGCCCGCGATCGCGTGACGGACCGCGTCGAGGGCCTGCGGCGCGGCGCGGACGACTACCTCGTGAAGCCATTTTCCGCCGAGGAACTCGACGCCCGGATCCAGGCGCTGCAGCGGCGCTCGGGAGCGACGCGCGGGGAGCGCGTGGAGTTCGGCCGCCTGGTGTGGCTGCGCCAGGAGCGTCAGGCGCTGGTCGACGGCCAGGCGCTGGAGCTGCATCCGCGCGAGTTCGAGGTGCTGGGCCTGCTGCTGCGACGCGCCCCGCGCCTGGTGGCGCGCCGCTTCATCGTGGAGGTGCTCGCCGAGCGCAACGTGGAACTTGGCGACAGTGCGGTGGACGTGTACATCTCGCGCCTGCGCCGCAAGCTGGCGGGTTCCGGCGTTGCGATCAAGACGGTTCGTGGCTTCGGTTACCGGCTGGAGCCCGAGAGCGAGGCGGGTGGCCGCCGCGACGCGGGATGACGTCACCTGCGGACCGGTGGTTGCAGCGGGAGCTCCTGGGTCGCCTGCTGGGCCCCGTGCTGGTCATCATCCTGGTGACAGGCGCCGCAACCGCGTTCCTGGCCCACGAGGTCGTGGAAGCGGTGTTCGACCGCTGGCTGCTGGATGCCGCCCACTCGCTCGCTGCGCAGGTGCGGTACGCCGGCACGCGGGCCGTCGTGGAACTCTCGCCACAAGCCGAGGCCATGCTCCGCTACGACGTGGTGGACCGCGTGTCGTACGAAGTCCTGCAGGGCGGCACCCACCTGATCGGCGACGGCGACCTGCCCCGGCACGGTGACTATCAGGACCGCTTCGGCCACGGCGAGTGGGCGTACGGCGCTGTACTGAGAAACAAGCGGGTGCGCATCGCGGCCGTGCAGGTGCCCGGACCCGGAGAGCCGACGCTTGTGCTGGTTGCCGAGACGCAAGCCAAACGTGACGAAGCGACCCGTTCTCTGCTGGTGGTGCTTGCTCCGGTGGTGGCGCTGGTGTTGCTGGCGGCGGTCGCGGTCGCCATTGCGGTGCGGCGCACCGTGCGTCCCCTGGAGCGCATGGCCGCGGTCTGGAACGAGCGTTCGCATGCCTCGCTCGATCCCATGCCCACCCACGACGTCCCGCGCGAGCTTCGGCCGTTCGCGCTGGCGCTGAACGACCTGCTCGGTCGCGTGCGCGAGCTGGTTCTGCGCGAGCGCCACTTCGCTTCCACTGCCGCGCACCAGCTGCGCACGCCCCTGGCGGGCCTGCAGCTGGGGATCGCGCGAGCCGCGCGTTGCCCGGACCTCCAAAGCACGCGCATGGCCCTGCGCGGGCTGGAGACCACCACGCAGCACACCGCGCGGCTCCTGCAGCAGTTGCTGTTGCTCGCCCGGCTGGACCCGGAGGGCCGCGGCAGCATCGAACTCGTTCCCGTGGACCTGGTCGCACTGGCCCGGGAGGTGGGCGAGGCATACATGGACGCGGCCATGGAGCGTGACATCGCCCTGGAGCTCGCGCCCGCTCGCCCGGAGGTGATCGTCCGCGGCGAGGTGGACCTGCTGCGCGAGGCGCTGGGTAATCTCATCGACAACGCGATCCGGTACACGCCCGGCGGGGGGCAGGTCGTCCTCGCCATCTCGCACGATCCCCCGTGCATCAGCGTCAGCGACTCCGGACCGGGCATCCGTCCCGAAGAGCGCGGGAAAGTCTTCGAGCGCTTCGTACGAGGGGAGGGCACCGTCGGCGACGGCTCCGGGCTGGGCCTCGCCATCGTCAGGGAGATCGTGGCCCTGCATGGAGCCGAGGTGCAGCTGCAGCCTGCGCCCGCGGGGGGAGCGCAATTCGTGTTGCGGTTTTCCTCTTCGATGCCCTCGCCTGGCTGTCCTGATTGCACTGCGTAGAGCAGACAGGCACAGCCTTCGACGGCGAGAAAACCGCGTGCGCTCGTTGATCCGGCTGGCCAGGCCTCAGCTTTCCTCGATGGGCGTGATCACCCCACGGGTCAGCAACAGTTCGGTGGTGCTGTCGACCGCGTGTCGCAAGGCGTCGACACATTCCACCGGGTCCGCGCCTTCCGGTATGCGCTCCAGTCGGGTCGCCTCCTGGCAAACCGCGCGCAGGCCCAGCATGCCGGCCATTCCGCAGATGTCGTGCGCCTCCCGCCGCAGTTCCTCGCGCGGGGCAGCGGTGGCGAGCATGCGGTCGCAAGCGGTGCCAAAGCTCTCCAGTGCCACGCGCAGCAGGCCCCGGACCTCTCCCGATCCGACATCGCCCAGTGCGGCCAGCGCTTGATCATCCAGCAGTCCAGGCTCCGCGGTGAGCTGGCAGGGCGTGACCGCCGGGCCCACGGCAGAGACCGCACCGCCGTACTGCGCCATGGCGGCGGCGAGCTGATTCCAGTCGACCGGCTTGGTGAGGCAGTCGTTCATCCCTGCGCGCAGGTACTGCTCGCGCTCGCGCGCCAGCACGTTCGCCGACAGCCCCAGGATGGGGATGGCTGCCTTCGGCCCCTGCATGTCACGGATCTGGCGGGTGGCCTCGACCCCGTCCATGATCGGCATCTGCACGTCCATGAGGACCAGATCGAAGTCGCCGGTCTCCAGCTGCGCCAAGGCTTCGGCACCGTTGGCGGCAAAGACGAGACTATGCCCGTGGCGCTCCAGATGGGTCTGCAGGATGCGGCGGTTGATCTCGAGATCCTCTGCGACCAGGATGTGGAGGGGCGCTATCTCTGGCCGCTGGGATTCGCAGCCGGTCCCCTCCGGCAAGGCCTCGCCCGCGTGCAAGGGCACCTCGAAATGAAAGACGCTGCCTTGCAAGGGGACGCTTTCGCCATCGATGCGACCGCCCATGAGCTCGACGAGCCGCTTGCTGATGGCCAAACCCAGGCCGCTTCCCCCGTACTGCCGCGAGATCGAACGGTCCGCCTGCACGAAGGGCGCGAACAGCCGCTGCAGTTGCGCGGGGTCGATGCCCACCCCGGTGTCCCGCACCTCGAAGCGCAACCATATCGCGCCGTCAGGCGCCGCCGACAGCTGGGTGACCCGGACCTGGACGCTCCCCGTACTGGTGAACTTGACGGCGTTACTCACCAGGTTCAGCAAGACTTGCTTGAGTCGCATGGGATCTCCGCAAACGAATGCGGGCAGGTCCGGGGCCAGTTCCACGTCCAGTGCAATCCCGCGTTCGAGGGCCAGCGGATGCATCACCGAGCGCACGTCCTCGGTCACCTCCGACAGCTCGAAATCGGCTCGATGCAGCTCCAGCCGACCGCTTTCGATCCGGGAGAAGTCGAGGATGTCGTTGATCACACTCAGCAGATGCCGTCCCGACGATTGCATGGCGTCGAGGTAGCTGCGCTGGCGCTCGGTCAGCGGCTCGGCGCCCAGCAAGTCCACCATGCCCAGCACCCCGGTCATCGGCGTGCGGATCTCATGGCTCATCGCGGCCAGGAATTCGGTGCGCGCCTCGCCGGCCCTGCGTGCCTGCTCCGTCAGCACCTCCTGATGCTCGTGGAGGACTGCCAGCGGCATGTTGGAGAGCAGCAATGCCGCCAGGTAAAGCTGTACCGTTTCCAGCTGCAACTCCATGGGCGCGGGGGGCGGCGCCAGCAGAATGAAGACGCCATGCCCCTGCAGCGTCTCGATCACTGCGGACACGGTCGTGAACAACAGGCCCACCGTGGCCCCGAGCAGGCCGAAGAACCACGTGACCGCGAACATCAGCGGAAACGTGAGGAAGATCGCGCCCTGGTGTCCGCGCTCCTGCACGAGCAGGCCCGACGCTATGGCGCCCACCAGCAGGGTCGCCGCGTCGCGCGCAGAGAGTTGCCGCAGGAAGTTGCGGCGCAGCTCGAGGTCGGTCCAACCCAGCAGGCTGACGCCTCCGACCAGCAGGCCGAGCGCGGATGCCAGGTACCACGACCGAAACACGGGAATGAACGATGCCGCCTCGACCCAGGCGGCGGTGAAGGCTCCGGCCGCTGCACTGACCAGCGGCACCAACAGGAAAACGGCTGCCAGGCGCGCGAAGCGAGCGCGCTCCAGCAACGGCCCCGGCACCCCTGCGAACCGCTGCGACAGGAGGGCGACCAGTACGATTTCGAGCAGGTGGCAGGCGGCATAGAGAAGCGGCGGCCCGTGACCGAAACACGCGAATGCGAGCGAATCGGCGGCATAGATCGCGATCGCCAGCACCGGCCAGGTCCTGCGCGGATGCCGGAGCAGCGCAATCACGCCGACGGCGTTGGCGTACCAGAGAGGGGTGGAGCTGCCAAAAGCGAGGAGGACGGCTGCCGCCAGGACGAAGGAGGCCAGGCACGCCGCCAGAAGATTCCGGACCGGGGGAAATCGCGAAGCCACCGCTATGCCCTGCTGGCCACGTCGGCGGGACGACGCGGCAAGGACATGGCAAGCCCTGGTGAATGACTCACGCAGTTCTCCGGGAGGTGGATGGCCAAAGCTTATCGCTGGCTCCCACCACCGGTCTCCAGAGTTCCCCTAGCTCAGGGCTGGATCAGACCCTTGCGCACCGCGTAGCGCGTGAGGCTTGCCACATCGCGCAACTCCAGCCGTTCCATGATGCGGCCGCGGTGCACGTCGACGGTTTTCGAGCTGAGACCCAGCTGGTGGGCAATCTCCTTCGAGGAGAGCCCGCTTGCGAGCAGGGTCAGGACCTCGATCTGCCGCTGGGTCAGGTCGTTCCCCGGGTCCGACCTCTGGCTCGCCAGCAGCAGGCGTGCGACCGCAGCACTGAAGTAGCTGCCGGTCGCAGCCATCGCCCGCACCGCTTCGCGCAGCTCGCGCGGCGCGGCCTGCTTGGTGAGGTACCCGCTGGCTCCGTTGGCAACCGCCCGGCGCACGAATTCGGCGGAGTCGTACATCGAGATCACCAGCACGCGGAGTTGCGGCTGCCGCTCCCGAATGTGCGCGAGAGCCGTCAGGCCATCGAGTCCGGGCATCGAGATGTCGGTGATGACCAGGTCAGGCCGGACGCAATCGAGGTGCGCCAGGAGTTCGTTGCCGTCGCGGGCCTCGCCGAGCACGTCGACCTCCGGCATCATTTCCAGCATCGCCTTCAGGCCGCCGCGCACGAGGTCATGGTCATCCGCCAGCACGACGCCGATGCGGGCTGGGGTTCGTTCCAGTTCAGGCACGTTCATGCCTCGTCGCCGGCTTGAGGCATCAGTGTGAAGAAAAAGGTGCTGCCGCGATCCGGCTGCGACTCCGCCCAGATGCGCCCGCCGTGGCGTTCCACCACGCGTCGGGCGCTCGCCAGCCCGATGCCCAGACCGGGGAATTGCCGATCGTCGTGCAGGCGCGTGAACGGCGCGAACAGCGCGTCCGCCCGGGCCATGTCGAAGCCGGCGCCATTGTCACGCACGAAGAACGTGCCATCGGGTTGCTGGCCGACGGTGATGCATGCCGGATTGCGCCCCGCGCTGAACTTCCACGCGTTGCCCAGCAGGTTTTCCACCAGGGTATGCAGCAGGCACGCGTCGCCCCGGGTCCGCAATCCCTCCTGCACGTCGACCAGCGCGGCGCGCGCGCCGTCACTTGTCGACAGCGCCTCGACCACCTCGCGAGCCATCGTGGTGAGGTCCACGTCCCGCGGTGCCATGCCCGCGCGGCCGATGCGCGAGAGCTCCAGCAGGCCCTCGATCAGCTCCTCCATCCGCGCTATGCCGCCTTGGATGCACGAGAGATAACGCTTGCCTTTCTCGTCGCAGATTCCGGCGATCCGCTCCTCCAGGGCAACGCTGAAGCTGCTGATGCCGGTGAGCGGGGCGCGCAAGTCGTGTGCAAGCGAGAGCGTGAACAAGGCAAGTTCCTCGTTGATGCGCTTGAGTTCGGCCGTGCGCTCACGCACGCGGCGATCGAGCTCCCCATTCATGCGCTCGAGCTGGCTGCAGGCCTCCCGGGCCGCGGTGATGTCCGTCAGCGAGACCGAGATCCCGTGCTCCGACGGGAAGGCGCTCGCGCGCAGCCACATGCCCAGCGGGGCGAAGAAGGCCTCGAAGCGGCGGACCTCCCGCCGCTCCATGCAGGCGCGGTAGTTTTCCCCGAACACGGAGTCGCGCGCCTGCGGGAACACGTCCCAGAGCGGGCGTCCGACGGCCGTTTCGTCCAGCTTCAGCATCGCCAGGGCAGCGGGATTGACATAGGTGATGCGCCAGTCGCGGTCGATGCTGCCGAAGGCGTCGGTCAGGCTGTCCAGCGTCACGCGGAAGCGCTCCGCCATCTGCCGCTGCGCCTCCGCGCTGGTCTTGCTGCGATGGATGTCCTGCACCGCACCCTGGATGCGCACGATCTCGCCCGCGTGGTCGCGCACCGCGACCCCCATCAGGCGGACCCACGAGCGCTCGCCCCTGCCGGCAAGCGCCTCCAGTTCCAGGTCGAACGGAACGCCATCCGTCACGCAGCGCCGGTAGGCGTCCAACAGCAGCTCGCCGTATTCCGGCGCGTACATGTCCAGCAGCTCCAGTGCTGCGCACTCGTTGGCCGATGGCATGCGGTGGATGGCGCGCACGCCCGCTGTCCAGCGCACCATGCCGCTCTTGACATCGATGGACCAGGCTCCCAGGCGTCCGAGGCTCGACGCCATGTCCAGCAGCGCCTCCGCCTCCTGCAGCTTGCCGCGCTCCTGCCATTGCGCCGTGATGTCGCGCGCGATGCCGCGATACCCGACGAAGCTGCCCGCGCGATCGAACATCGGCGCGCCGGAGGTGGATATGTACAAGGGAGCCTGGCCCGAGGTCGTCGCAACCGAATACTGGAAGTCATGGAAGGACAGGTGCCGCAAGAGGCGCTCACGGTGTTCTTCCCACGACATCGTCAGCGCACGCGCGTGGGGCCGCTCCCAGCGCCTGCGGCCAACCACGGCTGGCAGCTCGTGGCACTGCGCGCGCTCGGGCGGGAGCACGGACGTGAAACGCAGTTCCGCGTCCTGTTCCCAGTACCAGTCGGCCGTCAGGGTCAGGAGCGGATCCATCGCTGCCGCGGGGTCGGAGGGCTGCACCCTGAAGCGGGGTTGCGCAAACGAAGATACTTCTGTCATTCGATCGAGTGGCCGGCCTGCGCCGTTGCTTGAGTCACCTGAGGACCTTGCTGGTTGTGTCCTCATCAGCTTCGCTGACGCGGGCCTCGCATGCCGCGGCGGTTTCCCCGGCATCCGGGACCGGATCCGCTCAAGCCAGTTTTGCAACCCGGCGGTGAACATACAAGACGGGAAGCCTTGTAATGCTTAGTGCCAAGGATGTAATACGTCCCTGCCGGCGGCAGTGCCGGTGAGGCTGTCGGGCGTGGCTGGAGCACCTCGGTGCCGGCACCACCAGCAGCTGTCCGTGCCGGCTGCAACATGTCGCCCGCCAGCGACGCGAAGCCGGGATTTTAAGGAACCCGCAACGCGCCGGTAAGCATCAGTCGCCCCGAAAAGCACCGAAGCAGATGCGTGTCGCGGCCCCGACGGGCCGCGTTGAGCTTATCCTGTTCCGCTGCAACCCTGCAGGACGGGACACGCCCTTGCGAACCGCAGATGCCCACCCGCAAGCTCTACGAAGTCATCGCGGCCGAGATCGATGAGTCGATCCGCAAGGGGGTGCTGCGTGCAGGGGATCGGCTCCCATCCGTGCGCCACCTCAGTGGCAGCCGCGGCGTCAGCCCCTCCACCGTCTTCCAGGCCTACTACCTTCTCGAGGGGCGCGGACTGCTCCGCGCGCGCGAGCGCTCCGGCTATTTCGTCGCTCCCTGCGGCGGCAAGCAGCCGCCGCAGGCGGTTGCGCGGTCGGAACCCTCGGGCGAGTCCATGGACCTGGACGTCAGCGACATGATCTTCCGCATCCTCGATGCCAACCCCAGGAACGATCGCGCCGGGCTGGGCTCTGCCTTTCCCAGCCCGCTGCTGTTCCCGCAGGATCGGCTCGGGCAGGTGCTGGCAGCCAGTGCCAGGACGCTGGATCCATGGAGCAGCGTCGACGATCTTTCCACCGGCAACCTGGCCTTGCGGCGCCAGATCGCAAGGCGCTACATGGCCGACGGAATGACGGTGAGCGCGGACGAGATCGTGATCACCAACGGCGCCCTGGAAGCGATCAATGTCTGCCTGGCCGCCGTGGCGCGCCCCGGCGAGGCGGTGATTCTGGAATGCCCGTGCTTCCACGCCGCGCTGCAGACCCTCGAGCGGATGGCGATCCGCGCCATCCACGTACCGACGCACCCGGGCGATGGCATCGACCTCGGCGCGCTGGAGCAGGCCATCGTCAGGAACAAGCCGAAGGCCTGCCTGCTCATGAGCACTTTCCAGAACCCGCTCGGCAGCGTGATGCCGGAGAGGCAAAAGCAGTTGCTGGCGCAACTGCTCCAGACCCACGAACTGCCGCTGATCGAGGATGACGTGTATGGCGAGTTGCATTTCACGGACCGCCGGCCGCCCGCCATCAAGGCCTTCGACACGCAAGGACTGGTGCTGCATTGCTCCTCGTTCTCGAAGTGGCTCGCACCCTGGTACCGGATCGGGTGGACCGTGCCCGGGCGCTTCCAGGACGCCGTGGTGCGCCAGAAGCTGACGCTGAATCTGAGCACCTGCGGGCCGACCCAGCTCGCGCTCGCTTCGTATTTGGAGCGCGGTGGCGCCGACAAGCACCTGCGCCGGCTGCGCCAGACGCTGGCCCGCCAGCAGCAGCGGCTTCTGCTGGCGATCGGCGAGCATTTTCCGGACGGCACGAGAGTCACGAAGCCGCTGGGCGGCTACATGCTGTGGGTCGAACTGCCGGAGCACATCGACACGCTGAAGCTGCATGGCGCAGCGCTGGCGCGCGGTATCGTCGTCGCACCCGGACCGATCTTCACAGGGGACAGGCAGTTCCGCAATTGCCTGCGCATGAATTACGGCCACCCGTGGAGCGATGGCACCGAGGCCGCCATGGAGGAACTCGCGCGCCTGATGCAGGACCCGTCGGTGCGGGCTTCCTGAGAGAAGAAACGTGCCCCGACAGGTGCTGCACGAGACGCATCCCCTGGCCGAATGCCCGAACGCGGGTTCCGGCGAAGCCGCAAGCCGCCTGCTAGCGCGCGGTGATGCGCTGGCCGGCGGGCGAGCTCAATGCGAACAGGCGCGGGAGCAGGTCGTCCGCTGCCTGCTGCTGCGTCGGCGTGAGACCGGCGAGCAGCGTCTTGGCGGCCTGCGCCAGGTCCTCGGTGGCGGCAAAGCGGTTCTGCGCCAGCGTGAGCTGTCGCTGCGCCGACTGCAGCGCGCCAGCCACCTGCGCCGAGCTGCGCGGATCGGTGGGGATGGCGATCCAGCCGAGATAGGCGCGGTAGAACGCTTCCCAGGCGGGCGCCTGCTCGGGGGTGATGAGCAGGCCCATGCGGACCTGGTACAAGGCATCCGCGGCGGAGACGCCCTGCGGCGCGTCGGCGTCGTGCGGTGCCACCGCGTTGGGGCTGCTCCCGCCGCGCCGCCCGCCGCCCATGCCGCCGCCGCCGAACTGGGCCTGGGCCGGCAGGCTGCAGGCAATGGCCAGCACGCCGCCGGCGCAGCAGAACGCCAGCCTGGATGTCGATGAATTCATGGCTCGTGCTCCTTTCAGCGGCAGCCGACCATGACCTTGGCCGGCGCGGTCGCACTGACCACGCCTGCGCCGTGACCGATCGGGCAAGCCACTGCGGGCGCGGGCACGCTGCGAACGAACTGCTGGATGTAAATCTTCATGGGGCACCTCCGAGAATGCGAATTGGAAAATCGGCGGTGCTGCTGCTCCCGCACCACGCCGCCGCGCATTTGGAGCGGCGCGCATTGCGCGCAGGTTCGATTGGGGTAAACGCCGGGTAAAAGCGCGCGAATTTCAAGGCGCGCGTCCGGCAGTGACAGGCGTGCGGCGCCCCGGCGCGGCAAAAGCACCAGGGCGCCGGGCTTGCGCAAGATCAGCGCAGGGGCGGCGTGCTCACGGGCGGCTTGCGCACGTGCGCGGCCTGCTCGAAGGCATAGGCATAGGACAACAGCCTGGGTTCGGAGTAGTCCGGCCCGAGCAGCTCCGCACCCACCGGCACGCCGATGGGCGCCGAAGCCGTCGGGGTGGAGAAGCCGCCGGGGAAAGTCACCGCCGGAAAGCCGGTGCCGTGGGACAGCACGCCGTTGCGTTCCGGCTGGTCGACGCCACCGGCGGGCGCCACCAGCACGCGTTGCAGCGGATAGAGGATCGCATCCAGCTGCAGGTCCGCCATCTTCGCGGCGAGCAGGATGCGCAGCTTCTCGCGGTTCAGCGTGCGTTCGCGGTAGGCCGCGCTGCTCATGCCATCCTCGATGGCGATCTCGGCTTCCATCGTCTTCTGCACGTCGGGCGTGGCGCTCTTCGTGTCGACCAGCTGGCGGAAGCTCGTGACCGGCTGGTTCGGGCCCAGGTCCGCGAAGTACTGGTCGAACACGGCGCGCGCCTCGTAGCGATCCGTGCTGACGTTGCCGGCCAGCTGGTCGAAGCCGGGCAGGTCGAAGCGCACGACCTGCGCCCCCTGCGTCTCCATCGTCCGCATCACCTGCTCCATCACGCGGTTGACCTCGGCGTGGCGCGGCTCCTTGCCGTACACGTTGGTGAGCACGCCGATGCGTGCGCCCTTGAGCGTCGCACCCTTCAGCGCGGCGACGTAACTGGCCGGATGCTTGCCGACGCCCAGTGCGGTGATCGGGTCCTTCGGATCGTAGCCGGCCATCACGTCCAGCAGCGTGGCCGCGTCCCTGACGGTGCGCGCGAGCGGCCCGACTTCGTCCTGCGTCAGGCTGTTGGGCATCACGCCGGCGCGACTGACGAGGCCGCGCGTGGGGCGGATGCCGACCAGGCTGACGGCGGAGGCCGGGGAGCGGATCGACTGGCCGGTGTCGCTGCCGGTACCCAGCACCGCCATGTTGGTCGCGAGCGCCACGGCGGTGCCGCCGCTGGAGCCGCCCGGCGTGCGGCTCAGGTCGTAGGGATTGAGCACCTGGCCACCGAGGCTGCTGAGGGATACGCCGCCGCGGGCGAACTCCTGCATGTTGGTCTTGCCGAGGATGATGGCGCCGGCACGCCGCATGCGATCCACCGTGAACGCATCCGACGGAGGCTGCGAGCGCTTCATCGCCGCGTTGCCGCCGCTGGTGGGCAGGTCCCTGGTGTTGAAGTTGTCCTTCAGCACGATCGGGATGCCGTGCAGCGGGCCCACGTGCCCGTGCTTCGCCTTGTACTCGGCGTCCAGCCGTGCCGCCTCGGCGAGCGCATTCGGATTGACCGTGATGAAGGCGCGCAGCGTCGGCCCCTGCTGGTCGTAGGCATCGATGCGCGCCAGGTAGCGCTTGACCAGTTCGGTGGACGTCAGCGTGCCGTCGCGGTAGGCCGCGTGGATGCTTTCGACGGTCGCCTCTTCGAGCACGAAGGGCTTCGCGTGGGCGGGAGCCTGCACGAGGGTCATGGCGATAGCGGCGGCGACGAGAGGGCGACGGAGGATGGGCGAAAGAGTGGGCATGCGTGGATGGTTACGGGATGGATCGTCGGTAGCGCCGTCCCGGGCAGGGCGGCAGCCGGCGCAGTCACGCAGCTTGCGTGCCAGTCGGCGCTCGCCACACTCTCCCGATGCGCATCGCGCGTTTCATCCGCATGCCACCCGCATGCCACTCAAGACAGTACTTTGCGCGGCTGGGCACTGAAGGCGTGCGCGCTGGTGCGCGCGTCGGCACCGTCGCAGTGCACAGCCGCACCGCCGTGCGCTACAGCCCCGCCACGAAGTCCTCTTCGAAGACGGCTTCGCGCGGCCGGCGATCGCGCTCGGCGTAGTAGCCGGCGTAGTGCCGATACTCGCTGTGGAGGCGGCGCAGCGCGCCGACCGCGTCGCCATGCAGGTCCACCCGCAGGTCGACCTCGGGCCAGTCCTGCTGGCCCACGACCCGCAGCCATGCCGAGCGCTCCGGCATCGTCTCGCCGCGGCTGGCCTGGCCGCCGCCGTCGCGGCCGCCTTCGATGGCCTGCAGCAGCCGCTCCTCCAGCGCCGCCCCGGGCGAGGCATGGAAGCCCGCGACGATGCCCGCCAGCGTTGCCGGTCCGCGCAGCGTGTTGCCATAGGCCGCGAAGTCGACTCCGACCTCGTGTCCGCTCCACGGATTGATCTTGTCGCCGCTGTGCATCGCGACGCGGCCTTCGCGATCGATGATGCCGAATTGCCGGTACGCGAAGTCGGGATCGCTCTGCGCGAAGGAACGCATCGCGTGCTCCGGCGTGTGCCCCTGCGCCAGCATGTTCAGCGCCGCGACGTCCACCTGCCGCAGGTAAAAGGCCTGCGACTTGCTGACGCCGAGATTGGCCCGGATGCTTTCGTTGCGCCGCCCGCAGGCGATCGAAAAGGTGGCGGTGGCGATGCCGAAGCGTTGCGTGCGCGGGCAGCGCGCGATGATCGAATAGGTCATGAAGGGTCCTGCGTCTGTTGCGCCTTGAGCAGTCCCGCGAACTCGCGGTGGTGCATCGCCTGGCTCGGGTTGCGCGCGCGCTGCTCGTAGTACTCCACCGACGGCTTCATGTCGGCATAGACGCGCCGCAGCTCCTTGACCGGCTGCTCGTGCAGGTCGACGCGCACCTCGAGATCCGAATAGTCGCGCCGACCCCAGGTGACCAGCGCGGCGGACCGCAGGGCCAGCCCGGGGCGCGCGCTGCTGCCCGCGGCGGCAGTGCCGGCTTCCAGCGCGCAGAGCAGGCGGTGGTCCAGGTCGTCCGCGGGTGCGGCCTCGAAGGCGGCGGCCATGGCCGCCGCAATGCGCTCGTCGGCGACGTGCTCGCACAGCACCGCATAAGCGCTGCCGCAGCGCAGGCCGCTCCACGCGCGCAGCCCGGCGCCGGAGTGCGTCGCCAGCGTGGACTCACGGTCGATGATCGCCACCTGGCGCAGGTCGAAATCGGAGTCCGACTGTTCCAGCTGCCGCAGCACGTGCGCCGGGCCATGCCCTTGCGCGAGCAGGTTGGTGGCCAGCCGGTTCAGGCGGAAGCTGCGCGCGCCCCGAATCAGGATCGCGCCGACGTTCGGGCGCACGGCGGCATCGAGGTCGGCGCCGGCGGCGAGCGAGACGCTCGCCAGGGCGATGCCGAACTGGCCGGTGCGCGCGCAGCGGGCAAGGATGGAATGGCTCATGGGATGGACTGTTTCCTTTCTGGAGGCAGCCGCCATTCTGGCAGCCGCTGGAGGGCGAGGGGGATCAGTCGCCGGTGACGCCGGCGAGCTTCACCGCCTTGGCCCATTGCACCACTTCCGACTTCATACAGGCGGCAGTTTCGTTCAGCCCGAAGTCCATGGGATCGGTGCCCAGCGCGATCAGCTCCGCGCGCACTTGCGGCTGCCGCAGGATCGCCATGGTTTCGGTGTTCAGGCGGCGGATCACTTCGGTGGCCGCGCGTCGGGATTCTGCCTGCAGGGCTGCGCGTTGCCAGCTGTACCCCGCCCGGAATACGGGTGATGCCGCTCTGGAATCGACCCTGCGCGATCCCGGTCACGGCAACGAAGTCGGCGCGCCCCTGCCGCGACCCGGCGACCGCCGCCGCCGGCGCCACGGTCGGACGGTCTGGGCGCGTAGCGGCCGCATCTCGGCGCGCCCACGCGGCAGGCCCCGGCCACCCGCAAGCACGCGTTCATTGGCGACTTCAGGAGCAGGGCAGTCCCAGAAGCGTTCCATCGTGAGGACCACGTAGGAAGTCGACCAGCCGATCATCAGCAAGCCCGTCAGCGCCTCGGCCCCAGCCAGCAGTCGCAGTGGGCCGTGCGGCACGATGTCACCGTAGCCGAGCGACGTGTAGGTCTCGGCCGAGAAGTAGAGCACGCGGCTGAAGTCGAGGGGCTGGGCGCTGCCGAAAGCGGCCGGATCCGCCCAGTGCGCCAGCCCCTGCATCGCGCCGGCGAACAGCCCGATCTCGATCGCATGGGCCGCGAACGCGCCGATGATCAGGACGATCACCTTGGCGCGCGAGGGCATCGGCAGCAGCGGCAACGTGAACCCGAGGACCCGCAGCGCCTCGTAGTGCACCAGCGTCGCCACGATCAGCAGCAGCACGCAGCTGGGCGCGACCAGCATCACGCGGGCGCTCCATGGCAAGCGGCGGCCGCAGACAGGGACGGAAGCATCTCGAAAGGCACGCCGGATCGTAAGCGCAGGTCGCCGGGCGCGTATGGCCGCCAGCATGACTGCTGTAACGCGCGTGCCATGCCCTTACCGCGTTGCGCGCAGCAGCTGCGCGATGCCCATCGCCGCTAGGCCGCCAGCCGGTATTCGGCCGCCGGCGGGACGCAGCCGATTTCATCCAGCTGGTCCTGCACGAGCGCCGCGCATTCGCGCAGCAGCACCTTGGCCGCAGCCGGCTCTTCGCTGGCCGCGCGCTCGACCAGTTCGGCGCAGCGTCGCAGCCCCAGGTCCGCGCTGCGTGCGTGCAGCGTGTCGAGCGTGACTTCGTGCGAGCCACCGGCGCTCGCGTGCAGGTCGTAACGCAGCGCGCACAGCGAGCGCTCCAGCGCGTCGAGGTCCGTGCCGGTGCGCCGCAGGGTCATCAGGAAATGTTCGCTGCGGCAGCGCCGGGACTGGCGCACCAGGGCTGCGGCCACGCAGCGTGCCTGCGCCGCCAGCTGCGGCTTGAGCAGGAAGGTCGACGCCCCGAGCGCCCGTGCCTCCTGCAGCATCTGCGGGTCCGCCGCATGGCCGACCAGGATCATGGGCAGGTCGGAGCACGCGGCGTGCGCCCGCACCCGGCGCAGCAGCTCGAGCCCGCCCGTGCGTGGCATCCACACGTCGGCGACGGCGATGCACGGCCTGCTGCCGCCGGCGAGCAGCGCCCAGGCCTCCTCCCCGTCGCGCGCGAGCAGCAGCGTGCGGGCATGCGGACGCAGCAGCTGCCCGACCCATTGGCGGGCCACGGGATCATCGTCCGCGAGCAGGATCTTCATGAGGGTCTCCTCGGCATTCAGGGAAAGGCGGGGTTGCGCAGGCTTTCCAGCCGCGCCTGCAGCCGCAGCTGCCGCACCAGGCCACCGCGGGACAGCCAGGCGAGTCCCGTGGCGAGCGCGTCCTCGACGGCGTCGTAGCCGCAGGGATGCTCGCCGCGGCTGGCGAACTTGCGGACCGCGTGCGGCGCGTCCCAGTAGGTGCCCACCGGCCCGTGGAACAGCTTGGCGTAGCCCGCGAAGCGCAGGGTGACCGGGCTGCGCACCGCATACGCGGCGACGGCGTACCCGTCCAGGAGCGGCAGCGTCCGTTCGTAGCAGCGCTCGGCCAAGGGCGCCGCGCCGAGTACGCGCGTCACGATGCGCTGGCGGATTCGCTCGATGCTCACGTCGGGATCTCCTGCGGTGGCTGGCAGTGCGTCGCCCGCGCGGGTCCGTTCAGCGCCACGGCGGCGCCGGCCGGAAGCGCGCCTGCAGCGCGGACACGAACAGGCGCACGCGCGCCGACATGTGCACACGGTGGTCCACCAACACCACGACGTCGGCCTTGGCCGGCTGCCAGTGCGGCAGCACCCGCACCAGCCTGCCGGCGCGCAGGTGGTCCGCGACGTCCCACTCCGAGCGCAGCATGATCCCCTTGCCCATGAGCGCCCATTCCTTGACCACCTCTCCATCGTTGCTCCAGAGCAGTGGTGCGACGCGTACCGCGGCTTCTTCGCGTTTGCGATGCAGCCGCCACAGCGTCACGTCCTCCTGGTTCTCGCGCAGCACGAGGCAGTCGTGCCGCGCGAGTTCGTCGGGGTTGCCCGGTGCCGGACGGCGCGCCAGGTACTGGGGCGAAGCGCACAGGAAGCGCTCGTTGGGTGCGATCGGGTAGGCCACCATGCTGGAATCCGGCAGGTCGCCGATGTGCACGATCACGTCGAAGTGCTGCGCGTCCGCGCCGGCCACGACGTCGGACAGAGTCAGCGACACCAGCAGCTTGGGATGCGCCGTATGGAACTCCGCCACGGCACCGGCGAGGTAGCGGCGGCCGAAGCCCAGGGGGCCGCACACGTCCAGCTTTCCGGCGACTTCGCCGGAGCGGGCGAGCACGCTGTCGGTGAGCTGGTCCATGCGTGCCAGCAGGTCGAGTGCGCCGGCGTAGAACAGCTCGCCCTCGTCGGTGAGGCTGAAGCGGCGGGTGCTGCGGTGCACGAGGTGCAGGCCCAGGCGTTTTTCCAGCTGGCGCAGGTGCTGGGAGACGGCCGACGGCGTGATGTCCAGCCGGCGCGCCGCCTCGGCGAGCGAGCCCGCCTCCGTGATCGCGACGAAGAATCGCAGGTCCGTCGCGTCGTTCAGCACGCTAGTACCCGTCGCCTTCCGAGGGGATCGACATGCCGTTTTCCTCACCAGCCGCTGAAGCGCGGCCAGCTTTCGCTCAGCTGGCCATCGGCGGCGATCACCTGGTACTCCGCATACTGGGCGGCGGTGGAGCACGCGTGATTCGGCAGGATCCGCACCTGGGTGCCGACCGGCAGGTGCAGTGCATCGGGGGCGGTGCCGGGACGGCGCGCCATGATTCCGTGCTCCTGGTTGGCGCCCAGCAGGATGTAGTCCGGCAACGGGCGGCCGGCGACGTCGCAGATGAGGCCGTAGCCCTGGTCCACCGGCTGGCTGGCGGTGCCGCGGTCGCGCGACATGGCCATCCAGCCGGCGTCGAGCAGCGTCCAGCCCTTCTCGCGCTGGTGGCCGATCACGGTGGCCAGCACCGACAGGGCGATGTCGTGGAGGCTGCACACGCCGATGCCCGCCATGCACAGGTCAAAGAAGACGAAGACTCCGGCGCGCAGCTCGGTGACGCCTTCCAGGTGCTCGGCGGCCAGCGCGGTGGGCGTGGAGCCCACGCTCACCACCGGGCAGGCGATGCCGATCGCGCGCAGGCGCCGCGCCGCCAGCACGATCTGCGCGCGCTCCTGTTCCGCCATGGCGCGCAGCGCCTCGGCACTGCGGCAATCGTAGGAGCTGCCGGCGTGGGTCATGACGCCGCGCAGGGCCACGCCCGCGGCCTGCAGCGCGCGCGCGATCTCCAGCAACTGCGCCGACTCCGGGCGAACGCCCGAACGGTGGCCGTCGGAGTCGACCTCGATCAGCACGCCGACACCGCCGCCGGCCGGATGCGCGCGCAGGCGCTCGCCCAGCAGGCTCGCCGCCTCGACGCTGTCGACCAGCACCGACATCTGCACGCCGCCGGCCTGCAGCCGCAGCACGTGGTCGATCTTGTTCGGTGCGATGCACACGGCGTACAGGATGTCGCGCACACCGCGGGCGGCGAAGAAGTCCGCCTCCAGCAGGGTCGAGACCGTGATCGGCCCCTGCGCCGAGCTCATCATCCGGCGCGTGACCTCGAACGACTTGTTGGTCTTCACGTGCGGACGGAAGACGACGCCCAGGCGCTCCACCTGGCGCCGCATGCGTTCGATGTTGCGCTCCATGCGCGCCTCATCCAGCAGCAGCGCCGGCGTCTCCATCTGTTCCAGGATGCGCGACATCAGGCGGCCTCCCCATGTCGTGCCCGGGACAGCACCTGGCCGGGACGCGCTCCGGTCGCGCGGCCTGCGCGCCAGACGATCCGGCCGTTCACCACCACGGTGTCGATGCCGCGGGCCGGCGCGATCGGCTCGGCGTAGGTGGCCGCCTCGTCCACGGTGTCGGGGTCGAACAGCGCCAGGTCGGCATGCGCGCCCTCGGCGATCACGCCGCGGCCGGCCAGGCCGAACTTGCGGGCCGTGAGCCCGGTCATCTTGTGCACCGCCTGCTCCAGCGGGAACAGGCCGAGCGTGCGGCTGTAGTGGCCCAGCACGCGCGGGAAGCTGCCCCACAGCCGCGGGTGCGGCGACGCATCGTGCGGCAGTCCGTCCGAGCCGATCATCGTGTCTTCGAACTGCAGGATGCGCTGCACGTCCGCTTCGTCCATGCGGAAGTAGATCGCCCCGGCGGGTTGCAGCCGACCGATCGCCTCCTCCTGGGACACGCCCAGCTCGCGCGCAATGTCCGCCAGGTCGCGGCCCGCGAGCTCCGGCAGGGCCTGCGACCAGCTGACGATGACGCGGGCCGAGGTGGCGGCGCGATCGGCCGACAGCACGGTCGATCCCGCCGTGTAGGGATAGCAGTCCAGGCAGATCGGCTGCAGCTTCATCTGGCTGCGGATGAACGCCAGGGTCTCTTCGGACCGGCCGTAGTTCGCCCGGCCGACCAGCTTGTGATGCGAGATCACCACCGGCACGCCCACCTCGCGGCCGATGCGGAAGGTCTCGGCCAGCGAGTCCATGATGCCGTCGGCCTCGTCGCGCATGTGCGTGCAGTACAGGCCGTTGAAGTCCTTCAGCGGCCGGCAGGTCTCGATCACTTCCTCGGTGGGGGCGGCGACTGCCTGTTCGTAGAACAGGCCCGTGGACACGCCGATGGCACCCGCCTCCATCGCTTCCTGCACCAGTGCGCGCATCTGCGTGATCTGGCCTTCGGTGGCGGGCCGCTGGAGGTCGTCCAGGCAGGCGACCCGCAGCGTGGTGTGGCCGACCAGCATCGCGCAGTTGGTGGCCGCCGGCTGCCGCCGCAGGGCCTGCACGTAGTCGGCGAATCTGCGGAAACGGAACCAGCCGCCCTCGCCATCCAGCAGGTTCAGCGGCGGCGTCACCGGCTGCGGCACCGGCCGCGGCATGGGAGCGAGCGAGATCCCGCAATTGCCGCCGATCACCGTGGTGATGCCCTGGCTGACCTTGGGCGCCATCTCGCCGCCCGAAAGCAGCAGGCGGTCGTCGTGCGTGTGGGCATCGATGAAGCCGGGGGCGGCGATGCGCCCGGCCAGGTCGATCTCGGTGCGGCCGCGGTGGCCGGCGAGGTCGCCGATCCGGTCGATGCGGGCGGCACGCACGCCGATGTCGCCGGCAAAGCGCGGTGCGCCCGTGCCGTCGACGATCTGCGCGTTGCGGATCAGGAGGTCGAATGGTTCTTGCATATGGCAGAGGGTGGTTGGGTCAGAGCAGGGCGCCGCGGGCGGCGATCGGCCACACGGCCTCGACGACGTCGCCGCGGAAGCACACCAGTTCGTCGTAGAGGTTCACGGTCGGATCACAGTGGCCGGGCACCAGCATCAGCGCGTCGCCGAGTGCCGGCGTGCTGATGGCGCTGACGGACAAGAGGCCATGTTCGTCGGCCGCCTTGATGTAGCGCAATTCGGGCTGCTGCCACACGGCCGGCATGCCGCTGTCGATGCTGGAGGCCTTCAGGCCGGCATCGACCACCACCCGGCTCGCGGAAGGGCGGCTCATGACGGTGGTGCGCACGAACAGGGCGTGCTCGAAGGCGATGCCGCCGGCGCTGCGCCTGTTGTCCGCGTAGTCGCGGTCCATGAACACGTAGGAGCCGGGCTGGACTTCGTCGAAGGCGCCGGAGTCGCGCTCCAGCAGGAAGGTGCCGGTCCCGCCGCCGGTCACCCGCGGCACCGGGATGCCGCGCGACTCGATGGCCGCACGGGTGGAACTGGCGGTGAGCGCCGCATTGATGATCGCCGCGCCGCGTTGCTGCGGCGAGCGCAGGTGCTGCGCCGGGCCGTGATAGCACTGCAGGCCCGCAAAGCGCAGGCAGGACGTGTCGGCGATCATCTGCGCCAGCCGCACGGCGCTCTCTTCGGACACCGTGCCGCAGCGGTTGCCGCCGACATCCACCTCCACGTAGACGTCGACGGTAGCCTGCGCGGCGCGGGCGGCGGACGCCAGCGCGCGCACCTGGCTCACGTGGTCCACCAGCACGCCGATGCGGGCGCGCGTTGCGAGCTGCGCCAGCCGCTGGAGCTTGGCCGCCCCGACGATCTCGTTGGTCACCAGGATGTCGTCGATGCCGGCATCGACGAACACCGCCGCCTCGCTGACTTTCTGGCAGCAGATCCCCACCGCCCCCAGCGCAACCTGGCGGCGCGCGATTTCGGGACACTTGTGGCTCTTGGCGTGCGGCCGCAGGCGCACCTGCGTGGCGCTCATGGCCTGCGCCATCCGCTGCAGGTTGCGCTCGAAGGCGTCCAGGTCCAGCAGCAGCGCCGGAGTATCGACGGTCGGCAGCGGATCGCCCGGCTGCGCGGCTTTCCAGGGACTCATGCGACCCTCAGTCGATCTTGGCGCCGGAGAACTTGACCACCTTGGCCCACTTCTCGGTCTCGCGGCGCGACAGGTCGCGGAATTGTTCGGGGGTGCTGGGCGCGGGCTCGGCGCCGAGGCTCTTGAAGCGCTCGACGACCGCGGGGCTGGTCAGCGCGGTGCGGATCTCGTTGTTCAGGCGCGTGACGATCTCCTTGGGCAGCCTGGCCGGGCCGACGATGCCGCCCCACGACAGCACCTCGAAGCCCGGTACGGTCGCGGCCACCGGAGCGATCTGCGGATAGGCGGAGGAGCCCTGCAGCGACGTGATGCCCAGGGCACGAATGCGGCCGGCCTGCACATGCGGCGTGACCACCGGGGTGTTGGCCATCATCACCTGCACGCCGCCGCTGATCAGGTCGGTGACTCCGGCGGATGCGGCCTTGTAGGGAACGTGGAGGATGGAGGTCCCGGTCATCGACTTGAACAGCTCCATGCCCAGGTGCGCGGTGGTGCCGTTGCCGTCGGATGCGAAGGCGAGCTTGCCGGGATTCTTGCGGGCATAGGCCACCAGTTCGGCCACGTTCTTCACCGGCAGGTCGTTGTTCACCACCAGCAGGTTGGTGAGCCGCCAGGTCCCGGAGATCAGGGACAGGTCGCGGTCCACGTCGTACGGCACGTTGGGCAGCAAGGACCGGTTGGTGGCCAGCGAGACCACGTTGCCGTAGCCCAGGGTGTAGCCGTCGGCGGGTGCGCGAACGAGCTCCATGGTGCCGATCGTGTACGACCCGCCCGGCTTGTTGTCGATCACGATCGGCACCCCGAGTTGCTGCGACAGCTGCGCCGAGAGCGCGCGCATCAGCACGTCCGGGGCGCCGCCCGGGGCGGACGGAACGATCATGCGGATCGGCTTTTCGGGCCAGGCGGCGAGCGCTGACCGGAACGGCGCCAGCAGCAGGGTGGACAGGAACAGGAAGCACAGGAGCCGGGTACGCATGAAGGGAACCTCCGAGGACTTGGCGGCGGCGCGTGGCGCGTCGACGGATTCAGTGTAGGGAGCGGATTTGAAAATCAAAGTACTTGTCCCTACAGGCAGAACTTAGTGGAACTTCATAATGCGGCGCGCGCAGCGATTAGAGTCCGCACCATGGAAACACGCAGCGACCCGCACCCTCCGGTGTACGTGAACGCGCCGGAGCTCGCTTTGCCCGCCGGCCACTACAGCCACGCCGTCGTCGCCCACGGCCTGGTGTTCGTCTCGGGGCAGTTGCCCATCACGCCGGACGGCACCAAACTGGTGGATGCGCCCTTCGAGCGCCAGGTGGAGCAGGTGCTCGGCAACCTCGCCTGCGTGCTTGGCGCTGCCGGCAGCGCGCGGGAGCGCCTGGTGCAGGTGCGCGTCTACCTCGACGAGATCGACCGCTGGCCGGAGTTCGATGCGATCTATGCACGGTGGGCCGGGCCGGTGCGGCCGGCGCGCGCGGTGGTGCCGACGGGTGCGCTGCATCACGGGCTCAAGCTTGAAATCGAAGCCGTCGCGGTGGTCTGCTGACACCGTGGTGCGTGCCACATGCGCGGTACCCGCCCCCGCCCAGGAAGGCAAGTGCCGCACCCCGCAGCAGGATCGCCGATCTCCGGCTCGGTGCTTGCATGTCCATCGGGTGATCTTGCGCGCTTCAGCCGGCCTCCACCAGTCCCTTGCGCAAGGCGTAGCGCGTGAGTCCGGCGATGTCGTTGATGCCGAGCCTGTGCATGATCCGGCAGCGATGCACATCGACGGTCTTCGAGCTGAGACTCAGGTCGTAGCCGATCTCCTTGGAGGTCCGCCCACGCGCCACCGCGCTGAGGATCTGTACCTGGCGCGGAGTCAGTCCGTCCTCGGCGCGGCCCAGCGGCGGCAGCAACAGGCTTCTGGCGTATTCGGCACTGAGGTAGCAGCCTCGCGCGACGACGGCACGCAGCGCGTGTTCCAGTTCGTCTGGCGGGGCGTTCTTGGGCAGATAGCCGCTCGCGCCGCTGTCCATGGCGCGCCGGATGTCGCTGGCGGCATCGTGCATGGACAGCACCAGCGTGCGCACCTGCGGGTAGTGCTGGTGCATCTCGCGGAGCACGTCGAAGCCGTCCAGGCCAGGCATCTCGAGGTCGACGAGCACGACTTCGGGATGAGGATGCGACCGCAGATAGGCAAGCAGCTCATGGCCGTCGCGCGCCTCGCCGACGACGTGAACACCGGACATCGTTGCCAGGAGCGCCTTCAGGCCGGCACGCACCAGGTCGTGATCGTCGGTGATCACGACAGCGATGTCGCCCGGGACCGCGCCACTACGCATGCGGCTCACCCTTCCTGCGGCGAAAGCAGTACCCCGGAACGTGCGTACGATGCGCTGGATGGACTTGCGGTGCGGCTCACTGTCAACGGAGACTCCCGGGGTTGGCGTTGGCGCTGGCGCGCGCATCGCGCCGAAAAGCGCGTGGGTGGAGGCAGGCGCCCGACGCTCGCCACATGCGGTGGGTGCTGCCGGTGCGTCACTGCACCCCTCCGATTGTCTGCACCGCGTCGCAGGTGCGGCATGAATTCAGTGCATCAGGGCCATTCGAGATGGGAATAGACATCGACCTGCGGCGCCTGCGCTTCTTCGTCGAAGTCGTGCGGCAGGGCGGCTTCTCGTCGGCGGCCAAGGTCATGTTCGCCACGCAGTCGACGGTCAGCAAGGCGGTCAAGCAGCTGGAAAGCGAACTCGGGGTCGAGCTGCTGCGGCGGCTCGGCAACCGCAGCGAACTGACCGACGCCGGCAGGGTCGTCTACGAGCGCGGCCTCGGCTTGCTGGAGGCAAGCGCGGGCATGGGCAACGAACTGGCGGAGCTCGCCGGCCTGTCCAAGGGTCGGCTGGAGATCGGCTTTCCGCGCGTGGGGACGAGCTCCCTCTTTGGCGGGCACCTGGCCAGCTTCAGCCAGAAGTTTCCCTCCGTGGAGATGACGGTCACGGTGGAGGACGTCAGCACGCTGGTGGGGCGCCTGTTCGCCGGGGTGCTCGAGATCGCCGCATTGTTCGAGCCCGTGGCCGCGGGGCTGGAGTTCCAGCCGGCCGTGCAGGACGAACTGCTCGTGCTGCTGCCTGCGTCGCACCCGCTCGCCGCCGGCGCGGCCGTCGACATTCGCGCCTTGCGGGATCTGCCCCTCATTCTTTTTGAACAGGGCGTGCCGGCCAACGAACTGATCCTGCAGGCGTTCGCGCGGGCCGGGATCACGCCCCGCATTGCGTCCCGCACCAGCCAGCTGGAACTGTTGTTCGAGCTGAGCTCGCGGGGGATGGGCGTGGCTTTCGTGCCGCGCCAGCTCGTCTCGTCCCGGCCGCCCCTCCTGACCCGGGCGCTGCCGCTGCAGGATTGCGAGTTGCCCTGGAACGTCGGCTTCGCCTGGCGGCGCGGCGGCTATCTCTCGCACGCGGCGCGGGCGTGGCTGGAGCACACCGCGCCACGGCCCTCGGCGTGACAAGCCGCAGGCCTGCGAGAGGAGTGATCGAGCACCGCAGCGCAAGTAGCCGCATTACGCGCAAGCGGACATGCCTGCCATGGGGGCGTCTCAGGGACACCGGTGCGGGTGTTGCTACGTGCTGCGATCTTCCAGCCACTTCAGCGCAGCGCCGAGGTCGTTGTAGAACACCCGATAGTTGGCCTCGCCAGCGTGACCGAACGCGATGCGGGCGAGATAGGCGATCCGCGTGTTGGGAACAAGAATCGCCGTCCGCAAGGAAGCACCGCTGAGGCTTGCCTTCTTCTCCGTGTCGAGCCGCTGCTGCAGCAGCACCACATCCATCTCGGGAGCTTCCAGCTCGAGCGCGTCGTACAGGACGCGGACTTGTTGCGTATCGCGGGCAAGTTCAAGGACACGCTGCTCGCACTGGAGCAGCAGCTCTGCGGTGGGCATGCCGCGCAGCCGTGCGACGATGACGGAGCCGACGGGCTCTACCCAGATTCGTGGATCTTGCATGGCCGGATGCTACTTCCCCGGCCGTCCGGTTCGCTGATGTCTGCTTCAGGAGTACCTGCTCACAGAGTCCACGTGTCATTGCTTGCCGGCCGTGCCTGCGGCAGGTTCCCGGATTCGGGCAGCCTGGGAGTCGGTCGCGACATCCGGCACGCGTGCGCTGGTGGCGGCCAGGGTGCGCCGGCAGGCGCCGGCCGCCAGCACGCCCGCCAGGCCGGCCGGGAACAGGACGGCCGCAGGCGCCGCAGCGCGCGCATACAGCGACAACAGCACCGCGGCGAGCGCGACCCAGCCGCAAGTGACGAAGGCCAGCCACAGGTCGTCCACGAACAGCCCCAGCAGCTCGCCGAAGACCGCGGTCATCGGGCCGCCGGGCGCAGCGGCGCGGGAACCGCTGCGGGGCGGGGC
>NZ_JAQGNQ010000031.1 GCF_028291745.1 Ramlibacter sp. | reverse complement strand
GCTTCTCCACCGACCCGACGGAGCTGGTCGACTTCTATGCCGTGCACCAGGACCCGGTGAGCGGCAGTGAAAGCGACTTCTTCCTCGGCACCTTCGACCCGTGCTGCGTGCCCCTGGGACGCTTCCGCTCGCCGGTGAACAACCTCGGCGTGTTCGGCGACCCGACGCGTGACTACCGCGCGGTCAGCCGCACGATGTGCCAGCCGCCCGGCTTGCACGCGGCGAACACGCCGCAGCTGCAGACCCGCTGCATGATGGCCCCGCCCGCCACGCCGGATCCGACCGTCGTGCAGGCGACCGTGACGCAGAACGTCAACGGACTCACGGTGGGCAAGTACCGGCTGCCGAACTTCGAGTACATCTTCGGCGAGAACCTGGCCTTCGGCGGACCGATCATCCCGGCCAACCTGCAGGACCTGCCCTTCCTGTTCTGCGGTTCCGGTCCCCTGGACGGACCGCGCACGATATCGCCGGTCGTCGGCCAGCTCGACCCCGCCCCGTGGGCCCTGCCGATGGCAGATCCGGCCTTCCACAGCACGCTGTGCCCGCAGGCCACTGCGGTCGGCGGCGCGCCTGGCGCGCCCCTGCCGCCGGTCCAGCCGGTGCCTCCGGTGCTCAACGCACTGGTCGCGGACGGCTCCGTCATCGCCGACGGACTGCCGCACACCGTGGTCCTGACGGTGAACGCCACCAACCCGAACACGCCGGCCACTCTCATGTCGTATGCGTGGAAGACGAGCGCTGCGGGCGTCCAGTTCTCGTGCGGTACCTGCGTCGCGAATCCTGGGGTTTCGCCAGTCTCGATCACGGCCACGATCACGACGAAGAGCGTCACACCGATCGCCATCACGACGACGGTGTCCAATGGTGTGTTGCCTGCCTCCAGCGGCACCATCACCATCATTCCGGCCGTGGCCGGGTCGCTGCCGCCCATCGTCACGACGCAAGGCGCCACCCAGGCCGGTCCGACCGTGACCCTGAGCGCGACGGCCAAGGCCGCCAATGGCACGAGCCCGATCACGATCAGCTTCCGGCAGGTCGGTGGTCCTTCCGTGGGACTCGCGTTGTTGCCGACGACCGGAGCACCGCCGAACCAGAGCGCCACCGCAACCCTCACCGTTCCGGTGAGCGCCGCGGCAAGCACGCTGAAGTTCGTGACGATCGTGACCGATCCGGCCACGGGTCTGCAGACCACCGGCGCCACGTTCTCCGTGACCAGCCCGGCGATCCTGTCGGATGTGTTGACGATCACGAACGTGACCTACCGTCCGATCGTGAGCCGCGTCGGCGCACCGGCCGACCTCGGGAAGTTGACCATCGTCGTGAGCTCGAACGAGACCGACGTGAATCCGCTGCCGGACGGCATGACGATGAATGCGATCGTGGTGAACAGCACCCTGCCTGCCAACGTGCCTGGCAGCACGGCGCTGCCGATCACGGTGCCGCTGAGGTACACGGCTCCCGACGTGCCGAACTCGCCGGCGGTCGTGTGCGGACCCACTGCCTGCTGGGTGGGCAATGCGACCGGCCTGATCCAGGATCCGACGCAGACGCCCGCGCAGCTGGTCGCCCCGACGACCGTGACCGCGATCTCGAGCCTCGGTGGTACGGCCAGCGTTTCGCAAGGCAACGCGGTGTTCAGGATCCGTTAAGACCGTGTGTCCCTAGGGTGGGTTGCCTGCGGCAACCCACCTTTCGGCTTCGCCGGGTCCGGATGCTGGGGTGCCTGCGGCAGCCCAGCCTACGGGCACCGATGCGCGAACGCCGTTCGTAGGCTGGGCTGCCCGGAGGCACCCCAGCGCTACGTCACAACAATGCAGCGCCGTCGACAAAGACCTGTTCAATCGTCCGGTCGTCTCCGAGCACGATCAGCGAGAACAGCAGTTCATCCAGCGTAGCCGCCGCGGCCGTCTTGCGCGCCAGCAGCGGCGTCGCCTTCGGGTCCAGCACCAGGAAATCCGCCTCGCAGCCGGCCCGCAGGTTGCCGATCACGCCACCGAGACCGAGCGCCTGCGCGGCCCCGGCCGTGTGCTGCCACCACAGGTGCTGCGGGCTCAGGCTCACGCCGGGCTTGGTCTGGCCTTCGCGGCCCACGTAGTAGGCGGCCAGCATCGTGTGGAAGGGCGAGAAGCTGGTGCCGCCGCCGACGTCGCTGGCAAGGCCGAAACGAAAGCCCACGCGCATCGCCCCCTCGTAGTCGAAGAAGCCGCTGCCCAGGAACAGGTTGCTGGTGGGACTGACCGCCGCCGCGGTGCCCGTGTCGCGCATCAACGCGCGGTCGGTGTCGTCGAAGTGGATGCAGTGCGCGTAGACCGCGCGCTCGCGCAGCAGGCCGAAGTCCTCGTACACGGAGAGATAGCTGCGCGCCGCCGGAAAGAGCTCGCGCACCCAGCGGACCTCGTCCCGGTTCTCGGCCACGTGCGACTGGATCCACACGTCGGCAAACTGCGCCGCGAGTTCGCCGGCACCGCGCAATTGCGCCTCGCTGCAACTCGGTGCGAAGCGCGGCGTGATCGCATAGCCGAGGCGACCCCGCCCGTGCCAGCGCCGGATCAGTGCCTCGGTATCGACCAGCGACTGCTGCGTCTGGTCCCGCACGCCGTCGGGCGAGTGCCGGTCCTGCAGCACCTTGCCCGCGATCATGCGCAGCCCGCGCGCCTCGCTTGCTTGCATCAGCGCATCGACCGAGTGCGGATGCGAGGTGCAGAAGGCCAGTGCGCTGGTGACGCCATTGCGCAGGAGTTCGTCGAGGAAGACCTGCGCCACGCCCAGCGCATAGGCGTGGTCGGCAAAGCGCGATTCGTGCGGGAAGGTGTAGTTCTCGAGCCAGGGCAGCAGGCCTTCGGCCGGCGAGCCGATCACGTCGGTCTGCGGAAAGTGCACGTGCAGGTCGACGAAGCCGGGCGCGAGGATCTTGCCCGGCAGGTGCGTGACAGGCACGCCCTCGTAGTTGCCCGCCAGCGCGCCGTAGGCACCCGCGGCGCGAATCACCTTGCGGCCGTCGCCTCCCGGGCCGACGACCAGCAGGCCGTCTTGTTCGTAGCAGGCCGAAGCGTCGTCGGCAAAGGAAAGCAGGGCGGCGCGGTAGGCGTGCATGTCGGATCTGGTTCCCGGGTCAGGCCCGGGATTCGGGCTTTGCCCTCATTGTCCGATCTTCCCCTGCACGCCCGATACGAGAAAGTTCATGGTGAGTATCTGCGTATCGTTCAGGGCCTGCCCCTTCGCGATCACCGGCTTGCCCTGGTTGTCGGCGATCGGGCCCGCGAAGGGACGCAGCCGGCCGGCAGCGATGTCCTGCTGGCGCACCAGCACTTCCTGCTGCACGGGCTTGGGCACCTTGCTGCCGAAGTAGCCGACGCGGATCATGCCGTCCTTGACGCCGCCCCACACGTTGCCGCTCTTCCACGTGCCATCCAGCACCGCCTGCGTGCGCCGCTTGTAGTAGTCGGCCCATTGGTGCGTGACCGCGAGGATCTGCGCATCGGGCGCGACCTTGCGCATGTCGGAGTGATAGGCGATGGCCAGCTTGCCGCGCTCCTGGGCCGCCGCCATCACGGCGGTGGATGCGGTGTGGAACGAGATGACATCGACGCCCTGGTCGAACAGCGCCATCGCGGCATCGCGCTCCTTGCCCGGATCGAACCATTCGTTGAGCCAGACCACGCGCACCTGCGCCTTCGGATCGACCGAGCGCATGCCCAGCGTGAAGGCATTGATCCCCTGCAGCACTTCGGGAATCGGAAAGCCGGCGACGTAGCCCGCGAGATGCGTGTGCGTCATGCGGCCGGCAGCAATGCCCGCGAGATAACGGCCTTCGTAATAGCGTGCATTGGCCGCCGCCACATTGGGCGTGGTCTTGTAGCCGGTGATGGACTCGAACTTCACGTCGGGGAAGTCCTTCGCCACCTTCAGGGTCGGCTCCATGTAGCCGAAGCTCGGCGTGAAGATCAGCTTGTTGCCCGAGTTCGCGAGCTCGCGGATCACGCGTTCGGCATCGGGACCTTCGGGGACGTTCTCGACGAACGAGGTCTGCACGCGCGCACCGAAGGCCGCCTGCACAGCTTGCCTCGCCTCCTCGTGCTGGTGCACCCAGCCGGCGTCGGTGACGGGCGCGACATAGACGAAGGCGACCTTCAGCGGCTCCTTGTTCTGTGCGTGGACGGGGAGTGAAATGCAGCAGGCGGCCCAGGCCAGGGCCGCGAGGTTTTTGTACATGGTGGTCCTCGACATGGCCCCGGAGATCAAAAAAGAAAAAGGCCGCCGGGGCGCGACCTCATGGGTTGGATTGTAAGCCCGACAGTTCGAACACTTCGCTCTTGCGGTCGCGTTACTTCCGTCGAGAGTCGCCCCACGGAGCGCTTGAGTTTGCGTATAAAGAAAGCCGAAGCAATGGCGACATCGCTTCGACAAAATTCATCACGACAGGGAACAACGACATGCGCAAGTACAACGGCAGCAGCACGGTCCTGGTCACTGGCGGCGCGGGGTTCCTGGGCAGCCACCTCTGCGAGCGGCTGGTCGCGCAAGGCCATCACGTCATCTGTGCCGACAATTTCTTCACCGGCACCAAGGACAACATCGAGCACCTGCTCGAGCACGGCCGCTTTGAACTCGTGCGTCATGACGTCACTGTTCCGCTGCACGTCGAAGTCGACGAGATCTACAACCTCGCCTGTCCCGCCTCGCCCGTGCATTACCAGCACGATCCGGTGCAGACCACCAAGACCAGCGTGATCGGCGCGATCAACATGCTGGGCCTGGCCAAGCGCACGGGCGCGCGGATCTTCCAGGCTTCCACCAGCGAGGTGTACGGCGATCCCAGCTATCACCCGCAGCCCGAAGGCTACTGGGGCAACGTCAACCCGATCGGCCCGCGCAGTTGCTACGACGAGGGCAAGCGCTGCGCCGAGACGCTGTTCTTCGACTATCACCGGCAATGGGGGGTCGACATCCGGATTGGCCGCATCTTCAACACCTACGGCCCGCGCATGCATCCCAACGACGGCCGCGTGGTGTCCAACTTCATCGTGCAGGCGCTCAAGGGCCAGCCGATCACCGTCTACGGCAAGGGGCAGCAGACGCGCAGCTTCTGCTACGTCGACGACCTGATCGAAGGCTTCCTGCGCCTGATGGCGCTCGACGGCCCCTGCCCCGGCCCGATCAACCTGGGCAACCCCGGCGAATTCACCATCCTGGCGCTGGCGCAACAGGTGATCGAGCTGACCGGTTCCAAGTCGAAGATCATCTTTGCGGAACTGCCGGTCGACGACCCCGCGCGGCGCCGCCCCGACATCACGCTGGCGCAGGAGAAGCTGAACTGGGGACCGACCGTGCAGCTCACGGAAGGCCTGAAGAAGACCATCACCTACTTCGACAAGCTGCTCACGCGCGCGGCCGCGACCCACGAGTCGCCCAACGTGCGGCCCGCCAGCCGGCCGGTCACCACGCGCAAGGGCGACGGTCGCCGGGCGGTGCTGGCGGCTTGAGCCCGGACACCTTGCCCGACGTCGCCGACGACTGGCTCGCTGGCATGCGGCGCGGCGACTGGGAGTCGGCCTGGCGCGCCACCGACCGCCTCGAACTGCCGCGGCGCGTGCAGCAGCGCAGACCCGGCTTCGTGCCGCGGCCCGAGCACCTGCGCTGGGACGGCACGCCCACCGCGGGGCGATCGGTGCTGGTGCGCTGCGAGCATGGCCTGGGCGACACGCTGCAGTTCCTGCGTTTCGTGCCGCACCTGGGCGCGCGACAAGTGCACTTCATGGCGCAGCCGTCGCTCGTGCAACTGCTGCGCGGGGCGCCCGGGCTCGGCGACGTGCACAACTACTGGAGCGACGATCCGCTGCCCGCGCACGAGGTCGACCTTGAAGTGATGGAGCTCGCGTACGCGCTGCGCAGCACGCCCGCCAGCTTGCCGCCACCTTATCCGCACCTGTCTGCACAGCTGCCGCACGACGACCTGGACCTGCCCTCGGAAGGCCGCCTGCGCGTCGGGCTGCTGTGGGCGGCCAGCGATTGGGACGCAAGTCGCTCGGTGCCGCTGGCGGCGCTGGCGCCCCTGTTCGCGCTGGAGGAGGTGCAGTTCTTTTCGCTGCAGCAGGGCGAGGCCGCGGCCGACCCGCTGCTGCAGCGACTCGATATCGAGCGGCTGTCCGCGCGCACCTCGGACATCTGCATGGCCGCCGCGGCCATGATGCAGCTCGACCTGCTGATCACCATCGACGGCATGCCCGCGCACCTGGCCGGCACGCTGGGCCGGCCGACCTGGGTGATGCTGAAGCACGATGCCGACTGGCGCTGGATGGAACAGCGCGAGGACACGCCCTGGTACCCGACCCTGCGCCTGTTCCGGCAGCCGCGTCCGGGCGACTGGAGTGCCGTCGCGCAACAGCTCGCCGCCAAGCTGCGGCCGCTGGCGCAGGCGCAGCGCCAGCGCGAAGCGGTCAGCGCAGGGGACCTTGTGCGTTGAGCAGGTGCAGCCTGGACCAGCCTTCGCCCAGGGCGAGGATGCTGATCGAGGCGGGCGCGATGTCGAACTGCTCCAGCTTGTCGAGCGACAGGCCGAGATGGCTCGCGATCATGGCCTTGAGCGGGTCGCCATGCGAGACCACCAGAACGTGTTGCTCGGGATGGCCGTGCATGAGGCGTTGCAGGCCTTCCACGCCGCGTTGCGCGACCCCGGCAAAGGGTTCACCGCCGGGCGGCTGCGCACTGCCCCGGCGCTCGCACCAGTGCTTCCACTCGGGCTGGTCACGCACCTCGGCGAAGGTGCGGCCCTGCCAGTCGCCGAGATCGACTTCGTCGAAAGCCGCCTCGGTCTGGATCGCCATGCCGCGCGCTTGCGCGAGCGGCTGCACGGTTTCGTGCGTGCGCGGCTGCGGACTGCAGTAGATCGCGTCCAATGCAAACGAGGCGAGGCGCTGCACGAGCTCCTGCGCCTGCTGCCGGCCCTGCGCATTGAGATGCACGTCGGGCTGGCGGCCCGCGAAGCCGCGGCCCAGCCAGTCGTGCGCCGCGTGCCGTGCCAGCAGGAAGGTGGTCATCGCCGCGCGCCCACCAAGCGCATCACGCCACCGCGGCCAGCGGCCTCTCCTGCTGCACCGGTGTGGCGGCGTGGCCGGCGTAGCGGCGCACCATGCGGCCACAGAACTCCGCGAACTCCTGCGGCACCTGCGGCGCGCTGGTGTGGTGCGGCTGCAGCCCGCGGTGCTCCGGCGTGAAGCAGAAGGTGACGGTGACGTCGAAATCGTCCAGCGCCGCCATCTGCCGGTCGAACCAGGCGTCGGCATCGGGACGGAAGCTGTCGGCCCAGCTCAGGCCGGTGCGCAGGCGCTTGACGCCCAGCTTCTTCAGCCAGCGCACCGCATCTTCGAGCCGATGGTCCTCGTAGTGGAACCACTGGCAGATGCCGAACTCGGGCGTGTACTCGGCAAAGTGCCTGGCCGCCAGCTTGGGCGTGCCGTCTTCCTGCAGCAGGCCCATGTGGAAATGACGGTAGTAGCTGGAGCCTTCGGCCTCGCGGTGGCGCGTGGTCGCGGGCCAGGCCCTGGGCAGGTCGTACAGCGAATACCAGTGGATGCGCGGCACCCGGCCCGACAGCAGTTCGGCCGTGCGCTTCAGGCCGAATTCCTGCACCTCCTCGGCGCCGAAGGTGGAGACGCCCACCTCGGTCACCCACACGGGCAGGTGCGTGACGGCCTCGATCTCGGCGATGCGCTCGGGCCACTGGTTGATCTGCCAATGGTTCCAGTCCAGCGGAAAGCCATGCACGGCCACCGCGTCGACGCTGTCCAGCACGCCCTGGCGCGCCAGCGTTTCGATGAACGCCGGATCGATCGGCGAGATGCCGCCCAGCACCTTGGTGAGCTTGGGCGACTCGGCGCGCACGGCGGCCGACGCGAGCTTGACCATCTCCGCGTAGCGGGTCCAGCCCGGATCCAGCTCAGGGTCCCAATGCGACTTGTTGTTCGGTTCGTTCCAGAACTTGACGGCTTCGATCATGGTTCTCGTTGGCTGCTTCTTCAGACGTTCTTCTGTTGCACCGTGCCGACCTTGGGCGCCTTGCCGCCGCCAGCGGCCGCTCCGTTGCGCGGCTGGATCGCGATCTCCTCGTCGCCGCGGATGAAGGCTTCGACCAGTTCGCGAGCCTCGTCGTCCGTGAACTGCAAGGGCGGCGACTTCATGTAATAGCCGGACGGGCCATTGAGCGCACCGCCAATGCCACGGTCGAGTGCGATCTTGGCGCAGCGGACCGCATCGATCACGACGCCGGCGGAATTGGGGGAGTCCCACACCTCCAGCTTCAGTTCGCAGCTGAGCGGCACATTGCCGAACGCGGTGCCTTCCATGCGGATGAAGGCGAACTTGCGGTCGGTCAGCCACGGCACGTAGTCGCTCGGGCCGACGTGCACGTCCCGCTCGCGCATGGGATGGCCGAGCTGGCTGGTTACCGCCTGCGTCTTGCTGATCTTCTTGGAGGCGAGCCGTTCGCGCTCGAGCATGTTGAGGAAATCGGTATTGCCGCCCACGTTGAGCTGATAGGTGCGGTCGACCTTCACGCCGCGCTTGCGGAACAGGTCGGTCAGCATGCGGTGCACGATGGTGGCGCCCACCTGCGACTTGATGTCGTCGCCGATGATGGGCAGCCGCCGCTGGGCAAAGCGCTTGTTCCAGTACGGCTGCGAGGCAATGAAGACGGGGATGCAATTGACGAAGGCACAGCCCGCTTCGAGGATCTGCTCGACATACCACTTGGTCGCCATCTCCGAGCCGACCGGCAGATAAGACACGACGACATCGGTCTTCGTTGCCTTGAGGATGCCGACGATGTCGTCCGTGCTGCGGTCCGACTTGGGCACGATGTCCTTCAGGTAGGTGCCGAGACCATCGTGCGTCATGCCCCGTGAAACTTCGACGCCCAGCTTGGGCACCTCGCAAAAGCGCAGCGTGTTGTTGGGCTCGGCAAAGATCGCCTCCCCGAGGTCGAGCCCGACCTTGTGCGCGCTCACGTCGAACGCGGCCGTGAATTCGATGTCGCGCGGGTGATAGCCGCCCAGTTCGACGTGCATCAGTCCGGGGACGAAGTCGTCGGGCGCTGCGTCGCGATAGAAATGGACGCCCTGCACCAGGGAGGACGCGCAGTTGCCTACGCCGATGATGGCCACACGGATCTTGCTCATGTTGTTCTCCCTTTTGATTCTTCCTTATCTCGCTGTCGCGTGACGATTGGCTCAGCGACGGGTGACGGGGCATGGTACAGATCGCGCACTCATCCGTGGCTCGTTTTCAAAATTTCGTTGAAATGGGCCCCATCGGTTGAGCCATGGTCCTAACATCACGGATCAACAACAACATGAAGGCCGATCCATGCACAAGGTGTTGATCACGGGAGGTGCCGGTTTCATCGGTTCGCATCTGGCCGACGAGCTGCTGGCACATGGCTACGAGGTGCGGGTGCTCGACCTACTCGACCCGCAGGTGCACGGCGAAAGTCGCCGGCGGCCGGAGTACCTGGCAAGGCATGTCGAGCTGATCATTGGCGACGTCAACGATCCGGCCAAGGTCGCACAGGCCCTGCAGGGCGTCGACGCCGTGTACCACTTTGCCTCCGCCGTCGGCGTCGGGCAAAGCATGTACGAAATCGCACACTACACGCGCGTGAACAACCTGGGCACGGCCGTCCTGCTGGAAGGCCTGGTCAAGAATCCGGTCGAGCGGCTGGTGGTGGCCTCGAGCATGAGTCTCTATGGCGAAGGCCTGTACCAGGGCGCCTCGGGCGGCCCGCGCGTGGTGGGCGAACGCACGCTGGAGCAGTTGAAGGCCGGGCAATGGGAATTCACCGGCGAAGACGGCAGCGCGCTGCGGCCCATGCCCACGCCCGAGACCAAACAGCCGGCGCTGGCCTCCGTGTACGCGCTTTCGAAGTACGACCAGGAGCGCCTGTGCCTCATGATCGGCCGGGCCTACAACATCCCGACGGTGGCGCTGCGCTTCTTCAACGCCTACGGTCCGCGGCAGGCTCTGTCGAATCCCTACACCGGCGTGCTGGCGATCTTCGCCTCGCGCTTCCTGAACAACAACCCGCCGGCCATCTTCGAAGACGGCTTGCAGCAGCGCGACTTCGTCAGCGTCTACGACATCGCGCGCGCCTGCCGGCAAGCGCTGGAGACGCCGGAGGCGGCCGGCGAGACCTTCAACATCGGCAGCGGCCAGCCGCGCACCGTGCGCGACATTGCGGCCAAGCTCGCCAAGGCGGTCGGCAAGGAAAACATCCAGCCGGACATCATCGGCAAGTACCGCGTGGGCGACATCCGCCACTGCTATGCCGACATCAGCAAGGCACAGCGCATCCTCGGCTACACACCCCAGGTGCGGCTGGAGGACGGGCTCGTCGAACTCTCGTCGTGGCTGGCCAGCCAGGCGGCCGTCGACCGCGTGGCCCAGGCCAGCGCCGAACTCAGCGCGCGCGGGCTGACCGTATGACGGAGCACACCACCCTCATCACCGGCGGCGCCGGCTTCATCGGCTCCAACCTCGCGCATCGGCTGCTCACCATGGGCCGCAAGGTGCGTGTGCTGGACAACCTGTCGCGCCCGGGCGTGGAGCAGAACCTGCAGTGGCTGCGGCAGCAGCACGGCAGCCTGCTCGACTTCGTGCGCGCCGACATCCGCGATGCCGCGGCCGTCAACGAGGCGGTCAGCGGCGTGCAACAGGTGTTCCATTTCGCGGCCCAGGTCGCGGTGACCACCAGCCTCGAGAACCCGCAGGAAGACTTCGCGATCAACGCCCTGGGCACGCTGAACGTGCTGGAAGCGGCGCGTTCGCGGCCGGTGCCGCCCGCGATCCTGATGACGTCGACCAACAAGGTCTACGGCGGCCTCGAAGATCTCGATCTGTCGGTGCAAGGCCAGCGCTACCTGCCGGTCGCTGGCGAGGTGGCCGCGCGCGGCATCGACGAGGCGCGGTCGCTCGACTTCCACAGCCCCTACGGTTGCTCCAAGGGTACAGCGGACCAGTACGTGATCGACTATGCCCGCAGCTACGGCATGACCACGCTGGTGTTCCGCATGAGCTGCATCTACGGCCCGCGCCAGTTCGGCACCGAGGACCAGGGCTGGGTGGCGCACTTCATCCTGCGCGCCCTGCGCGGCGAGCGCATCACGCTGTACGGCGACGGCATGCAGGTGCGCGACGTGCTGTTCGTCGATGACCTGGTCAACGCCTTCCTGCTGGCGGAACAGAACGCCGCGCGCCTGAAGGGGCGCGCCTTCAACATGGGCGGCGGCGCCGGCAACGCGATCAGCCTGCAGGACCTGCTCGATCGCATCGAGCAGTTGCACGGCAAGCGCCCGCCCGTCTCCTTCGATGCCTGGCGCACCGGCGACCAGCGCTACTACGTGTCCGACACGCAGGCCTTCACGCGGGAAACCGGGTGGCAGGCGAAGGTGAGTGCCGACGAAGGGATTGCCCGCCTGTTCGAGTGGCTGGCCCAACGGCAGGAAAAACGCGGCAACGCGCCGGCAGGCGCCGGCGAAAGACAGGTAGCAGGAGCAGTTTGACGATGACGGTGGGACAGATGCAGGCAGCAGTGATTTCGGGGCCGCAACAGGCCTCTTTCCGGAGCATTGAACCGCCCGAGCCCGGGCCGGGGCAGATCCTGGTGCGCATGGAGGGCTCGGGCGTGTGCGCCTCGAGCCTGCCGCTGTGGGAAGGCCGCGAGTGGTTCACCTATCCGCAGCCCCCCGGCGCGCCGGGGCACGAAGGATGGGGGCGCGTCGCGGCCCTTGGCCAAGGCGTCACGGGCCTGAAGGAAGGCGACCGCATCGCGGCGCTGAGCTACCGCGCGCATGCCGAGTACGACATCGCCGAGGCGAAAGCCGTGCTCAAGCTGCCGGATAGGCTTGCCGATACCGCGGTGCTGGGCGAGCCGCTGGGTTGCGCGACCAACATCTTCCAGCGCGCCGACATCAAGGCGGGCCAGACGGTGGCCATCGTCGGCATCGGCTTCCTGGGCGCCCTGCTCACGCAACTGGCCAAGCATGCGGGCGCGCGGGTGATCGCGCTGTCGCGCCGTCCCTTTTCGCTGGAGTTCGCGCAGCAGGCGGGTGCCGACCACACGCTGCTGCTGGACGACCACTGGAAGATCCTCGAGAAGGTGAAAGCCCTCACCGACGGCAAGTGGTGCGAACGCGTGATCGAGTGCGCCGGCCTCCAATGGCCGCTGGACCTCGCCGGCGAGATGACGGCGGAGCGCGGTCGGCTCGTGATTGCCGGCTACCACCAGGACGGCCTGCGCCAGGTGAACCTGCAACTGTGGAACTGGCGCGGCATCGACGTGATCAACGCGCACGAGCGCGACCCCCAGGCCTATGTCGATGGCATGAAGCGCGCGGTCGACTGGATGACGCAGGGGATCATGGACCCGACGCCGCTCTACACGCACCGGCTGCCGCTCGACCGGCTGGGCGAGGCACTGGAACTCACGCGCACCCGCCCCGATGGATTCATGAAGGCCCTCGTCACGACATGACCGCCACGCAGAACAACAACGACCTTCCCCGCCTCGGCTTTCTGGGCCTGGGCTGGATCGGGCAGCACCGCATGCAGGCGCTGCTCGCTGAAAAAGCTTGCACCGTCGCGGCCATCGCCGATCCTTCGCCCGAAGTGCGCGAACGCGTGCAGCCGCTGGTGCCGCAAGCGGCCGTGGCCGGCACGCTGGACGAACTGTTGCAGCACGATCTCGATGGCATCGTGATCGCCACGCCCAGCGCCCTGCATGCGCAGCAGGCGCTCGCCGCGTTGCAGCGCGGGCTGCCAGTGTTCTGCCAGAAGCCGCTGGCCCGCACCGCCGCCGAGAACGCGGCCATCGTCGAAGCAGCGCGCAAGGCGGACCTGCTGCTCGGATGCGACCTGTCCTATCGCTACACCGACGCCATGCGGCGCATCCGCAATGCGGTGGTGGAGGGCGAGCTGGGCCAGGTCTACGCCGCCGACCTCGTCTTCCACAACGCGTATGGCCCGGACAAGTCCTGGGCGAAAGACCCCGCGCTCGCCGGCGGCGGTTGCGCCATCGACCTGGGCATCCACCTGGTCGACCTGGCGCTGTGGACGCTGGGCTTTCCGCAGGTGGAGCGCGTCACGAGCCGCCTCTACGCGCAGGGCCAGCTGCTGGCGCCGAACGCCAACGCGGTCGAAGACTACGCCGTGGCGCAACTGGAACTCGCCGGCGGCGCCGTGGTGCGCATCGCCTGCTCGTGGAACTGCTCCACCGGGCGCGACGCGATCATCGAGGCGCACTTCCACGGCAGCAAGGCCGGCGCCGCGATGAGCAACGTCGACGGCTCGTTCTACGACTTCGCGGCCGCGCGCTTCAACGGCACCCAGCGCACGCCCCTGGCCGATCCGCCGGACGCCTGGGGCGGCCGCGCGATCGTCGACTGGGCCAGGCGCCTGGCCGGCGGTGCCCGCTACGACAGGCAGATCGAGACCATCGTGCAGGTCGCCTCGGTCCTGGATCGCATCTATGGGCGGTGACCGTGCGCCGCGGGTCCTGCTGACCGCGGACACCGTCGGCGGAGTCTGGACCTATGCCGTCGAACTGGCGCGTGAACTCGCTGCGCGTGGCGTGCAGATCGCGCTCGCCACGATGGGGGGGCCGCTGTCGGCCGCACAGCGCGCGCAAATTGCGCACCTGAGCGGCGTCACCGTCTTCGATGGCGGCTACCGGCTGGAGTGGATGCAGGACTGCTGGCAGCACGTGCAGGCCGCGGGCGAATGGCTGCTGCACCTGGAGCGCGAATTCCAGCCGGACGTGGTGCACCTGAACCAGTTCGCCTTCGGCGCGCTGCCCTTTGCCGCACCCACGCTGGTGGTCGCGCATTCGTGCGTGCTGTCGTGGTGGCGCGCTGTGCATGGCGAAGACGCTCCGCGGGAGTGGGACCGCTATCGCGACACGGTGCAGGCGGGCCTGCAAGGCGCCGGCCTGGTCGCGGCACCTACGCACGCCATGCTCGCCACGCTCGCCGACCACTACGGCCTGCGCGAAGCGGGCCTGGTGCTCCCCAACGGCGCGAGCGCTGCGGCCTTCGCACCCACGCGCAAACAGCACGTCGTGCTGGCTGCCGGCCGCTTCTGGGACGCGGCCAAGAACCTCGCTGCCCTGGAAGCCGTCGCACCCGATCTGCCCTGGCCGGTGCGCATCGCCGGCGCGGCGCAGCACCCCGATGGCGGCGCAGTGTTGCCGCAAGGCGTGCAGTGCCTGGGCCAGCTCGCGCGCGATGAACTTGCCGGCCAGTTCGCCGTTGCCTCGATCTACGCACTGCCTGCCCGCTACGAGCCTTTCGGCTTGTCGGTGCTGGAAGCGGCCCTGAGCGGCTGCGCGCTGGTGCTGGGCGACATCGCCAGCCTGCGCGAGACCTGGGGCACGGCCGCGACTTACGTGGCCCCTGACGACCACGAAGCCTTGCGGGCGACGCTGCAGCGCCTGATCGCCCAGCCCGCCGAGCGCGAGCGCCTGGCGCAGGCCGCGCTGGCTCGCGCCCGCCATTTCACGCCGGCCCGCATGGCCGACAGCTATCTCGCCGCGTACGCGCGCCTCGCACCGCGCTTTGCCAACAGCACCCCGGAGGAATTCGCTTGCGCGTAGTCATCTTCTGCCATTCGCTGGTCTCGGACTGGAACCACGGCAACGCGCATTTCCTGCGCGGCGTCTGCACGGACCTGATCGCGCGCGGCCACGACGTGCAGGTGTACGAGCCGGTTGATGCCTGGAGCGTCACCAATCTCCTTGCCGAACATGGCCGCGCGCCGCTCCAAGGCTTCGCCCGCGCCTATCCGACCTTGCGCAGCACGCAATACCACGCGGCCACTCTGGGCCTCGACGCGGCGCTGGCCGACGCCGACCTCGTGCTGGTGCACGAATGGAGCGAGCATGCGCTGGTGCAGCGCATCGGCGAGCACCGCCGCGCCAACGGCCACTACAAGCTGCTGTTCCACGACACGCACCACCGCGCCGTGACCGCGCCCGAGAGCATGGCGGCCTACGACCTGCGCCATTACGACGGCGTGCTGGCCTTCGGCAGTGCCATCCGCGACCTCTATCGCGCCCGCGGCTGGTGCGAGCGCGCCTGGACCTGGCACGAGGCGGCCGACCACCGCGTGTTCCATCCCGTGCCGGCCGCGGAGCGCGCGGCCGACCTGGTCTGGATCGGCAACTGGGGCGACGACGAGCGCACCGCGGAGCTGCACGAGTTCCTGCTGGAACCGGTGAAGGCACTGCACCTGAAGGCGTGCATCCACGGCGTGCGTTATCCGCAGCACGCGCTCGCTGCGCTGGCCGATGCCGGGATCGAGTACGCCAATTGGCTGCCCAATTACGAGGCGCCGAACGTCTTCGCGCGCTACGGCGTGACCGTGCACGTGCCGCGCCGGCCTTATGTGCAGGCCCTGCCCGGCATCCCCACGATCCGGGTCTTCGAAGCGCTGGCGTGCGGCATCCCCCTGGTCTCGGCGCCCTGGGACGACTGCGAAGGCCTGTTCGAGCCGGGCTCGGATTTCCTGGTTGCGCGTGACGGCGCGCAAATGCGCGAGCAGCTGCGTGCCGTGTTGCACGAGCCGCAGCTCGCACGCTCGCTGGCCGAACACGGACGCAAGACCATCCTCGCGCGCCACACCTGCGCGCACCGCGTCGACGAACTGCTGGACATCTACGCCGAACTCGTGCCGGGCGAGACGCAGCCAGACCGCATCGACGCCTGAGCGCACGAACAGCCAACAACGAAGGGAGTGCAGGAACAATGAAGATCGCGTTTTTCGGGTCCAGCCTGGTGTCTGCCTACTGGAACGGGGCGGCCACCTATTACCGCGGCATCGTGCGCGCGATGCACGAGCGCGGCCACCAGGTCACCTTCTACGAGCCCGATGCCTTCGACCGGCAGAAGCACCGCGACATCGCCGACCCGGACTGGGCCAAGGTGGTCGTCTACTGCGCGCAGTCCGAAGACGAAGTGCTGCGCACCGTGCAGCATGCGCGCGGGGCTGACCTGGTCGTCAAGGCCAGCGGCGTGGGCGTGTACGACGAGTTGCTCGAACGCGCGGTGCTGGACCTGCAAGCGCCGGGCACGCTGGTGGCGTTCTGGGACGTCGACGCGCCGGCCACGCTGGACCGCGTGCATGGCAATGCGGCCGATGGCTTCCGCCCGCTGATTCCGCGCTACGACATCGTGCTGACCTACGGCGGCGGCGAGCCGGTGCGCCAGGCCTACCTGGGTCTCGGCGCGCGCGACTGCGTGCCGATCTACAACGCGCTGGATCCGAGCACGCACTACCCGGTGCCGCCCGAGCCGCGGTTCGACTGCGACCTGGGCTTCCTGGGCAACCGCCTGCCCGATCGCGAGGCGCGCGTGGAGGAGTTCTTCCTGCGGGCCGCGGCGCAACTGCCGGATCGCAAGATGCTGCTGGGTGGCAGCGGCTGGGGCGACAAGAACATGCCGCCCAACGTGCACTACCTGGGGCACGTCTACACCGCCGACCACAACGCCTTCAACTGCACGCCGCGCGCGGTGCTGAACGTCAGCCGCGAGAGCATGGCGCGTTACGGCTTCTCGCCGGCCACGCGCGTGTTCGAGGCGGCCGGCGCCGCCGCCTGCCTGATCACCGATGCCTGGGAAGGGCTGGAACTGTTCTTCGAGCCGGGCCGGGAAGTGCTGGTCGCCAGGAGCGGCGACGAGGTGGCGCGGCACGTGCGCACGCTCGCTGCCAGCCATGCCCGCGAGATCGGCCAGGCCGCGTTGCGGCGCGTGCTGTCCGAGCACACCTATGCCCATCGCGCGGCACAGCTGGATGCGGTGCTGCAAGGCTGCCAGGCGGCGTCGGCACTGGAGGCCGCATGAAGATCGTCATCCTGGGTCTGTCCATCACCTCGTCGTGGGGCAACGGCCACGCGACCACCTACCGCGGGCTCGTGCGCGAACTGGCCAGGCGCGGGCATGAGCTGCTGTTCCTCGAACGCGACGTGCCCTGGTACGCCTGCAGCCGCGACCTGGCCGATCCGCCCTATGGCACCACCCGCCTGTACGCCAGCTTCGATGAATTGCGCGAGCGGTACGGCGAGGAAGTGCGCAGCGCCGATCTCGTGATCGTGGGCTCCTACGTGCCTGAGGGCGTGCGCGTGGGCGACTGGGTGCAGCAAGAGGCCGAGGGCATCAAGGCCTTCTACGACATCGACACGCCGGTGACGCTGGCCAAGATGGCGCGCGGCGACTTCGAGTACCTGAACCCGCGCCAGATCCCGGGCTACGACTTGTACCTGTCCTTCACCGGCGGCCCGACGCTCAAGCGGCTGGAGGGCGAATTCGGATCGCCGTGCGCGCGCGCCCTGTATTGCTCCTTCGACCCCGAGTTGTACTACCCCGAGCCCACCGAGCTGCAGTGGGACCTGGGCTACATGGGGACCTACAGCGACGACCGCCAGCCGAGCGTCAAGGCCTTCCTGCTGGAACCCGCGCGCCAGTACTCGCAGGGACGCTTCATCGTCGCCGGACCGCAGTATCCGGAGACGGACAGCTGGCCCGCCAACGTGGTGCACCAGCCGCACCTGCCGCCGGCGGAGCATCGCCGCTTCTACAACAGCCAGCGCTTCACGCTGAACGTGACGCGCAAGGACATGATCGCCGCCGGCTGGTCCCCCAGCGTGCGCCTGTTCGAGGCCGCGGCCTGCGGCACGCCCATCATCAGCGACCGTTGGACCGGCATCGAGTCGCTGCTGGTGCCGCACCAGGAAATCCTGCTGGTGGACCGCACGCCGGACGTGCTGGACATCCTGGAACGCTGCGGCGAGGACGAGCGCCTGCGGATGGCCGAACGGGCGCGCCATCGCATCCTGGCGGAACACACCGCCGCGCACCGCGCCGAGGAAGTGGAGAGCCACGCGCTGGCACTTGCGAGCGGCGTGGCCGCCTGATGTCCGACACGGGAGACAAGAACATGGCAGAAAAGATTCAGGACCCGGCAGAACTGCAGCACGAGATAGCCGCGCTCGGCCCCTGGTTTCACAACCTGCACCTGCCCGGTGGCGTGCAGACGGTGCCCGATCACTTCATCGGTGGCGACTTTCCGAGCTTCAAGTGGGAGCAGATCCGCGAGCACGTGCCGCAGGACCTGAGCGGCTGGCGCGTGCTGGACGTCGGCTGCAACGCGGGCTTCTACACCTTCGAGCTCGCGCGCCGCGGCGCCTCGGTGGTGGCCATCGACATGGAGCCGCTGTACCTGGAGCAGGCGCGCTGGGCCGCCCGGCAATACGGCCTGCAGGACCGCGTCGAATTCCGCGAACAGCAGGTCTACGACCTGGCGCGCAGCAACGAGCAGTTCGACCTGGTGTGGTTCATGGGCGTGTTCTATCACCTGCGCTATCCGCTGCTGGCGCTGGACATCCTGGCCCAGCGCACGCGCCGCATGATGGTCTTCCAGACGCTGTCGATGCCCGGCGAGGAGGTGTACCCCGACACCGCAGATCACCCGATCACCGAGCGCGAGCCGCTGCTGGATCCCGGCTGGCCCAAGATGGCCTTCATCGAGCACAAGTTCTCCGGCGACCCCACGAACTGGTGGGTGCCCAATCACGCGGGCATCGAAGCCATGCTGCGCTCCGCGGGCCTGCGCGTGACCACGCGACCGGCCGGGGAGATCTACGTCTGCGTGCCGAACGCGGAGACGGCGGCCTGGCAGTGGGATACGCAGTTGCAGTCGGTGGTAGGGGCGCGTGGGATTGCGGCCGCCGCGGCAGAAGCGGCTCCCACCACGAGCAACATCTCGGAGACGGCCGCCGTTTAGCGGGCAGCAGCGGGGCTCCCGCTATCTGGCGCCCGCAGACGGCCCAATGACCTTTCCGCTGATCGCGTCGATCACGGCAATTTCGGTGCAACCCGTTCCGCACGCCCAGGTGGCTTTGGCCTAGCCCTCACCCGGCCCCTTGGCGGTCACGGCCATGTGCTCGCTCAACCACCTTTTCACCAGCTGCGCATCCTTGATCCGGCTGAAGGTGCTCGCGGAATCGAGCAGCACCATGATCACCTTGCGGCCCATCACCTTGGTCTGCACCAGGATGCATTGGCCGGCTTCGCGGATGTAGCCGGTCTTCTGCAGGCCGATAGTCCACTGGCCTTCGCGCACCAGGCGGTTGGTGTTGATGTACTTCAGCGTTCCCTTGCCGGAGGCCAGCTGGTAGCCCGGCGAGGTGCTGTACTGGCGCAGCAGCGGCCGCTCGTAGGCGGCGTCGGCCAGCACGGCCAGGTCGCGCGCCGTGGAATGGTTGGCGCTCGAAAGACCAGTGGGTTCCACGTAATGCGTCTGCGCCATCCCGAGCTGACGGGCGACGTTGTTCATCGCGCTGACGAAGGCGCTCTCGCCGCCGGGATAGGTGCGCGCCAGCGCGTGCGCCGCGCGGTTCTCGCTGGCCATCAGCGCCAGGTGCAGGGCCTGCGTGCGCGTCAACACGGTGCCCACGGGCAGGTGCGAACTGCTGAACTTCAACCGGTCGACGTCGGCGTCAGTGATGGTGATGCTTTCATCCATCGGCAACTGCGCCTCGGCGATGACCATGCCGGTCATGAGCTTGGTCAGCGATGCGATCGGACGCACCTCGCTGTCGTTCACGCCCAGCAGGACCTTGCCGCTGTCCTGGTCCACCACGTAGGCAACGCTGGCCTTCAGGACGGGCTTGCCGTCGACGAGCTGCAGAGGCTCGGGCGCGGGCGGCGCGGTGTGCCTGGCGGCGACCACCACCTTGGCCTGCCTGCCAGCGGCAACGCGGGCGGAGCCGCGTTGCGCTTTCGCGCTGGCGTGGCGGTGCGTCGCGGCGCCCGGCGCGACGTGGTGCTTGGCCGCGACCCGCGCCGTGGCGTGAGACTTTTTCACGGCGGCGTGCTGGTGCGCGTGTGCCGGCGCGGCCAGTGCCTCGGCGGTGGGCACCAGCGCGGAGAAGAGTGCCAGCACGGCAGCGGCGACGCTGCTGCGGACGATGGCGATCGGAAACTGCCTTGTCGGATAAAACCTCATGCCTGTGTAGGGCGCGGGCGGGCAGGTAAGTTCCCGGCATAGGCGAATCGGTGTGCAAGACGCGCGGGCTGGGTGCGGCTAAGCCGCAGGCCGCGCTAGGCAAACGCGGCGAACGTTGCGTCCACGCGCTCGACGTAGCTTTGCTTTGCCGACCCGTCGGCGAAACTCCCCTCGAAGCTGTTGCGGGCCAGGCGATACGCATGCTGCGCGTCCAGGCCCGTCGCCGCAAAGGTCTGCACGAAGTTCTCGTTCAGGTAACCGCCAAAGTACGCAGGGTCGTCGGAGTTCACCGTCGCCAGCAAGCCGCCATCGAGCAGCTCGCGCAGGTTGTGCTGGGCCAGGTCGGGGAAGACGCAGAGCTTCAGGTTGGACAAGGGGCACACCGTCAACGGGATGCGGTCCTGCGCCAGCCGCTTCATCAGCGCCGGATCCTTCGCGGACTGCACGCCGTGGTCGATGCGTTCCACCTTCAGCACGTCGAGCGCGGCCCACACATAGGCCGGCGGCCCCTCTTCGCCCGCATGCGCGACCAGGTGCAAGCCATGACGGCGGCATTGTGCAAAGACGCGCGCGAACTTCTCGGGCGGGTGGCCGAGTTCGCTGGAGTCGAGCCCCACGCCGATGAACTTGTCGCGATACGGCAGCGCCTGCTCGAACGTGCGGAAGGCGTCCTCCTCGCTCAGGTGGCGCAGGAAGCACAGGATCAATTCGGCATCGACGCCGAGCTGCTTCGCGTCGACGCAGGCGCGATGCAGGCCGGAGATGACGGTTTCCATCGCCACGCCGCGCGCGGTATGTGTCTGCGGGTCGAAGAAGATTTCGGCGCGCAGCACGTTCTCGGCCGCCGCGCGTTGCAGGTAGGCCCAGGCCATGTCGTAGAAGTCCTGCGCCTGCAGCAGCACGCTGGCGCCCGCGTAGTAGATGTCGAGAAAGCTTTGCAGGTTGCTGAAGGCGTAGGCGCGCCGCAATTCCTCCACCCCGGCATAAGGCAGCGCCACGCCATTGCGCTGCGCCAGCGCGAAGATCAATTCCGGCTCGAGCGAGCCCTCGATGTGGATGTGCAGTTCGGCCTTGGGCATGGCCGCCAGCAAGGCCGGCAAGCGCTCGCGCGCGATGGGGGGAATGGGGTTCATCGGCAGACTCCGAAATAGATCATCGCGTGGTGGCGTTGCCTTTGCGGATGTCATTGCGGGTCAAGCCCGCAATGACATCCACTGCAACGTGCCCCCATGCCGCACATGAAAAAAGGCCGCGCACGCGCGGCCCCTTGCATGCACGGCGCGCGCTTACTTGCTGGCGCCCGGCACCTTGCCTTCCACGCCCTTGACGAAGAAGTTGATGCCGCCCAGGAACTTGTCGTCGGCGACGGCGTCCTTGGCCAGGATCTCCTTGCCGGTGTTGTCCACCAGCGGTCCCTTCCAGATCACCAGGCTGCCGTCCTTCAGGCCGGCCTTCACCTGGTCGAGTTTCTGCTTGGCGGTGTCGGGCACATCCGCGGCGAGCGAGACGAAGTCGATCGCGCCTTCCTTCACGCCCCACCAGCTCTGGCCGGTGGTCCAGGTGTTGTTCAGGGCGTCGTTGATCGCCTTGCGGTAGTACGGAGTCCAGTTGATCACCGCGGAACCCAGGTGCGCCTTGGGACCGTAGTTGCTCATGTCGCTGTCCCAGCCGAAGGCGCGCTTGCCCATCTTCTCGGCGGTCTGCAGCACGGCCGACGAGTCGGTGTTCTGCATCAGGATGTCGGCGCCGCCGTTGATCAGGGAGGTGGCCGCTTCGGTTTCCTTGGGCGGATTGAACCAGTCGCCCACCCACACCACGCGCGTCTTGATCTTCGGGTTCACCGACTGCGCGCCCAGCGTGAAGCTGTTGATGTTGCGCACCACTTCGGGGATCGGCACCGAGCCGACGACGCCGATCGTGTTGGTCTTGGTCATGCTGCCCGCGATCACGCCCGCCATGTACGCGCCTTCGTAGGTGCGGCTGTCGTACGTGCGCATGTTGTCGGCCGTCTTGTAGCCGGTGGCATGCTCGAACTTCACGTCCTTGCTGTCGGCCGCGACCTTGAGCATCGGCTCCATGTAGCCGAAGGTGGTGCCGAAGATCAGCTTGTTGCCCTGGGCCACCATGTCGCGCATCACGCGCTCGGCGTCGGCGCCCTCGGGCACCTTCTCGACGAAGCTGGTCTCGATCTTGTCGCCGAACTCCTGCTGCACCGCCTTGCGCGCGTTGTCGTGCGCGAAGGTCCAGCCGCCGTCGCCCACCGGGCCGACGTAGGCGAAGGCAACTTTCAGTTTCTGCGCGGCCGCAGGCGCGGGCGCCGAGGCGGCGGCGACGGGAGCCGGTGCGGGTGCCGGAGCGGGAGCCGGTGTCTCCTGCTTGCTGCAGGCAGCGAGGCCCGCCACGGCGGCCGCCAGCGCGGCGGCCTGCAGCAGGGTACGTTTCTTCAGGTCGGTCATTCCGGGTCCTTCTCCGAGGTGATCTCTGTAAACGGCGATTATGTGCCGGGATAAAACGGCTTACCCAGCGAGGCCGGCATGTTGACGCGGATCCAGGCCGGGTTGCGCGAGATCAGCGCCAGCACCACGATGGTTGCCACGTACGGAAGCATGTTGAGGACTTCGCTGGGGATGTCCACGCCCCTGCCCTGCAAGTGGAACTGCAGCATGGTGACGCCGCCGAACAGGTAAGCACCTAGCAACACGCGTGCCGGACGCCAGGTGGCGAAGGTGGTGAGGGCCAGCGCGATCCAGCCCTTGCCCGCCACCATGCCTTCCACCCAGAGCGGCGTATAGACGATGGAGATGTACGCGCCCGACAGTCCGCACAGCGCCCCGCCTGCGATCACCGCCAGCAGCCGGATGCGCCGCACCGGATAGCCCAGGGCATGCGCCGACTCGGGCGACTCGCCCACCGAACGCAGCACCAGGCCGGCGCGCGAGCGATAGAGAAACCACACCAGCCAGCCCACCAGCGCGATCGCCAGATAGACCATCGGATGCTGGCGAAACAGCGCCGGCCCCAGCACCGGGATGTCTCCCAGCAGCGGCACCGAGAAGTGCGGCCGCTCCGGCAGTTTCTCCTGCACGTACTTGATGCCGGCAAAGGCGGAGAAGCCGGCGCCGAACAGGCTGAGCGCCAGCCCCGTGGCGTACTGGTTGGTGTTCATCCAGATCACCAGCACCCCGAAGGCCGCGGCCAGCAAGGCGCCCGCGCCCATGCCCGCCAGGAATCCGATGGTGTCGCTGCCCGTATGCACCACGGCGGCAAAACCGGCAATGGCCGAACAGAGCATCATGCCCTCGGCCCCGAGATTGACGATGCCGGACTTCTCGTTGATCAACAGCCCCAGGGCGGCAATCGCCAGCACGGTGCCGGCATTGAGCATCGAGGCGAACAGCAGTGCGTACTGGTCCATTTCAGGCCTTGGCGGGGGCGGCTGCGGGCAGGAAGCGCAGGCGATAGACCATCAGCGTGTCGCACGCCAGCAGCGTGAACAGCAGCAGGCCCTGGAACACGCCGGTCAGCGACTTGGGCAGGCCCAGGCGCGACTGCGCGAGTTCGCCGCCGATGTAGAACATGCTCATGAGAATCGCCGAGAACACCATGCCGACCGGATGCAGTCGGCCGACGAAAGCCACGATGATCGCGGCGAACCCGTAGCCTGCGGGCACGTAAGGCGTGAGCTGGCCGAGCGGGCCGGCCACTTCGAGCGCGCCAGCCAATCCGGCCGCGCCGCCAGAAATCAGCAGTGCGGTCCACAAGGCCTTGCGCGAGGAGAAGCCGGCATAGCGCGCGGCCGCCGGTGCCAGCCCGCCCACCTGCTGGGCGAAACCGGCGCGCGTGCGGAACAGGAAGACCCACAGCGCCGCGACTCCGGCCAGTGCGATCAGCACGCCGATATTCACGCGCGAGCCGGCGATCAGTTTCGGGATCTGCGTGACGGCCTCGAAGGTCTTGGTCTGCGGGAAGTTGTAGCCTTGCGGGTCCTTCCAGGGACCGATCACCAGGTAGTTCAGGACCAGCGTGCCGACGTAGACCAGCATCAGGCTCACGAGGATCTCGTTGGCATTGAACTTGTCGCGCAGGAAGGCGGTGAGCCCGGCCCAGGCCATGCCACCGAGCACACCCGCCAGCAGGATCGCGATCACGATCAGGCGGCTCGTGTCCTTGCCCGCGAGCAGCGCGACGCCGCCGGCCGCCACGGCCCCGATCACGAACTGTCCTTCGGCGCCGATGTTCCACACGTTCGAGCGAAAGCACACCGCCAGCCCCAGCGCGATGATCAGGAGTGGCGTGGCCTTCACCAGCAATTCGCCGATGCGGTAGCCCGAGCTGATCGGCTCCCAGAAGAACACCTGCAGCGCCTTGACCGGGTCCTTGCCCAGCACGACGAACAGGATCGCCCCCAGCACCACGGTGATGACCAGCGCCAGCAAGGGCGAAGCGATGCCCCAGAAGCGCGAGGCCTCGGGTCTTGGTTCGAGCTTAAGCATTCTTGCCTTCCTCCCTCTCCCTCTGGGAGAGGGTTGGGGTGAGGGCCGACGGCGCTTGTTCGCGCAACGGCTTCACCACCCACAGCCCACTCATCCACTCACCGATCTGCGTGACAGTGGCACGCGCTCGATCCACCGACGGCGACAGCCGCCCCTTGGCGATCACATGCAGCCGGTCGCTGATCTCGAACAGCTCATCGAGCTCCTCCGACACCACCAGCACCGCGCAGCCGGCGTCGCGCAGCGCGAGGATCTCGCCACGGATCTGCGCCGCCGCGCCGACATCCACGCCCCAGGTCGGTTGCGACACGATCAGCAGCTTCGGATTGGCATCGATCTCGCGGCCGACGATGAACTTCTGCAGGTTGCCGCCGGAAAGCGAGCGCGCCGCTGCATCGGGCCCACCCGCTTTCACGTTGAAGCGCTTGATGATGTCGGCGGCCTGCGCCCGCAGCTTGCGCGGGGAGATCCAGCCGCTGCGCGCCACCGAGTCGGTGCGCGTGAGCAGCAGGTTGTGTGCGAGCCCCAGCGATGGCACGGCGCCTCGGCCCAGTCTTTCCTCGGGGACGAAGTGCAGGCCGAGGTGGCGCCGCTGCGCGGGACCGAGTCGGCCGGCGGGCTTGCCAGCCACCTGGATCATGTCCGCCGCGGCGCGCCGGTCCTCGCCCGAAAGCGCGAACAACAGCTCGCGCTGGCCATTGCCCGAAACGCCGGCGATGCCCACCACCTCGCCCGCGCGCACGTCGAAGGAGATGTGATCGAGGTCGTGGCCGAACTGGTCCTCGCGCGCCAGCGCCAGGTCGTGCACGCGCAGCACGACCTCGCCCGGCGTGCGTGCGTGGTGTTCGAGTTGCGGCGGCTCGGCGCCGATCATCAGGCGCGAGAGCGAGGCATTGCTCTCGCGGCGCGGATCGGCCACCCCCGTCACCTTGCCCCCGCGCAGCACCGTGCAGGCCGTGCACAGCTCGCGGATCTCGTGCAGCTTGTGGCTGATGTAGAGGATGCTGCAGCCTTCGCTGGCCAGCTGCTTGAGCACCACGAACAGCTTCTCCACCGCCTGCGGTGTCAGCACCGAAGTGGGCTCGTCGAGGATCAGGAGCTTGGGGCTGGTGAGCAGGGCGCGGATGATCTCCACGCGCTGCCTCTCGCCCACCGAGAGCGTGTGCACGGGCCGCGAGGGGTCCACGTCAAGCCCGTACTCCTGCGCCTTCGCCGTGATGCTGTGCGTCACCTGGTTCAGGGTGAGGCTCTTGTCCAGGCCCAGCCACACGTTCTCGGCCACCGTGAGCGTGTCGAACAGGCTGAAGTGCTGGAACACCATGCTGATGCCCAGCGCCCGCGCTTCCTGCGGATTGCGGATGTGGACCGGCTGCCCGTTGAACATCACGCTGCCCTCGTCGGGTTTGACGGAGCCGTAGATGATCTTCATCAGCGTGGACTTGCCGGCGCCGTTCTCGCCCAGCACCGCATGGGTCTCCCCGGGCTGGACCGTCAAGGAGACGTCGCTGTTGGCCACCACGGCGGGATAGCGCTTGGTGATGTGCGCGAGTTGCAGTCGTGGGACGCTCACCGTGGTCTCCAATGGCCTGCATGGATGTCATCCCGGCCTTGAGCCGGGATCCATGCTGCGCTTGATTCGCCGCCGCCTGGATTGCGGGTCAAGCCCGCAATGACATCCGGGACATCCTTCATGCTTGTCCGGTGGCTCATGCCGCCCTCAGCGAAGCAGCCACCTGCTTCACCCGATCGCGCAGCCACCGGCTCGCCGCCGATTGGTGCGTGCGTTCGTGCCACAGCTGGTAGTACACGAGTTCGGGAAAGGGGATGGGGCATTCGAGGATCTGCACCGGCAGCACGCTTGCATAGCGCTCGCAGAACTGGCGGCCGGTGGTCAGCACCAGCAAGCTCGATGCCACCGTCCGCGGCAGCAGGCCGAAGTGCGGGCAGCGGGCGGTGATGTTGCGCGCCAGGCCCAGGCCTTCGAGGTATTCGTCGATCACGCCGCGCGCACCCGGATGCGTCGGCGTCGGCGCGATGTGTTCGCATTCGAGCCAGCTTTGCGCGGTCCAACCGCGCTTGACCGCCGGATGATCGCGCGCCACCAGGCACACGATCTGGTCGGAGAACAGCTTCGCCTGGTGCAGTTCCTCGGGCGGCTTGAGCCAGTTGCCCACCACCACGTCGATGGCGCCCTGCGCCAGTTGCGCGTGGTAGTCCGACGCCGCGGACAAGGGCAGGATCTCGATCTGGCTGTGCGGCGCCTGCGCCTTCACCTGCGAGATCAGCAGCGGCAGGAACTGCGGGTCGAGGTAATCGGCGGCGGCGACGCGGAAGGTGGTGGCCGCGGTCTGCGGCGCGAAGCCGCGCGCGTCGGAGAACAGCATCTCGGCGGCACGGAGGATGCTAGCGCTGGGATCGACCATGCGCAGTCCCGCATCCGTAGGCACCATCCCGGCGCCCGAACGCACCAGAAGGGGATCCCCCGACAGCTCCCGCAGTCGCTTGAGGGCGGCCGACACCGCAGGCTGGTACATGCCCAGCTTGAGGGCGGCGCGGGAGACACTGCGTTCGGTCAACACGGTATGCAAGACCCTGATCAAGTGGAGGTCGATCTTGTCGAAAAGCGCCTGGTCTCTCATACCGTTGCCTGCATCCCGCCCATAACACCGCCCATATGCATGGCCCGAGGGTCTCCCTCTAACCTCGGTGCACTCCTGGAATGGACCCATACTGAATCGCATGGAATCGAAGACGATCCGATTTGTCCGGCGTGGCGAACTCGTCAGCCTGGTCAATGTACCACCCGACCGCACGCTGCTGGAGGTGCTGCGCGAGGATCTCGCCTGCACCGGCACCAAGGAAGGCTGCGGCGAAGGCGACTGCGGCGCCTGCACCGTGGTGCTGGGCGAAGCCGACAACGGCGCCATCCGCTACCGCGCCATCAACAGCTGCATCCGGCTGGCCCATTCGATTGACGGCATGGCGTTGTGGACGGTCGAGGACATTGCCCAGCCGGACGGCACACTGCACCCGGCGCAGCAGGCGATGGTGGACCACCATGCGTCGCAATGCGGCTTTTGCACGCCCGGCTTTGTGATGAGCCT
>NZ_JAQGNQ010000015.1 GCF_028291745.1 Ramlibacter sp. | reverse complement strand
AAAGCAGGCGCAGCTTGCCCAGTCGCGCAAGGCGCTGTGCGGTGTGGGCCCGCATAAAGGGGTGGCGCCTGCGCTGGCCGGTCTTGCGGCCCAGCGCTCCTACGAGAGCGCGCAGCGCGTATCGAGGAGCGCGTACCACTCTGATTCGCGAAGCTGGTCGAGTTCGCAGTTTGGCCGCAGGCCAAACTGCAGACGAGTCCTTCGCGTGGGCCGCAAGACCGGCCAGCGCAGGTTTGCCCGATCGCGTTCACGCGATCGGGACGCCACCCCGCGGGCCCGCACCGCACAGCGTCTTGCGCGACCGCCCTGCTGCTGACAGCGAAAATGGAGCACCGGCCAAGCAGCAATGCTGCGGGATTCCGGACAGCAGTGGGTCAAGCCCGGGATGACATCCGGGGGACGGCGCCGGTGCAAGCGCACGCTCGGAGCCCAGGGGATGACGTCATCTACGTGCTCGCCACCAGCAATTCCTCCGAATCCCTCGGCGGCCGCAATCCATCGCTTCGCCCGGTGAAGTAGCGCTCCCCCAGCATGACGGCCGACACGTGCCGCACCTGCCGGAAACCGGCAGCGCGCGCCAGCGCCAGCATTTCGTCGGGCATGAAGAAGCTGAGAAAGGGCGTGCCGCTGGCTCGCGCGCCCGCGGCCGCGCGCTCCACGCCGATCCGGATCTCGGGGTCCACCCTCTCGATGGGCAGCATGAACGACATCACCAGCGTCGAGCCCGCGGCAAGCGCGGCCACCTGGCGCAAGGTCGTCTCGATCGCCTCGCGCGTCAGGTACATGCTGACGCCCGTCGAAGCGACCACCGCCGCCTTGCGCGCATCGAACCCCGCTGCGACGAGCCGATCCCACCAGGCATCGCCCGCCTCGAAGTCCACCGGCACCAGCCGCAGGAAGGATGGAACGCCAAGACCCAGCTCCACCAGCCGCTGGCGCTTCCACTGCTGCGCCCCCGGCCGGTCGATCTCGAAGACGCGCAGGCGCGAAGCGAGCTCCGGCTTGCGTTGCGCAAAGGTGTCCAGCCCCGCCCCGAGGATCACGTACTGCCCGACACCGCGAGCTGACTCTTCCGCGACCAGGTCCTCCACGAAGCGGGCGCGCGCCAGGACCGAAGCGCGAAACGGCTTCGTGAAGGCACTCATGTCCGGGCGATCGCGCCATCCCGCCTCGGGCGCCGCGAGCTGCAGGCCCACCTCGTCTTCGAAGACCTGCGGTGGCGCGTCGGCCTGCACGTGCAGTGCGCGCCAGAGCGCGGTGCGCACCGCGGTGTTGTCGGGGCCGATCGGCTGGGTGGGATTCATGATTTTCTTCCAGCTTGCGGAAACGCCTCGTGCTGCTTCATCACGCCCACGAGGCAGCGCCCGAACTCCACCAGCAGCGCATTGCGCGGCGCGCCGGCGCGCGTGATCTCGTAGAACTCCAGCGGGACGCGCGGCCGCGTGATCGGCCGCAGGGTCACCGCATAGCGCTGCGCCGCCGCCGCGACAAAGGACGGCAGCACCGTGCGCCCCGCGCCCGCCTCCACCATGGCCAGCAGCGTGTGCAGGTGATTGAAGACCTGCCGCGGTCTTCGCTTGCGCCGGGCCTGGCGTGGCTGTCCACCAGCTTCTGGATGGGATTCTTCTCCGGCAGCGCCAGCAATTCCGCCGCGACGAGCTCGCTCCAGCGCACCGGCCCTGCGCCGCGTCCCGGCGCGCTCTCCACCAGCAGCAGCTCGGTCTTCAGCAGCGGCGTGCGCCGGATGCCGCTGGCCGCATCCAGGAACACACCGCCGGCATCCAGCTCGCCATCCTGCACGCCCGCATGCACCTGGCCGCGCTCGAGATCGTGCACCTGCACCTGCACGCCGGGTCGCGTCGCGGCAAAGACGCGGCAGGCCTGCGGCAGGATCGACGAGGCAATCACCGGGGTCGCGCCGACCACCAGCCGCCGCCGGCCTTGCGACGAGAGCTGCCCCAGCGAGGAGGCCGCCGCATCGAGTTCGGCGAGCACGCGGGTGGCCACCGGCAGGAAGGCGCGCCCGTGCTCCGTCAAGGCCACGGCGCGCGTGGTGCGCTCGAACAGCCGGCAATCGAGCTGCTGCTCGATGTCGCGCACCATTCCGCTCAAGCCCGGCTGCGTGATGTGCAACTGCTCGGCGGCGCGGGTGAAACTCTGCAGGCGGGCGATGGCCACGAAGGCACGCAGCTGGCGCATCGTCAGGCTCATCGCCGAGGCGGGACGGTTCATTGATAACAATCGGCCATGGATTCATTGTATTTTGCAGTTTTACTGATGGCCGCGGCTCCGTTCCAATAGCGCCGAACGGCCGCTAGGCCGCCGCACCTTCGAACAACAGGAGACCCGCATGACCCTCTCGCCTTTCGCCGGCCGCCGCCAGCTGCTGCTGGCCGCCACTCTCGCCGCCTGCGCGCCGCTGTCCGCGCTGGCACAGGCCGACTATCCGAGCCGGCCGATCACGATCGTGGTGCCCTTCCCCGCAGGCGGCCCGACCGATGCGAGCGCGCGGCTCTATGCCAGCGTGATGGGCGAGATCCTCGGCCAGTCCGTCATCATCGACAACCGCGCCGGCGCCGCTGGCACGGTGGGCAGTGCTGCGGTGGCGCGCGCCACGCCCGACGGCTACACGCTCCTGTGGGGCGGCACCAGCACGCTGGCGGTGGCGCCCGGGCTGTACAAGAACCTGCACTACGACGCGCAGTCCTTCGTGCCGATCGGCATGGCGCTGCGCGGCCCGCTGATGATCGCCGCGCATCCCGGCGCCGGCGTCGCGACGCTGCAGGACCTGGTCAAGGCCAAGGGCAGGAAGCTCAATGTGGGAACCGCCGGCAACGGCTCCATCGGCCACCTCGCGACCGAGCTGCTGGTCGAAACCTCCGGTGCGCAACTGACCCATGTGCCGTACCGCGGCGGCGGCCCCGCGCTGACCGACGTCCTGGGCGGCCAGGTCGAACTGATCTTCGACAACGCCTCGCAGTTGTACCCCTACGTCAAGAGCGGCAAGCTGCGCGCGCTGGCCGTCACGGGCGCGCAGCCGTACGCGCCGGGGCCGGAAGTGCCCACCGTCAAGTCGGTGCTGGGCAAGGACTACGAAGCCTATTCCTGGTTCGGCCTGGTCGCGCCCAAGGGCACGCCGGAACCCGCGGTGCAGAAGCTGATGGCCGCCATGACCAAGGCAGCGCAGTCCCCGCAGATCCGCCGCGAACTGGAGCAGCAGGGCCTGGAGCCCGGCGTGCCGGCCCGTGAGTTCGGCGCCGTCATTGCGGCGGACTACAAGAAGTGGTCGGGCATCATCAACCGCGCCCATGTGACGGTGGAGTGAGCATGAAGCAGAAGATCCTGATCGCCGGTGCCGGCCTCGGCGGCCTGGTGGCGGCACTCGCGCTGCTGCGCGACGGCCACGAGGTGCAGGTGTTCGAGCAGGCCGCCACGCTGGGCGAGGTCGGCGCGGGCCTGCAACTGAGCGCGAATGCCACGCGTGTGCTCTCGCTCATCGGCATCGACGATGCAGTGCGCGCGGTGGCCAGCGTGCCGGCGGGCAAGCAGGTGCGCCTGTGGAACACGGGCCAGACCTGGAAGCTGTTCGACCTGGGCCAGCAGTCGATTGCCGAATACGGCCATCCCTACTACACGCTGTACCGGCCCGACCTGCACGCCGTGCTGGTCGATGCCGTGCGCGCGCTCGCGCCGCAGGCGCTGGTGCTGGGCGCGAAGGTCGCGGGCTTCGAGAGCAGCGAGAGCGGCGTGACCCTGGCGCTGGAAGACGGCCGCAGCTTCAGCGGCGACTTGCTGGTGGGCGCGGACGGCGTGCACTCGCGTGTGCGCCAGGGCCTCTTCGGCCAGGACGCTCCGAGCTTCTCCGGTTGCATGGCCTGGCGTGGCGTGATCCAGGCGACGGACCTGCCGGAACACCTGCGCGCGCCGATCGGCACCAACTGGGTCGGCCCGGGCGGCCACGTGATCCACTACGCGCTGCGGCGCGGCGAGCTGGTGAACTTCGTCGGCGTGGTGGAACGCAGCGACTGGAAGGTCGAATCGTGGACCGCCGCGGGCAGCACCGAAGAATGCGCGCGCGACTTCGCCGGCTGGAACGAAGACGTGCAGACGCTGATCCGCAGCATCCGCCAACCCTACAAGTGGGCGCTGATGGTGCGCGAGCCGATGCAGCAGTGGAGCCGCGGCCGCGTGACGCTGCTGGGCGACGCCGCCCATCCCACCCTGCCCTTCCTGGCCCAGGGCGCCTGCATGGCGATCGAGGACGGCGCGATGCTCGCGCGCTGCCTGCGCGAAACGCCGGATCCGCAACACGCGCTGCGCCGCTTCCAGGACGCGCGCGTGGAGCGCACGACGCGCATCGTGCAAGGCTCGGCGGCCAATACCAAGCGCTTCCACAACCCCGCGCTGGCCTCGGCCGAAGGCGCCGTCGAATACGTCGACCGCGAATGGAACGAGGCGCGCGTGCGCGAGCGCTACCACTGGCTGTTCGACTACCAGGTCGACCAGGTGGAACTGCCTGCGTGAGCGCGCAGCCAAAGATGACGCAACGTCCCGGCCTTACGTTCAGCCATGTCGGCTTCTTCGCGGCCGACATCGACAGGCAGGCGGACTTCTACCGGTCCGTGCTCGATTTCACCGAGACCGACCGTGGGGTGCTGCCAGGCCCCCACGGGCCCCTGCGCCTGATCTTCCTGAGCCGCGATCCGAACGAGCACCACCAGATCGTGCTGGTGTCGGGCCGGCCGGAGCGCGTGGAGTTCAACGTGATCAACCAGATCTCGCTGAAGGCCGACTCGCTGCAGACGCTGATCGATTTCTACCGACGCGTACGCGATGCCGGCGTCGCGGAGCTGATGCCCGTGACGCACGGCAACGCGCTCTCCGTGTACTTCCGCGACCCGGAGGGCAATCGCGTGGAGCTGTACTGGGACCTGCCCTGGTACGTCTCGCAACCGTGTCGCGTGGTCGCGCCCTTCGACCTCCCCGCGCCCGAGCTGCTCGCCTGGGCCGAGCACCACGCCCGGGCGCTCCCCGGCTTCCGCCCGCGCAGCCAGTGGCGCAGCGAGATGGCCGCGCGCATGGGCATCACCGATTTCCAGGAACCCCAAGAATGAAACTCGCCACCCTCAAGAACGGCAGCCGCGACGGCCTGCTGGTGATCGTCGACCGCGCCCTCGCGCGCTGCGTTCCCGCCGCCCAAGCGGCCACGCTGCAGCAACTGCTGGATCGCTGGGACGAACTCGCGCCCGCCGTGCAGGCGCGTTCGGATGCGCTCAATGCGGGCAAGCTGCCCGACGCCAGGCCCTTCGATCCCGCGCAGGCCATGGCGCCGCTGCCGCGCGCCTACCAGTGGTGCGACGGCTCGGCCTATCTCTCGCATGCGGAGCTGGTGCGCAAGGCGCGCAAGGCGGAGATGCCGGAGTTCCTGTACCAGGACCCGATGATGTACCAGGGCGCCTCCGACACCTTCCTGGGCCCGCTGGACGCGATCGAGGTCGAAGACGAAGCCTGGGGCATCGACCTGGAAGCCGAGGTCGCCATCGTTACCTCCGACGTTCCCATGGGCGTCTCGGCACAGGACGCGCGCGCGCACATCCGGCTGCTGATGATCGTCAACGACGTGAGCCTGCGCAATCTCATTCCGCACGAGCTGTCCAAGGGCTTCGGCTTCTTCCACTCCAAGCCCTCGACCGCTTTCGCGCCGGTCGCGGTGACGCCGGACGAACTGGGCGAAGCCTGGGACGGCGCCAAGATCAGCCTGCCGCTGGTGAGCGTGGTGAACGGTCAGGAACTCGGGCATCCCCACGCGGGCGTGGACCTCAATTTCGACTTCCCGACCCTGATCGCGCATGCCGCCAAGAGCCGTCGCCTGGCCGCCGGCACGGTGATCGGCTCCGGCACCGTCTCCAACCGCGATCCGGCCGCGGGTTCATCCTGCCTGGCGGAGAAGCGCATGCTGGAAGTCATCGCCGAGGGCAAGCCCTCGACGCCGTTCCTGCGCTTTGGCGACCGCGTGGAGATCGACATGCGCGATGCGCGCGGACAGTCGGTGTTCGGCCGGATCGACCAGAAGGTCGTGCGCTACGTGCCGACGGGGCGTTGAGATCTCTCAGCGTGGGTTGCCGCACGCAGCCCACCCTTTCGCGAGCGCGGCTGGTGGGATGCCTGCGGCCACCCACCCACAGGATCCCTCGGAGCGGGAGCAAGGCGCCTACTTCTTCAGGCCGATAGCCTGCATCAACTCCGCGAGCTGGGCGTCCTCGTGCGCAATCAGTTCGCCGAACTCCAGGGCGGGCAGGAAGGCCGGGTGCACGCCCAGGCGTTCCGCGGCGCTCGCGAACTCCGCGCTTTCCACGGTCTTGCGGATCGCCCCCTCGAGCGCCGCGACCGCCTGCCTGGGCGTGCCCTTCGGCACCGCGATACCGCGCCAGGCCGCGAGCGAGACATCCACGCCCTGCTCGCGCGCGGTGGGCACGTCCGGCAATGCGGGATCGCGCTGGTCCACCAGGACGGCCAGCACGCGTACCTGGCCCGACTTCACGAGTGGCGCCAGCACCGCCGGCAACTGCACCACCGCGTCGATATGCCCGCCCAGCAGGCTGGGCATCACCTGCGCTGCCGGATACGGCACCTCGATCACCTTGGCGCCGGCCACCTTGAACAGCGCCGCCGAGGCAATGTGCGTGTGGCTCCCGAGCCCCGAGTTGCCGACCGTGAGCATGGCCGGCCGCGCGCGGGCGTCCGCCATGAAATCGGCCAGGTTCTTCCAGCCTGCCTCGGTGCGCACCGCGAGCACGGGGGACTCCATCAGCACGCGGGCGACCGGATCGAAGGCGCGGTAGTCCAGGGGCATCTGGCCGGAGTGGTAGCTCGTGGAGACGGAGTTGGAGTTCCACACCAGCGAATAGCCGTCGGGCTTCTGGTTGGCCACGTGCCGGTAGCCCACCGCCCCGCCGGCACCCGGCCGGTTGACCACGATCACGTTGGTGGCCAGCTGTTTCGCGATGCCATCGGCCAGCAGGCGCGCCGTGATGTCCGCCGACGAGCCGGCCGGGAACAGCACGGTCAGCTCGATCACGCCGCGATGCGGGAACGGCGCGTCCTGCGCCATGCCAGCGAGCGCGCAGCTTGCCAGGGCCGCGCCTAGCCACGAACGGGGCGCCATGGTCAGCCCTCCTTGCCGTCTCCGGTGAGCAGTTCCGCCACCTCCACGCGCCGGCCCTCGCGCGCCGAGCGGATGCCGGCGCGGATCACCGCCAGCGACGCGGTGGCGGCGTCGCCTGCCATCTCGGGCCGGCCCTGGCCGCGCACGGCGGCAGCGAACTCCTCGAGTTCCTCCACCACCGTGTCGTTCTTCGCGCAGGGCACGGGCTCGACGCCTTCGCGGCCGCGGCGCAGCACGCGCAGCCCGCCGTGCAGGTCGTAGTAGGCCGTCGCATCCTTGCCGTAGACATTGAGCAGGTAGTACTCGGACGCCGATGCGTAGCTGGCATTGAGCGTCGACAAGGCGCCGCTTTCGTGTTCCAGCAGCAGGCTGGCGACGTCGGGGTTGTCGCCCGGCAGGACCAGCTGCGCAAACTGCCCGCACACGGCCTGCACGGGCCCGAGCAGGTAGGCCAGGACGTCCGCGTAGTGGATGCCGATCTGCAGCATCACGCCGCCCGGCATGCCCTCGGCCGTGTAGCGCCACGAGGTGAGGTCGATCTTGCCCAGGCGGTCGCGGCTGATGTTGGCCTCGGCGTTGACGACCTTGCCGAAGGCGCCGGAGTCGATCTCCTGGTGGATCCAGCGAAAGTGGCTTTCGCGCCGGCGCTGGTAGCCCAGCGCCAGCACCACGCCTGCGGCACGGCACGCCTGCGTGATCGCGCGCGCGTCGGCCATGGTGTTGGCGATCGGCTTGTCCAGGAAGACGTGCTTGCGGGCCTGCGCGGCGGCGCGTGTGGTCTCCAGGTGCACGTTGTTGGGCGTGGTGTTGACGATCGCCTCGATGCGATCGTCGGCCAGCATCGCCTCGTAGCTGTCGACAGCGCGGCATCCGTACTTCGCGGCAAAGGCAGCGCGCTTGCCCTCGGAGCGGGAATGGCAGGCGACGATGCGCAGCCGATCGGAGCGCAGCATGGCATCGGCCAGCACGTCCGACCACCAGCCCATTCCGAGGCAAGCGACGCGGACCGGTTCGAAGGCCATGGCGGCTCCTGGTCGAGTGACTCGCGGGGATCGATCTACCAGGTGGCGCCGATGGCTTCGACCGCCTCGCGGGCGACGCGATCGTCGAACTCGAAGCTGCCGCCGCTGACGCCGACCCCGCCTATGCATTCACCGGCCATCACGATGGGGCAGCCGCCTTCCAGCGCCGTCCAGCGCTCCGAACCGGCCGCCAGCGCCAGCCCGATCGCATGGATGGCATCGAGGGCTTGCCCCTGCGCGCCCGCGGGCCCGGTGGGACGCCGGTTCGACGCGGCGCAGATCGCCTTGGCCGCTGCCGAATGCACGGTGTGGAAGCGGCCGCCCTCCATGCGCTCGATCAGCACCGGGTGTCCTCCGGCATCGACCACGACGACCGAAATGGCGATGCCCGATGCCTCGGCGCTGGCGGTGGCCGCGGCCACGATTTCGCGCGCGCCGGCCAGGGTCAGCCGCTGGGTGCTTGCGACGTACATGGACCACCTCCTTGACCGCCGCAGGGTGCGACGGTTGCCGAGCCGGCCATTGTGGGACGGGGGCAGCGGCTGCGCAATGGCCGCCGGCACTCGCGATCCGTCAGTTTGACGGAGACGCCTGGCTGGCGCCGGCGTCGGTCCAGGCCGGCACGCGGCCCAGGCGCTCGGCCTCCTCCCAGGCGAAGTTCAGTTCCACCTTGATGCCGTTGACGGGCTCGCGCAGGAACAGCTGGTACAGCTTGGAGCCATGCGCCTTGCGCTCGCTGAAGGCCACGCCTTGCGCGCTGAGCCGCCGGATGAATTCCTCCATGCCATCGCAATTGAGGCAGACATGATCGATGCGGCCGGAACCGGGCGCACCGGCGGCGGCGAAGTCGTCGCCCTCGCGATCCTTCAAGTCGCGACGCGCACGCCATCCGGCGCCGCCTCGCTCGCGGAGCGCGAAGCCGCAATCTGGGCCGTGACCTGCCTCGCCTGCTGGCCGATGGTGTGCAGCACCCCACCCGGCTGGCGAACGTCGTAGCCGACGAAGTAGACGCCTGCGAGCGCGCCGCTTCCGCTCACGGGCGTGGGCAGGCCCTTGTCCTGCACCGGCACGGCCGCCTGCGGGAATAGCCTCTGCACTTCGGCTTGATAGCCGGTCGCGAGGATCACTGCGTCGAACGACTCCTCGCGCCCATCGAGAAATCGCACGCCTTCGAGCGTGAACGCCGCGATCCCGGGACGCACCGCGATCCGGCCGCGGCGCACGAGATCCACTGTGCCGATGTCGATCACCGGCGTGCGTCCCTGCTCGCGCAACTGGCGCAGCGGCGACATCGCCGGCGTCTCGATGCCGTGGGGCCGCAGGTTGCCGATGGTGAGCTTGCGAAAGGCGATCGCGATCGCGTCGGCCCACGCGTGCGGCAGGTGCGACAAGAGCATGGAGGTCACCTGCACCGGCCGCCCGAGCACGTCGCGGCGCACGATGTTCACCGGCGAGCGCACCGAGATCGTTGCCCGCCCACCGTTGCGCGCGAGATCCAGCGCGATCTCGGCGCCCGTGTTGCCCATGCCGACCACCAGCACGCGCTGCCCCGCGAAGGGCTGCGCATCGCGATAGGCCTCGCTGTGCAGCACGCGGCCGCGGTAGCCCTCCTCGCCCGGAAACGCCGGCCGGTTGGCACGCCCGTTGGCGCCGGTGGCCACCACCACGCTGCGCGTCAGGAAGGCGCGTCCGCTGCGGCAGCGGGTCAGCCAGCGCCCGTGCTCGCGCGTGATGCACTCCGCTTCCTCGCCGAACCAGGGACGCAGCTGGAACTTGTCCGCATAGCGCGCCAGGTAGTCGACCACCTGTTGGCGCTCGACGTAGCGCGGATGATCCGCGGGGAAGGGAAGATGCGGCAAGGCGGAATGCTGGCGCACGGTATGCAGCCGCAGGCGGCTGTAGTGCTTGCGCCAGCTGCTGCCCACAGTGTCGTTGCGCTCGATGATCTCCGCGCGCAAGCCTGCTTGCGCCAGGCACGCAGCGACGGCAAGACCCGCCGGGCCGGCACCAACGACGAGAACTTCAGCTTCCAGCGGCCTGGTTTCGGTTTCACACATGGGCACCTCACGAGCGCGCAGCATACGCATTGCGCAGGCACGCATCATGCGGGAACACCCGGTGCGAGCCCCTGGCCCGGCGCGATCGGTGCGCCGGCGCTATCGGCCCTCCGTTCTGGGGACGATGCAGCACCGGTGCCGAGGCCAGAATCGCTCCCGCTGATGGGAGAACACCATGTCAAAGGTTGCCTTGGTCACCGTGCATGGGATGGGGGAAACGCATGTCGGCTACGCGTCCGACCTGTTCGACCGGCTGGCGCGACGCCTTGGCGCCAGGTGGATCGATGTTTCGACCCATTCCGTCTACTACCAGGACATCCTGCAGGGCAACGAGGCCGAGGTGTGGCGACGCGTCGATGACCAGGCAAAGGTTCGCTACGACAATCTTCGCAAGTTCCTGCTGTTCGGATTCGCGGACGCAGCGGGGCTGGAGAACGGCAAGGAGCAGCCCGACTCCGTCTACGTCGACGCGCAGGTGAAAATCGCTTCCATGCTGTACGACGCACGCAGGCAACTCGGAGGCAGCGGGCCGGTGGTGGTGATCAGTCAATCACTCGGCTGCCAGGTCTTTTCCAGCTACCTCTACGATGCGCAAAAGGCCGCCAGCGGCCATTTCGCCAGCGTCGGAATCTGGCGGGATATCGATGAATACGCTGCGCGTATCAAGCAAAGCGATCAGCAGTTGAGTGCCGACGAGAAGGCATTCCTGCAGGGAGGAACCGTCCAGGCGTGGATCACCACGGGCTGCAACATCCCGATGTTCGTCGCCGCACACAAGCAGATGAGCATCAAGCCGATCGATCCTCCGACTCCGAACTTCAAGTGGCTCAATCTGTACGACCCGGACGATATCCTCGGGTGGCCGCTGCGGCCCTTGGGGAACGGCTATGAGACCCTCGTGGAAGACCGGGCCATGGACGCCGGCGAAGGCGCGGTGGAATGGATCCTCAAGAGCTGGAACCCGATGTCTCACACCGCGTACTGGTCGGACAAGGACGTGCTGAACCCGCTTGCGCAGATGCTGATGCAATTTCTTGCTTGACCGGCGCACTGGTCTCGGTGTCCGGCTGGCAACGAAACTCCGCTGGCTCAGAGCGCGGGCCTTTGCTTCGAATCCTGCAGCGCGTGCTCGCGGGTGAGCTTCAGCCGTGGATTCAAGCGCTTGTTGTGCCGTGGCAGGGGATCTGTCGTGCAACCCCGATTCTTGTGGCAGCGCCTGCAGCCACGCAACACACAACTGCAGGTTCCTGAACGCCGCAAGCGTGGCTAGAATGCCTTTACAGCGATGCGTTGTGCGTCGCTGTCTCCATCGGAGAGACCCCATGTTGCAACCCGTTCATTTCGGCGGGCCAGACGCAAGGCGCCTCCAGCCTTTCGTTTCCCCTCTGCGCAAACGCGCAGGCCTTGGCGCGGACTCGCGCCTGTCTACCAGCGTCTCGCGCTGGCTGCTTCCCCCGAGCGTTCCTGATCGATGACGGCGCGGTCCCGCACTGCCGCCTGATTCTCCTGCGCGGGTGCCCGTCACCGGCGCAGCCCTTCGTTTCGCACGCACGCCGCGCAAATCGCGGTGAGTCACGCGAATGCGTGGCCGTGTGCGCGCAGATCACGCTCGAGGCACACCATGAACACGAAGTCCGCCCTGGGTCATCACTTCAGCGACGAATCGAGGAAGCAGTTGAAACTGGTGCTGTATGCAGTGGCCAGCGCATTGCTGCCGTATGCGGCGGCAACGCTGCTGATACTTTTCGGGCAGTCGCAATAGCAAGGCCGCCGCCCTCAGCCCGACCCTCTCCGGCAAGCGGGACAGGGAGTTTCCGGATTCTGCATTGCTCCCTCTCCCGGTCGCGGGAGAGGGCTGGGGTGAGGGTCAGCCTCGCGCGCGCCGCGCTTCCTGCAGCGCCTCCCACACGCGCATCGGCGTTGTCGGCATGTCCAGGTGACGCACGCCTTCGGGCCGCAGCGCGTTGCACACGGCGTTCATCGTCGCGCTCAGCGCGCCCACCGTCCCGGCTTCGCCGACGCCCTTCACTCCGAGCGGGTTCAGGGCCGTCGGTGTTTCCAGGTTGGCGCTGACGATGGTGGGAAGATCGTCGGCGCGCGGCATCGCATAGTCCATGAAGGATCCGGTCAGCAGCTGGCCATAGGCGTCGAAGCACACCTGCTCGATCAGCGCCTGCCCCATGCCCTGGGCGACGCCACCCTGGATCTGCCCCTCGACGAGGGCCGGATTGAGCACGCGGCCGACGTCCTCCACGCTCACGTACTGCAGCGGCGTGACCTGCCCGGTCGCGGGGTCGATCTCCACCTCGCACAGGTGGCAGCCGTTCGGGAAAGTGGGCCGCTCGGGCTTGAACATGCCGGCGCCCTGCAGTGCCTCGCCGGCACGCGCCAGTTCGGCCAGCGTGACGGCATGGTCGGTGCCACGCACCCGGAACGCTCCGCGGGCGAACTCGATATCCGCCGCATGCGCTTCCAGCACGCGCGCGGCCGCACTGCGCCCGTTGTCGATCAGCTCCTGGGTCGCCAGACGCAGCGCGGAGCCGCCCTGGATCAAGGCCGACGATCCGCCGTTGCCGCGCCCGGTGGCCAGCAGGTCGGTGTCGCCCTGCTGGTAACGCACGTGCTCGATGGGAATGCCGAGTGTCTGCGCGACCAGTTGCGACAAGCCGGTCTCGTGGCCCTGCCCCACCGACATCGAGCCCACGCGCAAGGTCACGGTGCCGTCCGCATGCGCGGTGAGCTGTGCGTTGTCCGATGCGAGGCCGCCTGCCATCTCGATCGGCATCGCCATGCCGATCCCGCGCAGCATGCCGCGCCGCTGCGACTCGGCGCGCCGCTCGGCGAAGCTCGCGTAGCGGGCCAGCGCGAGCGCCTGGTCCAGGTTGCGCTCGAACTCGCCGCAGTCGTACTCGAAGCGAAAGCTGGTGCGGTACGGCATCGCACTCGCGGGGATCAGGTTGCGGCGCCGTAGTTCGGCCGGATCGATGCCGGTCTCCGCGGCGGCGACGTCGATGATCCGCTCGATCGCATAGGTCGCCTCGGGACGACCCGCGCCGCGGTAAGGCGCGGTAGGCTGGGTGTGCGTGAACACGCCCAGCACGTCGGCGGCCGTTGCCGGAATCGCGTAGACCCCCGAGATGCCGCCGATGTTGTTGACGGGCGCGGTCGAACGCCACGACATGTACCCGCCGACATTCACCTCGTAGCGGATCGCCAGGGCCGTGAAGCGACCTTCCGCGTCCAGGCCCAGTTCGCCGTGAATCACGAGGTCGCGGGCATGTTCGTCCGACAGGAAGGATTCGCCGCGCGACGCCGCCCAGCGCACCGGCTGCCGCAGGCGCCGGGCCGCCCAGAACACCAGCAGTTCCTCGCGCAGGGCGCCTGCCTTCATGCCGAAGGAGCCGCCGACGTCACGCACGACGACGCGCAGGTCCGCCGGCGCGAGGCCGAACAGCTTGGCCAGTTCGTCGCGAAACTGGTGCGGGCTCTGGTGCGACAGGTGCACGACCGGCCGGCCATCCTCTCCGCTGTACGCGAGAGCCACGCGCGGCTCCATCGTCATGGCGGCGACGCGGCTCACGCGTGACGTGAGCCGCACCACGCGCGCGGAAGCGGCAAGGGCCGCAGCGACACCGTCAGCGTCGCCGTGGCGCCAGTGGTAAGCCAGGTTGCCTGGGCGATCGTCCCAGACGAGGGGCGCCGCGGCTTCGCGGGCCAAGGCCGTCTCCGTCACGCATGCCTGCTCGTCGTACTCCACCACCACCTGCTCCGCGGCGTCCTGGGCGGCAGCGAAGGTCCGCGCCAGCACCATCGCCACGGGCTCGCCGACGAAACGCACGCGCTCGCGTGCCAGCAGGGGCCGTGGCGTTTCCAGCGCGAAGCTGCCATCGCCTTGCGGAAAGCGGAACGGCACCGGACTGTCGATGAAGCCCTCGGCGGCCAGGTCGGCGCCCGTCAATACGGCGACGACACCATCGCGCGAGAGCGCCGCGCCCGGCTCGATCGAGCGAATGGAAGCAGACGGATACGGAGAGCGCACGAAGACGGCATGCAGTGCATCGGGGCGGGCGATGTCGTCGGTGTATTCGCCGCGGCCGGTCGTGAAGCGGTCGTCCTCGCGCCGGGCCACGGGCGCATCGTGTCGGGAATCTTCCATCGGGGGGCTGTTCTCCTTGCTGGCCGCCATCGTATGCGGGAATGGCGGCGGCGAGGGGTTCCTGCAATCCGAAGCATCTGCGGGACCGCTATTCGTCCAGATGGATGTTCCGCGCCTTGGCCAGCTTGCTCCAGCGGCTCACTTCGGCGGCAATGTAGCGACTGAATTCCTCGGGCGGCATCGACCACGGCTCGACCGCCTCGCTGGTGAGCTTCTCCGCCAGCTCCGGCGACTTCAGCACGGCGGCCTGCGTCTCGTACAGGCGGTGGACCACGTCCGCCGGCAGTCCCGCCGGACCCAGGGTTCCATACCACTGCACGGCGTCGAAGCCCTGGAAGCCGATCTCCTGCATGGTCGCGACCTCCGGCACCAGGGCACTGCGCCGCTTGCCCGTGACCGCGAGCGCGCGCAGCTTGCCGGAGCGGATGTGCGGCAAGGCCGAAGCCAGGCTCGGGAACATGGCCTGCGTCCGTCCCGCCAGCAGGTCGGTGATCGCCGGTGCCACCCCGCGATACGGGATGTGCAGCAGATAGGCGCCGGTGTCCTGCTTGAACAGCTCCATGGTCAGGTGCGTGAGGGAGCCGTTGCCGGCCGACGCGTAATTGAGCCTGCCAGGATTGCGCTTGACGTAATCCACGAATTCCGCAACGGTGCGTGCCGGCACGCTGCCGTGGATGACCAGCACGTTGGGCGAGGCGCCGATCATTCCGACGGCGGTGAAGTCCTTGACGGCGTCGTAATTCACGTGGCGGGTGGCCGGCGTGGTGCCGTGGGTGGCGACGAAGCCTTGCATCAGCGTGTAGCCGTCCGGCGCCGCGCGCATCGTCGCCTGGCACGCCACCACACCGCCGCCGCCGCTCTGGTTGTCGACCAGGAAAGGCTGCCCGAGCAGAACGCCCCAACGCTGTGTCACCACGCGCGCAATCATGTCGTTGCCGCCGCCCGCCGGAACGGGAACGATGTACCGGATCGCGCGCACGGGATACGCCTGGGCCCGCGCAAGTTGCGGCAGTGCGATGGCAGCTGCCGGCACGCGCAGGAAATCTCTGCGTCGCATCTCACCTCCTGAATGGCCCGCATCTTGGAAGCCGCGGCGCGGCGCGTCAATGCGCACGAACGCGCAGCGTCCACTGCACAATGGAGCCGATGCCTTCATTGCGCGTCCTGTTCACCGGCAGCGCCCGCGAGCTGCGGCTGCGCTCGCGGCGCGATCTCCTGATCAACCTCGTGCTCGGCGGCCTCTACACCTCGGTCGCACGGCAGCACACGGCGCAGTACCTGGCAAGCCGCACCGCCATCGACGGCACGCCGCTGGCGCATGTGCCTGCGCCCAAGTCGCGGTGGCCGGCGATCCTGCTGGCTGTTGCCTTCATTGCCGCGCGGGTGGCGAACGAGCTCGGGCATGGCCCACCCCTGCCCTTGCTGGTGATCTGCGGTGTCCTGCTCGTGCCCTACCTGTGGGGCACCGTGACCACCAGGACCATCGGCGCGATCCGCTGGCGCGAGCTGCCGCTGTCCTTCACGGCGCGCTGGAGCGAGATCTACGCCGCCAGCTGGCCCCTGCTGGTGCTGGGTCTCGCGTGGGCGGCTCTCGAGCCGACGGTCGCCGCGATCGTGGCGACCGGCAGCGCCGATTTCCACGTTGCCGCGGGCGCGCTGGCGGCGGCTGTCCTTGCCTTCCCCTTGCTTGCCGCTTTCGCATTCAACTTGCGCCGACTGCGCTTGACCCGTACGTGCGTCGGCGAATGGGCGGTGACCTGGCAAGCGCGGTTTTCCAGCTACCTGCGGCTCTGGTGCGTCGCGGCGGCGGCCGTACTGGCGACGGCCATCGCTCCCGTGCTCCTGTTGCGGCATGCCTGGTTCGGATCCTTCACCCTGCAGGACCCGAGCGCGACGGCCCTGACGGTCTACGCCGCGAGCCTCGTGCTGATCGTGTTGCTCTCCACGCCCTCACGCGCGTGGTACGAAGCCCGCGTGTTCGTGCTCACCTGGAACGGGGTGCAAGTTGGCGATCGGCTGCGCGTCGAATGCGCATTGGACGCACGTGCCTTCGCGCGCATGCGAAGCGTCGATGCGTTGCGCACGCTTTGCACGGTCGGCTTCCATCGCTCGCAGGCGGTGGTGAACACGTACCAGGCAAAGCTCGCCGCGTTGCGGGTGGAGGCGCACCAAGGAGGATGCAACGCGTCTCGCCGGTAGTTGACAGCCCGCGACACCCCGCCTATGCTAAACCACATGGTTAACAATAAAGCCGTTGACCTCGACCTCGTGTTCGCTGCGCTCTCCGACGCCACGCGGCGCAGCGTGATCGAGCAACTCGGGTCGGGCGCGGCAACGGTCAGCGAACTCGCGCAGCCGCACGGCATGTCTCTGCCCGGCTTCATGAAGCACCTCGCGGTGCTCCAGGCCGCCGGATTGATCGCGCGCGCCAAGGAAGGGCGCGTGGTTCGCTGCGAGCTCGACGCCTTGCCCATGCGCGCCGCCGCGGAGTGGATGGCCCGCTACGAACGATTCTGGAACGAGCAGTTCGATGCACTCGGGATGTATCTCCAACAGCAAGAGAAAGAGACACCATGGAAACCAATGAGCAGCAATCGCCGGCCCAGGTCCGCATCGACCGTGACTACCCCTGCGCGGTCGAACAAGTCTGGGCCGCGTGGACCGACCCGCAAGCGCTGAGCCGCTGGTTCGGCATGGGCAAGCCGGGCGCGGTCACGCAGGCCGAGGTCGACCTGCGCGTCGGCGGGCGGTACCGGATCGTCACCAGGCTGCCGGACGGCGGCGCCAACGACGTCTCAGGCGCCTACCAGGAAGTGGCGATGCACAGGCGCCTCGTCTTCACCTGGGCGTGGGCCAGCACGCCTGAACGCGTCTCGCGCGTGAGCATCGACTTCCTTGCCCGCGACTCCGGCACGGCGCTGCGCTTCGTGCACGACCGCTTCTTCGACGACCAGGCACGCAGCAACCACGAGCGCGGTTGGTCCTCGCTCTTCGGCTACCTCGACGGCTTTCTGCAACACGGCACACAGGAGGTCTGACATGGTCCACGAAGGAAGCTGCCACTGCGGGCAGATCAGGTTCGAAGTCGACGGCGACATCGCTTCGGCCACGGCATGCAACTGCTCCATCTGCGAGCGCAAGGGCGCCCTGATGTGGTTCGTGCCGCGCAGCGCGCTGCGACTGCTCACGCCGGAGAGCGATGCGAGCACCTACCTGTTCAACAAGCACCTGATCAGGCACCGCTTCTGCCCGACCTGCGGCATCCATCCTTACGGCGAAGCGAAGGCCCCGTCAGGCGAACTCATGGCGGCGGTCAACCTGCGCTGCATCGAGGGAATAGCCCTGCAGGCGATTCCCGTCACCCATTTCGACGGGCGGTCGCTCTGACGGTCGCGAATCGGTCTTCGATGCACTGGACTTCGACCTGGGCGCGGAGTTCGGCCTCGAGGAACAGAGCTTCGGGGTCGCTGGCCGGCCGCACCTCATGGACCATGCGCACCGGCCCGCTTTCGACCCGGTACGCCCATCGGCCCTGGTCAGGCAACACCGCAATGCTGATGAGGTGCCCGCAGTATTCCACTTGTTTGACCACTGGTGCTCGCCCGATGACTTCAATGCAGCCATCGTATGTCGGTCGAGCTGGTATCGTAAGGAGTCGATTGGCGGTTGATCCTGCGCGGTGCCTGTGATAAGTGCCGGTGGCGACTGCTGACGAGGCGGACTCCCGCGCATGAACGCTCCTTCTGCCCGAGCCGACCTTGCCATGATGCAGGCAGACCCCAGCTAAGGGATCCGCCCCCCTGACCCAGTGCCCTGGTCGCGGCATTCGCCAGGCCGAAAACAAATCGATGTCCGAGACCTCCGCGCCCGACAAGCAACCCGCACCCCTCGAATCCGAACTGCCCCTGGCACACCCGAACTGGGTGGTGTACGAGCAAGTGGCCTTTCTGGCCCGACTCGTCGCCCGGTCCGCCGAAGTACCTCCCAAGCTGCGTTCTTCCCTGCGCAGCCTCTGGCGCACGCCGCCCACGCCCGAGCTGGAAGCCCTGGTCGACGCAACCGTCGCGGATGCCGACTTTTGCCCGGAGTTCGTCTGCAACGGGGGCGACGCCCAGGCGGCGGAGTGCCTGAGCCTGCTCCATGCAGTGGCGCGTCTGGCCGAGCATGCGCGACCCAGGGAGCTGCTGGCCGAGCTCAAGCTCGCGGGCGAACACCTGGCCGCTGCGCTGGCGTCGGGCGAGGCCTGCCAACCCAGGCTGTGGCGGCCCGAGGACCGCGCTGCGCGCCTGGCGCAGTTGCAGGGCGACACGCCGGCCCTGAGCAAGGAAGAGCGCAAGCAACTGCGCCTGGAACAGGATCGCGAGGCGCAGCGTCTCAGGGACGAACGGGCGCAGCGGATGCGCGAGACGGAAGACGCCCGGCTGGCGCAGGTCGGCGCCGAGTTGCAGGCGTGGCTGCGGGCACGCGACGTGAGCGCCGAGCGCTTCGACATCGACACCTTCGACCAGCTGCAGTCCGGGCCACTGGCGCGCGACTTCAAGGACGTGCACGGCGTGCATCCCACCGCCGCGGCACTGCGCAAGCTGTTCGACCTGGCTGCGCCGGTGCACGAACAGCTTGCCAGCCACCAGGCGGAGCTGGAGCGCCACGCCCGGGAAAAGAAGCTGGCGCTGCACCAGTGGGAGCAGACCCTCGTTGGCTACGAGGAAGCCCTGGCCCTGCTGCCTATCCTGAAAGCCGAACTGGACGAGTGGACGGCCCTGCAGCGGGTGCCGGTGGCCTCGCACAGGCCCCTGCGCAAGGCAGGGCAGGAGAGCCTGCAGGTGCTGTTCGACCCGGCGGTGCTGAAGGCCATCTCCGAGGAACAGATTGCCGAGTGGCGCGCATCCGACCTGGAGACACTGCCGCCTGAGGACCGCTCGGGGCGGGCGCGCAGCGTCGCCAGGATCCAGGCGCGCCGGCGGCTGGCTGCCGCGATCGACGCAACGAAGGCCGCGCACCGGTGCGAAGTGCGCGAGCAGGACGACGGCTTCCTCGTGTTCACCAAGACCGCGACGGTGCCGGTCGCGGTCGCCGAGTCGCCCGATGACATCCATACGTGGCCAGCGGTCGTCTTGCTGCAGGCCAGCTTGCCGGTTCCGAAGAACCCTGGCGAGGTGGGCAATCTGTCGGCGCGCGTGGGTGCGTTGTTCGCCCCGGAAAAGCTCGCCGGCATGGGTCAGGCGATTTCCAACGCGGTGACGGACCTGGTGGCCGAGTACGCCAACGCACTCTCCGCGCCGCAACGCAAGCAACTGCTCGCGGGGCTGCGATCGGCCCTCGAAGGCGGCTTGCCCCAGCAGGACCTGGGGCACGACCTGAAGAACACGCTGGTGGCCTCCGTGAGCCAGCTGCTGCGGCGCATCGAAGAAGAGCGCGCCCAGGAGCTGGTGCGCCTGAAGGACTACCCCCAGGCATTCCCCCTCGCGCGCGCCCTCCAGCGGCGGATCCACTTCCGCCTCGGGCCGACCAACTCGGGCAAGACGCACGATGCGCTCGAGGCGCTGAAACGCGCGGCTTCCGGGGTGTACCTGGCACCCCTGCGCCTGCTGGCCATGGAAATTCGCGACCGCCTGGTCGCCCAGGGCATCCCCTGCAACCTGCTCACGGGCGAAGAACACGACCTGATGGAAGGGGCGCGCCATACCGCCTGCACCGTGGAGATGATGAATCCGGAGCGGGAGGTGGAGGTCGCCGTCATCGATGAAATCCAGATGCTGCAGGACCCCGGCCGCGGTTGGGCCTGGACGTCGGCCCTGGTCGGCGCGCCGGCGCGGGACGTCTACGTGTGCGGCGCGGACACCGTGCACAAGCGCTGCGTCGAAGTGCTGGATGCCATCGGCGAGAGCCACGAGACGGTGTTCCTGGCGCGCAAGACGCCGCTGGTGATGGAGGACGCTCCGGTGGGGAGTCGCCGCGGCCGCAAGCAGGCGGAAGCGAGCCTGCAGCCAGGCGATGCGGTGATCGCCTTCTCGCGCAAGGACGTCCTGACTCTGAGTGCGCGGTATCGCTCCCAGGGCCTTTCCGTGGCCACGATCTACGGCGCGTTGGCGCCCGAGGTGCGGCGTACCGAATCCGAGCGCTTCGCCAGCGGCGAGGCGGACATCGTCGTGGCGACCGATGCCATCGGCATGGGACTGAACCTGCCGGTACGACGCGTCATCTTCTCCACGGTGCACAAGTTCGACGGGGTGGAGACGCGCCCGCTGAATGCCTCGGAGGTGCAGCAGATTGCCGGGCGCGCCGGCCGCTTCAAGATCCACGACGAGGGCCGCGTCACGACGCTGGACCGCGAGGACCTGCCCCACGTGCGCCGCATGCTCGCGGAGCCCCAGCCCCGGATGCGCTCGGCGCTGACCATCGCGCCGAGCCCGTGGCACGTGGAGTCCTTGTCGCAGTTGCTGGGGACGCAACAGATTGCGCCCATCCTGTCCTACTTCGCCACCCGCATCGCCGCAACGAGCTCGCTGTTCGAGACGGCGGCTCTGGAGGACCAGGTCGGCCTGGCGCGGGTCGTCGACCGCATGGCTGGCAAGCTGTCGCTGGCCGACAAGTTCACCTTCAGCTGCGCGCCCATTGCGCACGACAAGGACAACGAGCTCGCCTACTTCGAGTCCTGTCTCCTCGCGTTCGTGAAAGGACGCACGCTGCTGCTCCCGCGGCTGGCGGACTGGCTGCACGATCGGGAACCCGGCTTGCTGGAAGAAGCAGAGTTCCTGAGCAAGGATGTGAGCCTGTACGCCTGGCTCTCGTACAAGTTTCCGCAGGTCTACTGCGACGGCGAGGCCGTGCCGGAGCTGCGCGCCCACCTGGGCCGCTATATCGAACGCGAGCTGCTGCGCCAGAACGGCTTCGGGATGACGTCCAGGGAAGCGTTCCAGAGCCGGCGGCGCTGGTGACGCTCCATTTGCGCGCATGGGGTAGCGCGCGCAAGTCGCAGCTCACTGCTTCTGCTGCTCCTGCACCCACTCGTCAACGACGCGCTCCAGGAGATCCAGCGGTAGTTGCCCGTTGTCGATGACCACCGTGTGGAAGCGCCGGACATCGAACCGGGGACCCAGGGTTGCCCTGGCCTGCTCGCGCAGTTCGATGAACTTCAGCTGCCCGATCATGTAGGCCAGCGCCTGGCCGGGTTGGGAGATGTAGCGGTCCACCTCCCACTCCACGCGGTTGCGTTCCATGCCGGTGGCGGCCAGCATGTAGTCGATCGCCTGCTGGCGCGTCCAGCCTTTCGCGTGGATGCCCGTATCCACCACCAGCCGCGCCGCGCGCCACGCCTGGTTGGTGTGAAAGCCGAAGCGGCTGTACGGGTCCTGGTACAGGCCCAGCTCCGGCCCGAGGGTCTCGGCGTACAGCCCCCATCCTTCCGAGTAGGCGGTGAAGCCCTGCGCCCGGCGAAACATGGGCAGCTCGCCGAGTTCGGCGGCCCGCGCGATCTGCAGGTGGTGGCCCGGCACGGCCTCGTGCAGCGCGATGGCCTCCATGATCCACGTGGGGCGAACCGCATACGCAAGCGCGTTGGCGTTGAACCAGCCCGCCCGCGTGCCGTCCAGCGACGGCCCGTTGTACGACTCCACGGCCCCGATCCCCATGAACTCGGGGATCGCACGCACGCCCACCGGCGCGCGCGGCAGCTGCGCGAACAGGCGCGGCAACTGAGGCTCGGTGCGCTTGATGATGTCGCGGTAGCCTGCGAGCACTTCTTCGCCGCTGCGCTTGAAGAAGCGCGCGTCGCTGTTCAGGTAGTGCTCGAAGGCCGGCAGGTCGCCGGTGAAGCCGACTTCGCGCCGCACCGCATCCATGCCTTGCTGCGCCTTCGCCACCTGCTCCAGGCCGATCGCATGGATCGCTTCCGGCGTCAGGCTGGTCGTGGTCTGGTTGCGCACCAGCGTCGCGTACACCTGCGCACCCGAGGGATAGCGGGCAAGGCCGCCCTCCTGGGGCGCACGCGCCAGGTACTCGCCGGCGACGAAGTCGCGCAGCCGCTGAAGGGCCGGCAGCACGCGGCTGTCCACGGACGTCGCGGCCTCGCTGCGCAGCGCCGCCCGGGTGGCCTCTGGAATGCCGGAGCCCAGGCGGTCGAACGGCTCGTAATAAAAGCTTCGCGCGCCGCGCCTGGCCAGCTGCGCGTCGAGTTGACCCAGTGCGACCTCCAGCACGTGCCGGGGCGGCACCCATCCCTGCGCCATGCCGGCGCGCAGTTTCGCGATCTCCTGGTCGACGCGCGCGGGATACGCCGCCATGCGCGCAAGCACCTGCCTGGCCTGCGCTTCGGTTGCCACGGGCGATGCTTGCAGCAGGCCCTGGAAGGCCGACTGGAACGGCCACGGCGAGGCATCCACCGTCATGGTCTCGTAGCCCGCGTAGGGCTCCATGGCCAGGGACATCTCGAGCCGGCGCGCCAGCACGTCGACCGAGAGGCGGTCCTGCGCCGCCAGCTCCTGGCGCGGGATGGCCGCCAGCCGCGCCTTGATCTCGCGCGCGAAGGCGAACCAGCGCACGCGCGCCTCGGGCGAGCCGTCGTTCAGGCGGTCGCCGAAGCGTTGGTCACCGCGGTACGTCGCCCACTCGGGAAACATGCTCGCGGTGCGCTCCCAGTAATCGTCGAACACGGCTTTGGCCTGGGCCGACGCGGGGACGGCAGCGGCGGCGAGCGGAGCAGGCTGGGCGCGCACAGGCGCGGGTGCGACAGCGCTGGCGCAGAGCAAGGCCGCAGCCAGGCCGAGCGCCATCCCCACGCGGGGTGAGGGTGACTTGGGCCGGAACAAGATCTCGATGCCGTCGGGCTGCACCTTGATCTCGTCCGGCTCGAAACCCATCGTCTCCGGGAGCCCGAGTTCGCCCGCCGTGAACTGGTGCAGCACCACTTCGCCGAAGCCGTCCGACAGCGACGGCATCAGCGCGAGCAGGCCCTGGCGCGTTTGCGCTGGCAAGCCGGGCCAGCGCAAGTCCAGCACTTGCGGATGCCGCGCACGCAGCGTGCGGTCCCCGGGCTCATAGCGAAGCGCAAAACCGAGGTCGGTTTCGCCGCGGCCGGCCTGCGGCAGCTGCACGCCGCTCAGGTCAGTGACCAGGGTCGCTCCTAGGAGATTGCGCGCCGGCAGCAGCAGCAAGCTGGGGGCGCTGACTTGCAGTTCGAACAAGCCCGCGACCCCCAGGCGCAGCGGGAAGCGCCTGGCCATTGCTTCGTAAAGCTGGGCAGCCGACACCTTGTAGCGGGGACGCGGAATCTCGTCCTGCGCCAGGGACCGGTGCAGCGGCCAGCCAGCGATGGCGGCAAGGATCAGGCGGCGGAGCATGGTTGCGTCGATTGTGCGCGTGGGGCCCGCCAGAAGCGAACCGGCCGAGGAAGCCCGACAATCGCTTGGTGAAAACCCCAGCCCGACTCCAGACCCTCATGGCCGAAGGCCTCATCGACACTGTCGTGCGCCAGCTCAAGAGCGGCAAGGAAGCCGACGTGTACGTCGTGCGCTGCGCCGGCGAGACCTGCGCGGCCAAGATCTACAAGGAAGCGAACAAGCGCAGCTTTCGCCAGGCGGTGGATTACACCGAGAACCGCAAGGTCCGCAACAGCCGCCAGGCCCGCGCCATGGCCAAGCGCACCACCTACGGTCGGCAACAGCAGGAGGCCGCTTGGCAAAGCGCCGAAGTCGACGCCTTGTACCGCCTGGCCGCCGCTGGAGTGCGCGTGCCGCGGCCCAGCAACTTTCATGACGGCGTGCTGCTGATGGAACTGGTCGCTGACGAGCATGGTGACGCGGCACCGCGACTGAACGACCTGAACTTCAGCGAGGCGCAGGCGCGGCAGCACCATGCGACGCTGATCGGCGAGGTCGTGCGCATGCTTTGCGCCGGCGTGATTCATGGCGACCTGTCGGAATTCAACGTGCTGCTGGCAGCCGATGGGCCCGTGATCATCGATCTGCCGCAAGCCGTGGATGCCGCGGGCAACAACCACGCTTCGCGCATGCTGCTGCGCGATGTCGACAACTTGCGGGTCTTCTTCGGCCGGTATGCGCCAGCCCTGCTCAAGACGCAGTACGGTCCCGAGATCTGGTCGCTGTACGCCAGCGGCGTGCTGGCACCGGACATGCCCTTGACCGGCCGCTATGAGCCGACCCCCGGCGCCGTTGACCTGACCGCCGTGCTGCGCGAGATCGAGGATTCGCGGCTGGAAGAAGCCGCACGCCTGCAACGCATGGGCTGAGCGAGCTGCAGGTCAGTCGGCAGGCAGCTGCGGGGCCTTGGCATGACGCCGGTTGTTGCACGTGCCGTGGCTGATCGCCAGGTTCTCGATGTGGCTGCTGCCCCCTTCCGACAAGGGCTTGATGTGTTCCAGCGTGGCGTCCTCCGCCGCCACCGGTTGGCCGCAGACCCAACACGGCACGGCGCCATGCAATTGGCGGGCGACGGTGCGGTAGATCTTGAGGCGAATCAGGGAGAGGCGGCTCATGCTACGGCCGCTCCCACTCGTCCAGGTGCGCAATAAGATCGTCGAGCGCGATCACCTCGCGACGGTGGTCCTCGCGCCGGAACACCACCGCTGACCAGCCGCTCATGCCGACCGGCCGCAGGCAGTGGCCCTTGATGCGCAGCGGCTGGCCGGACACCGCGCGGATCACCACGCGCTCGTAGCGCGAGCGAGCCAGCTGCGCTGTCGGCGACAGCCCATCCCAGGCGCAGAGCTTGCCGACGTCTTCGTATTCCTGCGGTCTATCCTCCAGCTCGAGCAGCGACGCACTGCGCCCGCGCATCACGGAGCGGATCAGCCGCAAGCTAAAGGGGTCGGAGATGCCGCGGATGGCGCGCCAGAAGTGCCGCACGTTGTGTCTTGCAATGGCGCGCAGGCTGAGCTCGCCGTGCCTTTCCGTCTGCCACATCTCGCGGTCGATGTCGCAGGTGAACGGGTTCTCCGGATAGCAGTTGAAGCGCGCCAGCCAGCCCTTGCGAGACGTGTGGGGCATGGGCTGGAAGCCGCTGATGACGGGAATCCCGTGCCTGGCCAGCTCGCTGAGTTCATAACTCGGCCACGTCATCACCTCGCGCACGACGGCCACGATCAAGGTCGCCGTGGCGATCATCAGCGACGGGCTGGGTGTGAAATCGGAAGTGATCTCGATGCGGTCCTTGCGGGGACGCACGCCCACCCCCGTGGACTGCCGGTTGGTCGCCAGCAACATCACCGGTGCCGGCAGGATGTACGTGAGCAGCAGTGCCAGTTGCTCGATGGTCCGCCCGTTCGCCGGCTCGCCCGCCGGCAGCGCGAAGGAAACGTTGTAGTGCGCGCTGAAGCCCACGAGCCGGGTCGTTCGACCGTTGCGCGCGTCCCAGGCATCGAGCTCGCCGCGAATGAATGCCAGCGCTTCCCACAGCGAGCGCCCCGCACGCGCCGCACAGCCTGGCTCGATCTCGACCACCGGCGTCGCCACCTCGATCACACCCGTATCGAAGTAGACGGCGCCCCCGGTCGGCAGGTGATACGAAGTGCCCTGGCGATGCATCAGCTCGCCACGGATGAAATCGCGCGGGCTGCCAAACAATGCCTCGGGCCGCGTCGGCGCGTCGTCGAGCATCAGGCCCCACTCTGCCTCGATGCCCATCGCCGCAAGACGCAGGCGCTCGGGCGCGGATGCCTGCTCCAGTTTCTTGGCGTCCGCCATTCAACTTGCTTCCATGGAGTTGCTGCCGTCCTGCCCGTTCACCGGGTCGAACACCGTGTAGCCGAGGTCGAGATGCAGGTGATCGTCCGCCTCGCCGTCTTCGGGACCGAAGGGGCGCACCCACACGCCGGGCATCACCCGCCGTGCGATGCCCGCGTACTTCTCGATCTCCTCACGGCTGTCGAGGTAGGTGTCGCCAATGCGGAAGATGTTGACGGCGGTGCCCCAGCAGTGGCGCGAGGCGTGTCGGCTCAGTGCGTGCGCCGGCGAGCGGTACCCGCCGTTTGCGGACACGTGCACAGGGGCACCCACCTCGAGGCGAAACAGCTCCAGGGCGACGGCCAGCAGCACGACCGCGCATGGAACATAGCGCGGAAACGATCGCACCAGCGCCGCTTCCCGCACGTCGACGCCAATCAGTTCCCAGAGCGCGAAATGCGGGGTCAGCAGCGTTTCGCGCGCGCGGCTCCAGCAATCCACCCGCAGGA
>NZ_JAQGNQ010000148.1 GCF_028291745.1 Ramlibacter sp. | reverse complement strand
CGGGGAAGATGTTGGCCGCCACCAGTTCCTTGATGGCGTTGCCGTATTCGACGACGCCGTGCTCGATCAGCGCATCGTTGCCGGCCTGCTCGGCCCTGGACAAAAAGATGTTGAGCGGCACCATGCGACGCTCGATGTACAGATGGCGCAGGATGATCTGGCTGCCCTCGATCTCGACCAGCGATGGCGCATGGTGCATCAGCTCGGCGATCAGTTCCTCGGAAAACCGGGCAAGCGGGAAGGCGACGTTGGAATACTCGAGCGTGTCGGCCATGCGGCCGACCCGGTCGTGGTGCTTCACCAGCAGGTATTTTTCCTTGATCTGGGCGCGCGTGGTTTCCTTCGGCGCCGGGTAGAAATCCTTGATCACCTTGAACACGTACGGGAACGATGGCAGCGCGAACACCAGCATCACCAGGCCGCGGATGCCGGGAGCTGTCTCGAAGCGGTCCGAGGTGTGCTTCAGGTGCTGCAGGTAGTCGCGGTAAAACAGCGTCTTGCCCTGTTTTTGCAGGCCGAGGATGGTGTAGATTTCGCTCCGCGGCTTCCTCGGCAGCAGGCTGCGCAAGAATTGCACGTAGGCCGACGGCACTTCCATGTCGACCAAAAAATAGGCGCGGGTAAACGAGAACAGGATGGCGATCTGTTCCTGGTCGTACAGCACGGTGTCGAGCACCAGTTCGCCCTGGCGGTCGTGCAGGATCGGCACGACGAACGGGTACTCGCGGTTGCCGTTGATCGCCTTGCCGACGATGTAGGCGCCCTTGTTGCGGTAAAACAGGTTCGAGAGCACCTGGATCTGGTGGTTCGGCTCCAGCGTGTCGGGGCCGAAGATTTCCGTCAGCCGCGCTTCGACCAGGGCGATGTCGCGGTCGAGGTTGGAAAATTTGGCGTCGAGCTGGAAATTGGTGACCACCCGCTTGAGCGTGAAGCGCAGGCCGTCGATGTGGGGGTAGTAGACGCGGTAGGTCGGCAGCAGCTCTTGCGTTTCGATGTACTCGGTGGACACCACCGGCCGCACGAAAATAAAATCGTTGTGGAAATAGGTGCGGTGCAGGATGTTGCAGCAGACCGAATTAAAAAAGCTTTCGGCCAGTTCCGGCTGCTTGTGATCGGCCAGCATGCCGATGTAATGCAGCTTCAGTTCGCGCCACACCTCGTCCGTCAGCTCGCTGTGCGAATACTCGTCCTCCAGCGCCTGCACGCACTCCTGCACGCGCTTGTCGTAGAAGCCGATGCGCTCGCGCGCCGCCTGCTGGGCCACCGCCCAGGCCCCGGTTTCGAAATGGCGCTTGGCGCGCTGGCTGGTCTGGCGGAACAGGCGGTAGTGCTTGTCGAAGCCGTCGAGAATCGTCCGCGCGATATCGAATGCGATCTGGGAGGATAGCAGTTTCGGGAACGCAGCTTGGGTCATCGTGCTCTCGTTTCTTGGAAGCAGGTCGAGCGCCTATTCTAATACCGGCGCTACCTTGTTTCAGCGTACAGTTCGCGCCCGATCAGCATGCGCCGAATCTCACTGGTGCCGGCGCCGATCTCGTACAGCTTGGCGTCGCGCCACAGGCGGCCCAGCGGATAGTCGTTGATGTAGCCGTTGCCGCCGAACACCTGGATGCCCTCGCCCGCCATCCACGTCGCCTTCTCGGCGCAATAGAGGATCACCGAGGCGCAGTCCTTGCGCACCTGCCGCACGTGCTCGCTCCCCAGCTGGTCGAGGTTCTTGCCCACCGTATAGCAGTAGGCGCGTGCCGCCTGCAGGATGGTGTACATGTCGGCGAGCTTGCCCTGGATCAGCTGGAACTCGCCGATGCTCTGCCCGAACTGCTTGCGCTCGTGGACATAAGGCACGACGTTGTCCATCACCGCCTGCATGATGCCGATCGGGCCGGCGGCCAGCACGGCACGCTCGTAGTCGAGGCCGCTCATGAGGACCCTGGCGCCGCCGTTGAGAGCGCCCAGCACGTTCTCGGCGGGCACCTCCACGTCCTGGAACACGAGTTCGCCGGTGTGGCTGCCGCGCATGCCCAGCTTGTCGAGCTTCTGCGCGATCGAGAAGCCCTTCATGCCCTTCTCGATCAGGAAGGCGGTGACCCCGCGCGCACCGAGTTCCGGCTCGGTCTTGGCGTAGACCACCAGCGTGTGCGCGTCGGGTCCGTTGGTGATCCACATCTTGCTGCCATTGAGCAGGTAGCAGCCGCCCTTCTCCTGCGCCTTGAGCTTCATGGAGATGACGTCGCTGCCCGCGCCCGCCTCGCTCATGGCCAGCGCGCCCACGTGCTCACCGGAAACCAGTTTGGGCAAATACTTCTTCTTCTGCGCGTCGCTGCCGTTGCGCCTGATCTGGTTCATGCACAGGTTGCTGTGGGCGCCGTAGGAAAGCCCCACCGAGGCGGACGCGCGCGAGATTTCCTCCATCGCCAGCATGTGCGCGAGGTAACCCATGTTGGCGCCGCCGTACTCCTCGGGCACGGTGATGCCCAGCACGCCGAGCTCGCCCATCTTGCGCCACAGGTCCATGGGGAACTGATCGCTGCGATCGATCTCCGCCGCCCGCGGCGCGATCTCGCTTTGCGCAAAGGCATGCACCGTGTCGCGCAGCGCCTCGAGGTCCTCGCCGAGGCCGAAGTTCAGGCCGGGTAGCTGCATGGAGATCTCCTGGTGGCGGGAGTTGACGTTGACGTCAACGTCAATTATGCCCGGACCTTTTCCTTGTCCAGGCGGGCAAGCAGCGCCTTGGCTTCGCGCTCGTGCGCCCGGACTTCGTCGAGGTTCGTCTGCAGTTCGGCGAGCTGCTCCTCGAGCTGCTGCCGGTGCTGCGCCAGGATCGTGAGGAACTTGCGCAGTTGCGGGCCCGTGTCGCGCGGGCTGTCGTACATGTCGATGATGTCCCTGGCCTCGGTGAGCGACAGGCCCAGGCGCTTGGCGCGCAGGGTGAGCTTCAGGCGCGTGCGGTCGCGCGCGCGGTAGATGCGGTTGCGCCCGCCCGGGCCCGAGCGCTCCGGTTGCAGCAGGCCCATGTCCTCGTAGAACCGGATCGCGCGCGTGGTCAGGTCGAACTCGCGCGCGAGATCGCCGATCGTGTACGTGGTGGGAGGCTGCGTTGCGGGCATGGATGTACGGCAGGGGACAGCAGCGCCGGGCGGGGCTGCCTACAATGGCCGATTACATCTGACGTTTACGTCAACGTCAATTTGCGCTGCCCATGAACCTCCTCGAACGAGAACTGCAGTACCCGCTGGGCGATACCCTGCCGGCCCCCGGAAGCAGCATCGAGCTGGCACCCGGCGTCCGCTGGATCCGGATGGCGCTGCCCTTCGCGCTGGATCACATCAACCTGTGGCTGCTGCGCGATACGCTGGACGGCCGCGAGGGCTGGACGGTGGTGGACTGCTGCGTCAGCCGCGACGAGGCCAAGGCGCAGTGGGAGCAGATCTTCGCGCACGAGTTGCGCGGCCTGCCGGTGCTGCGCGTGGTCGTCACGCACATGCACCCGGACCACCTCGGGCTGGCGCACTGGATCTGCGAGCGCTGGAGCACGGCGGAACACGAGTGCCGCCTCTGGATCAGCGCCACCGACTACGGCGCCGCGCGGCTGGCCACGCAGAGCACCACCGGTTTCGGCGGTGAAGGCGCCGCGCGCTTCTTCGCCGCGCATGGCCTGGTCGATCCGGAGGCCCTGGAGCGCATCCGCGGCCGCACGCACTACTACCCGAGCCTGGTGCCAGCGCTACCAGCGCACTATCGCCGCATGCAGGACGGCGACGTGATCCGCATCGGCGCGCATGACTGGCGCTGCATCGCCGGTTTCGGCCATGCGCCGGAGCACATCGCGTTGTATTGCGAGGCGCTGAAGGTGCTGATTGGCGGCGACATGATGCTGCCGCGCATTTCCACCAACGTGAGCGTGCACGAGATGGAGCCGGAGGCGGATTCGCTGGCGCTGTTCCTGGCCTCCATCGACCGCTTCCGCGGCCTGCCCGAAAACACGCTGGTCCTGCCCTCCCACGGCAAGCCCTTCCGCGGCCTGCATGCTCGCATCCGGCAACTGCACGAGCATCATCGGGACCGGCTGGCCGAGGTGCTGGCAGCGGCGCAGGAGCGAGCGCTGTCCGCGCACGACACGCTGCCGATCCTGTTCAAGCGGCCGCTGGACCTGCACCAGATGACGTTCGCGATGGGGGAAGCGGTGGCGCACTTGCACGCGCTTTGGCATGCGGGGAAGGTGACGCGGGCGCGCGATGGCGCGGGGGTTTGGCGGTTCTCGGCGCTCGGTGGCTGACCGAGGAAATTTGAACGCAGAAGACGCAGAAGTGACCCAGAAGTCGCAGAAAGGAAATCAGGAAAATCCTCTGACTTCTTTCTTCTGCGATTTCTGCGTCACTTCTGCGTCTCTGCGCTTGAACTGTCGAACGCACCACCGCACTCAGCACGAACTCACCAGGCCGGCAGCGCCTCGTCCTTCAAGGCGCCGCGCAGCTCGGGATAATTCGGCACCACCGACTTCACCGTGTCCCAGAAGCGCGGGCTGTGGTCCATCACGCGCAGGTGGCTCAGTTCGTGGGCGACCACGTAGTCGATCACCGGCAGGCGGAAGTGCACCAGGCGCCAGTTCAGGCGGATCGAGCCATCGTTCTTGGCAGTGCCCCACAGCGTCCCGGCGCTGCTGAGGGTGAGCTTGCGCCACTGCACGCTCAGCTGCGGCGCATAGTGATTCAGGCGCTCGATGAACAGGCTCCTGGCCTGCCGCATCAACCAGGCCTGCACCGCGTCGCGGATCTGCGCCGGCTGCGCGTTCTGCGCCAGGCCGACGTGCAACGTGTGGCGGGCCACGCCGGGCAGCGTGCTGGTGTCGCTGTGCAGCACGGCGCCGGCCTCGCGGAAGTCATGCCGCGGATCCAGCACCACGATCACCGCCTCGCCCAGGTAAGGGAAGGTCGCGCCGTCCTGCCATTCGATGCGGGCGGCGGCCAGGCGCTCCTGGCGCTCGCGCGCGGCTTCGAGCTTGTTGACGATCCAGCCCGCCTTGCTGCGGATGGCGCGATCGACCTCGCCCAACGTCACCCAGCGCGGCGCGCTCACCACCAGGCCTTCGGCGCCGACGGCGAAGCCGATGTTCTTGCGCTTGGCACGCCGGAATTCGTAGGCGACCAGGACCTCCCCCAGACGCGCCTCGCGATTCGCATCGGGATGCCGGAAGGCCTGCGGCGCGAGCAGGCCGGCCAGCGGCTCGCCCGGCGAGAGCTCGAGATCTTCGGTGGGGACCGTGGGCGCCGGCCGCGGCGCGAGAGGGATGGGTTTCGGCTCGTCGAACAGGTCGAGAAGAAGCTGAAACGGCGACTGCATGGGCCGCGATTTTACGGGCCCTGGCAATCCCTTGCCAACGGGCGTTACACCTGCGCCGGTTCGCCCGCGCCAGCGTGCGCGTAGGCCGCGGGATCGAGGCGGCGCATCTCGCCCTCGATCCAGGACTGCACTTCACGCATCAGTTCGTCGGCCGTGCGGCCGGCGCTGGGAATCGGCTTGCCGATGGACACGTGCACGGTGCCCGGATGCTTGACGAAGGCCTTGCGCGGCCAGCACTGGGCCGAGGCCACGGCCACCGGGATTACGGGCGCGCCGGTGGCGACCGCCAGCCGGGTGCCGCCGGACTTGTAGCTGCCGGCCTGGCCGCGCGGGATGCGCGTGCCTTCGGGGAACATGATCACCCACACGCCCTGCGCCAGCAGGCGCCTGCCCTGCTCCACCACCTTGTTGAAGGCCTGGGCGCGCCGGTTGCGGTCGATGTGCACCATGTCCAGCCGGCCGATCGCCCAGCCGAAGAACGGGATGTACAGCAGCTCCTTCTTGAACACAAAGGCCAGCGGATGCGGCATCAACACCGGCATCAGGAAGGTCTCCAGCGTCGACTGGTGCTTGACCAGCAGGACCGCCGGACTGGTCGCGCCTTGCGGCAGGTTGTCGTAGCCATGCACCTGCCACTGCACGCCGCAGATCACGCGCAAACCCACCATCACCTGGCGCAGCCACGCCTGGGCGATGCCATACAGGCGCACCGGCGAGGCGAAGGGCGCGCAGACCAGGATGGCGATGGCATAAGGCACCACCGTCACCAGCATCCACAGGGCGTGGAGGCAAGAGCGCAGGAAATTCATGCAGGAGTCTCTCAGGAAGGCATGCGCGGCACCGAGCCGCTGCGCGAGATCAGCCAGTCGGCAAAGGCGCCGAGGTCGTGGTGCACGCGCGTGTGCGAGGGGTACTCGCCCGGCATCGGCTGGCCGCGCAGCGCTTCGGCCTTGCCGGTGAGCACCAGGTGCGGCTGGCAGCCCACTGCGGCGCCGGCCTGCAGGTCGCGCGGCGTGTCGCCCACCACGTGCGTGGCGCGCAGGTCCACGCCGAAGCGCTCGCCGATCTGCTCGAACAGGCCGGGCAAGGGCTTGCGGCACTGGCAGCCTTCGTCCGGGCTGTGCGGACAGTAGAAGACGGCGTCGATGCGCCCGCCCAGCGCCGCCAGCGCCTTGTGCATCTTGGCGTGGATCGCATTGAGCGAAGCGACGTCGAACAGGCCGCGGCCCAGCCCCGACTGGTTCGACGCCACGGCAACGTGCCAGCCGGCGTGGTTCAGGCGCGCAATCGCCTCCAGCGCGCCCGGCAGCGGCACCCATTCCTCGGGCGTCTTGATGAAGACGTCGCTGTCGATGTTGATCGTGCCGTCCCGATCGAGGATGACGAGCTTCATGGAAGGTTTGGAGGGTTTATTGGGCAAGGCGTGACAGGTCCGCGACCCGGTTCATGGCCTGGTGCAGCGTGGCCAGCAGTCCGAGCCGATTGAGCCGCAGGTCCGCCTGCTCCGCGTTCACCATCACGTCGTCGAAGAAAGCATCGACCGGGCCGCGCAGCGCGGCGAGCGTCTGCAGCGAACCCGTGTAGTCGCCGGCTTCGAACTGCGCGCGCGCCTGGGGCGCGATCTTCTGGGTCGCCGCATGCAGGTCCTTCTCGGCGTCCTCCTGCAGCAGTTGCGGGTTGACGTGGGCGTCGGCCCGCTCGGCCTTCTTCAGGATGTTGCCGATGCGCTTGTTGGCGGCGGCCAGCGCCGGTGCTTCGGGCAAGGCGGCGAAGGCGCGCACGGCAGCCAGGCGCTTGACGACATCGCCGAGGCGCTGGGGCCGCAGCGCCAGCACCGCCTCGACTTCCTGTGCGCTGTAGCCCTGCTCGCGCAGCAGGCCGGCGAGCCGGTCGTAGATGAAATCGGCGAGCTGTTCGGCGGTGCCGGCCGGCGCCTGCGGGAACCGGCCCAGGGCCTGCGCGACCAGCGTGCCCAGGTCCAGCGGCAGGTCCTTTTCCATCAGCATGCGAACGATGCCAAGCGCATGGCGGCGCAGTGCGAACGGATCCTTGTCGCCCGTGGGCAGCTGGCCAATGGCGAACAGGCCGGCCAGCGTCTCGAGCTTGTCGGCCAGTGCGACGATCAATCCGACCTGGTTGCGCGGCAGCGCGTCGCCGGCAAAGCGCGGGCGATAGTGGTCCTCGATGGCGAAGGCGACGTCCTCGCCCAGGCCATCGTGGCGCGCGTAGTAGCCGCCCATGACACCCTGCAACTCCGGGAACTCGCCGACCATGTCGGTCAGCAGGTCCGCCTTGGCCAGGCGCGCCGCCACGTCGGCCTGCTGCGCAAGTCCGTCATTGCCCAATGGGGCGGCAATGGCCCGGGCGATGGCGCGCACGCGCTCGATGCGCTCGCCTTGCGTGCCCAGCTTGTTGTGATACACGACCTTCGCCAGTCCCGCCACGCGCGACTCCAGCGTCTTCTTGCGGTCCTGGTCGAAGAAGAACTTGGCGTCGGCCAGGCGCGGGCGCACCACGCGCTCGTTGCCGCCGATGACCGCGCTGGGATCCTCCGGCCGGATGTTGCTGACGACCAGGAAGCGGTGGGTCAGCTTGCCCTGCGCGTCCAGCAGCGGGAAGTACTTCTGGTTGGCCTTCATCGTGAGGATCAGGCACTCCTGCGGCACTTCCAGGAATTCCGTCTCGAAGGCGCAGGTCAGCACGTTCGGTCGCTCCACGAGCGCGGTGACTTCGTCCAGCAGCGCGTCGTCCTCGATGGGACGCGCGCCACCGCCGACGCGGGCGGCGGCCTCCTGCAACTGGCGCACGATTTCCGCGCGCCGCTCGCCAAAGCCGGCGATCACGGCGCCGTCCCGCGCGAGCGTGGCAGCGTACTGGTCGGCGTCCTTGAAGCTCACGGTGGGCGCCGCCGCCTCGAACCGGTGTCCCTGCGTGCTGCGCCCGGCCTGCAGCCCGAGCGCCTGCACCGGCACGACCTCGCTGCCATGCAGCGCGACCAGCGCATGCGCAGGGCGCACGAACTTCACGTCGGTCCAGCCATCGGCCAGCTGGTAAATCATCACCTTGGGAATCGGCAGCTTGGCGATGCTTTCCGCCAGCGCCTTCTGCAGGCCGTCGGCCAGCGACACGCCCTTGACGGTGCTGTCGTGAAAGAGCGCCTCCGCCTTGCCGTCCATGGCGCGCTTGAGCTTGGTCACCGCGGATGCATCGGCGCCCAGCGCCTGCAGCTTTTTCAGCAGCGCCGGCGAGGCGTTGCCCGCGGCATCGAGGCCCACGCTCACGGGCATCAGCTTCTGCGACACCGACTTGTCCGCGGCCTGCGAAGCGACGGCCGTGATGTGCGCGGCGAGCCGCCGCGGCGACGCGTAGGCGGTCAATTGCGATTCACCGGAGGCCAGGCCCTGCGCCTTGAGCTGTTCGAGCAGCACGCCGGCAAACGCTTCGCCCAGTTTCTTCAGCACCTTGGGCGGCAGCTCTTCGACAAAGAGCTCCACGAGGAGATTCTGTACGGGCATCACGCCGCCTTCTTCTGCATGTCGGCCACCCACTCGCGCGGCGCCATCGGGAAGCCCAGGCGCTCCCGGCTTTCGTAGTAGCTCTGGGCGACGCTGCGCGCCAGGTTGCGGATGCGGCCGATGTAGGCCGCGCGTTCGGTCACGCTGATCGCGCCGCGCGCATCGAGCAGGTTGAAGCTGTGCGCGGCCTTCAGCACCTGCTCGTACGCGGGCAGCGCGAGCTGCTGCTCCACCAGATGCTTGGCCTGCTTCTCGTAGGCCGAAAAGGCGGTGAACAGGAACTCGGCATCGCTGTGCTCGAAGTTGTAGGTGGACTGCTCCACCTCGTTCTGATGGTAGACGTCCCCGTACGAGAGCCCTGACGTCCACTTCAGGTCATAGACGTTGTCGACGCCCTGCAGGTACATGGCCAGGCGCTCGAGCCCGTAGGTGATCTCGCCCGTGATCGGCTTGCAGTCGATGCCGCCCACCTGCTGGAAGTAGGTGAACTGCGTGACCTCCATGCCATTGAGCCAGACCTCCCACCCCAGGCCCCAGGCGCCCAGCGTCGGGTTCTCCCAATCGTCCTCGACGAAGCGGATGTCGTTCTTCTTGAGGTCGAAGCCCAGCGCCTGAAGTGAGCCGAGATACAGCTCCAGGATGTTGGCCGGCGCCGGCTTGAGCACCACCTGGTACTGGTAGTAGTGCTGCAGGCGGTTGGGGTTCTGGCCATAGCGGCCGTCCTTGGGGCGGCGGCTGGGCTGCACATAGGCGGCCTTCCACGGCTCGGGGCCCAGCGCGCGCAGGAACGTCGCGGTGTGCGAGGTCCCGGCGCCGACTTCCATGTCGTAGGGCTGGAGCAGCGCGCAGCCCTGGGCGTCCCAGTACGACTGCAGCTTCAGGATGATTTGCTGGAATGTGAGCATAGGCGACGGTGGCGGGCGGGCCGCTCCCGGGTCGGCGCGACCCGGTGGGCCGCGGAACCTTCCATTTTAGGGCTGCGGCCGCCGGCGGCGCTCAAGCAGTGCAACGAGGACGGCCGCTCCCGCCAGTGCCCACAGCGGCGCCAGGCCGACGTGCGCCACCCAGCGCGCGAACGGGGTCAGCCTCGTGCCCCCTTCGACCTCGCCGACCAGCACTCCGCGGGTGTAGCGCTTGAGGCCCTGCGTGACGTGGCCGAAGCGATCGATGATGACGGTGGCGCCCGTGTTGGTGGCGCGGATCATCGGCCGCTCGAATTCCAGCGCGCGCATGCGGCTGATCTGCAGGTGCTGGTCGATGGCCACGCTGTCGCCGAACCAGGCCATGTTGCTCAGGTTGACGAAGATGGTGGGGGCGGTGGCGGGGTCGCGGAAGCGCGCGCCCAGTTCCTCGCCGAACAGGTCTTCGTAGCAGATGTTGGGCGCGAGCCGCTGCCCCTGCCAGGCAAACGAGGGCTGGCCCACGTCGCCGCGATTGAAATCGCCCAGCGGAATGTTCATCATCCGCGTGAACCACTTGAACAGCGGCGGGATGAATTCGCCGAAGGGCACCAGGTGGTGCTTGTGATAACGATAGCCCGCATCCCCCGGCTTGAAGCCCATGACCGAGTTGGTGTAGCCCCGGTCCTCGTCGCCCAGCGGGATGCCGAACAGCGCCGCACGGCCGTCGCTGCCGAACAGCTCGCGCAGCGCTTCGAGATAGCCGTCGGGCAGCTGCGCAGGCAGCAGCGGGATGGCCGTCTCCGGCGCGACAACCAGCTGCGCGTCGCTATCGCGCAGCATGCGGCCGTACCAGGCCAGCGCCAGCGGGATGCCGGTGCCGCCTTCGAACTTCTCCTCCTGCGGGATGTTTCCCTGCAGCAGGGCGACGCGCAGGCGCGGGGCCCCGGAGGGTGCGCCCGGGGCGGCACTCACCTGCGCGTTGCAGGCGGCCAGCAGGGCGGCGCTGCCCGCGATCGCCAGCCAGTACCGCCAGGAGCTGCGCGCACTGCGTTGCGCCAGCAGTGACACCAGGCACGCGATCCACGCCGCGGCCGCGCCTATCCCGTACACCCCCACCCAGGGGGCGAGCGCAGCCAGCGGGCCGTCGGTGTGCGCATACCCTCCGGCGCCCCAGGGCAAGCCGGTGTAGAGCGTGCCGCGCAGCAACTCCGCGCCCGTCCACAGTCCCGCGAACAGCGCGGCATCGCGCCAGGGCCGGCCACTGCGGCCCGCCACGAACAGCGCCGCCGCGAGTGCGTAGTCGAGCGAAAGGAAGATGGCCAGCAGCAGCACCGCGCAGGCGGCGAGCGGCGCGGCCAGCCCGCCGTAGACGTGCATGGAGATGTAGAACCACCAGAACGTGCCGGTGAGCCAGGCCGTCGCGAAGATGGACGCCAGCAGTGCGGCGCGCCGCCAGGACACCTGCCGCTGCAACAGCGCCGCGAAGCCCGCGAGCGAGAGCAATTGCAGCCACCACAAGGGCTGGCCCGTAGCCGGCCAGGCCAGCGAGAAGGCCTGCAGGAGGCCCGCGACGACCACTGCCGCGACCGGCATCGCCCACGATCGCAAGGCAGTCAAGCGGACGTGCCGTCGGGTTCGGCCGGCGAGACCTTGAACCAGCGGACCGCGCCGCCCTTGGTGTGCAGCACCACGAACTGCAGGCCGGCCAGCTCCAGCGTTTCGCCGCGCTTGGGCACGTGGCCCATGCGGTGCGCGATCAGGCCGCCGATGGTGTCGAATTCGCGCTCATCCTCGACGTCTGCCAGCTTGACCGCAAAGGCCTCGTTGACGCGCGCGATCGAGGTGTCGCCGCTGACCCGATAGGTGCGGTCAGCCAGGCCGAAGATGTCGCCCTCGTCCTCGACGATGTCGAACTCGTCCTCGATCTCGCCGACGATCTGCTCCAGCACGTCCTCGATGGTGATCAGCCCGGCCACCCGGCCGAATTCGTCGATCACGATCGCCAAATGGTTGCGGTTGCCGCGGAACTCGCGCAGCAGGTCGTTCAGGCCCTTGCTCTCGGGCACGAAGGTCGCCGGCCGCAGCAAGGCCCGGATATTGAGGGCCGGCGCCCGCTGGAGCTTGAGCAGGTCCTTGGCGAGCAGGATGCCGATGATGTTCTCGCGGTCGCGCTCGTACACCGGAAAGCGCGAGTGCGCGGTGTCGATGACCAGGTGCAGGATGTCGTCGTAGTCCGAGTCGATGCTGATCAGGTCCATGCGCGGCGCCGCGACCATGACGTCTCCCGCCGTGAGTTCGGCCATGCGGATCACGCCCTCGAGCATCACCCGCGACTCGGGGCCGATGATGTCGTTGTCCTCGGCGTCGGCGAGCGTCTCGATCAATCCGGCCGTCGAGTCGGGTCCGGGGTGGATGAACTCGGCGACTTTTTGCAGGAACGTTCGCTTGTCCGGCCTTTCGGGCGCAACACGCGCAGGGTGTGGTTCTGACACAGCCGTGAGGCAGCAGTGGAGGGACGCATAGGATACCGGATTGGCTGGGCACGATGGCTCAGCCGCTGCGGCTCTACCGGCCGCTCTTTCCGCGGGCGCCGCTCGCACCGCGCCGGATCTCCTGCAGGCGGCCCAGAAAGTGCAGGAAGTTGCGCGCCTGCTTCTTGATCCGATAGTCCGCCTGCGCCACCTGCTCGTCGAGGATGGCGCTCACGCGGCTGTCCAGGGTTGCCGGCGGCAAGCGCAGGTAAGCCTCGGTCTCGCTGCCGGCGCGCTCGAGCGTCGCGCCGCCATGGCGGGCAATGCGGATCATCGCGATGTTCTCCGACAGCGCGTGGATGAACATCAGTTCCGCACCCTCGTTGCGCGCATGCCGCACGGCCGTCTCGAACAGGCGCGTGCCATAGCCGCGCCCTCGCGCCCTTGGCACCACGGAGACGGCGAACTCCACACCGGCGGGCGTGTCGGGCTCGTGCGGGATGAAGGCCAGGTGCGCCATCGCGATCAGGTCGAGACGGCGGTTGAAGATGCCGAAGATGTCGTCGCGGTCGAAGTCCAGATGCTCGACGTAGCGACGCACCTGCTCCTCGCCGGCCGCATACCCGAAGCGCAGATAACGATCGTGCGCATCCAGCGCCAGCAGGTGCGCGGCAATGCGATTGCGGTGCCCGGCGCCGAGCGAACGATTTGGCACCGTGCTGCTGCCGCGTGACGAAGGCTGCTCGATCATCGTGAGACTGTAGGGGTTTGCCCGAGCGTCGGAAAGGTGACGAACGACGTCACTGCTCAAACGCGCCGCAACCGGCACTGACGGCGGGCAAGGAAAGACACATCGTGCTACAACTAAGCAGGCAATATTCCTAACCACTCGATGACCATCTCCCGGTTCGTCACCACCCGCTTCGCTCGACCCACGAAGGTCATCGTGGTGGCCGACGTCGTGGAATCGGTGCGCCTGATGGAGCAGGACGAGAAGGAATTCATCGGTCGCTGGCAGCGTTTTGTGGCCTATGCCCAGCAACGCGTGCCGGAGGACAGCGGGCGGCTGCACAAGAGCCTGGGCGACGGCCTGATGCTGGAGTTCTCCGATCCGCGCGGCTGCATTCGCGCGGCACTTGCCATGCAGACATGGTTCCATGCGGTCAACGAGCAACTGCCGCCCGAGCAGCACGTGCATCTGCGCATTGGGGCGCACGTCGCAGAGTACGTGGCGGACCAGTACGACATCTACGGTACCGACGTGAATCTCGCAACGCGCATCGCGACCCTTGCGGGACCGGGCGAGATCGTGATCTCCGCAGCCTTGCGCGACCGGTTGGGCCGCTCGCCGGGCATTCCGCTGGAGGACCTGGGCAGCTGCCACCTCAAGCACGTGAAGCAGCCGGTGCACGCTTGGCGCATCGGTGCGGCCGGCATGGCGCCGGTGATGCATGCGCAGCCGCTGCAGGCCGGGGGCTTGCGCGCCACGGTGGCGGTGCTGCCATTCAGCACCGAGGGCGCGGCCCCGGACGGCGTCAGCGGCGAGACCCTGGCCGATGAACTGGTCGCCGCACTCGCGCGCAGCGACGCACTGCAGGTCGTGTCGCGCATGACCACGGCGCCGCTCGACGCCGGGCGCCACTCGCTCTCCACCGTGGCAAGCCAGGTGGGCGCGCGCTATGTGCTGACCGGCCGCGCGCGACGCCATGCTGCCGGCGGGCTCGGCTTGTATGCGGAGCTGGCCGATGCACGCACGGCCCACGTGATCTGGGCCGAGAGCTTCGACGGGGAGCCGCGCGCGTCGGCGGCAGTGGATCCGCACTTGCTGGCGCGCATCGTGTCCGCGGTGCATGCGTCGGTGATCCACCGCGAGATCGAACTGGCGAACGGACAGCCCATGCCCGCGCTGGAAGGCGCCACGCTGCTGGTGGCGGCGATGGGCCTGATGCACAGGCTGTCGCCCGTGGACATGGACTGCGCGCGCTGCATGCTGGAACACCTGGTGGAGCGTTGGCGGCGGCACGCCTCGGCCCACGCCTGGCTGGCGCACCTGCACGTGCTGCGGGTGCAGCAGGCCGGCTCGGGCATCACCGGACACGACCAGGCGCTCGCGCGCGCGCACGCCGCCGCCGCCGTGCAGAACGATCCGGGCTCGCCGCTCGTGCTGGCCGTCGACGGCCACGCCACGCTGCATGGCGCAGGCAACCTGGAAGGCGCGGCCGATCGCTATGCGCAGGCGCTCAGCCTGCGTTCGGACCATTCGCTGGCGCTGTTGTTCCAGGCGGAGTTGCTGGCGATGCAGGGCTTGTCGCGCGCGGCACGCGGTGCGGCCAGCCGGGCGGCGCAGACCCTCACACTGGAGCCGCTGCGATACCTCTACGACGCCATCGCCGCGCTGGCGGCGTTGAGCGACGGCGACGTGTCGGCCGCGGTTTCGCTGGCGCAGCAGTCGCTGCAGCGCAACCCGCGCTACCTGCCCGTGTGGCGCACGCTGGTGGCGGCCCAGGTGGAAAGCGAAATGATGGGCGAGGCGCGGGCCAGCCAGCAGCGCCTGATGCGCAGGCAGCCTGCTTTCAGCGTTTCGGGCTTCCTCGCGTCGACGCCCATGGGCGAGGAACTGGCGACGCGTCTGGGCGACGCAATGCTGCGCGCGGGAGCGCCGGCGTGATGGACGCTGTCCCGCCTGGCAGCGGGCATGCGCCGCCTCACCAGCGGGCGGGCAGCTTCTTCTTCAGGGTGATGCGCTTGATGCCCAGTTCGACGTAGCCGCCTTTTTCGAGATCCTTCAACAGCCGGCTGACCATCTCGCGCGAGGCGCCGACCCGGCTGGCTATCTGCTGGTGGGTGATCTGCGTGAGCTGCACGGGGCCGAGGTTGGTGGCCGGGCCATGCTGGCCCTCGAGCGTGTGGATCACGCGGCCATAGACATCGAGCAGCGCCATCTGGCGCGCCGTCTCGGTGGCGGAACGGGCGCGGCGGATCACCTGCGTGACCAGCGTGAATGCGAAGCTGGGCTCGTCGGCCAGGTGCTGCGCCACGGCGGCGCGGGAGACGAGGGAGCAGAGGCTGGGTTCGAGCGTCATGACCGAGGCCGAGCGCGGCCCGCCATCGAGCGACATCTCGCCGAAGTAATCGCCGGCGTGGATGGTGCCGTAGGTGATCTCGCGACCGTTCTCGTCGGTGGCATACACCTTGACCTGGCCTTGCAGGAGCACGAACAGGGAATCGCCGACCTCCCCCTCGTTGAGGATGATCGTGTTCTTGCGGTAGCTGCGGACGATACCGCGCTCGGCGAGGCGGGCAATAGCAGGCTCGAGCTGCGCGATCAGCTTGTCCTGCTCCATGACAGTCCTGGACCCGTTCATGGCGTCGTCCCCCCTAACCGAAAACTCTAGCATTAACCGGCAGCCACGGCGAGAGGTCTAATGGAGGGGATCCTGCAGATGGGCCGCGCCGATGGGGGGCAGCACGGCCACCTGGCCGACCAGGGCGCGGACACCGTTGGAGTGCGTCTTGGCGCACAGGCTGCGAACGTGGCTGCGCACGGTGGACACGGCGACGTTGAGCTGCACCGCGATCTCGGGCGCCGAATAGCCTTGGCAGAGGATGGAGAGCACCTGCTCCTCGGAGGGCGTGAGGCCGTGCGTGCGGGCGAAGAAGCAGAGCATCACCGCGTCGACGACGGTGGCGCGCGAGAGCACCAGCGCCACCGGCGGATTGCCGTGATGGCGCTCCGAGCGCAGCGGCACGACAGCGATGCTCAGGCGGCCGCGGGTGGGCGAACGCAGGGCGATGAGGCTGCGGCGGCCGGTCTCGGCCTTGGCCAGCGCCTGCTGCAGGACGCGCGCCTGGGTGGCGTCGACCGTGTGCAGGTGACCTTCGTTGACCGAGATCACCTGGCGGCGGGCGAGCTCGTGCCGCGCCGCCTGGTTGGCGTGCAGCAGTTGCCCCTTGAGCGACGCCAGCAGCACGCCATAGGCCAGCTCGTCCATGATCAGCGAGAGGCCGGTGGCGGCCAGGTCGGCCCGGCCGCCGGCAAATGCGGCGCCTAGCGCGCCATCGAGAACTCCGTCCATGTCTTTCCCCCTCAATTAGAGGAAGAGCTTAAGAAGCATGCCAGCATCTTCGTTAGCCATTTTCCGCGCCAATTCCGGTGACAAATTCACCTTGACGCGATGACTGCTCCCGGTGCAGCAGCTGAACGCAGGCGTCATGGACGGCCGGATGGAATGCCAGGGCGACGTGCGCCTCGCCGGGCAAGAAGCGGTTGTCCGCCCCGCCAAGGGTAGCGGTGGACGAGGGGAAAACGACGTTGTCGCAGTTGGAATACCAGCAGGTCGTGGGAGGCAGGGGATGGCGCAGCTCGTCCGTCTGGAGTGCGGCGATCCAGGCGCTCTTCAACCGCATCTGCCGGCCGTTGACCTTGTGGCTGAAGCGGGCGACCCAGGTGCCTCGGTGGGGGGAGGCGATCGTGACCAGGTGCGCCACCGCCGTGCGGCCGCCGCTGGCGCGCCACCAGGCGCGGGCAGCGAGTCCGCCCATGCTGTGGCAGACGAGCACGGGTGCCCGTCCGGTGACTTTCGTCATGCGGCGCACGGCAGCGTCGATCTGTTCGGCGTAGCTGTCGATCGAACCGTAGACGGGCTCGAGATTCATGGCCAGGCAAGGATGGCCGGCGCTGCGCAATCGTCGCAGCCAGGGCGTCCAGAAGCCGCGGTTGCAGACGAAACCGTGGACCAGCACGACCCCGACACGGCCTTCGCATCCGGCATCGAGATGGTCCTCCACCTCACGCCAACGGAATGGCTGGCGCCACGCGAACGTGTGGTGGAAATGGCGGACTTCGGAGATCCAGGCACGGATCAACTGCGTGCCCGACGCTCGTGGGACCGTGGTATCTGACCTCGCCAGAGATGAAGCGATGCAGAGTTCCAGGGCAAGGATCAGGGAGGGCAGCGCCAGCACGAGGGCAGCGCCCGCGAAGGCAAGCAAGGGCGAGTGCGGCCATCGCCACGCCAGCCAGAGAGCGGCGGCGAGACACAGCGCGGCCCAGGAGAGCTGCAGGCGGCGCGCAAGACTCGACGCGGTCGGCATGGGCCAGTATCCCATGCCGGTCGGGCGGCGCTTGTGCGCGTTTGGCATGATCGGCCCATGCCGGTTAACTCTCCTTTCGCCCGCCTGTTGCCCGATGGCGTGACCGTGCTGGAACGGGGGTGGCTCTCCTCGAACATGGTCGTCCTGCGCGACGACGCTGCAGTGGCGGTGGTGGACAGCGGCTATTGCACGCATGCGGCGCAGACGCTCGGCTTGGTGGCCAGCGCGGCCGGCGGCCTGCCGGTGACGACACTGGTCAATACCCACCTTCACAGCGACCACTGCGGAGGCAACGCCGCCTTGCAGCAGGACCATCCCCACATCCGCACGCTGATTCCGCCCGGCCTCGCCGCCGCAGTAGAGGAGTGGGACGAGGAGGCGCTGACCCACCGCCCCACGGGGCAGCAGTGCCCGCGCTTTCGCTTCGACGGCACGCTCGGGCCCGGAGCCGCGGTGCGGCTCGGCCTGCTGACCTGGGAGGTGCACGCGGCGCCGGGGCACGATCCGCACTCGATCATCCTGTTCGAGCCGGAATCACGCGTGTTGATTTCAGCCGACGCCCTGTGGGAGCGTGGATTCGGCGTCGTCTTTCCGGAGCTGGAAGGCGAGCATGGCTTCGACGAAGTGGAGGCAACGCTGGCCCTCATCGAGCGCCTGCGGCCCGCCGTGGTGGTGCCAGGGCATGGCGCTGTTTTTTCGGACTTTGCCGCGGCCTTGTCGACTGCGCGCGGCAGGCTTGCGTCGTTTCGTGCCGATCCGCGCCGGCACGCGTCGCATGCGGCGAAGGTGCTGCTTAAATTCAAGCTGCTGGAATGGCAGCAGATTGCGTTGGAGGTGCTGCTGCGGTGGTCGCAAGACACGCCGTACTTCGGCACGCTGCACGAGCGCTTTTTCCGAGCTTCGTCGTTCCAGGATTGGGTGAAATCCCTGATCGCGGATCTCGCCCGCTCGGGCGCGGCCGTCAGCGACGGAACGACCGTCTCGAACCATTGAATGGCGTGCACAAAGCAAAAGGCCCGGCATTTCTGCCGGGCCTTTGTGCCGTTTTAACAGCCTGACGATGTCCTACTTTCACACGGGAACCCGCACTATCATCGGCGCAGAGGCGTTTCACTGTCCTGTTCGGGATGGGAAGGAGTGGGACCACCTCGCTATGGTCATCAGGCATAACTTT
>NZ_JAQGNQ010000137.1 GCF_028291745.1 Ramlibacter sp. | reverse complement strand
CGTAGGCTGGGCTGCCGCAGGCACCCCAGCGATCCGGCCGGCAAACGCTGGGGTGCCTGCGGCAGCCCAGCCTACAATGCGGGCCGCCACTGCAGCGACCGGCCCCAGAGCCGGCACTGTGGGCTGGTTCGAAAATTGCTGAGCTTGTGGGACGCTGTCCCCGCGCCCTCCCGCGCCGCTCGCATTTCGATGGCAACAAGAAACGTGCATGAACTCTTCGCTTGACGACCGGCGTCGCCGGACGCTAACCTGCGCGCCCATGATTCGCTGGCTCAGCTTCACGATGCTGGCTGCTGCGTCCGCGGTGGCGCACGCGGCGCCCGCTCCTGACGACGAACTCGGTAACCTGCTGGTCGAAAAGCGCCTGGTCCAGCGGCTCGAGGAAGTCCGCGTGAACATGGCGGGCCGCGTCGCCGAAGGCGCCAGCCACGTCGCGCTCAAGACCTCCGAGCTGGTGGTCAACGCCATGGGCTTCCTGGGCGTGCCCTATCGCAGGGGCGGCAATTCGGTCGAGACGGGCTTTGACTGCAGCGGGTTCGTGCGGGCCATGTACCAGCAGACCGTCGGCCTGATCCTGCCGCGGCGCGCCAACGAACAGGCGGCCGCCACCGCGAAGATCGAGCGGGGCGAATTGCAGCCGGGCGACCTGGTGTTCTTCAACACGCTCAAGCGCGCCTTCAGCCACGTGGGCATCTACGTCGGCAACAACAAGTTCATCCACTCGCCCAAGCCGGGTGCGCAAGTGCGGGTGGAGGACATGGGCATTCCCTACTGGTCTTCGCGCTTCGATGGCGCGCGGCGGGTGCTGATGGCGCCGGCTGCGCAGGCGGCGGCCGAATAGGCTGGCATCCCGGTCTCCTCGGATGTCATCCCGGGCTTGACCCGGGATCCACGCTGCGCCGGTCCGAGCGCCGTCGTGGATCGCGGGTCAAGCCCGCAATGACATCCCCTGGGCGGCAACAACATCCCTTGGGCCGCAATGACATTCCTTCGTCCGCAATGGCGACATCCAGCATAAATTCCCCCACCTAGGCCACATCCCCATGGGGATTACGCGGGGGTGCCTTCACAGGACTTGCGACATACCATGCCCGCGCTACCACCAGGAGAGCGGCATGGCGAGACTGAACGTCAACGGCGCGGTGCGCGAATTCGAGGCAGAGGGTGACACCCCGCTGCTGTGGGCGCTGCGCGAGCAACTGGGGCTGACGGGGACCAAGTACGGCTGCGGCATCGCCGCCTGCGGGGCCTGCACCGTGCACATCGACGGGGTGCCCACGCGCACCTGCGTGCGGCCGATCTCCACCATCGCGCCGAACGCGAAGATCGTCACCATCGAAGGTCTTTCCCCCGACGGCTCGCATCCCGTGCAGCGCGCCTGGGTGGCGCTCGACGTGCCGCAGTGCGGCTACTGCCAGTCCGGCCAGGTGATGGCCGCCGCCGCCCTGCTCAAGGCCAAGCCGACTCCCACCGACACGGACATCGACGAGGCCATGAGCAACATCTGCCGCTGCGGCACCTACAACCGCATCCGCGCGGCGATCCACGCGGTCGCCCGCGGCGACATGAAGAGCGCCGGCCTTGCCATCCAGCACACCGACGGGAGCACGACGTGAGCACCCATCCCACTCTCGATCGCCGCGGCTTCCTCAAGGCCACCGCTGCCACCGGCCTGGTGGTCGGCTTCCATGTGGCCTTCCCCGGCAGCGCCGCGGCACAGGCCGCGCCTCCCGAGATCAATGCCTGGGTCGTCGTGCGGCCGGACGACAGCATCGTGATCCGCGTCGCTCGCTCCGAGATGGGCCAGGGCACGCTCACCGGGCTGGCGCAACTGGTCGCCGAGGAACTGGAAGCGAACTGGGCCCGCGTCAGCACCGAGTACCCCACGCCCGGCCAGAACCTGGCCCGCAAGCGCGTGTGGGGCAACTTCTCCACCGGCGGCAGCCGCGGCATCCGCGAGTCGCAGGAGTACGTGCGCAAGGGCGGTGCAGCGGCGCGCATGATGCTGGTGCAGGCCGCGGCCAACGAGTGGAAGGTGCCGGTGTCCGAACTGCGCGCCGCCAACAGCGTGGTCACCCATGTTCCGAGCGGACGCACTGTCACCTACGGCCATCTCGCGGCGGCGGCAGCGAAGCTCGACGTGCCCACCGAGATCACGCTGAAGGACCCCAGGGACTGGAAGATCGTCGGCAAGCGGCTGGCCCGCCTCGACACGGTCGACAAGGTCACGGGCAAGCAGGTCTATGGCATCGACCTCAAGATGCCCGGCATGGTGCACGCCGCGATCAAGGACTGCCCGGTGTTCGGCGGCAAGGTCAAGAGCGTCAATGAAGCGGCGATCCGGGGTCGCCCCGGCATCAAGAAGATCGTGCGGGTCGGCGACAGCGCCGTCGCCGTCGTGGCCGACACGTGGTGGCGCGCCAAGACCGCCCTCGATGCCCTGCCGATCGAATGGGATGCTGGCCCGAACGCCAAGGAATCGAGTGCCACCGTGGCCGCCATGCTGAAGGCCGGCCTCGACGCACCGCAGGCGGTTGTGGGCAACCAGAACGGCGATGCCAAGGCGGTGCTGGCCGCCGGCGGCCGCGTGTTCGAGGCGGTGTATGCGTACCCGCACCAGAACCACGCGACGATGGAGCCGATGAACGCCACCGCCCGCTGGACACCCGAGCGCTGCGAGGTGTGGACGCCCACGCAGAATGGCGAAGCCGCACTGGCCGCCACGTCGGAAGCCGCGGGGCTGCCGGCGGCGCAATGCGACGTCTACAAGATCCACCTGGGCGGCGGCTTCGGCCGGCGCGGGGCGGTGCACGACTGGGTGCGGCAGGTGGTCGAGATCGCCAAGGAGATGCCGGGCACGCCGGTCAAGCTGCTGTGGACGCGCGAAGAAGACATGCTGCATGGCCGCTACCACCCCATCACGCAATGCAAGATGCGGGCGGCCATCGACCCGCAGGGCAACGTGACGGCGCTGCACATGCGCATCTCGGGGCAGTCGATCCTGGCCGGCATCGCGCCGGAGAACATCAAGGACGGCAAGGACCCGGTGGTGTTCCAGGGCCTCAACCCGCCCGGGCCGGAAGCATCGCTCGGCTACAGCTTCCCCAACCTGCTGATCGACCATGCGATGCGCAACCCGCCCGTGCCTCCGGGCTTCTGGCGCGGCGTGAACCTGAACCAGAACACGATCTACGTCGAGTCCTTCATCGACGAACTGGCGCACGAACTGAAGCAGGATCCGCTAGCCTTCCGCCGCAAGCTGATGGCCAACCATCCCAAGCACCTGGCCGTGCTGAATGCCGTGGCCGATCGCGCCGGCTGGGGCCGTCCGGCAGCTGACGTGAACGGGCAGAAGGTCTATCGCGGCCTGGCGCAGACGATGGGATTCGGCAGCTACGTGGCGGCGTGCGCGGAGGTCTCGGTCGACAAGGAAGGCGAACTGACGGTGCACCGCATCGTTGCCGCCACCGACCCGGGTTACGCGGTGAACCCGCAGCAGATCGAGGCGCAGGTGGAAGGCTCGTTCGCGTATGGCCTGTCGGCCGCGCTGTTCGGCGCCTGTACGCTCAAGGACGGCCGCATGGAGCAGAGCAACTTCGACACCTATCCGGTGGTCCACATGGAGCACATGCCCAAGGTCGAGGCGATCGTGATGCCCAGCGGCGGTTTCTGGGGCGGCGTCGGCGAGCCGACCATCGCGGTGGCCGCACCCGCCGTGCTGAACGCGATCTACGCGGCGACCGGGCAGCGCGTGCGCGAGCTGCCGCTGCGCAACCACAGCCTCAAGCGCACCTGAGCGACGTGCGCAGGCGAGCGGGCGCGACACTGCTGGCCGCCTTCGCCGCGACGGCGGCGGCGCAGGAGCTCGTGCGCTACGAGGTGCAGGGCGACGGCATCCCGCAGCCGCTGGCCGGCCTGCGCGGCGATCCGGCACGCGGCCGCGCCATCGTTGCCAGCAGGCAGACGGGCCTGTGCCTGCTCTGCCACTCCGCGCCCGTGACGGAGGAGCGTTTCCAGGGCAACCTGGCGCCCGACTTGGCGGGCGTGGGCGCGCGCTATAGCGACGCGCAGTTGCGCCTGCGCGTGGTGGACCCGCGCCGGCTCAATCCGACGAGCTTCATGCCGGCGTTCCATAGCGACCAGCACCCGACGCGCGTGGGCGCGCCCTGGGCCGGCAAGCCCATCCTCTCCGCCCAGCAGGTGGAGGACGTGGTCGCCTGGCTGCGGACCTTGCGGTAGGCTTCGCGGCATGGCCAAGCGGCGCGCAAACCTTTCCCTCACCCCAACCCTCTCCCGCATGCGGGAGAGGGAGAGGGAGAAAGAGCAACAGGAGTGGCCGCGCCGCCGGGTGCTCCAGGCGGGCGCGGCCATCGCTGCCCACATGCTGGTCCAGCCCGCGTCCGCGCAAGAGGCTGGTGCGCTCGCTCCCGTCATCGCCGAATTCGCCTCCGGGCAGACCGTGCGCCCCGGCCGCGTCAAGCTCGAGATCGCCCCTCTCGTGGACAACGGCAATGTCGTGCCCATGCGCGTCACCGTCGAAAGCCCCATGAGCGCGGCCGATCACGTGCGCGAGATCGCCGTCTTCAACGAGAAGAATCCGCAGCGCGATGTTGCCCGCTTCACCCTGTCGCCGCGCAGTGGCCGCGCCGACGTCAGCACCCGGATCCGGCTGGCCACCAGCCAGAAGCTGGTAGCGCTGGCGCGCATGAACGACGGCAGCGTCTGGTCCGACAGCGTCGACGTGATCGTGGTGCTGGCCGCCTGCATCGAACCGCCGGAGAGCTCGTGACATGGCCCGCACGCTGATCCAGTTGCCGGCCAGCGCGAAGCGCGGCGAAGTGATCGAGGTGCGCGCGACCATCGCCCACGTCATGGAGACCGGCTACCGCCCCGGCGCCGACGGCCGCATAGCCCCGCGCAACATCCTGCGCCGCTTCATCTGCCGCTATGGCGGCGAGGTGGTGTTCGCGGCCGATCTCTATCCAGCCATCGCCGCCAATCCCTATATCGCCTTTCCCGTGCTGGCCGTCGACAGCGGCACGCTCGAATTCGAATGGCAGGGCGACAACGGCTTCGCGCAGACCGAGCAGCGCCCGCTGCAGGTGACGTGAAGCGCCTTGCGCGCGTGCTCGCCGCGGCCGGCGCGCTCCTGGTGCTGGCCTGCGCGGCGCAGGTCGCCGTCGACCATCGCCGCTCCGGCTTCGAGGACATGAGCCCGGCCACGCAAGCCATGCAGCGCGACGACAGCATGAACCCGGCGATGCTGTTCGTGCAGGAAGGCGAGCCACTGTGGCGCCGCGCGCCCTCTGCCAGCGCCCGCTCGTGCGCCGCCTGCCATGGTGAGCCGGCATCGATGCGCGGCGTGGCCCTGCGCTACCCGGCCTGGGACGAGACGCTGCGCCGGCCCGTGAACCTGGGCACGCGCATCAACCTGTGCCGCGAGCGCCACCAGGGGCAGCCGCCCTGGCCGGCGGAGCACGCGGACCTGCTGGCGCTCGAAGGATTTGTCGCAATGCAATCGCGCGGACTGCCGATCGCCCCCAGCACCGACGCACGCCTCGCGCCCTTCCTCGCGCGCGGCGAGGCGCTGTACCGCGAGCGCATGGGGCAACTCGATCTCTCCTGCGCGCAATGCCACGACGAGCGTGCCGGCGGCAAGCTGGGCGCGGCCCTCATCCCGCAAGGCCAGGCCACCGGCTACCCGATCTACCGGCTGGAATGGCAGGCCATGGGATCGCTGGGCCGACGGCTGCGCGGCTGCATGGGCGGCGTCCGCGCCGAGCCCTTTGCCAGCAACAGCGTGGAGATGGCGGAACTGGAGCTGGTCCTGGCGCAGCGCGCGCTGGGAATGAAGCTGGAGACGCCCGCAGTCCGCCCGTGAGCGCCCCGGGGCGCTGCCTCTATGATCCGCGCATGCACAAGCGACGCAGGGGAGACGGCTTCACGATGCTGGAGCTGATGATGGTGCTGGCCGTGATCGCGGTGCTGGCGCTGATCGCGCTGCCCAGTTATATCGACCGGATCGTGCGGCAGCAGATCGACGAGGCGCTGCCGCTGGCCGACCTGGCCAAGCCGCCAGTGGAGGCCGCGTGGCGCGTGGGCACGCCGCTGCCCCACGACAACGCCGCGGCCGGCCTGCCGCCGCCGGAGAAGATCGTGAACCAGGTCGTGCAGTCGGTGACGCTGGAGGACGGCGCCATCCAGATCCACTTCGGCAATCGCGCGCAGCACTCGCTGCAGGGCAAGACCCTGACGTTGCGCCCCGCAGGCGTGGTCGACGCGCGCATCGTGCCGCTGACGTGGCTGTGCGGGCGGGCCGGTGCGCCGCCGCAGATGACGGCGCAGGGAGAGGACAGGACGAACGTGCCGGGGCCCTATCTGCCGCTGCGGTGCCGGTAGACAGGGCCGCCGTTCGTGCCCGCAGGCCGGCTTACTTGCGTTGCGGCGGCACGTCCGTGCACGTGCCGTGCGCGATCTCCGCCGCCATGCCGATGCTTTCGCCCAGCGTAGGGTGCGGGTGGATCGTCTTGCCGATGTCGATCTCGTCGGCGCCCATCTCGATGGCCAGCGCCACCTCGCCGATCATGTCGCCGGCATGCGTGCCGACGATGCCGCCGCCCAGGATGCGGTGGGTCTGCGCATCGAACAGCAGCTTGGTGAAGCCCTCGTCGCGCGTGTTGGCGATGGCGCGGCCGGAAGCGCTCCACGGGAAGTGGCCCTTCTTGATCGCGATGCCCTGCGCCTTGGCCTGGTCCTCGGTGAGGCCGACCCAGGCGACCTCGGGGTCCGTGTAGGCGACGCTCGGGATCACGCGCGCATCGAACGTCGACTTCTCGCCCGCCGCCGCTTCCGCCGCCACGTGCGCCTCGTGCACCGCCTTGTGCGCCAGCATCGGCTGGCCGACGACGTCGCCGATCGCGAAGATGTGCGGCACGTTGGTACGCATCTGGATGTCGACCGGGATGAAGCCGCGGTCCGTGACGGTCACACCGGCCTTGTCGGCGCCGATCTTCTTGCCGTTCGGGCTGCGGCCCACGGCCTGCAGCACTAGGTCATAGAGCTGCGGTTCCTTGGGCGCCTGCTCGCCCTCGAAGCGCACCAGGATGCCGTCCTTCGTGGCTTCGGCGCCGACGGTCTTGGTCTTCAGCATGATGTTGTCGAAGCGCGGCGTGTTCATCTTCTGCCACACGCGCACCAGGTCGCGGTCGGCGCCCTGCATCAGGCCGTCGAGCATTTCAACCACATCGAGCCGCGCGCCCAGCGTGGAATACACGGTGCCCATCTCCAGGCCGATGATGCCGCCGCCGAGGATCAGCATGCGCCTCGGCGCCGTCGCGAGTTCCAGCGCGCCGGTGGAGTCCACCACGCGCGGGTCCTTCGGCATGAAGGGCAGTTGCAGCGCCTGCGAGCCGGCGGCGATGATCGCGTTCCTGAAGCGGATCACCTGCTTCTTGCCCGTGGTCTCGCTTGCCGTACCCGTGGTCTCCTGCACTTCCAGGTGATACGGATCGAGGAAGGTGCCGATGCCGCGCACGGTGGTGACCTTGCGCATCTTCGCCATCGCCGCCAGCCCGCCCGTGAGCTTGCCGACGACCTTGTCCTTGTGGGCCTTGAGCTTGACGCGATCGATCGTCGGCTTGCCGAAGCTGATGCCCAGCGAGTCCATGTGGCTCGCTTCGTCGATCACCGCGGCCACGTGCAGCAGCGCCTTGGAGGGAATGCAGCCGACGTTGAGGCAGACACCGCCGAGGGTGGCGTAGCGCTCGACGATCACGGTCTTCATGCCGATGTCGGCAGCGCGAAAGGCAGCGGAATAGCCGCCAGGGCCGGCACCGAGGACGAGCATGTCGCATTCGAGGTCGACGCCGCCGGAGTAGGAGCCGGCGGGAGCGACTTGGCTCCCTCCCCCACCGGGGGAGGGTTGGGGTGGGGGCGGTGCCGAAGCCGCAGGCGAGGCTGAGGTCGGGGGCGCCCCAACCCTGCCCTCCCCCGGTGGGGGAGGGGAAGAGCCGGTGCCGGTCGCCTCGATGGTCAGCAACACGCTGCCCTCCGCCACCTTGTCCCCGACCTTCACCCGCAATTCCTTCACCACCCCCGCCTGCGACGACGGGATCTCCATCGAGGCCTTGTCGCTCTCCACGGTGACGAGCGATTGTTCGAGCTTCACCGTGTCGCCGGGCTGCACCAGCACTTCGATCACGGACACGCTTTCGAAGTCCCCGATATCGGGGACTTTTACTTCCGTCTGAGCCATAGCTGTTCCTGCCGGGCCGCCCCAAAGGAGCAGCTCGCCCCCTCAGGGGGCAGCGACGCGTTGCGCGTCGCGTGGGGGGTCAATTTCATTTTGCCTCTTTGGCTTTGACTGTGAAGATGTCGCAGGGCAAATCGGAATTGCGGTCGAACTCGCATCCGGCCGCGATCCCTGTCTCCGCGACTTCACGCGCGGTCTTCGCCTTGGCATAGGCCGCGTGCATGGCGCCCAGCGCGAAGCTGCGCCCGGAGCCGATGCCCCAGAACTCCTTGAACTCGAAGACCTCGCGATAGCTGTACAGGCCATAGATGCCGCTCGCGTTGGCGATCACCACGCTGAACTGGCTGGACTCGTACGGGTCGCTGTCTTCCTCCTTGGTCTGCAGGAAGAAGTTGTCCTTGAGATAGGGATGCAGCTTGGTGAAGGTGTCGAAGACATCGTCCTTGCTGCATAGCTTCAGGATTTCCCGCGGCATCGAACCCATCGCCTTGCGCAGCACCGGAAAGTGCGCCACCGTGCCGGCCATGCCGATGTAGCTCGGACCGTCGTCGGTGTCGACCTTGAAGATCTTGGTGTTGTCCTCGAAGCGGTGCGCCAGTCGGGTGTCACCGAAGGTCACCAGGGTGTCGGCTGCAATCGCGATCTGCCCGGCTTTCTTCACCACCACTACAGTTGTCATCGAGTTATTGGTCTTATTAGAGAAGCACGCGGCGGAAGTCCGCCAGAATCTGTCCCAGATAAGCGTTGAAGCGCGCCGCCGACGCTCCATCGATGACCCGGTGATCCCAGGAGAGCGACAACGGCAGCATCAGCCGCGGCTGGAACTGCTTGCCGTCCCAGACCGGCTCGGTCTGGCTGCGGCAAACGCCAAGGATAGCGACTTCCGGGGCATTGATGATCGGGGTGAAGTACCGACCTCCGATACCGCCGAGCGAAGAAATCGTGAAAGTCGCCCCCGACATCTCCGCAGGGCTGAGTTTGCCTTCGCGTGCCTTCTTCGCGAGCTCGGCCATCTCCTGGCTGATCGCCAGCACGCCCTTCTTGTCCGCGTCCCTGATGACGGGGACCATCAAGCCGTTGGGCGTGTCCGCCGCAAAACCGATGTGGTAGTAGCTCTTGAACACGAGCTCTTCGCCGTCGAGCGAGCTGTTGAACTCGGGGAATTTCTTCAGGGCCGCAACGCAGGCCTTGATGAGGAAGCCGAGCATCGTGACCTTGACGCCGGACTTCTCGTTCTCCTTGTTGGTCGAAACGCGGAAGGCCTCGAGCTCGGTGATATCGGCGTCGTCGTGGTTGGTGACGTGCGGGATCATCACCCAGTTGCGATGCAGGTTCGCGCCGCTGATCTTCTTGATCCGCGACAGCGGCTTGCGCTCGACGGGCCCGAACTTCGCGAAGTCCACCTTCGGCCAGGGCAGCAGGCCCAGCGCCTCGCCACCACCGCCCGCGGGCGCCTTGCCGGACGCTGCCTTGGTCCGCGTATCGCCGGCCATCACCGACTTGGTGAAGGCCTGGACGTCTTCCTGCGTGATGCGTCCCTTGGGGCCGCTGCCCTTGACTTCCTCGAGCGGCACGCCGAGTTCGCGCGCGAACTTGCGCACCGAGGGGGAGGCGTGCGGGAGGGTGCCGGTGGAAGCACTCGGGTCGTGCGGGGGGAGCGCGGCGGTTGGCGGGGTGCGGCCCTCACCCCGGCCCTCTCCCGCAGGGGCGGGAGAGGGAGAGGGAGAAGAGGTTTGCGCCGCGGCTGTTGCTCCCTCGCCCCTCGGGGGAGAGGGTTGGGGTGAGGGGCTTGCGGCACTCGCGGCGCCCTGAACCACGGCGATCAAGTCGCCGATGTTCAACTTGTCCCCGACCTTGACCTTCAGCTCCTTCAGCACGCCCGCCGACGACGACGGGATCTCCATCGAGGCCTTGTCCGATTCGACCGTGACGAGCGACTGTTCGACCTTGATCGTGTCACCGGGCTTGACCAGCACTTCGATCACGGCGACATCCTTGAAGTCGCCGATGTCGGGGACGCGGATTTCGATCGCCTGGCTCCATCACCCTCCGGGGGAGGGCTGGGGTGGGGGCGGTGCCGAAGCCGCAGGCGAGGCAGGGGGCGGGGACGCCCCCACCCTGCCCTCCCCCGGAGGGGGAGGGGAAGAGGCAGCACCAGCCGCCTCCAGCACCACGATCACGCTCCCTTCGGCGACCTTGTCGCCGAGCTTCACTCTCACTTCCTTCACCACGCCAGCCTGGCTGGAAGGAATTTCCATCGATGCCTTGTCCGATTCGACGGTGACCAGCGATTGCTCCGCCTTGATCGTGTCGCCCGGCTTCACCAGCAGCTCGATGACGGCCACTTCCTTGAAGTCCCCGATGTCGGGGACCTTCACTTCGACGAGTGCCATTTTTCTTTGTTCTCCGCGGCCCGGACGCGGGCCTTCTCTTTATTCGACGAAGCGACGATTGTCAGGCGTGCAGCGGGTTGATCTTGTCGGCCTTGATACCGTACTTGCGGATCGCCTCGGCCACCTTGGCGCGAGGCACGCTGCCCTCGTCGGCCAGCGCAGCGAGCGCAGCCACCACGACGTAGTGGCGGTTCACCTCGAAGTGTTCGCGCAGCTTGCTGCGGAAGTCGCTGCGGCCGAAGCCGTCGGTGCCCAGCACCTTGTACGCGCGGCCCTTGGGAATGAACGCGCGGATCTGGTCGACGTACTGCTTGATGTAGTCGGTGGCGGCCACCACCGGGCCGGCATGCCGTTCCAGCTGCTGCGTCACGAAGGGTACCCGCGCGTTGCCATCGGGATGCAGCATGTTGTGCCGCTCGCAGTCGAGCCCGTCGCGCGCCAGTTCGTTGAAGCTCGGGCAGCTCCACACGTCGGCCTGAACGCCCCAGTCCTTGGCCAGCAGTTCCTGCGCCGCGATCGATTCGCGCAGGATGGTGCCGGAGCCGAGCAACTGCACCCGGTTCTTGCCTTCGGCACCCGGCTTGCACAGGTACATGCCCTTGACGATCTGTTCCTCGGTGCCGGGCTGCAGGCCGGGCATCGGGTAGTTCTCGTTCAGCAGGGTGATGTAGTAGAAGACGTTCTCCTGCTTCTCCACCATGCGCTTGAGGCCGTTCTGCATGATCACCGCCACTTCGTGCGCGAAGGTGGGGTCGTAGCTCACGCAGTTGGGAATGGTCTGCGCGATCACGTGGCTGTGGCCGTCCTCGTGCTGCAGGCCCTCGCCGTTGAGCGTCGTGCGGCCCGAGGTGCCACCCAGCAGGAAGCCGCGCGCCTGCATGTCGCCCGCCGCCCAGCACAGGTCGCCCACGCGCTGCAGCCCGAACATCGAGTAGTAGATGTAGAACGGGATCTTGATGCGGTTGCTGGTGCTGTAGCTGGTCGCCGCAGCGATCCAGCTGGCCATGCCGCCCGCCTCGTTGATGCCCTCCTGCAGGATCTGCCCGTCGACCACTTCCTTGTAGTAGGAGACCTGGTCGCGGTCCTGCGGGGTGTACTTCTGCCCCTCGTGGTTGTAGATGCCGATCTGGCGGAACAGGCCCTCCATGCCGAAGGTACGCGCCTCGTCGACCAGGATCGGCACCACGCGCGGCCCCACTTCCTTGTCACGCAGCAGCTGCGTGAGGAAGCGCACGTAGGCTTGCGTCGTGGAGATCTCGCGGCCTTCCGCGGTCGGATCGGTCACCGCCTTGAACACTTCGAGGCCGGGGATCGTGAACTGCTCGTCGGCCTTCGCACGACGCGCCGGCAGGTAGCCGCCCAGCGCCTTGCGGCGCGCGTGCAGGTACTCCATCTCGGGCGTGTTGTCGGCCGGCTTGTAGAAGGGGATCTGCGCCAGCTGGTCGTCCGGGATCGGGATGTTGAAGCGATCGCGGAAGATCCGGATGTCGTCGTCGTCCAGCTTCTTGGCCTGGTGCGCGATGTTGCGGCCCTCGCCGGCCTTGCCCATGCCGAAGCCCTTGACGGTCTTCACCAGCAGCACGGTGGGCTGCCCCTTGGTGTTGACGGCGCGATGGAAGGCGGCATACACCTTCTGCGGATCGTGGCCGCCGCGGTTCAGGCGCCAGACGTCCTCGTCGCTCATTTTCGCGACCATCTCCAGCGCCTTCGGGTCGCGACCGAAGAAGTTCTTGCGCACGAAGGCGCCGTCGTTGGCCTTCATGGCCTGGTAGTCGCCGTCGACCACGTCCATCATGATCTTGCGCAGGATGCCTTCCTTGTCGCGCGCCAGCAGCGGGTCCCAGTAGCTGCCCCAGACCAGCTTGATCACGTTCCAGCCGGCGCCGCGGAATTCGCCTTCGAGTTCCTGGATGATCTTGCCGTTGCCGCGCACCGGGCCGTCGAGGCGCTGCAGGTTGCAGTTCACCACGAAGACCAGGTTGTCGAGGCCTTCGCGCGCGGCCACGCCGATGGCGCCCAGCGATTCCACTTCGTCCATCTCGCCGTCGCCGAGGAAGGCCCACACCTTGCGGTTCTCGGTGTTGGCGATGCCGCGGGCATGCAGGTACTTCAGGAAGCGCGCCTGGTAGATCGCCATCAGCGGGCCGAGGCCCATCGACACCGTGGGGAATTGCCAGAACTCGGGCATCAGCTTCGGGTGCGGATAGCTGGAGAGGCCCTTGCCATCGACTTCCTGGCGGAAGTTCAGGAGCTGCTCTTCGCTGATGCGGCCTTCGAGGAAGGCGCGCGCGTAGATGCCGGGCGCGCTGTGGCCCTGGATGTAGAGGCAGTCGCCACCCTGCTCGGGCGTCTCGGCCTTCCAGAAGTGGTTGAAGCCGGCGCCGAGCATGGTGGCCAGCGAGGCGAAGGAGCTGATGTGGCCACCGAGGTCGCCGCCATCTTCGGGATGCAGGCGGTTGGCCTTGACCACCATCGCCATCGCGTTCCAGCGCATGTAGGCGCGCAGGCGCTCTTCCATTTCCAGGTTGCCCGGGCAGCGTTCCTCGTCCTGCGGCTCGATCGTGTTGACGTAGCCGGTCGTCGCGGAGAACGGCAGGTCGATGCCTTGCTGGCGTGCTTCTTCGAGCAGTTGCTCCAGCAGGAAGTGGCCGCGATCACGTCCTTCGGTGGCGATGACGGCGGACAGCGCGTCCACCCACTCCCGCGTCTCCTGCTGGTCAGGGTCGTTGGCGGCCGATCCGAACACGTGCTCGGGCTGTGCGGACATGTTGTCTCCTTGAATCGCGAAAGTGAATTTAGTACGGGCTGGCCCCGCGCGGCGCCGAGTGTCGCATAAACCCGAGTTGATTTCAAATCGTGCTGACCCATTTCATGATATGAACTATGGACTGAACACCTTGCGCTTTGCCGAGGATCACACCCTTGCCGCCTACACTAACGCGACCAATGCAAGACCCTCCCGCTTCGGAGTTTTCCTCCGAAGGTCCCCTTCCCAACTGGTGGCGCCACTGGTGGCGCAGCCAGACGCCCACCCGCCAGGACCGCTACGCCATGCTCGCCCCGCTGGCGGCGGTGTTGCTGTTTCTGGCCGCCATCATCTCGGCCTTCGTGTACCTGCGTCTCGAGGAGATGGACCGCGAGCAGGAGGCCGTGCGCCGCGACGTCGAATACGGCCAGCAGCGCCTGCGCCTGCGCCTGCTGGAGCGCCAGGAGCAGCTGATGCGGATGGCGCGCGACATCTCGAACAAGGAGGTCGACCCGGAGGAATTCGTCGGCCGCGCCGAGTCGATGATCGCCCAGTACCCCGAGCTCTTGATGCTCACGTGGATCGACGAGCGCCGGCGCGTGACGGCGAGCTACGCGGCCCCGAGTCTCAGCATCGCGCAGATGCGCGTGCCCGGCGAAGTGCTGCGCCCCGGCGAGACCGAGACCATGTACAGCCTGGCGCGTGACCTGCAGCAGCCGGTGTATTCGCAGCCGGTGGCCGGGTCCGACACCTCGAACCTGCTGCAACTGCACGTGCCGCTGGCCGACCAGGGCAAGTTCGCGGGCGTGATCCTCGGCGAATATTCGATCGACAGCCTGCTGCGCTATGGCGTGCCGGCCGAAGTGGCGGCCAAGTACGCGGTGGCCCTGCTCGATGGCAAGGGCCGCGTGCTGGCGGGCACCTCGGTGCCGCCGCGCAATCCGGCCACGCAGTTGCTGCCGTGGGCCGCACAACCGAACGAGTACGAAGTGCCGGTCTCCCCCGTGGGCAACGGCCTGGTCGTGCGGGCGCAGGCCTATCGCACCGGGCTGGGCGTGATCGGCAGCGGCCTGTTCTGGCTGGTCGGCGCCTTGTCGGCCATGACGGCGTGGATGCTGATCGCCAACTGGCGGCACACGCGCCGGCGGATGAAGGTGCAGCAGGCGCTGATGGCGGAGACCAACTTCCGCCGCGCGATGGAGAACTCCATGCTCACGGGCATGCGGGCGCTCGACCTGCATGGCCGCATCACGTACGTCAATGCGGCCTTCTGCCAGATGACCGGCTGGAGCGAGGCCGAACTCGTGGGCCGCACGCCGCCCTTCCCCTACTGGCCCGACGAAGACCGCGAACTGCTGATGGCGCGGCTCGATGACGAACTGCGCGGTCGCACCATCCAGGGCGGCTTCCAGGTGCGGGTGAAACGCAAGGACGGCAGCGTGTTCGATGCGCGCCTGTACGTGTCGCCCTTGGTGGATGCCAAGGGCAACCAGACCGGCTGGATGACGTCGATGACCGACATCACCGAGCCCACCCGCATCCGCGAACAATTGCAGGCCTCGCACGAGCGCTTCACCACCGTGCTGGAGGCGCTGGACGCCGCGGTGTCGGTGGCGCCCCTGGGCAGCGAGGAACTGCTGTTCGCCAACAAGCTGTACCGCCTCTGGTTCGGCGGCCGCGCCGGTGGCCACCTCGGCATGGTGGCGCAGGCGGGCATGACCGAAACGCCGCGCCCCAGCGACGAACACCTGGACGACGTCGACTCCTTCGTCGGCCTGCCCACCAACAGCCTGACCTCGGCGAGCTCCGAGAACGCGGAGATCTTCGTGCCCGAACTGGGCAAGTGGCTGGAAGTGCGTTCGCGCTACCTGAACTGGGTCGACGGCCGGCTGGCGCAGATGGTGATTGCCACCGACATCACCACGCGCCGCAACGCGGAAGAACAGGCCGCGGCACAGGCCGAGCGCGCGCAGTCCGCCAGCCGCCTGATCACGATGGGCGAGATGGCCTCGAGCGTGGCGCACGAACTGAACCAGCCGCTCACCGCGATCAGCAACTATTGCAACGGCTTGATGTCGCGCATCCGCAGCAAGCAGATCGGCGAGGAGGACATGCTCGCGGCGCTCGACAAGACGGCGCGCCAGGCGCAGCGCGCGGGCCAGATCATCCAGCGCATCCGCAGCTTCGTGAAGCGCAGCGAGCCGAACCGCACGCTGTCGGACGTGAGCCTGATCGTCACCGAGGCGCTGGAACTCGCCGAGATCGAACTGCGCCGGCGCAACGTGCGCATGTCGCACTACGTGGCCGCGCGCCTGCCGCACCTGATGGTCGACCCGATCCTGATCGAGCAGGTGCTGGTGAACCTGCTGCGCAACGCGGCGGAAGCGGTGGAACAGGCAGAGCGCCCCACCGGCCGGCGCAGTGTCGAACTGCGCGTGCTGCCCAAGCAGACGGAGCAACAGCAGGTGGTGGAATTCTCGGTGCTCGACTCGGGCCAGGGCCTCGCGCCGGAGGTGATGGAGCGCCTGTACGAAGCCTTCTTCTCGACCAAGGCAGAGGGCATGGGCATCGGCCTGAACCTGTGCCGATCCATCGTGGAGTCGCACCACGGAAGGATGCAGGCGGAGAACATCTACAATGGATCCGAGGTTGCGGGCTGCCGGTTTTCGTTCTGGATACCGGTCTCGGGGACGACAAGTCCGATCGTGGGCAAGGACGCGGGGGTGACAACAGCTTGAAGCGCCGGGCCGCCCCAAGCTTCAATCAACCGTAGCGAGGATCGCGGAGGTTTCTACTGATGTCTTTGATTCCCAAGAAGGGAACGGTCTATGTCGTCGATGACGACGAGGCCGTGCGTGATTCGCTGCAATGGCTGCTCGAAGGCAAGGACTACCGGGTCCGCTGCTTCGACTCCGCCGAATCCTTCCTCGCCCGTTACGACCCGCGCGAGGTCGCCTGCCTGATCGTCGACATCCGCATGGGTGGCATGACCGGCCTCGAACTGCAGGACCGCCTGGTCGAACGCAAGTCGCCGCTGCCCGTCGTCTTCATCACCGGCCATGGCGACGTGCCGATGGCGGTGAACACCATGAAGAAGGGCGCGATGGATTTCATCCAGAAGCCTTTCAAGGAAGACGAACTGGTGAGCCTGGTCGAGCGCATGCTCGAGCGCGCCAAGGAAAGCTTCGCCGAATTCCAGAGCGCCGCCAGCCGGGACGCGCTGCTGTCGAAGCTGACCTCACGCGAAGCGCAGGTGCTCGAACGCATCGTCGCCGGCCGCCTGAACAAGCAGATCGCCGACGACCTGGGCATCAGCATCAAGACGGTGGAGGCGCACCGCGCCAACATCATGGAAAAGCTCAACGCCAACACGGTCGCCGACCTGCTGAAGATCGCGCTGGGGCAGCAGCCGCCGAAGGGCTGAGGCCGCGTCTTGGGCGCAGCGGGCGCAACAAGCGTTTTAGAACGCAGAAGACGCAGAAGTACGTAGAAGACGCAGAAAACTCTTTCGGTCTTTTCTGCGTCTTCTGCGTCACTTCTGCGTCTTCTGCGTTCAAATTTCTTCGAACCATGACAGCACAAATCATCGACGGCAACGCCCTCGCCAAGCGGGTGCGCGCCGAAGTGGCCGGCCGTACCGAAGCCCTCAAGGCCCGCGGCATTCAGCCGCAGCTGGCCATCGTGCTGGTCGGCGAGGATCCGGCCAGCCAGGTGTATGTGAAGCACAAGGTGGCCGACAGCGAGCAGACCGGCCTGAAGGCAACGCTCGAGCGCTATCCCGCGGACATGAGCGAGGCCGACCTGCTCGCGCGCATCCACGCCCTCAATGACGATGCCTCGGTGCACGGCATCCTGGTGCAGCTGCCGCTACCCAGGCACATGGACTCCGCCCGGGTCATCGAGACCATCGCACCGGCCAAGGACGTGGACGGCTTCCACGTCGCCAGTGCCGGCGCGCTGATGGTGGGGCAGCCGGGCTTCTGGCCGTGCACGCCCTATGGCTGCCTGAAGATGATCGACTCCATCGGCCTGGACCTCAGGGGCAAGCACGCGGTGGTGATAGGCCGCAGCAACATCGTGGGCAAACCCATGGCCATGATGCTGCTCGGCCGCGATGCCACCGTCACGATCTGCCACAGCCGCACCGCCGACCTCAAGGCCATGACCTTGCAAGCCGACGTGGTGGTCGCCGCCGTCGGCAAGCGCAATGTGCTGACGAAGGACATGGTCAAGCCGGGCGCGGTGGTGATCGACGTGGGCATGAACCGCAACGACGAAGGCAAGTTGTGCGGCGACGTCGACTTCGCTGGCGTGAGCGAGGTCGCCGGCTGGATCACGCCAGTGCCGGGCGGCGTCGGCCCGATGACGCGCGCGATGCTGCTGGTGAACACGATCGAGGCGGCGGAGCGGACGGCGGGCTGAGGCTGTCGAATCCAAAAACCCAACAAGCGGACGCAGAAGACGCGGAAGTTACGCAGAAGACGCAGAAAAGACAAAGAATCCTTTTTCAAGGTTTTCTTCTGCGCCTTCTGCGTAACTTCTGCGCTTTCTGCGTCCGGATGCTGGTAGTTCGTTCGGCAATCACCAAGATCAGGATTGCCAATCCGCTCACCCCCTTGACGAGCCGCAAGCTGCCGCAAAATGAGGGCCATGAGCAACCCTCTCCTCGACTTCAAGGATCTTCCCCTCTTCGACCAGGTCCGGCCCGAGCACGTGGCGCCGGCGATGGACGAACTGCTGGGTCAGGCGGACCAGGCGCTGACGGCCGCGACGCAGCCGGACTTTCCGGCGGACTGGAACGAGATCGCGCGCGTGCTCGACGTAGCCACCGAGCGCCTCGGTCGCGCCTGGGGCATGGTGGGCCACCTCAACGCGGTCGCGGACACGCCTGAACTGCGTGCCGCATACAACGAGGCCCTGCCGCGCGTCACCGAGTTCTGGACCCGCCTCGGCGCCGACGAGAAGCTGTACGCCAAGTACAAGGCGATCGATGCCGCCAAGCTCACGCCCGAGCAGCGCCAGGCGCACAAGAATGCCCTGCGCAACTTCACGCTCTCGGGCGCGGAGCTCACGGGAGCGGCCAAGGAGCGCTTCGCGCAGATCCAGGAGCGCCAGGCCGAACTGAGCCAGAAATTCAGCGAGCACGCGCTCGACGCTACCGACAGCTACTCCTATTACGCCGGCGAGGATGAACTCGATGGTGTGCCGCCCGACGTGGTCCAGACAGCGCGTGCCGCCGCCGAGGCCGAGGGCAAGAGCGGCTGCAAGCTCACGCTGAAGATGCCCAGCTACCTGCCGGTCATGCAATTCGGCCACAACCGCACGCTGCGCGAACGCCTCTATCGCGCCTACGTCACACGCGCCAGCGACCAGGGCGACCCCAGGTACGACAACACGCCCCTGATCCGCGAGATCCTCTCGCTGCGCCAGGAAGAGGCGAAGCTGCTGGGATACGGCAGCTTCGGCGAGGTGTCGGTCGTGTCCAAGATGGCCGAATCGCCCAGGCAGGTGATCCAGTTCCTGCGTGACCTCGCACATCGTGCTCGCCCCTATGCGCAGAAGGACGTGCAGGACATGCGCAGCTTCGCGGCCGAGACGCTCGGCATCACCGACCCGCACGCCTGGGACTGGGCCTATATCGGCGAGAAGCTCAAGGAAGCGCGCTATTCCTTCAGCGAGCAGGAGGTCAAGCAGTACTTCACGGCGCCCAAGGTGCTGGCCGGCCTGTTCAAGATCGTCGAGACGCTGTTCGAAGTCGAGATCCGCCGCGACCACGCGCCGGCGTGGAACGCCAGCGTGGAGTTCTATCGCATCGAACGCGGCGGAGAACTGGTCGGCCAGTTCTACCTCGACCCGGCAGCCCGCACGGGCAAGCGCGGTGGCGCCTGGATGGACGACGTCCGCGCACGCTGGCTGCGCCCCGACAACGGCCAGTTGCAGACGCCGATCGCGCATCTGGTGTGCAACTTCGCCGAGGGCGTCGACGGCAAGCCGGCGCTGCTGACGCACGACGACGTGATCACGCTGTTCCACGAATCCGGCCACGGCCTGCACCACATGCTCACGCGCGTCAACGAGCGCGACGTTTCCGGCATCAGCGGCGTCGAGTGGGACGCGGTGGAACTCCCGAGCCAGTTCATGGAGAACTTCTGCTGGGAATGGGGCGTGCTCAAGCACATGACGGCGCACGTGGACACGGGCGAGCCCTTGCCGCGCGAACTGTTCGACAAGATGCTGGCGGGCAGGAATTTCCAGAGCGGCCTGGCCACGCTGCGGCAGATCGAGTTCGCCCTGTTCGACATGCTGTTGCACAGCGACCACGATCCGGCCGAAGATTTCATGCCGTTGTTGCAACAAGTGCGCGACGAGGTTTCGGTGCTGCATCCGCCGGCTTTCAACCGCATGGCGCACACCTTCAGCCACGTCTTCGCGGGCGGCTATGCGGCGGGCTACTACAGCTACAAGTGGGCCGAAGTCCTGAGCGCGGACGCGTATGCCGCCTTCGAGGAGAGCGCGGGCGAAGACGGCCTGCCCAGCGTCCAGGCCGGGCGCAAATACCGCCAGGCGATCCTCGAAGCGGGCGGCAGCCGGCCGGCCATGGAGTCCTTCAAGGCCTTTCGCGGACGCGAGCCCACCCTCGACGCACTGTTGCGCCACCAGGGAATGGCCTGAGAGAATCCGGCAAATGATTGGGAGCAGTGAACGATGAGCCGTGTCCGTCTGGCCGCCCTGGCCGTCCTCGCCCTCTGGGCTGGCGTTGCCGGCGCGCAGGTCTATCGCATCATCGGGCCGGATGGCCGGGTCACCTTCTCCGACCGACCGCCGCCGGACGCCAAGGGGACGCCGGCGCAGTCGCTGCCCATGCCCGCGACTTCAGGCGGTTCTGCCGGTGGCACCGTGCTGCCGGCGGAAGTGCGCGCGGCAGCCAACCGCTTTCCGGTGGTTCTGTATACGGGTGTCGATTGCAACGCCTGCGCCTTGGCGCGCGACTTCCTCGCGAGCCGCGGCGTGCCTTACACCGAACGCACCGTGAGCACGGACGACGACGCGCGCGCGCTCGGCCGGCTGATGGGCGGGACGCCGCGCGTGCCCTTCGCCACGATCGGCGGCCAGCACGTGCTGGGCTTTGCCGACACGGAATGGTCGCAGTACCTGGACGCCGCGGGCTACCCCAAGACCTCGCAGCTGCCCCCGGGCTACCGCAACCCCGCCCCTGCGCCCCTGGTGGCGGTGCAGGCACCGCCGAAGGCCGCCGCCGCCCGGGCCGCGCCGCGTGAAGCGCAGCAGGTCGAGCCTCCAGTAGCGAGCGAGCCGGCGCCCAGCAATCCGGCGGGGATCCGGTTCTGACCTGAATCTCAGATGCGGACATCCGGATGTCTGGCAGTGCTCGGAGTCCGCTCAAAACTCCAGCGTCTGCACTCCATTGGCGGTCGCCAGCAGGCAGACCTGGGCCTTCTGGTGCGCAAACACCCCCACGGTCACGACGCCCGGCCACTGGTTCACCTCGCTCTCGAAGGCCAGCGGATCGCGGATCTGCAGGCCGGTCACGTCGAGGATGTGCTGGCCGTTGTCCGTGACGAGCGGACTGCCGTCCTTCCGGCGCAGCTGCGCCGTGCCGCCCAGGTTCCGGAACTGCCGCACGATGCGCTGCGTCGCCATGGGCACCACCTCCACCGGCAGCGGAAAGCGCCCCAGCACCTCGACGCGCTTGCTCTCGTCGGCGATGCAGACGAAGCGCCTCGATTGCGCCGCGACAATCTTCTCGCGCGTCAGCGCAGCGCCGCCGCCCTTGACCATGTTGCCGCGGCCGTCGATCTCGTCGGCCCCATCGATGTAGACGGCGAGCTCACCCACCTCGTTGCCATCGAACACGCGGATGCCCAGCGCCTGCAGGCGCTCGGTGGATGCGCTGGAACTGGAGACGGCCCCGGGCACCCTGTCCTTCATCGTGCCCAGCGCCTCGATGAACTTGTTGACCGTGGAGCCGGTGCCGACGCCGACGATCTCGCCGGGCACCACATACTTCAGGGCCGCCTGGCCGACCAGCGTCTTGAGTTCATCCTGTGTCACGCGACAATCCCCGGTTTGATCCAAGCCGGAATTATCGGATGTCCCTGCTGCCCTACGCCTTCGCCCGCCCCTTCCTGTTCGGGCTCGACCCCGAGACCGCGCACGAGCTGACGCTGGGCTCGCTGGCGCGCGCGCAGGGCACGCCTCTGCAGTGGGCCTACAGCAATGGCTTCGTGCCGGATCCCGTCGAGCTGGCCGGGCTGCGCTTTCCCAATCGCGTCGGATTGGCGGCCGGGCTCGACAAGAACGCCCGGTGCATCGATGCGCTCGGCGCGATGGGCTTCGGCTTCGTCGAGGTCGGCACGGTCACGCCGAAGGCGCAGCCGGGCAATCCGCGGCCGCGCATGTTCCGCCTGCCGCAAGCGCACGCGCTGATCAATCGGCTGGGCTTCAACAACGAAGGGCTCGACGCCTTCGTGCGCAATGTGCAGCGCTCGCGCTTTCGCCAGCAGGGGCGATTGCTCGGGCTGAACATCGGCAAGAACGCGGCAACGCCGATCGAGGAGGCGACGCGCGACTACCTGGAATGCCTGGCCGGCGTGTACCCGCATGCCGACTACGTGACGGTGAACATCTCCAGCCCCAACACGAAGAACCTGCGCGCCCTGCAAGCCGACGAGGCACTGGACGCCCTGCTCTCGGCGATCGCCGAGCGGCGCGAGCAGCTGGCCACCACGCATGGTCGGCGCGTGCCGCTGTTCGTGAAGATCGCGCCCGATCTCGACGAGGCGCAAGTCGACGTGATCGCGGCCACGCTGCGCCGCCATGGCATGGACGGCGTGATCGCAACCAACACGACGATCTCGCGCGAGCAGGTCAAGGGCCTCGCGCACGCGGAAGAGGCGGGCGGCTTGAGCGGCACTCCGGTGCTGGAGCCCAGCAACCGCGTGATCGCGCAACTGCGCGCGACGCTGGGCACGGGCTATCCCATCATCGGCGTGGGCGGCGTGTTGAGCGCGCGCGACGCGCTGTCCAAGCTGCGCGCCGGCGCGGACGTGGTGCAGATCTACACCGGGCTGATCTACCGCGGGCCGGCGCTGGTGGACGAAGTGGCGCGCGCATTGCGGCGGGATCGAGCGAGCACGCGCGGCTGACGGTTCGTGCGCCGCGCCCTACGCGGGCGGACCCGCCGCACTGACATCGGCAGGCACCCGGCGGCCGCACGATCGCGCTGACGCCATCCCGAGAAGGAGCCTTCGATGCCATCCCGCAAGTCCCCCCAGAAGTCCGGGCAGAGCCTGCAGAAGACCCGGTCCGAACCCGCTCACGAAAAGGCGCGTGCCAGTGGCGGCGGCCTGCGCTCACAAGCGGCCGAGCCGCCGGCGGGGCGCAGCGCCAGCACCGGCGGCCGCGCGGACCGCGCCAGCGTGCGCAGCGACCGGAACAGCCGCAGCAGCAACAGCGGCCGCAAGGGCTGAGCAGCCCCGGCCAGGCGGCGCGGGATCAAGCGCCGCGTGGATCCCGGGTCAAGCCCGGGATGACATCGATTGGCGCGCGGGGATACACCCGTCAGCGTCGCGGATCAAGGCTGGTACGTGATCCGATAAATCGCCCCCGCGTAATCGTCCGACACCAGCAGCGATCCATCCTTCATCACCGCCACGTCCACCGGTCGTCCGCGGTACGTGCCCGTGCTCTCATCGAGCCAGCCGTCGGCAAACACTTCTGCCTGGCCCGCCGTGCCATCCGCCTTCACCGGCACGAAGTTCACCAGGGCGCCGGTGGGCTTGCTGCTGTTCCACGAACCATGCGCGGCCACGAACATCCCGCTGCGGTACTTCTCGGGGAATTGCGTGCCCTTGTAGAACACCATTCCGAGCTGGGCCTGATGCGCCGGGAATTCCACCTGCGGGAAGACCGCGTTCGCCGGCTCCTTCATGGACTTGAGTTCCGGCGCGGCGGCCGAGCCGGCCACCTTGAACTTGCCGCCCCAGTACGGATAGCCGAAGTGCTGGCCGACCTGCGTCAGGCGATTGAGCTCGCCGGGCGGGTTGTTGTCACCGAGGCCGTCGGTCTGGTTGTCTGTGAACCAGAGCGTCTTGTCGCGCGGATTGAAGTCCATGCCGACCGAGTTGCGCACGCCCAGCGCCACCACCTCGCGCTTGCTGCCGTCGAAGGGATCCATACGCACGATGCCACCGATGCCGAACTTGTCGTACGTGCTGAACTTGATCATCGGCTGCACGTTGTGCGGCTGCCCCAGCGTGACGTACAGCTTGCCGTCCTCGCCCACGCGGCAGGTGCGCGCGCCGTGGTTGTACGACTCCTCTTCCACCGGCACCAGCTGGCCCTGCGGCACGACCTCGCCGACCGCGACATCGGGACCTTCGTAGAAGAATTCCGCAGCGGGGAAGTTGAGAATGCGGTTGTGCTCCACGACGATCAGGAAACCGTCCTTGGTGAAGCACACGCCATTGGGCACGTGGAAATTCAGCGAGGGCGCGAACGGCTTCACCTCGTCGGCCACACCGTCGCCGTTGCGGTCGGTGACCGCCCAGACCGTCGTCTTGCGCGTGCCGACGAACAGCATGTTCGTTGACGGCGCAATCGCCATGTGACGCGCATCGGGCACCACGGCGAACAGGTCGATTCGGAAGCCCGGAGGCAGTTTCACCCGCTTGAGATTGGCGCGGATCGCGTCGGCGTTGCGGCCTTCCTGCGGCACGGTGGGGATGTTCAGGTCGGTACCTGAAACCCGCATCTGCTTGAGCTGTTCGAGGTTGCGGGCGGCTTGCGCCAGCACCGGCGACGCGAGGGCGGTCGCAGCGGCGGCCGCGACGAGGACGAGAACCCGGTTCATGGATGCCTCCTACGTGTGAAACCTGCTGAGGGCGCATTGGAGCGCAACAGCAGTCGAACGTATTAGGCGATTTGCCTACATCATCCGTGCAGCAGCCGGGCAGTGGCTTCCTCGGCGATCGCCAGCGCGCTCGTCAGTCCGGGCGATTCGATGCCGAACAGGTTCAGCAGCCCGGGCACGCCATGCCATGCGGGCCCGTCGATGCGGAAGTCCGGGGCCTGCTCGTGCGGCCCGTGGATCTTCGGGCGCACGCCGCTGTAGCTGGGGGCCAATGCGCCATCGGGCAGGCCGGGCCAGTACCGCCGCACTTCGGCGTAAAAGCCGTCGGCCCGCGCCGGGTCGACGCGGTAGTCGATCTGCTCCGGCTGGTGCACGTCCAGCCATTCGATGTCGGGGCCGAACTTGGCCTGGCCCCCGAGGTCCAGCGTCAGGTGCGTGCCCAGGTGGGCATCGGCCGGGGCCGGGTAGATCAGGTGCGTGAACGGCGAGCGGCCGGCCAGCGCGTAGTAGTTGCCCTTGGCAAACCACTCGCGCGGAATGAAGCGCGGATCCAGTCCCTCGAACTTGCGCGCCAGGCCGCAGGCATGCAGCGAGGCCGCGTTCACCAGGAGGTCGCAGGCCAGTTCGCTGCCGTCGGCGAAGCGCAGCACGTGCGGCTCGCCGGCCGCTGGCGCCAGGCGGGCCGACACGGCCTCGCTGCCGAAGGCCACCATGCCGCCGGCCTGTTCCAGGTCGCCCTGCAGCGCCAGCATGAAGCCATGGCTGTCGACGATGCCGGTGCTGGGCGAATGCAGCGCCGCGATGCAGCGCAGCGCCGGCTCCAACGCGTGCGCCTGCGCGGCGTCCAGCAATTCGACGGGCACCCCATTCGCATGCGCGCGATCGGCCAGTCCGCGCAAGGCATGCACCTCGGCCTGGTCGTTGGCCACGGTCAGCTTGCCGCAGCGGCGGTGCTCCACGCCGTGCGTGGCGCACAGGGCGTACAGCAGTTCCTTGCCGCGCACGCACAGGCGCGCCTTCAGCGATCCGGGCGGGTAGTAGAGGCCCGCGTGGATCACCTCGCTGTTGCGCGAGCTCACGCCCTGCCCGATGCCGTTCTGCGCTTCGACCACGATGGTCTCGCGCCCGGCCTGCGCCAGTGCGCGGGCAACCGCCAGCCCGACGACGCCGGCGCCGATCACCACGGCATCGACGCGATCCATCAGGAGAGCGTCCGCGGATCGGTCGCCAGCAGTTTGCGCACCAGTTGCTGCAGGTGCGCGCGCAGCGGCGCGAAGCCGGCGTGCGGCTCCAGCGTGGCCTCGTCCATGTACAGCTTGCGGTTCACTTCCACCTGGATGCCGTGCCGACTGGTTGCGGGGTCGCCGTAGCGGCGCACCAGTTCCACGCCCTTGTAGGGATGGTTGTACGCCACGTCGTAGCCGAAGCCGCGCAGCGTCTCGACCAGCACCTGCGACAGGGCCGGCGACGCGGTGCTGCCGTCGCGATCGCCGATCACGAAGTCCGCATGCGCAAGGCCGGGGAATTCGGTGGCATTGGCGGCCGCCACCGAAGGCATCGAATGGCAGTTCAGGTGGATGCTGTAGCCGTGGGTGGCATGCGCCTTCTCGATCGCTTGCGACACGGCTTCGTGATACGGCTGCCAGCAGTTGGCGATTCGCGCGCGCACTTCGGCGGCGGTGAGCTTGCGGTCGTAGATGGGGACGCCGTCATCGGTGAAGCGCCAGACCAGGCCCTTGCCCAGGCGAACCTTGGAGAGCACGACCGGGTCGGTCGCCAGCTCGCCATCCCAGGCGTCCTGCAGCAGGTCGACGTCGAGTTCCGTGGTGTTGCGGTTGGCGTCCAGGTAGCTGCGCGGGAACAGCGCCTCGATCCAGGCGACGCCGAGCGACGGCGCGAAGTCGTACAGCTTTTCCACGTGCGTGTCCTCGGCACGCCGCAGCGTCGCCAGGTCGCAGGCAGGACGGAAATCGGCGGGGTACTGGACGCCGCTATGGGGGGAATCAAGCACCAGCGGGGCGTTGCCCGGGATGCTTCGCACGAGCGATGGCATCCCCCGATTGTGGCGCAGCCGCGCCGCTTCAGCCCCGGCCGCGGCTGGTCCAGTGCACGCGGCCACCATCGTGCGTGACCACGCCGTTGGACCACACGACGTGCGTGCCGGCGCGACGGCCCTGGGCGGCGCCACCGTGGCCCGACCAGCTGATGGTGCCAACGGGATGCGGCGCCACCGGCGCGACCCGTCGGCTGGCGACGTGTTGCACGGCCGGCGTGGCGCTGGTGGGCGCCTGCGCCGCAGCGGAGGCTTCGGCCAGCAGGCTTTCGGCGCTGGGAGCGACGCCGGTTTGCAGCCGCTCGGCCTGCGCGATGCCGGCGCGCACGTTGAAGATGTGCCGGCGCGTTTCCAGCGGCAGGGTGTGCGTCAAGCCGTTCCAGCGCTGCCGGGCGTGGCTCGAGAGGTTGTAGTAGACCGAGATGCCTTCGCGCAGGCGCACGGCGCGATCCACTTCGCTCAGGCGCAGGCCGGCCAGGCGGCGCGCGCTCCAGGCGCCGGCTTCGCGCAGCAGCCTGGCCGCGGCCTGCACCGCTTCCACCGGATCGTTGGCATCGCGCACGCCGAGCGCACGGGCGGTCGCCGGCTCGAGTTGCGCCAGGCCCTGACTGGCGACGCCGTTGCGGCCCATGCCGGTGCGGGGCACCCAGCTGGTCTCGGCGGTGATCACGCCGTAGACATCGCGAAAGTCGAGACCGACATCGGCCAGCCGGGCCCGCTCTGCCGCCGAGCGCACCAGCAACAGGCGCGACGCGGGATCGGGCGTGCGCAGCGCGCGGCCGTTCACTTGCACCGACATCCAGTGCAGGCGCGCGCGCAGCGCGGCCAGGTCGCCCGGGATGGGCGCCAGGGCACCGGTCGCAGGCGCACTCTGGAAGCTCACGGCTTGCGTGTGAGGAGCCTGCGTGCCCTGCGGCGCGGCCACCTGCAAGGTGCCGGTCTCGGGAATCGCGGCGGGGATCGGCTCCAGCGTGGGAGGCGTGTCGTCGTCCTGATCGTCCCCCTCGGCTTCGTTCGCTGCTTCGCTGGTGGCCGGCAGGGTGTACCTGGTCGCTGCTGCAACGGCTGGCGGTACCGCGGGCGCCACCACCGCAATGGGAGCGACCGGCAGCGGGCGAGACGTGTGCGACGCACTGCCGCCGAGACAGGCGGCAACGGCCGCGAGCGCCAGCAGGGAGGCGGCGTGAGGCAGGGTGGTGGATTTTTTTGTAATGCTCATCTTCGGACCAGGCAAGCACTGTCTGATCCGTTGCATCGTGTAGGTTCAGTCCGACACGACGTCCAGCGCGTGAAAACGACACGGATTGGCGTTCTGCCCGGCCGTTCGGTAGCTCAACAACGGCGATCCCTAGCGCCCTTAGGGACGCCGCTGCCTGCCGGCATGCCGTCGCCGGTGGCCTACACAACCTTCGTCCCTTTACCGCCTTGCGGCAGCGCTTGCTTGGTTAGAGTTCCCGGGCAAAGGAAACTGCAGCACCATGGCCCACTCCAGAAAAAGAGACCTCAGCCTGGCGGTGCTTGTCGCCGCAGTCGTGGCCGCCGGCGGCATGGTGCCGCTGTATCGGCACTATCACCCCGAACATGCGCCGGCCGGCAACCAGGCAGCCAAGGCCTCTGCTCCGGCCGCGTCCGGCGCCACGGCCCCGGCAACTGCGGCACCGGGCACGGCAGAGACCGAGACCGAAGCAGCCGCACCTCCGGCGCCGCCGGGAACGGAGCTCGTGCCGGCCGAGGAAGCCGAGAACGACCACGGTCCCGGCTCCGGGGCGGGCGCTGCGCCTGCCATCTCCGTGGCCCGGGCCGCCGGCCTGCACCTGAAGCCGGACCCCATGCGCCTCGGTTCCAGCGTCGCGCTGGTGGTCGATCGCGACACCGGGCAGACACTGCTGAGCAAGAACGAGGATGCGGTGCTGCCGATCGCGTCGCTGACCAAGCTGATGACCACGCTGCTGGTCACCGAGGCGAAGCAGCCGATGGACGAGGTGCTGACGATCACCCAGGACGACGTGGACACGGAGCGCCACAGCAAGTCGCGCCTGCGGCCCGGCACGACGCTCACGCGGGAAGAGGCGCTGCACCTCGCGCTGATGTCGAGCGAAAACCGCGCGGCTCATGCATTGGGTCGCAGCTACCCGGGCGGCTTGACCAAGATGGTCGAGGCAATGAACGCCAGGGCCAAGGCGCTCGGCATGAAGAACACGACGTATGTCGACCCGACCGGGTTGTCGAACCGCAACCGTTCGACCGCCCGCGACCTGTCAATTCTCGTGAGCGAGGCGGTGAAGAATCCGCTGCTGCGCGAGTTCTCCACCGATCCGGCCCACCTGGCGACGCTGGGTGGCCGCACGCTGCAATACCGCAACTCGGACGCGCTGGTGCGCAACTCCAGGTCCGGCTGGGAGATCGAGCTGCAGAAGACCGGCTACATCGTCGAGGCCGGCCGCTGCCTCACGCTGGCGACGAAGGTCGCTGGCCATGACCTGGTGATGGTGCTGCTGGACGCGGACTCCAACAACGGCCGCGTCGCCGACGCGCAGCGCATGCGGCGCTGGGTGGTTTCGCAGAACAACTGGCAGGACAGCAACTTCGCGGTGGCGCGCGCGGAACCGCCGCGGCACGCCGCAACGAAGGTGAACGTCGCCAGGAACGAAGTGAAGCAGGTCGGCGCGAAGGGCAAGACCGTGGTTGCGAAGGGCAAGACCGTGGTTGCGAAGAACAATGCCCGCTCGCGCAGGAAGCAGGCGCGCAGCGAAGTGGCAGCCACGAAGAAGAGCCCGGCCGTCGCGAAGGGCAAGGAAGGCCGCGTGCACCAGACCTTCACGGCCCGGCACAGCGCGCGCGACAAGGAAGAAGAGAAGAGCAAGAAGACGTGAGAAGGCCGATGCTGAGTTGAGCGCTGCATGGATCCCGGGTCGAGCCCGGGATGACGTCCATCTGGCCCGGGGTGACATTGATCTGGCCCCTGGATGACGTCCTTCGATATCCGACGAGGATGTCATTGCGGGCTTGACCCGCAATCCACGCACCCAAAGAAAACGGCCGCCCGCACCTCCCGGTGCCGGCGGCCGCCTCACATCGTCATCAGCCGATGCGGATCGGCACGAAGATCTTGTCCTCGCCGCGCTGGATCAGCAGCGCCACCGATTTCTGCGACTTCTCGACGACCGTTTTCACCTGGTCGACCGTGCTCACCGGCGTGCCATTGACGGCCAGCACGATGTCGCCCGGCTCGACGCCAGCCGCTTCCGCCGGACCGGCGACGTCCTCGACCACGACACCGGCGCGCACGCCCGCTTCCTGCCGCTCCTGCGGATCCAGCGGCCGCAGGGCCAGGCCGAGTCGGCCACCCGAACCGTCCGCCGGCGCGGTGGCAGCCGCCACCTTGTCGCCGCTGCGCGTGAGTTCAGCCGTGAGCCGCACGCGCTTGCCGGCACGCCACACGTCCATCGCCAGGCGCTCGCCCGGTTGCGACAGGCCGACGATCGCCGGCAGGTCGCCCGAGGAGATGATCGGCTTGCCGTTCACCGTGCGGATCACGTCGCCGGGTTGCAGGCCCGAGCGGTCCGCCGCACTGCCCTTCTCCACGTTCGCCACCAGCGCGCCTTCCGGCCGGTCGAGGCCGAAGGAGTCGGCCAGGGTCTGGTTCACTTCCTGCACCGCCACGCCCAGCTTCGCGTGCTCCACCTTGCCGTGGGCAATGATCTGGTCCTTGATGCGGCTGGCCAGGTCGATCGGGATCGCGAACGACACGCCCTGGTAACCACCCGACTGGCTGTAGATCTGCGAGTTGATGCCCACCACCTCGCCGCGCGCATTGAACAACGGCCCGCCCGAGTTACCCGGGTTCACCGCCACGTCGGTCTGGATGAAGGGCACGGCGCTGTCGTCGGGCAGCGAACGGCCCTTGGCGCTCACCACGCCCGCGGTCACCGTGTTCTCGAAGCCGAAGGGCGCGCCGATGGCCAGCACCCATTCGCCCACGCGCAGGTTGTCGCTGCTGCCCATCGTCACCACCGGCAGGTTGGAGGCGTTGATCTTCAGCACCGCGATATCGGTCTTCGGGTCGCTGCCCAGCACCTTGGCCTTGAACTCGCGCCGGTCGGTCAGCTTCACGGTCACGTCCGTGGCGTCCTTCACCACGTGCGCATTGGTCAGGATGATGCCGTCGGCGCCGACGATGAAACCGGAGCCCATGCCGCGCACCGGCACGTCGCGCTGGGGCTTGCCGCCGCGCTGGAACTGGCGGAAGAATTCGAGCGGATCGCCGCCCTCGGCGCCGGCGGGCGCATGGCCGCTGACGCTGATGTTCACCACCGCGGGGCCGTAGCGTTGCGTGATCAGCGGAAAGTCAGGCATCACGACGCTGCTGCCACCGCCATTGGGCGACGGCACCGTGGCGGGCTGCACCGGCGCCAACACGGCGGCGGTGGCGGGCGCGCCGCCGTGATGCAGCATCTCGACGGCAGCGCCACCAACGGCGCCGGCGCCCAGCAGGGCCAGCACCAGCGGCGCGGCCTTCAGATTCGGGTTCTTCATGGGGCTTTCCTCAAGGGGGGTGAATTCGGGACCCCTCGAATCTGAGGCCGCAGTCTTAGAGCAAGCTTAAGACGCCTCGGCCCGGATGGGCAGCCTAACCTCGACCCGCAATCCGCCGAGGCTGGGCGAATTGTCCAGGCGCACCTCGCCGCCCAGACGCTCGGCCACGGTGCGCACGATCGCCAGGCCCAGACCGCTGCCGGCGCCCTCGGTGCCCGGCAAACGGTAGAAGCGGTCGAACACGCGCTGCCGCTCCGCTGGCGGAATGCCGGGGCCGCTGTCTTCCACCGTCAGCCAGCACGTGGGCCCGTCACTGCCCATGGCCATGTCGACGCGGCCGCCCGGTGGCGTGTACTTGATCGCGTTGTCGAGGAGGTTGCGCAGGATCAGGTGCAGGGACTCTCGCCGGCTGGCAATCACCAGCGGCTCGCTGCTCGCCAGGCCGAGGTCGATGTTGCGGGCATGCGCGGTGGGCAGCAGTTCGGAGACCGTCTCGCGTGCCAGTTGCTCCAGGTCGACCGGTTCTCCCGCGCCGGCCGCGGCGCCTTCCAGCCGCGCCAGCGCCAGCAGCTGTTCGACCAGCGCAATCGCGCGCTCGACACCCGCACCGAGCGCCTGCACCGCGGCGCGCCGTGCCTCCTCGTCGCGCGCTCGCTCGGCCGCCTGCAACTGCAGACGCAGCGCCGTCAGCGGCGAGCGCAGCTCGTGGGCCGCATCGGCGACGAAATGCTGCTGGGCCTCGAGCGTGTCACGGACCCGTGCAAACAGCGCGTTGAGTTCACCCACCAGCGGCTCGACCTCCAGCGGCACGCCCACCGCGCTGAGGGGCGAGAGATCGTGCGCCGCGCGGGTCGCCACCTGCCGGCGCATGCGCGCCAGTGGCGCCAGCGATCCGCCGATCACGGCACCGATGGCCAGCATCAGCAGCGGCGCGAGCACCAGCACGGGCGTGACCGCGTTGGCGGCGAGCGCGCGGGCACGGGCCTCACGCGCATCGAGGTCCTGGGCGATCTGGATCGTGTGCTCCGGCGTCTGCAACGTGTAGATGCGCAGGCGCACGCCCTGCACGCGCGAATCCGAGAAGCCCAGCACGGCCTGCGCCGGCATCTCGCGCCCGTTGGATCGGTACAGCGTGGTGCCGTCCGGCCCCCAGACCTGCACCGAGTATTCGGAGTCGTTCGCCCCCGGCGCGAAGGGCACGCCGCCGTGCACCGAGCGCGCGACCTCCTGCAGGTGATAGTCGAACATGCGGTCCGCTTCGCGCAGCGCGGAGCGATAGGCACTGGCGGCCTGCAGGCCGGTGACGATCACGATCGCCGCGAGCACCAGCCACAGCAGGCGCCGCCGCAAGGACCAGGGGGCGCGCACGCGTTCCTGCTTGCTCATTCGCGCGGCACCACGTAGCCCAGGCCACGCACGGTGCGGATGAAGTCGGCCCCGAGCTTCTTGCGCAGGCCGTGCACGTAGACCTCCACCGCGTTGCTGCTGATGTCTTCTTTCCAGCTGTACAGCTTCTGTTCGAGCTGCGCGCGCGAGAACACCACCCCGGGCCGCTGCAGCATCGGCTCCAGCAGGGCCCATTCGCGCGGGGAAAGATTGAGGGGCGCGCCGCCCAGGGTCGCTTCGCGGGTGGCGGGATTGAGCTCCAGGCCCTTGTGGCTGATCAGCGGCTCGCCGCGGCCGGCACTGCGGCGCAGCAGCGCGCGCACCCGGGCCAGCAGTTCATCGGTGTCGTAGGGCTTCACGATGTAGTCGTCGGCGCCGGCATCGAGACCGGCCACGCGATCGCCCACCGCATCGCGGGCGGTCGCCACCAGAACGGGCACGGCATCGCGGCGCGCGCGCAGCTGCCTCAGCACTTGCAGGCCATCGGCGCGTGGCAGGCCCAGGTCCAACAGCACGAGATCGTACCGCTCAGCCACCAGAGCGGCGTCGGCGGCCATGCCATCGCGCACCCAGTCGACGGCGTAGTGCTCGGAACGCAGGACGTCCAGCACAGCCTTGCCGATCATTGCATCGTCTTCCACCAGCAGGATTCGCATGACAGACAGCTTAACCCTCGAATTCTCCCTGCCTGAGCTTAGAACTTATCGCGTGTCCTACATGTCCATCAGAAACCTCCTACACGGGTAAGACACGAAAGACTCATGCAGACCATCACGCAAGCCATCAACTTCCGCGCCACCGCCATCCTCGTCGCCCTCGGCGCCGTCGCAGCCCTGTCGAGCCAGCTGATTCCTTCCGTGACGGCCCCGGTCGCTGCGACCACTGCCGCCGCTGCCGCCGTGACGCACACGGCCGCTGCCGCCGTCGCCGCGGTCGCTGCTGCGACGCCCTCCGCCATGCCGGCCGTGCGCTTCGCCGCGCCCGTGGCCCGCGCCGCGGTGGCTTTCGCCTCGGAAGAAGCGCTGCGTGCCCGCATGAAGTGGGTGCCGATCAAGTTCGGCGGCGAGAACGCCAAGACCCTCGACCCCGCCTCGCGCCTGCTGCTGGCGCAGGCCGCGGCCGATCGCGCCGGCCTGCAGCAGGTCGGCCTCTCCTTCCAAGACGTCTATGGCGTGATCAACGCCGAGACCTCCTGGGTGCCGCGCAAGGGCCTGGGCCGCAACGGCGTGACCAGCCAGGGCCTGGCGCAGTTCGAGCCGCGCACGGCCAAGGGCCTGGGCCTGGACAACCCCAACGACCCCGTGCAGGCCGTGTATGCCGCCGCCATCAACATGAAGCACGGCGCGCAATGGGCCGCCGACAAGATCGCGCCGCTGAACCTGCCGCCCCAGCAGTACCAGCAGAAGATCCGCGAAGGCGTCTCGGTGTACTACAACCTGTCGGTCAAGGGCCGCAACAAGTGGGACGGCCTGAACACCGCCGAACTGCCCGTCGAGACCCAGCGCCACATCGAGAACGTGCGCCGGGGCGCCGAGCGCGCCGCTGACCTGGCGGTCGACGTGCTGGGCTGAATCGCTTCGCCGCCACATGCAGGACGCCACCTTCGGGTGGCGTTTGCCGTTCTGGCGGCTGGCTGCCGACTCCCCTCACGCCGGCTGCTGAAAGTCGGCCTCCGCCAGCACCCCCAGCCGCGCCTGCCGCCGCGCCGCCTTGCGGGCCTGCACCCCCGGCGCCCACTCGATCAGCTTGTCCTGCGCCACCGCGTGCCGGATGTAGCGGTGCCACACGAAGGACAGATCGAACACCAGGATCCCCAGCCACCAGAGATAGAGGAAGGCCGCGCCGCCGAGAACCAGTGGCCACAGCGCCGCATCGACCCCTCCGCGATGGACATGCCACCAGGCAAAGCCGATCGCGGCCAGGAACCCGGAGCTGACCAGCACGATGCGGTCCATGCCCCGGCGCCGCGGCACCAGGCTGATCGCGACCGTGATGATGATGACGGCGGCGGCGACGATCTCCGCGGACGGCAGCGTGTGCACCCGGAGTACCAGCAACGCCGAGGGCAGCGCGAAACCCACCAGCAAGCCCAGCAACATCAGCAGGTGCGAGCCGCGATCGAAGCGCACTTTCAACAGCCGCAGCATGCGTGCAGTGACGGTGACCCAGGCGAGCAGCCATGCCAGCACGGTCACCGGCTCTGCCACGTCCCAGAAGCTGATCGGGTGCTTGCTGTAGGCAGTGACACCCTTGAACAGCAGGTACACGGCCAGGAAATGCAGCAGCAGCATCACTGCATAAGGCAGCGCGTAGCAGACCAGCCGTGCCCACAGCCGGTCGGGCGGACGCGCGGGATCGAGCCGGTCGCCGGTGCGGCTGCCGGTCAGCACCGAGGGCAGACGCAGCACCACGTGGTCGATGAAGTGGCCGAACACGCGGGCGTCGTGCCAGTAGTCCACGTGGGCCTTGCCGGGCAGCGGATACCGCGCGAAGCCCATGTCGTGCGATGCCGGGAACTCGAAGGCCTTGCAGCCGCATTCCCGCAGGAATTCGTAGGCGGTGTCCAGCTGGAAGCCCACCGGGTCGCCGAGGTCGTAGTAGTTGCGCCAGTCGATGCGCTGCCGCGGTGTCCGCGTGAACACGGACTGCCCGTCGCGGGGCCGGAAGGGATTCCACAGGCGCTCCCACAGCAGCAGGTGCTTGTCGATGGGCGAGCCGATGGTCATGTAGCCGCGCACGTGGTCGACCCAGGTGGTGGGCACGAGCGTCGGCTGCGCGTCGGGTGCCGCCTCGGGGTCGCGCACCTCCGTGCCCGCGAGCGCCTGCAGCAGCGCCATGAAGCTGATCACCGTACCCTCGCTGTGGGCGACGATGTAGATCTCGGGCAGGCCGTCGTCGCTGCCGAACTCCTCGACGATGCCGGCCATGGCCTTGTGGAAGCGGCCCACGATCTGCTCGCGCAGCGCCGGAAACTCGGTCACCACCTGCACGTCGTTCACGTAGTCGCGCAGCAGCGGCGCGACGTCGAACTTGAACAGGCCCATCTTGTCGGCCACCGTGCAGAGGTTCTCGATCACCTGGACCGACTCCACCATCTCCTCGATCACGCCGGCGACCCGCTCGAAGTCGTGGGGCAGCAGATCGGCGTCCTGCTGCCGCTTGCGGTAAACGCCTTCGCAGCGGCTCACGACCGTGCGGGCCCAGGCCTTCGTTTCCTCGATGGTGTCGCCCGCCTTCACGGCACCGCGCGGGATGTCGGCCCAGTAGACCTCGGCAAAGCCGATGGCCGCGAGTTCCTGCAGCTGCGCGCAGTCCGCGTCCTGCGCCCGCGACGGCGGCAGATCGAGGCCGCTCACCTTCACCTTGGCGCCGCCGTCGACGCTGAAGTAGCCGAGCGGCATCAAGGGCAGTGGCGGGTGCACGCGCGAGCCGAATTGCGAGGCGACCGAGCGGATCGTCTCGGCATGGCTCTGGTCGCCCACGCCGTGGATCGCCACGACGATCTTGCGAAAGCGGGGAGCTGCTGCGGCCATGGAGTCCTCCTCCTGCGGGTTCGCAACGAGTGTGCGCGCCTGCGCGTGGTGCACACTCCCCCGGTCGGCATAGATAGCGCTCCGGCGAATTCAAACCCCTTCATGACCAGCACCCCCCATCCCACCCGCGTCGCCTTCATCACCGGTGCCGCCCGCGGCATTGGCGCCGCCACCGCCGTGGCGCTTGCCCGCCGCGGCTTCGCGCCCGTGGTTGCGGTGCGCCGGCCAGAAGCAGCCGAAAGCGCCGCGGCCGCCGTCCGCGCGGCGGCACAACCTTGCCTCGTCGTGGCCTGCGACGTGACCGACCTTGCCAGCGTGCGTGCGGCGGTCGAGCGCACGCTCGAGACCTGGGGCCGGATCGATTGCGTCGTCAACAATGCCGGCCAGATCGATCCCATCGGCCACATTGCCGACACCGACCCGGCGGCCTGGGCCGCGACCCTGGCCAGCAATCTCACTGGCGCGTACCACGTGCTGCACGCGACGCTGCCCGCGCTGCTGCAGGTGCAGGGCTCGGTGGTGAATCTCTCCACCGGTGCCGCGCACACGCCGCGCGAGGGCTGGTCCGCGTACTGCGCTTCCAAGGCCGGCCTGGCCATGCTCACGCGCTGCCTCGCCCACGAGTACGGCGACCGCGGCGTCGCCGCGTATGGCCTGCAGCCGGGCCTGGTCGACACCGCGATGCAGGACCGCATCCGCGGCTCCGGCATGAACGAGATCAGCCGCATTCCCAAGACCGATCTGGCGCCGCCGGAACGCTCGGCCGACGTGATCGCCTGGCTGGCCGCCACCCGGCCCGCCGACCTGCGCGGCCAGGACCTGACCGTCAACGACCCTGCCCTGCTCGCCCGCGCGCTCGGCACCTCCTGAGGAGACCTCCATGGCCCAACGCAAAGTCATCATCACCTGCGCGGTGACCGGCTCCATCCACACACCGAGCATGTCGCCCTACCTGCCGGTCACGCCGCAGGAGATCGCCGATGCGGCGCTCGGTGCGGCCGAAGCCGGCGCCGCCATCGTGCACCTGCACGCGCGCAACCCCGAGGACGGGCGGCCGGACCAGACGCCGGAAGCATTCATGCGCTTCCTGCCGCAGATCAAGAAGGCGTCGAACGTCGTCATCAACCTCACCACCGGCGGCGCGCCCACCATGGGGGTGAAGGAGCGGCTGCAACCGGCGCTGCAGCTCAAACCCGAAGTCGCATCGCTCAATCTCGGCTCGATGAACTTCGGCCTGTATGAAATGCTGAACCGCTTCAAGGAGTTCAAGCACGACTGGGAGCGGCCCTACCTGGCGGAGAGCGACGACCGCGTGTTCAAGAACACCTTCCGCGACATCGCCTTCGTGCTGGACTCCTGCAGTGCCAACGAGACGCGCTTCGAACTGGAGTGCTACGACATCGGCCACCTGTACACGGCGGCGCACTTCCAGGAGCGCGGCATGCTGAAAGCGCCGCTGTTCATCCAGTCGGTGCTGGGGCTGCGCGGCGGCATCGGTGCCCACGCCGAGGACATCTCGCACATGAAGCGCACGGCCGATCGCCTGTTCGGCGACAGCTACCAGTGGTCCGTGCTGGGCGCCGGCCGCAACCAGATGTTCAGCGCCGTGCAGTCCGCGGTGATGGGCGGCCACGTGCGCGTCGGCCTCGAGGACAGCCTGTGGGGCGGCCCGGGCAAGCTGGCCACGAGCAACGCCGAACAGGTCGCGCGCATCCGCCGCATCCTGGAAGAACTCGGCCTCGAGGTGGCCACGCCCGACGAGGCGCGCGCGATCCTGAACCTGAAGGGCCCCGACAAGGTCGGCTTCTGACTTGGTGACCAAGGACCAATGACGGGCCCGCCGTCATTCGTCATTCCGCCCCCGCCGCCTTCAACCATTCCCCCAGCGTGCGGATCGCCCCATGGCGCGGCGACACGCGGGGCGAGAGCAGCGCATAGGCGGGCGTGACCGGCCCCTGCGGCTGCGCCAGCGCACGCAGCCGGCCTTTGCGCAGGTCCTCCTGCACCAGCGACGTCGGCGCCAGCGCGACGCCCAGCGAATCCAGTGCCGCCTGCAACGAGAAATACAGCTGGTCGAAGGTCAGTGTCGCGGCCCCGGGGCCGCGCGCCACGCGGTGCTGCTTCAGCCAGTCGGGCCAGGCCTGCGGCTCCGAACGCGTGAGGATGATGGTCCCGCGCGCCAGGTCGGCCGGTGCGCGCATGCGCTGCTGCTTCTGGTAGGCCGGGCTGCACACCGGTACCGGCCGCGCGTCCAGGAAGCGTTCGGCCAGCACGCCGGCCGGTGCGCGCGTCACGCGGCGGATCGCCGCGTCGTAGGGATCGCGGTCGAAGTCCACGGCCTCGGTCGAGGTGGACAGTTCGATGCGCAGCCGCGGATGCGCCTGGTGCAAGGCCGTCATGCGCGGAATGAGCCAGCGCATGGCCAGCGTCGGCGGCACGCTCACGCGCAGGGCCGATGCGGGACCGTCCTGGCGCAGCCGCTCCACCGCCGAACGCAAGGTGCCGAAGGCGGCGTCAACGGCGGCTGCAAGCTGCGCGCCCTCTTGCGTGAGTTTCAGGCCGCGGGCGCCGCGCACGAACAGAGCGATCTCCAGCTCGCGCTCCAGCGCCGCGATCTGGCGGCTGACCGCGCCATGCGTGACGCTCAGTTCCCCCGCCGCGGCAGTGAAGCTCAGATGGCGCGCAGCGGCGTCGAAGGCCTTGAACGCGTTCAGGGGCGGCAGTCGCTTCATCGGAAAGGGGTGAGGGCCAGCTGTGAGTTTTCCTCACATTGTCGGCGGAAAAGTCGATTGTGCCTCGCCGGCCTTGTCCCCATGATGGCCACATGCCCATGCCCCGTCTCCTGCACGACCGCCCCGCTGGCCTGGCCGCCCTCCTGCGCCGGCGCGAACTGCTCGTCGCGGCGCTGGCCGCGACGGCGGGATCGGCGCGCGCGCAGTCGGACCGCATCGACGGGCCGCTGCGCATCGTGCTGCCCTTCGGGCCCGGCAGCGGCACCGATGTCTACGCGCGCATGGTGGCGCAATACCTCGGCACGGCACTCGGTGTGGCCGCCTTGATCGACAACCGGCCCGGCGCCAACGGCGTGCTCGCGGCCGAGGCCGTGGCGCACGCCAGGCCGGATGGCAACACCCTGCTGTTCACGACCAACACCACGCACGCGGCCAACCCGCACCTGTTGAAGGAACTGCGCTACGACCCGGTGAAGGACTTCGCCGCGATCAGCAAGATGGGCAACCTGACCTTCTTCGTGCTGGTGCCGGCGAGCAGCCGCTACCGCACGATGGCGGACCTGGTGGAGGCCGCACGCAAGGCGCCCAACACCGTGAGCTATGGCGCGGCCAACAGCTTCGGCATGGTGTCGGGCAGCAAGCTGGGCAAGAACGCCGGCGTCGAATTCCTGCGCGTCCCCTACAAGAGCTCGCCGCAGATCACGACCGACCTGCTCGGTGGCCAGGTGCAGTTCGCCTTCATCGACCTGGCGGCGGCCGCGCCGATGGTGAAGGCTGGCAGGATGCGCGCGCTGGCCGTACTGGCCGACAGGCGCTTTCCCTCGCTGCCCGATGTGCCCACGATGGCCGAGGCCGGATATCCGGGCTTCAACGTCGTCGCCTGGTTCGGCATGTTCGCGCCGGCGGGCACGCCCGCGCCCGTCGTCAACCGCATCAACCGCGAACTGGTGGCGGTGCTCAATCGGCCCGACCTGCGCGAACGAGGCGCGGAACTGGGCATAGAGATCTTCGGCAGCACCCCGCGCGAACTGGAGGACTACGTGAAGTCACAGATCGCGCTGTGGGGGCAGTTCACGGCCGATGCGGGCCTGCGGCCCGAATGAAGTCCTTCCCGGGGCGCGGCCCCGCATCTGCCTGGCACGCGGCAGGCATCGCCATCTTTTCATGATCGCCACCCACAACCCCTTCAAGCAGAAGTTGCGCATCGGCCTGCCGCAGTTCGGCCTTTTCTGCATGTCGCTGAGCGCGCAGACGGCGGACGCCCTGGGCGACTGCGGCTTCGACTTCCTGATGTTCGACGCCGAACACACGCCCACCAGCCTGCCGACCCTGCTCACGCAGGCACTCGCGCTGGCGCCCACACGAACGCAATGCCTGGTGCGCATGCCCTCCGCCGATCCCGTGCTGTTCAAGCCGGTGCTGGACCTGGGCATAGACACCGTCATGGTGCCGAACATCCGCACGGCCGACGAAGCGCTGGCCGCGGTGCGCGCCGTGCGCTATCCGCCGCACGGCATTCGCGGTGTCGGCGGCAGCGTGCGTGCCACGGGTTACGGGCGCCACGCCGGCTACTACACCACCGCGATCGATCGCGTTTGCCTGCTGCTGCAGATCGAGAGCGCCGAAGGGCTGGCCAACCTGGATGCGATCTGCGCGGTCGACGGCGTCGATGGCCTGTTCATCGGCCCGGTGGACCTGGCCACCGATCTCGGCTATCTCGCGCAGCCCACGCATCCCGTCGTGGTGGAACACGCGGTGGCGGGCGTGCGACGCATCCGCGCCGCCGGCAAGGCCGCCGGAATCCTCGCACCCGAGGCGCAGGCACAGATGTACGTGGACGCGGGCGCCAGCATGGTGTGCCTCGGCTCCGACCTGGGCCTGCTGGTGAAAACCGCCGATGCGCTGGCCGGCCGGTGGGTGCAGCCCGAGACGGCCAGCGCCTGAAGGAAGACACAAGATGCTGAGTCGCCCAGACAACGAGACGCTGACCCGCACCGGTACGGGCACGCCCATGGGGACGCTCTTTCGCAGCTACTGGATTCCCGTCCTGCTGTCCGAGCAGGTCGCCGAACGCGACGGCGCGCCGGTGCGCGTGAAGGTGCTGGGCGAGGAACTGATCGCCTTTCGGGACAGCGCGGGGCGCGTGGCGCTGATGGAGCCGCGCTGTCCGCACCGGGGCGCCAACCTCTTCTTCGGCCGCAACGAGGAAGGCGGCATCCGGTGCGCCTTCCATGGCTGGAAGTTCGATGCGCGCGGCGAATGCGTCGACATGCCGACGATTCCTCCCGAGACCATGCCGCGCCTGTGCGAGAAGGCGCGCATCCGCGCCTGTCCCACGCGCGAATGGGGCGGCCTGGTGTGGGCCTGGATGGGCGATGCGCAGCGCGTGCCGGAACTGCCGCAGATGGAGTTCGCGCTGGTGCCGGCAACGCACCGCCACGTCTCCAAGAAATACCAGGAGTGCAATTGGGCGCAAGCGGCCGAGGGCGGCGTGGACACCGCGCACTTCTCCTTCCTGCACCAGCCGGTCGCTTCATCGGATGCGGAGCTGGCCGAGAAGGCCGCGCGCGCCACCCGCGGCTATTCGGCCAAGTCCATGGGCGAGGACCACGTGCGCTGGATGCGCGACGACACCCGTCCGCGCTACGAGGTGAGGAAGCACGACAGCGGGCTGGTGCTGGGCGCCTCGCGCCGCGCCGGCGCTGGCTCGCTGTACTGGCGCATCGCGCAGTACCTGCTGCCCAGCCATGCCTACACACCGAGCGCCACCGAGGGCCAGACGTATCACGGCCAGACCTGGATCCCGATCGACGACGAGTCGTGCTGGGTCTACCTGTACTCGTGGAACCCGACGCGGCCGCTGACGCAGGAGGAGATCCGCAGCTACCGGACGGGGGGCGCGGTGTACCCGGAGATGGACAGCAACTGGATGCCGATCCGCAATCGCGGCAACGACTACCTGATCGACCGTCGGCTGCAGAAGACCGAAAACTTCAGCGGCATCGTCGGCGTCTCGGAACAGGACGCGGCCATCCAGGACAGCCAGGGCCGCATCGCGGACCGCACGCGCGAGTTGCTGGGCCCCACCGACATCGGCGTGGTGCAGTTCCGCCGCGTCATGCTGGAAGCCGCCCGTGCTGCGACGGCGGGCGAGGTGCCGCTGGGGCAGGACAAACCGGAGGCTTACCGTGTGCGCGCGGGCGGAATCGTCGCGCCGGCGGATGCGGGCTTCGACGACGTGATGCGCTTGCGGTTTGGGGATGAGGTGGGAAGGATCGCTGGGTCAAGCCAGCGATGACCTCTGAAGCCCGCGCCGTTGCGAGCCCGACGAGTGCCGCGCGTGGTGCGTTGCCGGACGGCTGCGCCGGGCTGAACGCAGAAGACGCAGAAGTCACGCAGAAGACGCAGAAGAAACTTCCTTGGACAAGGTTTCCTTGGATTCTTCTGCGTGTTCTGCGCTCCTTCTGCGCCTTCTGCGTTCGAAACAGGCTTGTTCAGCCCCGACCTTTCCATCGACCTGTCGCGCCACGCGCCCTCAATCCTCCGCCGTGAACCCGGTCGCCTTCACCACCTCGCGATAACGCTCGTACGTCGAGCGATAAAGCACGGCGAAGCTCTCCGGAGTGTGCGCGTCGGGCTCGGTGCCGAGATCGAGCATGCGCTGCGTGCCCGCGGGCGAGCGGATCACCTCGTTGACGGCTGCGTTGGCGCGCGCCACCATCTCGCGCGGCATGCGCGCCGGCGCCACCAGGCCGGACCAGTCCTGGAACAGCACGTCGTAGCCCAGCTCGCGCAGCGTCGGCACCTCGGGTGTGAAGCGCGAGCGCTGCGCCGTGGTCGTGGCCAGCATGCGCAGCTTGCCCTCCTTCACGTGCTGCAACACCTCGGGCAGCGGCGTCACCACGGCGGCGATGTGGCCGCCCAGCACGTCGACCACCGAAGGCGCGCCCCCCTTGTACGGCACCATGCGCAGGGGCACGGCCGCGGCCCTGGCGAACTGCACGCCGGCGAAATGCTGGCCGCCCCCGGCCGGCGCGCCGAAGGTGGCGTTGTCCGGATGCGCCTTGCACCAGGCGATGAATTCCGCCACCGTGCGCACGCTGGCCGGCACCGCCGGGCCCACGGAGAGGCCGAAGCCGCCCCGGGACGTGGTCGCCACGGGCACGAAATCCTGCAGCGCGTCATAGGGCAGCGCCTTGTAGATGTGCGGAAAGATCGCCAGCGGAAAGGACGGCGTGAACAGCAGCACGCTGCCATCGGCCGCGGCGTTCTTCACGTAAGTGGTGCCGATGCGGCCGCTGCCACCCGCGCGGTTCTCGACGATCACCGTCTCCGCGTACTTGCCACGCAGGCCCTCGCCCACCAGGCGCGCCACCGCGTCGGTCGCGCCGCCCGCGGGAAAGGCCACCACGATGGTGAGCTGCTTCAGCACGGTCTGGGCACGCAGTGCCGGCACTGCCAGCAGGCCAGCGGCCGCGGCCAGGCCGCGCAGCGCCGAACGTCGCGTCTGCATGTCTGCTCTCCTCATGGCGAAACCACGTGTTCCAGGGGCTGGCCGGCGAGCAGGCGGCGCAGGTTGTCGGCCACGCCCTGCGCGAGCCGCTGCACGCTGCGCGGACTGCCGGAGCCGGCGAAGTGCGGCGAGACCAGCACGTTGGGCGCGTTCCAGAGCGGATCGTCGGCCGGCAGCGGCTCGGGGTCGCTCACGTCGAGACCGGCGCCGCCGATCTGGCCCGCATGCAGTGCGCGTACCAGCGCCGGCTGGTCGATGATCGGACCGCGCGCGACGTTGATCACCAATGCGCCCTTCTTGCACGCGGCGAATTCCGCCTCGCCCAGCAGGTGCGTCGTCTCCGGCGTGAGTGCGATCGTGACCGCCACCACGTCGGCCTGCGCCAGTGCCGCATGCAGGGACGCAAGCGGCAGTGCCTCATCCACCAGCGGATCCGGCCGGGGCGTGCGCGCCACCGTGACGATGCGCATGTCGAAAGAGCGTGACCGCCTGGCCAGCTCGCGGCCGATATGGCCATGGCCGACGATCACCAGCGTGGCGCCTTCGAGAGAGCGCGCCTTGGGCGCGAGCAGCGTGCGGTCCCAGGCGCGGCGCGCCATCACCACCTGCACCATGTCGGGCACCCGGCGGCACAAGGCCAGCATCAGCGCCATCGCGTGCTCCGCCACCGCGGGGGCAACCCCGCCGCCGGCGTAGCTCACGACGATGCCGGGCGGCCAGCCCAGTTCCTCGTAGCCTTCGCGGCCGGCCGAGATGAAGTGCATCCAGCGCACCGTGTTGCCCGGGGCGCGCAGTGCAGCGAACACCTGCTGCGCCTCCTCCTGCGGACCGTGCACCAGCACCAGGGCCTGCGCGCCGGGCAAGGCGGCCAGCGTCTCGGCCAGCGAAGCCGTGACCTGCAGTTCGACGCCCGGCAGCGCGGCCAGGGCCGCGATGATTTCCTGCCTGGCCAACTGCAGCCTGGCCCAATAGACGATGCGCAAATCGCGTCCTTTCAGCGTTGCCGCGCGGGCCGCGCCCGCAAGGCTTCTTCATCGATCTCGGTGCCCCAACCGGGCCGCTGCGGCACGATCATCTCGCCGCGTTCCAGCACCGGCGGATGCGTGAGGAAGTCGCGCGTCCACGGCGCCTCGTCGACGCGCAGTTCCATGATGCGCAGGTTGGGCGCGGCGGCGCTCAGGTGCAGGCTCATGAGCGTGCCGAGTTCACCTACCGGGTTGTGTGGCGCCATCGTGATCTCGAAGGCATCGGCGAAGGCAGCGATGCGGGCCGACTGCCACACGCCGTTCCACATCGGATCGATGATGCAGGTGTCCACCGTCTGCTGCGCCAGGAATGGCCGGTATTCGGCAATGCCGTGCAGCGACTCGAGCGAGGCGATCGGTGTGCGGCAATGAGCGCGAATGAAGCCCAGCGCCTGCGGGTCGTTGATATCGAGCTCGAGCCAGGCGAGCTCCAGGTGCTCCAGCTTGTGCGCGAGGCGCAGGTAGCCCTCGGTGCGCTGGCTGAAGCTCAGGTCCAGCATCAGGCCCACGTCGGGACCGATCGCCTCGCGATAGGCCGTCATCTGGTCGACGATGGCGTTCACCCGCCGATCGTCCAGCGAACGATCGAGGAAGCCCGGTGCGATGCGGAAGCCGCCGCTGAAGAAGGTGGGCTTGGCCCCGTCGAAGAACACCGGGTTGGTCTTCACCGCGCGAAAGCCCTGCGCCACCGCCTCCTTGGCGACGGCGGCCAGGTCGTCGAGCGTGCGCACGGGCGGATAGCCCAGGCCCTCGTAGAAGGCGGCGCGCGGGCCGGTGCGATAGCTGCCGCAGTGGGTCCAGTAGACCGGCACGCGTTCGCGCAAGGGGCCGCCCAGCAGCACATGCACCGGCACGCCCAGCGCCTTGCCGGCGAGGTCGAGGCAGGCGTTCTCGATGGCGCCGATCGCCTGCTGCGCCAGGCCGCCCGCGGCGAGGCGGGTCGTCGCGACCAGGGTCTCGCTGATGCGCCCGACCTGGCGCGGGTCCATGCCGATCGCGTGGCGCGCGAAGTCCTGGATCAGCGGGTCGACGCGGGCGCCGGAGAAGCTGTCGTAGTACTCGGACCAGCCCACCAGCCCCTCGTCGGTGGTGAGCTTGAGGTAGGAGCAGGCCCGGTAGCCGCCATCGGCATGCAGGCTTTCCGCCGCGACGATCTTCATTTGGCGGGCACCGCCTCGGGCTGCGCCTGGGTCTTCAGCACGCGGTCGGCGCTGCGCATCTTGTCGGCATAGGCCTGCTGCCACTCGACGGACTGATGCATCTCGAAGAAGCCGCTGCGCGCGGCCATCATCACCTCGGGCGCGTCGACGCCGGGCGCCGGCTCTCCGGCGGCGAAGGCGCGCGCCGCCTGCAGCGCCCGCCTGCGGGTGCGGGCGATCATCAGGTCGCCCGGGCCGAGGTGTTCGTGCGCGTGGTCGGTGATCGCGCCCATGCTCTCGGTCACCGCCTGGTCCTGCAGGGCGATGTGGTCGATGCCCGAGTAGATGCGATTGGTGCGCTGCGCCTCGCGATCGATCAGCCAATCGTTCGATTCTTCTGCGACCACCCGATAGCGACCGAGCCAGCTCGTGTCGATCGGATGGAAATCCGCCTGCGGGCGGGCGCCGGCCAGCGGTTTGCCGTTCTTCAACGGCTCGTTGGTGCCGCGCGGGCCATTGGTGCGGCGGCGCCAGAAGATCATCATGGTGTGGCTGTCGTCCAGCGGCACCCAGGCGCGCGCCTGGATGTTGACCGGGAACTCGCCCTGCGGCGTCTGCGTCCAGAACGGGAACATGTAGTTCGCGAAGCGCCAGTAGATCGTCTCCGGCTTCACGGTGCGATAGGCGCCGTAGGTGGTGCCCCAGGGCGTGTCGCGCACATGGTATTCGGGGGCGCGTTCGCCGGCCGTGTGCTCCAGCGGATGGCCTTCGGGGACATCGTCGGGGTCGAGGTGGCCGACGTGCAGGAAGCCGAAGTGCGAGGTGTCGATGTCCCCTTCCAGCGACTGCAGCCAGTTGCAGCTGCGCATCATGAAGGAGATGTCCACGTCCTGCAGTTCGAGCAGCGTGGCCTCCACCATCGGCAGCGCCGGCGGGTCTTCCTGGCGCGGGCCCATGTAGACCCACAGGATGCCGTTGCGGTCCGCGGCCCGGTACGCCTTGGCCTGCACCTTGTCCTTGAAGCATTGCGAAGGCGGCACGCTGGGCATGTCGACACAGCGTCCGTTCACGTCGAACTTCCAGCCGTGATAGATGCAGCGGATGCCGTCTTCCTCGTTGCGTCCCAGCACGAGCGAGGCATTGCGGTGCGGGCACACATGGTCCAGCACGCCGGGGCGGCCGCTGGAATCGCGGAAGGCGACCAGCTTCTCGCCCAGCAACAGCAGGCGCATGGGCGTGCCGTCGGTGGCCAGCTCGCTCGACTTGGCGGCCGGGATCCAGTACTGCCGCATGAAATCGCCCATCACGGTGCCGGCGGCAACGCGCGTGAGGTCTTGGCTGTCTTTCGGTGTCATCGTTGCTCCATCGGAATCATTGTTCGGGCTGCGCTGCGCGCACCATGCGGATGCCGTCGACCTGGCCCTGCGGGCCGAGTCCGGCGTAACCTTCGACGCGCTCGAGGTCCACCACCACGGCGGCCCCGAGCTGCGCGAAATCGTGGGCCCGTTCGGCGGGGGGCGCGCGCTCGAAGATGCGTTGTCGCTCCTGCGCTTCGTGCGTGACGCGCGCGCGGCCCTGGAACTGGTAGGTCGCCTTCGCGTCCTCGTCGCGGTACATCAGCGCGACGCGCGGATTGGCGGCGATCGCCTGGATGAAGCCGCCTTCGGCATTGCGGATCCAGAGCGCAAGCTGGTCATCGCTGAAGACCTGCACCGAGCCGCGAAAGCTCAGGATCGGCTGGCCGTCGGCCGCGACGTGCGCGAGCAGCATGGGGTGTCGCTGCACCAGGGCCGCGTCGATACGGTCCTTGAGCGCCTGCGGCAGCGCGATCGCCTGGGCCGCGACGGGGGGAGCAGCCATGCGCTGCTCCTGCACCAGCGCGATGGCATCGCCCGCGAGCGTGAGCGTCAGCACCAGCTCGCGGTCACGCGTGCCGGCGCGGCGGCTGCTGCGCAGGCGCAGCTGATGGCCACCGGCCAGCACCTCGGGCGCTGCCCAGTCCAGGCGCCTCGCGAGTTCGGCGTTGCTGCCGCCCGTGAGTTCGGTCGCGACCGCGTCGGCGCCTTCGACCTGCTTGCCCAGCACCTCGTAGTGCGCCTGCGGCTGCAGCAGCGCCAGCAGGCGCAGGCGGCCTTCGATGCCACCGAGCCCGCGCGCCTGCAGGAACTGCGCGCCCATCTCCGCAACTTGCTGGTCGTTCATAGCGTCTCCGGCACGTAGCCGCTGGCCTTGGCCAGCGCTTCGTAGCGCTTGCGCTCCTGCGCGAGCCACGCCGCGAGCTGCCTGCCATCCATGGGGAAAGGCACCATGCCCTGCATCGCCATCTTCTCCAGCGCATCGCCGCGCGCCAGCATGGGCATCACCCCCGCGTGGATGCGGTCGACCAGCTCGCGCGGCAGCTTCGCCGGGCCGTAGAGCGCGGCGGAGTTCTGGATGGTGATGTTCAGGCCGGCCTCGCGCAGCGTCGGCACGTCGGGCACCAGCGGCGAGCGCTTCTCGCCGGAGACCGCGACCAACCTGATGCGGCCGGCCTTGTGCATCTCCACCAGAGGGCTGGTGCCGGTGATCAGCATGGGCAGGCGCCCCGCGGCGAGATCGAGCAGGCCGACGCCGCTGTCCTTGTAGTGCGCGGGCTGGAGCGGCACGCCCGTGGCCTGTGCCAACGCGATGCCCACGAAGTGCGAGGAGGAGCCCGCGCCCGGCGCCGCCCCGTAGATCGCGCCGCTGCCCTGTTTCGCTTGCCACGCCGTCAGCTGCCTGAGGTCGGTCGCACCGGTCATCGAGCCGGTGGCGATGCCCAGGTCGAACCAGCTCACGCCGGCGATGGGCGTGAAGTCGCTGACGGGGTCGTAATCGAGCTTCGTGTAGATGTGCGGATAGATCGCGAACAGGCTGCTGGTGGAGAACATCAGCGTGCGGCCATCCGGCGGCGCGCGCTTCAGTTCGTTGAGCGCGACGCGGCCGCCGGCGCCGAGCTTGCTGACCACCACCACCGGGCGGCCCAGCACCTCGCGCAGTTGTTCGGCGACCAGGCGGGCCGTCACGTCCATCGACGATGCTGCGCCCACGAGGATGGTGACGACCGACTTGTCCTCCTGCGCGCGCAGCGCCGGGACGGCCAGCGTGGCCGCGCCTGCCGCCAGCGAGCGCATCACGGTGCGACGGCGGATCATGCGTCCTCCTTGTGGTAGCCGGTGGTCTTGACCAGCAGGTCGAAGCGCTTGCGTTCCTCGGCGAGCGAAGCGGCGAGCTGCGGCCCGGTTGCCGGCCACACGGCCATGGTCTGCAAGGCCAGCCGCTCGCGAAATACAGGCGACCCATAGAGCGGTGCGATCGCCTCGTACATGCGGCGCGTGAATTCCGGCGGCAGGTTGGCCGGCCCGAACAGCCCGGTGACGGTGGCGCTGCTCAGGTTGATGCCGGCTTCCTTCAGCGTCGGCACGTCGGGCAGGCGCGGCGAGCGCTGCTCGCCCGACACGGCGAGGATGCGCACCCTGCCCGCCTTGTGCATCTCGACGAAGCTGTTGGTGCCCGTGATCATCGCGGGGACGCGGCCCTCGGCCAGGTCCAGCACGCCGGGGCCGCTGTCCTTGTAGGGCACGTGCGTGCAGCGCAGCCCGGTGGCGAGTCCGAGGGACAGGCCGACGAAGTGCGACAGCGAGCCGTTGCCCGGGGCCGACGCGAACACCAGCTCGCCCTTGTTGCGCGTGCGGCACCACTCCACCAGCTGCTTCAGATCGGTCGCGCCGGTCGCGGGCCCGGTGGCGATGCCGACGTCGAAGCTGGAGATTCCCGCGATCGGCGTGAAGTCGGTGGCGGGGTTGTACTCCAGCTTGTTGTAGATGTTGGGATAGATCGCGAACGGGCCGTTGGTGCAGAACAGCAGCGTGCGGCCGTCGGGGGCGGCGCGCCGCACTTCGCCGACGGCGATGCGCTGGCCGGCGCCGAACTTCTGGATCACCAGCACGGTCCGGCCCAGCACGTCCTTGATCTGCTCGCCGATCAGGCGCGCCGCGACGTCGATCGACGCACCGGTGCCTATCACGATGGAGATCGGCGACTTGTCCTCCTGCGCGCGCAGCGCCGGCGCGGCCAGCGCCGCGGCACCGGCCAGCGAACCCAGCACGCTACGGCGGCGGATCATGCGTCCTCCCGCTGGTAGCCCGTGGCCTTGACCAGCACCTCGAACTTCTTGCGCTCGTCGGCGAGCAGCGCGGCCAGCTGGCGGCCGTTGGCGGACCAGGGCGTCATCGCCTGCAGCGCGAGCTTCTCGCGCATCGCCGGATTGGCAAGCATGGGCGCGATCGCCTCGTGCAGACGCCTGACCAGATCGGGCGCCATCTTCGGCGGCCCGAAGATGCCGGTGTAGGTGCTGCTGGTCACGTTGACGCCGGCTTCCTTGAGCGTCGGCACCTCGGGCACCAGCGGCGAGCGTGTGTCGCCCGAGACGGCGAGCAGGCGAATGCGGCCGGCCTTGTGCAGCTCGATCATCGGCTGCAGGCCCGTGATCAGCATCGGCAGGCGGCCGCCCGCGAGATCGAGGATGCCGACGCCGCTGTCCTTGTACGGCACGTGCGTCATCGTCACCCTGGTGGCGAGGCCGGTGGCCAGGCCCACGAAGTGCGACAGCGATCCGTTGCCCGGGGCCGAGCCGAACACCGCGTCGCCCGGCTTGCGGGCACGCTGCCACTCGATCAGCTGCTTCAGGTCGGTGGCGCCCGTCATGGGGCCGGTGGCGATCGCCACGTCGAAATACGAGATGCCCGCGACCGGCGTGAAGTCAGTCACCGGGTCGTAATCGAGCTTGTTGTAGATGAAGGGATAGACCGAGAACGGACCGCTGGTGGCGAACACCAGCGTGCGGCCGTCGGGTGCGGAGCGCCTGGCTTCGCTCAGCGCCACGCGCTGGCCGGCACCCAGCTTGCTGACCACGATGGCGGGGCGGGCCAACGCATCGTGCAACTGCTCGGCGACCAGCCGCGCGGCCGCGTCCATCGACGAGGCGGCGCCCACCAGGACGGTGATGATGGACTTGTCGTCCTGCGCCAGGGCGGGGCCAGCCAGCACGCTGGCGGCACCGGCGGCAAGACCGCGCAGGGCGGTACGGCGGCTGGTCATGAGGCTTGTCTCCTGAGGTGGAAGGGGGAGTCGAGGGTGGCCAGCGCCGGCCATTGCCGGTCCGCGGGAAACACCCAGGCCGGCCGGTCGCCGCAGGGCCAGGCGATGCCCAGCTCCGGGTCGTTCCACAGCAGGCCGCCCGCGTGCTCGCGGTTGTTGTAGTCGGTCAGGCGAAAGGTGACCTCGGTGTCCGGCTCCAGAGTGCAGAAGCCGTGGGCAAAGCCCGGCGGCACGTGCAGCTGGCGCCAGTCGCCGGCGGCCAGTTCGACCGCCGCGTGGTGCCCGAAAGTGGGCGAGCCGCGGCGGATGTCCACGCACACGTCCCAGATGCGCCCGCGCGCCACCCGCACCACCTTGGTCTGCGCGTGCGGCGGCTGCTGGAAGTGCAGGCCGCGCAGCGTGTGCCGCAAGGGATAGCAGGAAGCGTGCTCCTGCACGTAATGCGAGGCCGCGCCCGCCGCCGCGAAGTCCCGCTCGCTGTAGTAGTAGCTGTAGCGGCCACGGTCGTCGGAGCTGACATCCGGCTCGAGGACGAACAGGCCGGCGAGGCCCAGCGGGGTCATCTGCATAAGGGGTTGTCTGGAGGGTGTCCTTGCGCGAAATCAAAATATAATTCCATTTTCCGATTTACCGCCTCCGGGCAAACGCGAACATGGCCAAGATCGTCCTGGGTATCGGCACCTCGCACACCCCCATGCTCAATGCCCCGGTGGGCGACTGGGCGCGCTTCATCGAACGCGACCGCTTCCGGCCGCACCTCAGCAAGGACGGGCGCCCGGTCAACTACGAAGAACTGGCGCAACTCGCCGGTCCGGAGGTGGCGGCGCAGCTCTCGCCCGAGGTCTTTGCCGACAAGCACCAGCGCGCCCTCGCCGAGGTCGAGCGCCTGGCGGCGGTGGTGCGCAATGCCAAGCTCGACACGCTGATCGTCGTGGGCGACGACCAGAAGGAGCTTTACGACGACGACAACATGCCGGCCGTGCTGCTCTATCGCGGCGAGACCATTCGCAACGTGCCGCTCAAGGGCCATCCTGGCCCCGACTGGGCACGTGCCGCTTCGGCGAAATACTTCGAGCCCGACGTGGCGCGCGACTATCCGGTGGACGCGAAGCTGGCCGACCACCTGATCGCCGCGCTGATGGAGGACTTCGACCTCTCCTGCGCCAGCACGCTCGCCGAGGGCTATGGCGAGGGCCATGCCTTCGGCTTCGTGCACAACCGCCTGCTTTGCGGCATGACGATTCCCGTGGTGCCGGTGTTCCTCAACACCTACTTTCCGCCGAACCAGCCGACGCCGGGTCGCTGCTATCGCCTCGGCCAGGCGCTGCGCAGCGCCGTCGAAAGCTTCCCCGGCCCGCAGCGCATCGGCGTGCTGGCCTCCGGCGGCCTGAGCCACTTCACGGTGGACGAGGAGCTCGATGGCCGCGTGGTCCGCGCGCTGCGCGAGCAGGATGCGCACGCGCTGGCCAACCTGCCGCGCGAGCAGCTCAACTCGGGCAGCTCCGAGATCCGCAACTGGATCTGCATGGCGGGCGCCGTGGAGCACCTGAGCCTGCGCCGCATCGAATACATCCCCGCCTACCGCACGCCCGCCGGCACCGGCACCGGCCTGTGCTTCGCAGACTGGAGTTGAACGCGATGGACGCCTCGAGTCCCGCCATGAACGTGCTTGCCCAGACCGCCGGCGCCCTGCTGCGCGCCCGCCTCACCGCCATCCGCTATGCCGCCGAAGGCATCCACCGGTACGAGTTCAGCGCCGTGGACGGTGGCGCCCTGCCCGCCTTCACGGCCGGCGCGCACATCGACCTGCACCTGCCCAATGGCCTGGTGCGCCAGTACTCCTTGTGCAACGACCCGCGCGAGACGCAGCGCTACGTCGTCGGCATCAAGAAGGATGCGCACAGCCGCGGCGGCTCCAGCTACGTGCACGACCAGCTGAAGGTCGGCATGGTGATGTCGCTGGGTGCGCCACGCAACCACTTCGGCCTGCATGAGGAAGCGCGTCACACCGTGCTGGTGGCCGGCGGCATCGGCGTGACGCCGATCGCCTGCATGGTGCAGCGGCTGCGGGCACTGGGCGCTTCCTTCGAGGTGCACTACAGCGTGCGCCGGCGCGAGGAAGCTGCGTTTCTCGAGGTGCTGTCCGGCCCCGGTCTGCACCTGCACGTCGACACGGAACAAGGCGGCCGGCCGCTGCCGCTGGCCGGGATCGTGGCGCGCGTTCCGCACGACGCGCACCTCTACTGCTGCGGCCCGGCGCCGATGCTGGATGCCTTCGAGGCCGCCGCCGCCGGCCGGCCCGCGGGCCACGTGCACCTGGAGCGCTTTGCCGCTGCCAGCTCGGTCGCGGCCGAGGGCGGCTTCACCGTGCAGCTTGCCCGCAGCGGCCGCAGCGTCTTCGTCGCGCAGGGCTGCACCATCCTCGACACGCTGCGCGCCGAAGGGGTCGCCGTGCAGGCCTCCTGCGAACAGGGGATCTGCGGCAGCTGCGAGACCCGCGTGCTGGCCGGCACGCCGGATCATCGCGACTCGCTGCTGTCCGACGAGGAGAAGCGCGCGAACCAGGTCATGATGGTCTGCTGTTCCGGCAGCAAGGAAGCCACCCTGGTGCTGGACCTGTGACCATCGACCCCTCCACCCTGCGGCTAGACTCGCCGGCTTGGACGCATGACAGGAGAGGACACGTGGGGCGCCCCAGCCGCAAGGACAAGCCGGTGTCGCCGGACTATTCCGAAGGCATCCAGATCAAGACCGAGGACGACGATCCCCGCTTCAACAACGCCGTGGCGCGCGGGCTCGCGATCCTGCGCACCTTCCAGCTCGATCAGAAGTTGCTGGGCAACGTGGAGATCGCCGCCGCCACCGGACTGCCGAAGCCGACGGTTTCGCGCCTGACCTTCACGCTCACGCACCTGGGCTACCTGCGCTACCTGCCGGAGTTCGGCAAGTACGAGCTGGCCGCGGGCGTGGTGAGCCTGGCCTATCCCTACCTGGTGAACATGCCGGTGCCGGCGATCGCCCGGCCCTTGATGGAAGACCTGGCCGCGAAGTCGAAGACCAACGTGGGCCTGGGCGTGCACGAGGGCCTGAGCATCCTGTACCTCGAATACGCGCTGGGCGAGCCGAATCCCAATCGCCGCCAGCGGGTGGGCTTTCGCGTGCCGCTGATCCGCACGGCCATGGGTCGCGCGTGCATCGCCGCCATGCAGCCGCAGGAACGCGCGCAGCTGTACGAAGAACTCAAGGACCACTACCGCAAGGAATGGCCACAGCTGCAGCAGGAACTCGACGACGCCGTGGAGCAGGTGGACCGGCGCGGCTTCTGCATTGCCGCGGGCACGTTTCAGAAGATCACCAACTCGGTGGCCGTGCCCTTCCTGCACGCCGACGGCCGCACGCTGATGGCGTTCAACTCGCAGGGATCGGCCGTGACGCAGACACAGGCCGTGATGGAGCGCAGCGGCAAGCGCCTACTGGAACTGGCCACCGAGGTGCGCCGCCGGCTCGCGGCCGAACCGCCGACGCCCTCGCTCGGGCGTCGCTGAGGAGATTCGCATGACCCGATTCATCACCGTGCCCGTGAGCGAGGGCCATGTCCGCGGACGCCGCCTCGCCGAAGGCGGCGTGTTCCTGGGCATCCCCTACGCCGCACCGCCCGTTGGGCCGCTGCGCTGGCGGCCGCCGCAGCCGGCGCTGGCGTGGCAAGGCGTGCGCGATGCGCTCGCCTTCGGGCCCGACTTCCCGCAGGCGCCCAACGCGAAATTCCGCGCGCCGCGCCAGGACGAAGACTGCCTGTACGTCAATGTCTGGACGCCCGCGGTGGGCAGCGGCACGGCACTGCCGGTGATGGTGTGGCTGCATGGCGGCGGCTTCACCGGCGGCAGCGGCTCGGACCTGCGCAGCGATGGCGAACGACTGGCGCTCGAGGGCGCGGTGCTGGTCACGCTCAATTACCGCTGCGGCCTGTTCGGCTTCCTGGCGCATCGTGAGTTGAGTGCCGAGTCCGAGCAGGGGGTGTCCGGCAACTACGGCCTGCTCGATCAGATGGCGGCGCTGCGCTGGGTGCGCGAGAACATCGCGGCCTTCGGCGGCGACCCGGCGCGCATCACGGCTTTCGGGGTGTCGGCGGGATCGGCATCGATCTCCTTGCTGCTGGCGGCACCCGCGGCGCGCGGGCTGTTCGACCAGGCGATCCTGCACAGCCCGGGCGCCGCGCGCCCGCTGGCCACGCTGCCGGATGCGGAGCGTGCCGGGCTGGCACTGGGCGCGGACCTGGCGGCGCTGCGCGCCCTGCCCGCCTCGGAGCTGCTGGCGCGCACCTCCTTGCTCAATCCCGCGGTGCGCGGACTCACAACGCCGCGCGTGTTGCGGCCGATCCGCGACGGCTGGCTGCTGCCCGAAGACGAGCGCCCCGCGTTCCAGGCCGGCCGCATGCATGCCATGCCGCTGATCGTCGGCAGCAACCGCGACGAGGGCACGCTGCTCACGCGCGCGTGGCCGGTGGACACGCTGGCGGCCTGGCGCGAACAGGTGCGATCGAATTTCGGCGGCTGCGAGGACGAGGCGATGGCGCTCTATCCGGCGGCGGACGATGCGCAGGCCCGTCCCGCGGTGGCAGCCATGTTCGCGGACACGCAGTTCAACTACGGCACGCGCCTGCTCGCGCAATGCATGGCGCGGCGGGAACCTCGCACCTTCAAGTACCTGTACACGCGCCGGCGGCCGCAGCAGGTGGACGGCCCGCATCACGGCGAAGAAATGGCGCATGCCTTTGGCAATGTCGCCGCCGCTGCGCCGGGTGAGCAGGCCGACTTCGATGCGCGCGATGAGGCGCTGTCGGCCATCATGCGCAAGGCCTGGGTCGCGTTTGCGGGCAAGGGCAACCCGAATACCGCGGGGGTGCCGCAGTGGGATGCGTATCGCGTTGGCGACGACAACCACCTCGTGCTGGGGGATGAAGTCCTCCCTGGAGCCGGGTGGCGAAAGGCGCAGCTGGATTTCCTGGAGAGGTTCTACGAGCGGGGTTGAGGTGCTCCGCATGTCATTGCGGGCTTGACCCGCAATCCATGCGGCGGTCGTGCAGGCGCCGTCGTGGATCCCGGGTCAAGCCCCACTGCTGTCCGGAATGGCACGTTCCAGCATGTCCCTGTTCAGAGACCGAGCGACGTGCACGACGAGCGGCCGGGGCGGCAAAGCCGCATGCGGGCGGGCTGCGGCGCGCGGCGGGGGCGTCCCGATCGCGCCAGGCGCGATCGGGCAAACCTGCGCTGGCCGGTCTTGCGGCCCCCGCGGCCGAACTCGCTGCGAGTTTGACTGCTGCGCAGCCAAACTCTCCGCTCGATCACACGTCCG
>NZ_JAQGNQ010000009.1 GCF_028291745.1 Ramlibacter sp. | reverse complement strand
CGGCATATTCGAGGGGCGGCATGCTTGATGCATAACGGTGCATATGGACAGCTGCGGCGCGGCTGGCGCGCCGGGGCAAGAGCCCTCGCACCGAGGCCGCCGCAACTGCCGGAACATTGATCGAGATCAGGGGAAACGCCATGAGCCAGACCGCTTCTTGCCAGTTCCAGCTGCGCTTCCAGTCGCTCTTCGACAGCGGCCGCGGCTTTGCCTTCCCTTGCGATCCAGCGGGTCACGTCGACCTGGACCACATGAGCGAGCGGGCACGCAACAACTACTTCTACGCCCGGGCGATGGTGGGCCGCGAGCTGGCCATGCCCGAGGTCGAGGCCGCCGTTCATTGAGCGAGGGGCGGGGCGGGCGCGGCACGGGGGCCGCGTGCGCCACCTCGCTGCAGGGGGCATGCGGGTGCAACGTATGATTCCGGCCTGCAACCGCTCAAGGGACAGCCATGACGTACCCCAATACCCAGCTCTTCATCAATGGCCAGTGGCAGGACGCCGCCGACGGCCGTACCCTGGCGGTGTTCAATCCCGCCACCGGCAAGGAAATCGGGCGCGTCGCCCACGCCGGCAAGGCCGACCTCGACCGTGCGCTCGAAGCCGCCCAGAAAGGCTTCGAAACCTGGCGCGACATGACGGCCGCCGACCGCAGCAAGATCATGCGCAAGGCCGCCGGCCTGATGCGCGAGCGGGCCGCCGAGATCGCGCCGCTGCTGACCCAGGAACAGGGCAAGCCGCTCGCCGAAGCCAAGGGCGAAGCGATGGCCGCCGCCGACATCATCGAGTGGTTTGCCGAAGAAGGCTTCCGGGTCTACGGCCGGATCGTGCCCTCGCGCTGGAATCTCTCGGTGCGCCAGATGGTGATCAAGGACCCGGTCGGTCCGGTCGCGGCCTTCACGCCCTGGAACTTCCCGATCAACCAGGTGGTGCGCAAGGTCGGCGCCGCTCTGGCGGCGGGTTGCTCGATGCTGGTCAAGGCCCCCGAGGAAACGCCGGCCGCCGCCGCCGCGCTGATCCGCGCCTTCGCCGATGCGGGCCTGCCGCCCGGCGTGCTGGGTCTGGTCTACGGCAACCCGGCCGAGATCTCCAGCTATCTGATCCCGCACCCCGTGATCCGCAAGATCACCTTCACCGGCTCGACGCCGGTGGGCAAGCAGCTGGCGGCGATGGCTGGCCAGCACATGAAGCGCGTGACGATGGAGCTGGGCGGCCACGCGCCGGTGATCGTCTGCGAGGACGCCGACATTGCGCTGGCGGTGAAGTCGGCGGGCGCGGCCAAGTTCCGCAACGCGGGGCAGGTCTGCATCGCGCCCACCCGCTTCCTGGTGCACGAGAGCGTGAAGAACGAGTTCGCGCAGGCCATGGTCAAGTACGTGTCCGGCCTGAAGGTGGGTGACGGCCTGGCCGAAGGCACGCAGATGGGCCCCCTGGCCAACCCGCGCCGCCTGACCGCGATGGCGGAATTCCACCAGGACGCCGTGAGCAAGGGCGCGCAGGTGCTGGCCGGTGGCAAGCGCATCGGCGATGCCGGCAACTTCTGGGAACCGACCGTGCTGGCCGACGTGCCGCTCGATGCCAAGATCTTCAACGACGAGCCGTTCGGCCCGGTGGCTGCGCTGCGCAGCTTCACGGACCTGAACGAAGCGATCAAGGAAGCCAACCGGCTCTCCTTCGGCCTGGCCGGCTATGCGTTCACCAAGTCCCTGAAGAACGCCGACCTGCTGACGCGCCGCGTCGAAGTCGGCATGCTGTGGGTCAACATGCCCGCCATGCCCAGCGCCGAAATGCCCTTCGGCGGCATCAAGGACTCGGGCTATGGCTCCGAGGGCGGGCCGGAGGCGCTGGAGGCGTATCTGAACGCGCGCTCGGTGGCGGTGGCGAACGTCTGATCGTGCCTTGCTCCCTCTCCCCGGCGGGGAGAGGGCTGGGGTGAGGGGCCGCGGCACCGGCCGGGCTTCTTTCTTTCTGCTTCAAATACATGTCATCCCGGGCTTGATCCGGGATCCACGCTGCGCTCGTGCGAAGGCCGCCGTGGATTGCGGGTCAAGGCCGCAATGACGTGTTCCTGCCGGGCCTACTTCACCACCAGCGCTCCGTACTCCTTCTCATGCCGCGCGATGTACCCCGCGATGTAGCTGCATTGCGGGATGGCTTTCAGCCCGCGCGTGCGCACGTCGTCGAGCGCATAGGCGGCCAGGCGTGCGGCCAGGCCCTGGCCTTCGCGTTCGGGGACGACTTCGGTGTGGGTGAAGCGCACGGCGTCGCCCTCGCGCGCGTAGTCGGCGTGGGCGGCGAGCTCGCCGTCCACCATCAGTTCATAGCGCGATTGCGCTTCGTTGTGCCTGAGATCGGGGCTCGCGCCCGCAGTCTGTTGTTGCTGCTGTTTCATCGCTCCATGGTGCCACGCGCAGGCGCGGATCGGGGACGGCCCGCGGCTCAGCCGGCAACGCCAGGCGCTTGCGTCGCACCATCACCCGCTCTCACGACTTGCGGCGCTGCATCCGCTTGGTCAGGTCGGTCACCGTCGCGAACTCGTCGCTGATTTCGGAGGCCAGCTTGTTGCCTGGCACCCAATCCTGCGCGATGCCCAGCGGCAGCAGGCGGGCCGCGAGTTCCGCACTGCGCGCCGCCTTCTGCAGGGCCGGCAGCAGCGCACGCGTCACCTCCGGCGGCACGCCGGACGGAGCGAGCCAGGCAAACCACACGCCCAGCAGGTCCTGCCGATACCCGAGCCGCGTCAGCGTGGTCACCGTGGGCAGCTTCGGGAAAGGATGCGAGATGGCCAGCGCCGCGAGCGTGCCGCTGTTCAGGTGCGAACTCACGGCGCCCAGGGCGACGATCGCCGCTTCCACCTGGCCGCCGATCAGGTCGGTCACGGCCGGCGCCGCGCCCTTGTACGGGATCGAGGGCAGTTCCATGCCGATCTGCGCATTGACCACCTGCACGCTCAGGTCGCCGGCCGAGCCGGGCCCGGCATTGCCGATGCGAACGCCATGCGGATGCTTCTTCGCGTAGGCGACCAGGTCGCGGAAGCTGTTGAACGGGGCGTCCTGCCGCACCACCAGCACCGACGGCGTGCGCGTGGTGATCGCCAGCGGCTCCAGCTCGCGCAGCGGATCGTACGAGGCGGCGGTGGGTTCCAGCACGCGGCGCACGGTCAGCGGGCTGTTCTGCGTGAACAGCAGCGTGTAGCCGTCCTTTTTGGCGCCTATCACCTGCTGCACGCCCAGCGCGCCACCCGCGCCGGGACGGTTGGAGACCACCACCGGCACGCCCAGATCGTGCGACAGCTCCGCGCACATCACGCGCGCGGTGGTGTCGCCGCCATCGCCCGCCGCCAGCGGCACGACGACGGTGACGGTGCCCTTGGGCCAGGCGCTCTCGGCCAGCGTGGCGAAAGGCGCGGCGGCCAGCAGCGCGACACAGTTCCTGCGGTTCATCATGGTCTGTCCTTTACTCCCGGAGCCACTACAGCGGGATCACCATCAGCGTCTCCACCAGGCGGGAGTCCAGCTTGAAATGACGGCGCGCGAACCGCGGCTCGGCGCCCCTCACGTCGACCACATCTTCGCACTGCCCGGCGGCGAACAGCTTCATGTCGCCGTCGAGGTCCATGGTACGCACGACCACGAAGTTGGACCGCACCTGCAACCCGCTGTCGACGTCGCCGCCGACGATCTGCACGCCCGAGACCAGATGCCGGTAATGCTGCGGCTCGTAGATGTTGGCCAGCCGCATGGACCGGATGCGGTCGCGCAGCTGCGCCGGCGAATGCGCGTCCATCAAGGCGTGCGGCAGCTTGCGGTCGGCGTTGAAGCGGGATTGGACCGTGTAGCGGCCTTCGGGCGCGAGCAGCGCGCAGATGTCCTCGACGCGGTTCTCGTCGATGGCGCGGGCCCATTCGAAGACCAGGTTCTCGACGCCGCGGAAATGTTGTGCATGCAACAAAGGCATTGTCAGATCTCCATGTCTTCGCGGTACGCATGCCAGAAGTTGCGGATCGCGCGCTCGGAGAGCTTGCTGTTGCCGCCGCTCTCCAGCGTGCTGCCGCCCATGCGGATGTACGACTCGCCTTCGGCGCCGTCACCGACGGCGCGCCTGATCATCTCGCAGACCGCCGCATCCTCCACCGACACCATGCCGGCGGAGCCGGCCAGGTTCATCTGCACGAGACGCATGCGCTCGGTCTCGGCGTCGTCGTCGGCGAAGCCGAAATAGGTCCACACCAGGTCGCATCGCCCCGGCCCCTTGGGCAGCAGCTGGCGGGTGGCCAGGCTGTTGGCGATCTGGTGCAGCACGAAGGAGGGATAGGTGCTGAGGATCTGCACGCTGATGCCGTCGCCGAACTCGTCGCGCCATTTCAGGATGGAGGGGTCCTCCAGCATCAGGCCCTCGTTGTGCGAGCGCAGGGCCGAGGCCGTCTCCTTGTAGTCGGCCGAAGCTTTTTCGGTGCCGGCCTTGGTATAGAAGTACACGTGCCGGCCCGACGCATCGAGCACCATGCCCGACTCCTGCGACTGGCGCGACAGCCCGAAGGTGCCGTAGAAGGTGTGCAGGATGTTCGCGTGGTACGAGTCGCGCGGGTTCTCGTGGTATGCCTTCCAGTTGGCGTGGATGCGTTGCGTGTCGTAGCCCAGCACCTTCAGCGGCTTGCGGCACACGCGCCTGATGCCGTCGGCCACGTCGCCCAGCCACTCCTCCAGCGGCGGCGTGTCGGCGCGGAAGGTGGCGAACACCACGCCGGCGATGGAAGCCACGCGCAATTTCTGCAGCCCGTGATCGGCCAGCTCGAAGTCCTTCGGCAGCCCGCCTTCGCCGCGCAGCCCGTTGCGGAAGGCCACGAAGGTGAGGTCGCCCTTCAGGTTGTAGTTCCAGGAGTGATAGACGCAGTGCAGCTTCTCGGCCTGGCCGAAAGCCTCGCGGCAGATCATGTTGCCGCGGTGGGCGCAGCGATTGAGCATCGCATGCAGCGAGCCGTCCTCGGCGCGCGTGAGCAGCACGTTGGCCTCGCCGATGTAGGTGTTCTTGTAGCAGCCCGCATCAGGCACTTCGGCTTCCAGGCCGAGGTAGTGCCACGACTTGCCGCGAAAGATCGCCTGCTGCTCGCGGGCGTAGACGGCGGGGTCGCTGTAGACCCAGTACGGTGCGCTGGTGAAGCCGCCTTGCGGCCACGGGCGGCGGATCGCGCCGGCAGGGATCTCCTGCTGCGCGGGAGCGGAGGAAAGAGGGCAGTCCATGGGGGCGCAGTGTGCGCCCTGGCGCGCGGGCGGCCAACCGGCCATTGCGCGCAGGCCGCGGCCCGGCGCACGATCGCCTTCAAGGCTTGATCGGCGTGTCCTTGTCCAGGTCCCGCCGATGCCCCGCACCGCCCTGGTTGCCGGCATCGCCGCCGCGCAGCAACAAGGTCACCAGCACGGCGGCTTCGCTGCGCGCGCGCAGCGAGTGCGGCTCCCTGGGCGGCAGCACGATCACATTGCCCGGGCGCAGCCTGCGCACGCCCAGGCCCATCACCACCTCCACTTCGCCTTCGAGGCAGTGGATGGTGCATTCGTCGTCGACGTGATGCTGCGGCTGGTCCTGGTGCGGCGCCAGCACCAGGTGCAGCAGCTGGAGGCGGTCGGTCTTGATCAGGCTGGTGCTGACCTGGCCCTGGAGCTCCTCGCCCAGCGGGCCCACGTTGATCACGTCCAGGTGTTTGGCATGCGGCAGCGCCATGGTGTTCCTCGCGTTCTTCTGCCCTTTATCTTCGGCGCGGCGCGCGGCCGCGCTTGTAGGACGGCTGCGCGGCCGCCCCCCAGCCTCTCAATCCGCGTGGATGTTGTTGGCCCGCGCCACCCCGGTCCACAGCGGGATCTCGCTGGCGATCACCCGCGCGAATTCCTCCGGGCTGCTGCCGGCCGGCTCGATCGCCAGCCCCGCCATGCGCGCCCGCACATCCGGCAGCTTGACGATGCGCTGCACTTCGGCCGCGATCCGGTCCACCACGGAGCGCGGCGTGCCGGCCGGCGCGAGCAGCCCGCTCCAGAGCTGGATGATCAGGTCCACGCCTTGCTCGGCCATCGTCGGCACATCGGGCAGGGCGGCGATGCGCTGCGGCGAGGTGACGGCCAGCCCCTTCATCAGTCCGCCCTTGATGGCGCCGACGGCCGGGCCCGAGTCGACCAGCGTCATCGTGAGCTGCCCCGCGGCGACCCCGTTGACCGACTCCATGCTGCCCTTGTACGGGATGTGCTCGGCACGGATGCCGGTCTTGCTCTTGAGCAGTTCGGTCGCGAGCTGGAACGATGCCGAGCTCGCGCCGTAATTCGACTGCTCCACGTGCGCCCGCGTGTACGCCGCGAGCTCCGCCACGTTGCGAAAGGGCGCGTTCGCCGCCACCGACAGCACCAGCGGAAAGGTGCCGACGATCGAGACCGGCACCAGGTCTTTCACCGGGTTGTACGGCAGCTTGCGGTACAGCGCGGGATTGAAGACGATCGGCCCGCTGGCTCCCATCAGCAAGGTGTAGCCGTCGGGCGCGGCATTGGCCACCGCGACGCTGCCGATGATCGCCCCGGTGCTGGGTTTGTTCTCGACCACCACGTCGCGCCCGAACCCCTCCTGCATCTTCTGCGCGAGGATGCGCGCCAGGATGTCGTTGGCGCCGCCGGGGGCGTAGCCGACGATGATGTGGATGGGACGCGAGGGGTAGGGGGCGCCTGTCGCTTGCGAGAACGCCGGCAGCGCAAGCGCGGCGCAGATGGCGGCCAAGAAGAGGCGAAGGAACTGCGGGCGGGGCATGGGTCTCCTGCTGGAGGGGAGCTGGGGTCGCTGCGCGAGCCCAGCCTACGGGTTAGAGGGCGGCGATCTTCACGTGCAACACGGCGGCCTGGCCCGCGTCTACCGCGGCAATGCAGCGGGCCAGGGATGCTTGCAACTGCAGCGGCTGCGTCACGTATTCGCCATGCGCGCCAAAGGCCTGCGCCACCTGGTCGAAGCGGCGCACCTCGCCGGAGAACTGCGCCTGGAACTGCCTGCTTGCGGCGGCCTCGCCCTCGGGGTAGACACGCAGCACGGCTTCCTGCACCGCCTGCCAGCCGCCGTTGTCCAGGACCACGGTGAGGATAGGCAGGCCATACCGCTGTGCCACGGCGTAGACCGAAGTCGGCGTCGAAAAGTGGAAGCCGCCGTCGCCCACTACCTGCACGACGCGCCGATCCGGCAACGCGAGCTTCGCGCCGAGCGCCATGCCGCCGCTATAGCCCAGGCCTCCGCCCGAGCAACCGATCAGCGTGCCTGGCTGGGTGCGCATCACCTGCTGCAGCACCGCGGGCGAATTGCGGATCGCCTCGTTGACGACGATGTCCTGCGGCGCAATCGCGCGGTTGATCGCCGCAGCCACGAAGGCCGGTGCGATCGCGCCGCTGCCACCCGGCTGCGCACCCGCGTCGGCAATGGCCGCCAGCCGCTGCGCTCGTTCGGAAGGCCAGGCGGCCGTGCGTTCGCGCACGCGCTCCGTGAAGGAAGCGTCGGCCAGCTCGCGCACCGCCTGCAGCACGTCGGCCAGCGCCTGGGCGCAGTCCGCCTGCAAGCGCAGGTCGCTGGCGAAGCCCCACATCGGGAAGTCCTGCTTCAGCGGGTCGATGTCGATGTGGATGAAGCGCGTACCCGCATCGGCGCGCGTGAACTTGGGCAGCCAGGGCACGTCGGTATCGAGCAGCAGGCACAGGTCCGCGCCCGCCAAGGCCTTGGCCGGGTCGAAGCCGCCGAAGCAGGGCGAGTCGCGCGACACGCTCATGGCGGTCGGCATGAATTCGTGGACGCGCACGCCGCACTCCATCGCCAGCGCTTCCAGCGCTGCCACCGCCTGCGGCTTGCGTCCCAGGTAGGAGGCGATCGCCACCGGCTTGTTCGCCTGCAGCAGCGCCTGCGCGACCTCGCGTGCCGCGCCGGCAGACAGGCCGCCCGCCTGCACCGGGCCGAAGCGTTCGGCCGGAAAGCTGGCCACTTGCGCCGACGGCCATTCCTGCGCCAGCGTCTCGCGCGGCAGCGTGAGGAACACGGGACCGGGCGGGTCGCTCTGCATGACGCTGTGGGCGCGCCGCAGCACCTCCTTGGCAACCACGCCGCTGGGCAAGGTGTATTCCCACTTCACGTAGGGACGCACCAGGCTGCCGATATCGAAGGGGTCCTGGACGAAGTGCACGTAGTTGTCGCGCGAGCCGGGCAACTCGCCGCGCAGCGTGAAGGGCGACTTGCCCGCCATCAGCAGCACCGGCCAGCGCGAGCGGAACAGGTTGTGCATGCCCATTGCCGCATTCGCGGTGCCCGCATCGACGTGCACCAGCACGCCCTGGCCGCGCCCGGTGACGGCGGCATAGCCCCCGGCCATGTGGATGGCGACGTTCTCGTGCGGGCACAGAACGACTTTCGGCTGCGGCCGCCCCTCGCGCGCGAACAGCGCCATCGCTTCGATCAGCGACACGTGATCGGTGCCGAGGTTGCAGAACAGGTGCTCGATGCCGGCTTCCACCAGGCCATCGAGGAAGTGGCAGGCCGTGCTGCGGTGCGAGTCGGGGCTCATGATCCCGCAGGATAGGCAGCGGCCGGCGCATGCCGATGGGGGAAACCCTTTTGTGTTTTCTGGCGCTGCGGTGGGCTGCGGTTCGGCTGCGGGTGCTTCAAGCCATTTCTGAACGCAGAAGTCGCAGAAGCAACGCAGAACACGCAGAAGAATTCCTGAAAGGTTTCCTTCTGCGTGTTCTGCGCGACTTCTGCGACTTCTGCGACTTCTGCGTTCAAGAACACTCGTGCAAACCGCAGCCGCGAGTAGTTGCTGCCGCGTTATCCCGGCAACATCTGCGGATTGAACGCCACTTCCCAGAGGTGCCCGTCCGGGTCCTGGAAGTAGCCGGCGTAGCCGCCCCAGAAGGTGTCCTGCGCCGGCTTGACGATCAGCCCGCCGGCGTCCTTCGCCTGCGCCATGACGCCGTCGACTTCCTCCCGGGTTGCGAGGTTGTGCGCCAGGCAGCATTCGGTGGCGCTGCGCGGGCCGAGCGGCAGGCCGCTGTCGTGCGCCAGGCTGGCGCGCGGCCAGAGCGCGAGGCGCAGACCCAGTGCGAGGTCGAAGAAGGCCACCGCGCCGTGCTCGAACTGCTGCCCGACGACGCCCTCGGTGGGCAGGCCCAGGCCGTCGCGGTAGAAGTGCACGGCGCGTTCGAGGTCGTCGACCGCCAGGGTGATGAGGGTGATGCGGGGCTTCATGGCAGCGCGGGCTCGGGTGCGGCCATGATGCCGCAGAATGGGGCGCAGGAGACCCGCATGGACGAGAGGCAGCATCACATCGCGGTCGCGGGCACGCGCCTGGCCGGACTGCGCCGCGCTTTCGAGCGCAGCACCCACGTGCTGGCCGCGCGCTGCAGCAGCAAGGGCCGGCTCGGCGGCCGTGCGCTCGACGCGCATCAGGTGGCTTCGTTCGAGCTGGCCTGGGCGGCCGCGGACCTGCTGGCGGCCGAGACCTCTCTCGCCCGGGTCGATGCCGGCAGCAGCGCACTCGATGCGCAGTTGGCACTGCTGTTTGCCGTCGACGCAGCCGGCGCCGTGCAGGCGCGGCTGGAAACGCTGTTCCTCGAGCTGGGGCTGCCGCTGGCGGAGCTGAACGGCGACAGCGATGGCGCCGCATGGAATGCCCTGCGCCAATCGGCCGCCGGCGCACAGGCGCTCGCGGCCGCCGGGCGGGCAGTGATCGACGTCCAGGGCGAGGTCGGCGTGGTGCGCCTCGAAGAAGCGCATGCCCTGGCGCAGGATGCCTTCCGCCGCTTCACGGCCGAAGTGGTGGCGCCGCAGGCGGAGAAAATCCACCGGCAGAACCTCACCGTCCCCGAGTCGCTGCTGCAGCCGCTGCGCGAGATGGGCGTGTTCGGCCTCTCGATCCCCGAGCAATACGGCGGCAGCGCGCCCGACGCGCGCGAGGACGCGCTGCTCATGGTGCTGGTGACCGAAGCGCTCTCCGAGGGCTCGCTGGCCGCTGCCGGCAGCCTGATCACGCGGCCCGAGATCCTGGGCCGCGCGCTGCTGGCCGGCGGCACGCGCGAGCAGCAGGCGCACTGGCTGCCGCGGCTGGCCGCCGGCGATCCCCTGTGCGCCATCGCCATCACCGAGCCGGACCACGGCTCGGACGTCGCCGGCCTGACGCTGCGGGCCACGCGGGCGGAGGGCGGCTGGCGGCTCGATGGCGCCAAGACCTGGTGCACCTTCGCCGGCAAGGCGGGCCTGCTGATGGTGGTGGCGCGCACCGACCCCGACCGCTCGCTGGGCCACAAGGGGCTGAGCGTGCTGCTGGTGGAGAAGCCTTCGTTCGACAGCCACGATTTCGAGTACCGGCAGGGCGGCGGCGGCGCGCTTGCCGGCCGCGCGATTGCCACCATCGGCTACCGCGGCATGCATTCCTTCGACCTGCAGTTCGATGACTTCTTCGTGCCGGATGCCAACGTGCTCGGCGGCGAAGCGGGGCTGGGCAAGGGCTTCTACTTCACGATGGCAGGCATGGTGGGCGGGCGCATGCAGACGGCGGCGCGCGCCTGCGGCGTGATGCGCGCTGCCTTGCGGGCCTCGATCCGCCATGGGCAGGACCGGCACGTGTTCGGCCAGCGGCTGGTCGATTTTCCGCTGACGCTGGCCAAGCTGGCGCGCATGGGCGCGCGGCTGGCCGCCTGCCGGCAGCTCGCGGTGCACGTGGCAGCCCTGGTCGATCGCGGTGAAGGCCGCATGGAAGCGAGCCTGGTCAAGCTGCTGGCCTGCCGGTCCGCGGAGATGGTCACGCGCGAGGCGCTGCAACTGCATGGCGGCATGGGCTACGCGGAGGAGTCGGCGGTCAGCCGCTACTTCGTCGATGCCCGCGTGCTGTCGATCTTCGAGGGCGCCGAGGAGACGCTGGCGCTCAAGGTGGTGGCGCGCAGCCTGCTGGAAGGCGCGCTCGCCGGCGGCACGCAGGCACAGGCTTAGGCGCTGGTCACGCTCGCGGGCAGGTCGGGCAGCGCAAGGCCCGCGGCCCGCGCGGTGCTGCGCAGTTCCGCGAACGCCATCGCCGACGCGGCCTCGTAGGTCTGGATCGCGTCCATCACGCGCGGGCGGCGCTGCAGGTAGGGCCCGGCATCGGCAGCGAGTTGCCAGAAGAAGTCGGTGGTGTTGCGCGCGCTTTGCAGCAGGGTGGCATGGGCGTCGCTGCTGCCGTCGGCTTCGCCCAGCGCATCGCGGCAGGCGGCCAGCCGGTCGAGGAAGCGGTCGTAATCGGGCGGCGCGCCGCTTTGCACGAAGCCCGGATAGGCACGCAGCACCGCCACCAGCTCCTCGTTCCAGCGTCGCAGGTCGGCATGCAGCTGCTGGAAGTTGGCGACCGCAGTGCGGCGCGTCTCGGGATTGCGGCCGTGGGCGAGCAGGCGGGCCAGCAGCGCGCAGAGCTCGGAGGCGGGGATGTCGGGCATGGCGCGGTCCTCAGGTTGTTGTGACCGCCATCGTGCCGCGCCGCGGCCGGCGTGCCCACTGCCGCTTGGGATAGGCCCGATGGCGCACCCGCGCTACATCCGCAGTCGCGTCGCGTAGCCGGTCATCTCCAGATAGCCGCGGCCGACGCGACGGCCCTGCGGGTCGATCAGGTCCGAGAGGCCTTCCCAGTAGATCGCGCCGGTGGAGCTGCGGCTGTCGAGCTCCTGGTTGTCCATCAGCGCCCGCACGGTGTGCACGCCCGCCGGCGTGCGCAGCGTCCATTCGACCGGGTAGTTCGCGCCGGAGAGCGGACTGCTCCAGCGCCGCTGCGGCCGGAACTCGGTCTCGCCGGGGAGCGACACATGCAGGGCGCCTTCTGCGTTGCGAAAGGAGCCGCCATCCCACAACGTGCTGCCGTCGGCGCGGCGCAGGCGAAAGGCGGTGAGGGCGCCGCCGTCGTCCAGGTTCATGCCGAGCCAGTCCCAGCCCACCGCCTCCGGCGGCAGGTACTCGTCGCTCCACTCATGATCGAGCCACGCCTTGCCGGTGACCGCGAGCGGGCGACCCTGCACCGAGAGCGTGCCGGCCACCGCCAGTTGTGGCTGGCTGTAGTAGTAGCTCGCGTTCTTCGGCAAGGGCCCCTTGCGCGAGAGGCCCTGCTCGCCTTGCAGCAGCACCGGTTGCGTCGCCGCGCAGCGCAGGTCGAACGCGAAGCCGCTGGCAGGCACCATCGCGTGCCACGTGTCACCCTCTCGCACCAGCGTCCAATCGTGCAAGCGCAGGCGGCCATCGTCCTGCGCGGCCTCGGCGATGCCGAAGCCGGCCCGCGCGATCCGCTGGTCGTGCAGCAGCCTGCCGCCCGCAAGGTCGGTGACCGCCGCATGCGCGAACAGCAACTGCTTGGCGGCAAACCGCGATCGCAAGTCCTGCGTCTGCGCGACCCGCGAGCGGAAGAAGGTGACCTGGAAGCCGAACCTGCGCTCGCCTTGCTCCGCGTGCCCGGTGATGTACCACCACTCGGTGCGCGACGCCGGATGGGCGCCGTGGTCCGCGGGGAATTGCAGGTGCGCTGCGGGCAGCGCCCAGGCGGCCGGACCGCAGGCCAGGGCAGCGAGCAGCGGACGCCGGCGGATCACCAATCCTCCTTCACGGCCAGCACGGCATCGCGTCCCGCGGCCGCGCGGCCGGCGAGCCAGGCCGTCAACGTGCCCGCGATCACCACCGCCGCGCATAGGGCGATCAGGCGCGCCCAGGGCAGCAGCAGGTCCATCGTCCAGTGGAAGCTTTGCGGGTTGACCACGTGCACCAGCACCAGCGCCACGCCGAGGCCCAAGGCCAGACCCGCCAGCGCGCCGATGAAAGTCCACGCCGCGCCTTCGCCGGCCACCACGGTGAGGATCTGCCGGCGCGTGAGCCCGAGGTGCGCGAGCAGCCCGAATTCCTTGCGCCGCGCGAGCACCTGCGCACTGAAGCTCGCCGCCACGCCGAACAGGCCGATCGCGATCGCCACCGCCTGCAGCCAGTAGGTGACGGCGAAGCTGCGGTCGAAGATGCGCAGCGAGATCGCCCGCACGTCCGCCGCCGAGGCGAACTCGATCAGGCCGGGGTCGCCGCTGGTGCGCGCCACCAGGGCACGCACGCGCGCCTGCACGTCGTCGGCCGAGGCGCCCGGCGCCAGCCAGATCTGCGCGTCGTTCACGCGCGCGTCGCCGGTCAGGCGCAGGTAGTCGCGCTGGTCCATCGCGATGGCGCCGGCCTGCCGCGCGTAATCGCGCCATACACCGGCCACCACGAAGGGGCCGGGCCCGAGCGCCGGCTCCAGCAGGTGCAGCGGCTGGCCGCGGCGCGCGCCGTACAGGTCGACCATCGCCTCGCTGACGTACACCGGCACCGCGCCGGCGGGCACGGCCACCGCTTCGCCCACCAGCGGCAGCGTCTTGCCGGCATGGCCGACGGTGCGCGCGAGCAGCGTCACCGGAGGCCGCGCCGGATCGAGCAGCAGGTTGCGCACGCGCAGGGTCGACATGCGCGCGACGCCGGGCACCTGCGCGAGTTGCTGCACGAGTGGCGCTGGCAGGAAGGCGGTGTCGCCGGCCGCCGTGCTGTTGCTGGTGCGCAGGTAGAGGTCCGCGGGCAGCAGCACGTCGAGCCAGTCGGCCACCGACTGGCGGAAGCTCGCCACCATCACGGTCAAGGCGACCGCCAGCGACAGGGCCGCGACCACGCCGCTGACCGCGACGGCCGCGCTCTCGCGCACGCGCCGTGCGCGCTCCACGGCCAGCAGCGGCAACAGGCGATTCGCCACGTAAGGCGCGAGCCGGTCGTACAGCGCACCGACCGCCCCGGGCAGCACCGAGATGCCGCCCACCAGCAGCAGCCCCACCGAGATGTAGGCCGCAAGCGGGATGCCCGCGATCGGAGGCAGCAGCGCCAGCAAGCCGGCGGCGGCCAGCATCAGCCATCCGGGCAGGTGGCGCCGGCCGCGCGGCAGCGCCGTGCCCAGGCCCTTGAGCGTCTGCGCGAGCGGCAGCCGTGCCGCATTGCGCGCCGGCAGCCAGCCGCCGACGATCGCTGCGGCCAGGCCCAGGCCGCCGTAACCCGCGGCCGCCAGTCCGTTCCACTGCAGCCGCGGCTGCACGCCGGGAAAGTAGCCGCCACCGAGATCGCCGCCAAGGAGCGCCAGCGCCGCGGCGGCCAGCGCCGAACCGAGGGCGATGCCCAGTGCGCTGCCGACGAGCCCCAGCACGCCGGACTCGGCCAGCACCAGTTGCAGGCGCTGGCGTGCAGTCAGACCCAGCACCCCGAGCAGCGCCAGTTGCTGCGCGCGCCGCGCGACGCTCAGGGCCAGCACCGAGAACACGAGGAAGGCGCCGGTGAACAAGGCGACCAGCGCGAGCACGGTGAGATTCACGCGATAGGCGCGCGAGAGCTGGCTCACGCGCCGGCCCGCGTCGCCCGGCTCGGCCGCCTGCACGTCGGCGGGCAATCGTTGCCGGCGCAACCAGTCCGCGTGCGCCACGCCCGGCCGCAGCTGCAGGTCGATGCGGGTGAGCTGGCCGTCGCGCGCGAACAGGTCCTGCGCGGCGGCGATGTCCATCACCAGCAGCGGCCCGCCGCCGGTGCGCGTGCTGCCGGCCACGCGCAGCGTGCGCAGGGCGAGGCCGGCCTGCACCTGTACGCGGCCGGCGGGCAGCAGCGCCTGCGCAGCCCGGTTGAGGAACACGGTATCGGGCGCGAGCACGGCCAGGCGCTCGCTGCCCTCGGCCGGAACGGGGAGCAGGTCGGGCGCCACGCTGCCGGCGACGAGCGCATCGATGCCGAGCACGCGCAAGGCCACGCGCGTGCCGTCCCGCGCGATGGCCAGGGTCTGCAGTTCCAGCACGGGGCTGGCGGTGCGCACCTCGGGATCGGTGGCGACGCGCGCGTAGAGGGATTCGTCCATCGCGCCCTGGATGGCGCGCAGTTCCAGGTCCGGCTGGCCGCCGGCCGAACGGGCGGCGCTGGAGAACTCGTCGAGCGCCGAGGCGTTGATCAGGTGAACCGAAAAAGCCAGCGCCACGCCGAGCATGACGGCGAGCACGGCGGTGGCATTGCGCCACGCATGATGGCGGACTTCCTGCCAGGAGTAGGTGGCGAGGAGCGCGAGCATCGGGCGATTGTGCCCGCGTCCCCGACGACCACGCGTGCTTAGGCGGTCTCTCCCATGAGTTCTTCCTTGCGCGCCATCAGATCATCGCGCATGGCCATCAGGTCCAGCTTGCGGGCCGAACGGGCTTTCGGGAAGATTTCGTTGCGCTCTTCCTTCACGTGGTGGTCGATGTACTCGCCCAGCACGGTGACCTTGGCGTCGAACATCTCGTCGGCTTCGCTTGCGCCTTCGAGCTGCGCGATCAGGTCCTTGGCGGACTGGTGCTCGACCTGCGCCTCGGCCAGCATGTCGGTGTCCTTCAGAACGGCCCGCAAGGCCGGGTAGAAGATCTCTTCCTCGATCTGCGCATGCACCGTCACCTCGTGGCAGATCTGGCGGGCCAGGTCCATCTTCTTCTGCGGGACGCTGCGGCCGCGCGCGTTCATCAGTTCCTCGTACTCCTTGAACATCTTCTTGACCGCGCGGTGGTCGGCGTCGAGCAGGTCGCAAGCATCTTTCGGGGCACGGGTTGCCATCGTTCGTTCTCCTTGGTGAATGGCACTACATGATCGTGAGCGGGCGCGCCATGCCTTGTAGGAGAACGGCGGTAGCTGTGCTTGTGGTGCGACTACGCGCGTACGGTTCGGCGCGCGCGGTGCATGCGGGCGCTTCCGACCCGGCGCGTGTCACATCGGCCGACGGCCCCGGCTTCGGTCCGCCTCTACGCTTGGCGACGTCTAAAGAAAAGGAAAGCCAATGGACCAGGAGTCGCAACTCGACGCCGCCCGCTCCCGGACCGACCAGGTCCAGCGCGACCTCGAAGTCGCCAGCGCCGAACTCGGTCTCACGCACGGGGCGCTCGAGCGCGAGTTGCCCGCGCACGTAAAGAAGGGGGACGTCGCCTGGGCGATCCGGCAGAACGCCGCGCTGGAGAAGAAAATGCAGCAGGCGGCGGAGGAGCTCGAGGAGGTATCCGAACTGCTGGAACAGGTGCAGGCGCGCTCGTGAGGGCGCAACTAGAATCCCGGATGCTGTAGACGAAGAGAAGGTGTCGCCGGTGAGCGTTCGCGTATTTCTGGTCGAGGACATGGTGCACATGCAAGGCATCGTCACGGACCTGCTGGCCGGCGTGGGCGACTTCAGCCTCGCCAGCACCAGCGGCACCGAGGCCGAGGCCAAGTTCTGGCTCTCCGAGCATCCCGGCGCCTGGGATCTTGCGGTGATCGACCTGGTGCTGGACCAGGGCAGTGGCATGGGCGTGGTCTCGCAGGCGCGCAGCTGCGCGCGCGAGCATGGCGGCAAGATCGTGGTGTTCAGCGACTACGCCAGCGACGGCATCCGCGACCACTGCCTGCGGCTGGGTGCCGACGCCGTCTTCCTCAAATCGGAGTCCCGCGAATTCATGGAGTACTGCTCCTCGATCGGTGGCCTCGAAGCCACCGCCACGCCGTGAAGCGCCGCGTCCTGCTGGCTGCCAGCACGGCTGCCATGCTGCTGGCCGCCTGCGGCAAGGAGGGGGGCGACAAGCCTGCGGCGCAGCCGTCGGCCCCCGTTTCGCTGGAACGCATCGCGGCGGACGCCAAGGGCTTCAACGTCGGTTCGACGATGAGCGCGCGCGTGGTCTACGTCTTCTTCGACGCGCAGTGCCCGCACTGCGCCGCCCTGTGGGAGGCCGCCAAGCCGCTCAAGCCGCAAGCGCGTTTCGTCTGGATTCCGGTGGGCCTGCTGGGGGACAAGAGCGTCGCCCAGGGCGCAGCCATCCTCGCTGCCGCCGACCCGGTCGCCAGCATGGAGCAGAACGAAGCGTCGGTGCGCCAGCAGCAAGGCGGCATAGCCGCGATGGGCGTGGCCGATGCGCAGAAGCAGGCGGTGCGCCAGAACACGCAACTGCTCACCGCCTTCGGCTTCGGCGGCGTCCCGACGATCATCGGCAAGAACGCGCAGAGCGGCGAACTGGTGACGATCGACGGCGCGGTGCCGACGGCCGAATTGGCGCAGAAGCTGGGGCTGACGTCACCGGGATGACTTGATCGCTCGCACACACGCGAGCGGTGCGGCCGGGATCACTCTGCAATCCCGTCACTTCGCAACTGCAGCACGCGATCCGCCTGCTGCGCGGCCGCGGCCGAGTGCGTGACCAGCACCAGCGCGCTGCCGCTCTCGCGCGCCTGTCCGCGCAGCACTTGCATCACACGCGCCGCGGTCGCCGGATCCAGGTTGCCCGTGGGCTCGTCGGCCAGCAACAGCTTCGGTCTGTGCACCAGGGCGCGTGCGATCGCGACGCGCTGCAGTTGGCCGCCGCTCAGCTCCTGCGGCAAGCGCGCACCCAATCCTTCCAGGCCGACCGCCTGCAGCATCGCCGCGACCCGGCTCGCATCGGGCCGCTGCAGCAGCAACAGCGGCAGCCCCACGTTCTGCGACACGTCCAGGTGCGGCAGCACGTGGAAGGCCTGGAACACGAAACCCAGCTTGGCTCGCCGCAGCAGCGCGCGGCCCTCGTCGGCGAGCGTGGCGAGGTCGGTGCCGTCGACCAGCACGCGGCCTTCCTGCCACACGTCGAGGCCGGCCATGCAATTGAGCAGCGTCGACTTGCCCACGCCGGACTCGCCGACGATCGCCACGAACTCGCCCGCAGCGACCTGCAGCGAGACGTCGCGGAACACCGCGACCTCGCCATAGCGCTTGGCCAGTCCCTGCACCTGCAGCATCAGGCGGCCACCCCGGCGGCGCGCAGCACGCGTTGCAGGGCATCGGGCGCGTCGCAGGCGATCACGCGCCGCTCGGGCAGGCCGCGCAGCCAGGTGAGCTGGCGCTTGGCGAGCTGCCGGGTGGCGGCGATGCCGCGCTCGCGCAGCGCGGCCACCGGCTCGTCGTGGTCCAGCGCTTCCCATGCCTGCCGATAGCCCACGCAGCGCATGCTGGGCAACTCGGCATGCAGGTCGCCACGCGCGCGCAGTTGCCGCACCTCGTCGAGCAAGCCTGCGGCCAGCATCGCGTCGAACCGCTGCGCGATGCGGGTGTGCAGCCAGCCGCGATCCTCGGGTTCGAGCGAGAGGAAGAGATCGGGACGCAGCCCCGGCGCGGCCTGCGCCTGCGCGTGGAAATGCGACAAGGGCTGGCCGCTCACGCGCCAGACTTCCAGCGCGCGCTGGATACGTTGGGCGTCGTGGGGCGCGAGCCGCGCGGCGGTGACGCGATCCACCGCCGCCAGTTGCGCGTGCAGCGCCGGCCAGCCCGCGTGCGCGGCTTCGGCCGCGATGGCTGCGCGCACCTCGGCATCGGCCGCCGGCATGGTCGCGAGTCCTTCGAACAGCGCCTTGAAGTACAGCATGGTGCCGCCCACCAGCAGCACGCGCCGGCCGCGCTCGCGGATCGCGCGCACGAGCGCCTGGGCATCGGCCGCGAATTCGGCGGCGCTGTAGGCCTGCGCGGGATCGCGGATGTCGATCAAGTGGTGGGGGATGCGCGCGCGCTCTTCGGCCGTGGGCTTGGCGGTGCCGATGTCCATGCCGCGATAGACCAGTGCCGAATCGACGCTGACGATTTCCGCGTCCAGCGTCTCGGCCAGCAGCAGCGCAGCGGCGCTCTTGCCGGAGGCGGTCGGCCCGGCGAGCGCCACCAGGGCGGGCAGCGCATCGGTGGACATCCGGTCGAGAGTAGCAGAGACCAGCTCCCCGTCGATCACGCGGCCCGCGTGCAAATGGTTTCACCGTTCACCGCAAAGGTGCCCCCAGGCGGACAATGGTCACAGTGAAATTTCGAGGAGCAGTGGGTGGAACTGAGGGTGTTCCTTGTGGAAGACCTGCAGCGCATGCGTGGTTTGCTGGGTGACCTGTTCTCGTCCATTGGTGGTTTGACGATCGTGGGCGCCGCGCCAACCGAAGCGGAAGCGAAGCTGTGGCTCGACGAGCACCGCGGCGGGTGGGACGTGGCCGTGGTCGATCTCGTGCTGGAGCAGGGCGCCGGCATGGATGTGATCCGCCGCGCCAAGGCCGACCCCGGTGGCGGGCGGATCGTCGTGTTCAGCAGCTACGCGACGCCGGGGGTGCGGCAGCACTGCCTGGACCTGGGCGCCGATGCGGTGTTCGACAAGGGCCAGACCGGCGAGTTCATCGGCTGGCTCGGCGGCTTGAGCAGCCAGGAAAATTCCGGGCCATGATCTGCTCAGCTGGCTGGATGCGTCGGAAAGTTCGTACCACGTGACGTCCCCGCTACCGACAGTCAGCACGCCCACGCGGACTAAAATCACGACATGACTGGAACCAGATCCGGCAACGGACCCGACGAACGCGACGCAGGCTCCTGGGCCACGGAGTCGCTGCCGATGTCCGTGCGCAAGGAAATGCTCGAGCGGGAGCTGAGCAAACTCGGCTTCCACAAGGCTGGGCAAGCGAGCCCGTCGCACGAGGGCGGTTCGGCCCAGCAGCAACAGCAACCGCAGGGTGGCAGCCACCCCCAGGCGGACGCGGGCCAAGGCGGCCACTCGAACTAGCACCCCAGGCCTTTGGCCCCCCGGTCGCTTCGTACAATCCGCCCGCGCATCCAGCGCGGGAGCGGCACTTGCAACAGGCACGAGCAATCACACTGGGCGGCCAGCCCCTGGCCGGCGGGCGCTTGCCTGCGATCTGCGCGCCGCTGGTGGCCCGTACCCGCGCGGCCCTGATCACCGAGGCGCAGGCGGTGGCCGCCAAGCGCCCCGACCTGCTGGAGTGGCGGGTCGATTTCTTCGCCGCCCTCACCGACCCGGCCGAAGTGCTCGCGGCGGCATCCGCCTTGCGCGAAGCCGCGGCGGGCGTGCCCATCCTGTTCACGCGCCGCGCCCGGCGTGAGGGCGGCCAGCCCATCGCCCTCGACGAGCCGCAGGTGCTGGCGCTCTACCAAGCGGTGGCGGCCAGCGGCTGCGTCGACCTGATGGATTTCGAGATGAGCAACGCCGCGGACGACGTCGCCCGCGTTCGCGCGCTGACGCAGCGGCACGGGCTGCCGCTGGTGCTGTCGTTCCACGATTTCCAGCGCACGCCCTGCGCGGCCGACCTGGTGGCGCGCTTCGCGCAGGCGCGGCAGCTCGGCGCCGACATCGCCAAGGTGGCCGTGATGCCGCAATCCATGGGCGAGGTGCACGCGCTGCTCGGGGCCACGCTGCAGGCCAGCGGCGAACTGGATATTCCCGTCATCAGCATGGCGATGGGCGGGCTGGGCGCAGTGAGCCGCTTGTGCGGCGGCGTCTTCGGCTCCGCGCTGACTTTTGCCGTGGGTGCGTCGGCCTCGGCGCCGGGGCAGATCGCGATCGAGGACGTGCGCGCCGCCCTCTCCGTCCTGCAGCGCGCTACTGCAGGCTGAAGAACTGCGCCAGCGCCTCGCGGTACTGCGCCTGGCCCACGGCCATGGTGCTGAAGTGCGAGCCGCCTTCGACCAGCATGAACTTCTTGCGTCCGGGGGCCGCGTCGTACAGGCGGCGCCCCAGCTCGCTGTGGATCAGGGTGTCTTCGGCCCCGTGCACCACCAGCAGGGGCGCGTGCACCTTGGCCACCTTGTGGAGCGAATCGAAGTGCTGCGTGATCAGCGGCGCCAGCGGCAACCAGCCCCACTTCATGCTGCTGGCGACGTCGGCGATCGACGTGAAAGTGCCTTCGACGATCACGCCCTGTTCGTCCTGCACCCGCGAGGCCAGGTCGATGGCGACCGCCCCACCCAGCGAATGGCCGAAGACGTAGCGGGGCCGCTTGCCGTACTTCGCTGCCAGCCAGGACCAGGCGGCGCGTGCATCCTCGTAGGCCATGTCCTCGGAGGGCAGGCCGGGCGTCGATTTGCCGAAGCCGCGATAGTCGATGGCCAGCACCGAGAAGCCCAGTTCCTGCATGCGCCGAATGCGCGGCGCCGAGCCTTCGACGTTCCAGCGGGCGCCGTGCAGGAACAGCAGCACCGGGCCGGACTCGGGATGCTGCTGCGCCGCCAGCCACAGGCCGTGCAGGCGCGAGTCCTCGCCGGTGACCTCGGAGTGGAACGGGATCCACACGTCCTGCATGCCCTCGGCCTCGGAGGCGCTGCCGCCCCAGGCGTTGTCACTGGGCTGGAAGATCCATTGGCGCTCGCGCGCGTCGAGGCTGGAGCAGCCGACGGTGAGCAGGGTGGCCGCGGCGATGGCGGTGAAGAGCAGGCGGCGATTCATGAACAGTGGCAGACCCGCTGCCGGGCGCTAAGTTCAGCCGTTTACCGGCCGCGCAGGAACAAGGCGTCCAGTTCGCGCAGGCTCAATTGCCGCCAGGTGGGCCGCCCGTGGTTGCACTGGTCCGAACGCTCGGTTGCTTCCATCTGCCGCAGCAGCGCGTTCATTTCCTCCAGCGTGAGCTTGCGGTTCGCGCGCACTGCGCCGTGGCATGCCATGGTGGCGAGCAGTTCGTTGCGGGCGCGTTCGACCACGCTGCTGGCATCGTGCTGCGCGAGTTCGGCCAGCACGCTGCGCGCCAGCTCCACCGCGTCGCCCTGCGCCAGGCTGGCGGGGACCGCGCGCACGGCCAGGGTCCTGGGCGTGAAGGGGGTGATCTGCAGGCCGAGCGTCTCCAGGGTCGCCTGGCCGGCTTCGGCCGTGGCGATCTCCGACGGCGTGGCGGCAAAGGTGGCGGGGATCAGCAGCGGCTGGCTATGCAGCGCCTGCGCGTCCATCTGCGTCTTCAGGCGCTCGTAGACGATGCGCTCGTGCGCCGCGTGCATGTCGACGATCACCAGCCCGTGCGCGTTCTCGGCAAGGATGTAGATGCCTTGCAGTTGGGCGATGGCGCGGCCGAGGGGCCAAGTTTGATCGGGCTGGCTGTTCGTAGGCTGGGCTGCCGCAGGCACCCCGGCGATTGCCGCCGAAGCTGGGGTGCCTGCGGCAGCCCAGCCTACCGGGCCCTTGCCCCAGAGCGCGCCGAGATCCGACACCGGCTCGCCCGCGAAGGGAATCGCCGGCTGCCGCCACGGCGGCATCGAAGGCGCTGCGATCGGTAGCGCCGCCTGCGCTGGCGGCACCACGCCCGCGCGCGGTGCCGACAGCGCCGACTCCAAGGCGCGCCGCACCGCCTGGTGCACCTCGCGGCCATCGCGAAAGCGCACCTCGATCTTGGTCGGGTGCACGTTGACGTCGACGCGCTCCGGGGCGATCTCCAGGTGCAGCGCATACACCGGCTGTTTCTGCCCGTGCAGCAAGTCTTCGTAGGCGCTGCGCGCCGCGTGCGCGATCACCTTGTCGCGCACAAAGCGGCCATTGACATAGGCGAACTGCCAGTCGGCGCGCGAGCGGGCCGCATCCGGAATGCCGGCGCGGCCGCTGATGCGCAGCGGCCCGGCGCGATGGTCGATGGCGACGCTGTCGGCCAGGAAGTCTTCGCCCAGCACATCGGCCAGTCGTTGCTCGCGCGTGCCGGGGCGCCATTGCTCCACCAGCTTGCCTTCGTGCCACACCGTGAAGCCGACATCGGGCCGCGCCAGCGCATGGCGGCGCACGGCCTCCAGGCAGTGGGCCAGCTCGGTGGCGTCGGTCTTCAGGAACTTGCGGCGCGCCGGCGTGCTGAAGAACAGCTCCTTCACTTCCACCGTGGTGCCGGTAGCGCGCGCCGCGGGGCGCAATTCGCCGGTGCCCGCATCGAGCAGGAAGGCGCTCGCCTGGCCAGCGGTGCGCGAGAGCAGGTGCAGCTCGCACACCGAGGCGATCGCCGCCAGCGCCTCGCCGCGAAAGCCCATGGTGACCACCGACTCCAGGTCCGCCAGCGAGCCGATCTTGCTGGTGGCGTGGCGCTTCAGGGCCAGCGGGAGTTCCTCGCGGGCGATGCCGCAGCCGTCGTCCTCGATCGCGATCAGGCGCACGCCACCGGCGAGCAGGCGAACCGTGACCTGCGCCGCGCCCGCGTCCAGCGCGTTGTCCACCAGTTCGCGCACCACGGAGGCCGGGCGTTCGACCACCTCGCCGGCCGCTATCTGGCTGACCAGTTCGTCGGGCAGCTCGCGGATCGGGCGGCGCGGGGTGGGGGACAGGACGGCACTCATTCAACTCATTCTAGGGGCGGTGATAATCCCCGCCATGGACGTGCTGATGCTGCTCGTCGACTTCATCCTGCATGTCGACCGCCACCTGGAAAACTTCGTGACGAATTACGGCGCCTGGGTGTATGCGCTGTTGTTCCTGATCATCTTCATCGAGACGGGGGTGGTCGTCATGCCCTTCCTGCCCGGCGACTCGCTGCTGTTCGTGGTGGGCGCGATGAGCGGCGTCGGCGTCATGAGCTATCCGCTCTCGGTGGCGCTGCTGATCGCGGCGGCGGTGCTCGGCAACCAGAGCAACTACACGATAGGCCGCTACTTCGGCCCGCGCGTGTTCCAGTGGGAGGACTCGCGGCTGTTCAACAAGCGCGCGTTCGAGCAGGCGCATGCCTTCTACGAGAAGTACGGCGGCATCACCATCGTGCTGGCGCGCTTCATGCCCTTCCTGCGCACCTTCGCGCCCTTCGTGGCGGGCGTGGCGCAGATGACGCGCCGCAAGTTCAGTCTCTATGACATCACCGGCGGCACGCTGTGGGTCGGCGGCGTGATCACGGCCGGCTACTTCTTCGGCAGCATCCCCTGGGTGAAGGCGAATCTGGAAAAAATCATCTGGGCGATGATCCTCGTGCCGGGACTGCTCGTGCTGGCCGGCGCGTGGAAGGCCAGGCGCAAGAACGCGGCCGCAGCCCGCGGCTGAGCGCCCAGCGGCTGTGCTTGGCGCCGGCCGCTTGTTACCGCATGTTCGCGGCGGGCCTTGGCCATCGGTGGCGGAACGTGATGCCGTCGCAAGCAGTGTGGACGCGCTCGGCTACGGTTCGATACGGTGTTTACCTCTCCCGTCGAGGGCACACCTTCCGAGATGAAAGCATTCGTGCCTTCTGCAAGCGCGCTTTCCAGACAGCGTTCAAGGGAGACACCATGCACTGGAACATCCGGCTCTCGGCCCTGGTCCTCGCCACCTGCGGCCTGGCTGCCTGCGGCGGCGGCGGTAACGACAACTCGAACCCGGCCGCGCCCGCTCCGGCACCGGCGCCAGGACCGGCCCCTGCGCCAGCGCCGGGTCCCGCACCGTCAGCGGCACCGGCGACGCTCGGCGACACGGTGGCGCTCACGGCTTCGGGACGCCTGATCTCCTTCAACCGCACGAGCCCGGGCACGCAACTCAGCACGGCCACCATCAGCGGCCTGACCGCCAGCGAAAGCCTCGTCGGCATCGACCGCCGCCCGGCCGATGGCGCGCTCTACGCCCTGTCGAATGCGGGCAACATCTACACGCTGGATCCGCTGACCGGCGTCGCCACGCTGAAATCCACGCTGCGGCCCGTTGCGAACGACGACAACCCCTTCACCGCCTTGTCCGGCACCAGCTTCGGCATGGACTTCAATCCCCTCAACGATCGCCTGCGGGTAGTGAGCGACACCGGCCAGAACCTGCGCGTCAACGTGGACACGGGCGCGGCCACCACCGACACCGCCATCAATCCGGCCGGCTCGGTGATTACCGCGGCCGCGTACACGAACTCCTTCGTCGGTACGACCGGCTCGCAGCTCGAGGTGCTCGATGTCGCGGCCGGCCGCCTGTTCCAGTTGAACCCGCAGAACAACGGCACCCTGGACGCGGGCGTGCCGCTGGGCGTGGCGGCCGACGCCAGCAACGGCTTCGACATCGATCCGCGCACCAATATCGGCTACGCCGCCCTGCAGGTGAACGGCCAAGTCGCGCTCTACACGATCGACCTCGGCGCCACCAGCGCCGCGGCGACGCGGGTGGGCGTCATCGCCGGCGGCGAGGCCATCCGCGGCCTCGCATTGGCAGCCGTGGCGGCACCGGTCGCCATCGCCCTGACCAGCGACAACCGGCTGCTGTCCTTCAATCCGGCGACGCCGAACACGATCGCGAGCAACGTCGCCGTCACCGGCCTGGTGGCGGGCGAAGTGCTGCGCGGCATCGACGTGCGCCCGGCCGACCAGCTGCTGTACGGCGTGACGGACGGCGGGCGGCTGTACACGATCGATGCGACCACCGGCGCCGCGACGCTGCGTGCCACGCTGACGGCCGATCCGTCGGATACCAGCGCGCCGTTCACCGGCCTGAACGGCACCATCACCTCCGTCGACTTCAATCCCGCGACCGATCGCCTGCGCGTGATCACCAGCAATGGCCAGAACCTGCGTGTCGTGCCCGAGAGCATGACCGTGAACGGCACGGTGTTCACGGCGGGCCAGGTGACGACCGACACGTCCCTCACCAACGCGAATGGCACCGTGCCCTCCATCGTGGCCGCGGCGCACACGGCCGGCGGTGGCTTGCACGACCTGGACCAGACCAGCGACCAGCTCGTGCAGCAAAGCCCGATCAACAGCGGCACGCTGACGAACGAGGGAGCGCTGGGCATCGACATCACGGGCGCGGCCGGGTTCGACATCGCGGGCGGCAACAACGGCCTCGTGCTGGCGGCCTTGCGCACCGGGACGAGCGGTCCGTTCTCGCTGTTCACGATCTCGCTCAGCTCCGGCGCGGCGACCCTGTACAACAACACGAGCGGTGATGCATCGCAGTCCTTGATCGGCGGTGCGGGCGGACCCGCCAACATCATCGACCTGGCGATCCGGCTCTGAGTGGCGGCGCGGGCCCGTCGCGGCTTGCGCCGCGGCTGGACCGCGCTCCGCAGCCTTCCTATGATCGGGGGCAGGAGACTGCCATGAACGCCCCCGAATCCCTGGCGCGCTGGAGCGGCGCCGCTTCCAGCCGCGTGCCCTTCTGGGCCTATACCGACGCGCAGCTGTATCGGCAGGAGCTCGAGAAGATCTTCTACGGCCCGCACTGGTGCTACGTCGGCCTGGCCATCGAGATCCCCGAGGTCGGCGACTATCGCCTCACCTGGGTGGGCGAGCGCCAGGTGATCATGGTCCGCGACCGCGCCGCCAAACAATTGGGGTCAGGTTCGGATTTCGCAGCTGCTGCGAAATCCGAACCTGACCCCAATTCGGGGATCCGCGTCGTGGAGAACCGCTGCGCGCATCGGGGCGTGCGCTTCTGCCAGCAGCCGCATGGCAAGGCGCGCAGCTTTGTCTGCCCGTATCACCAGTGGACCTACAAGCTCAATGGCGATCTGGCCGGGCTGCCGTTCAAGGACGGCGTGCGGGCGGTCGACGGGCAAGGGCAGCCGTGCGTGCAAGGCGGCATGCCCGCGGACTTCGACGTGAAGCAGCATGGCCTGACGAAGCTGCGCGTGGCGGTGCTGCACGGGCTGGTCTTCGCCACTTTCAGCGCGGAGGCGGAATCGCTCGAGGACTATCTCGGCCCGCAGGTCGTGCCGTGGCTGGCTCGCATCTTCGCGGGCCGCAAGCTCACCCTGCTGGGATACAACCGCCAGCGCATTCCGGGCAACTGGAAGCTGATGATGGAGAACATCAAGGACCCGTATCACCCGGGCCTGCTGCACACCTGGTTCGTCACCTTCGGCCTGTGGCGCGCCGACCAGAAAAGCCGCATGGTGATGGACGCGCACGGCCGCCACGCGGTGATGATCTCGCGCCGCAACGACGGTGGCGAGAACAAGGCCGTGACGCAGGGCGTGACCAGCTTCAAGGCCGACATGGCCCTGCACGACACCCGCCTGCTCGACGTGGTGCCCGAGCCCTGGTGGACGGTCGACGATCCCGCCAACCCCGGCACGCCGATCACGCCCAGCGTCACCATGATCACGCTGTTCCCCAGCCTCATCATCCAGCAGCAGGTGAATTCGCTCTCCACCCGGCACATCGTGCCGCGCGGCGAGGGCAGCTTCGACTTCGTGTGGACGCACTTCGGCTTTGCCGACGACAGCGAAGAGATGACGCGCCGGCGCCTGCGTCAATCCAACCTGTTCGGCCCGGCCGGTTTTGTCAGCGCCGACGACGGCGAGGTGATCCAGTACAGCCAGGACGGCTTTCGGCAATGGGGCGAGGACGGCCAGACGGTGTGCGAACTCGGAGGCACCGACACGCAGGGCACCGAGCACATGGTGACCGAGACGTTGATTCGCAGCATGTACGCCTACTGGCGCAAGGTGATGGGCGTATGAGCCGCCGGGCCGCCCCAAGGCGAATAGTCCCGCAGCGCGTAGTGCGGAGGGTAGTCCAGTGAGCGAGCCGAGCGACATGGGCCGGGCGCGCGAAGATGCCATTGCGATGCTGCTTCTGCGCAGCGAGATCGATGCCTTCAACGCCGACTATGGCGCGGCGCTGGACGAACGCCGCTTCGACGCGTGGCCCGATTTCTTTCTCGCGCAGGGTCGCTACAAGGTGCAGGCCCGCGAGAACTTCGACCGGGGCTTGCCGCTGGCGCTGATCGATCTGGAAAGCCAGGGGATGATGAAGGACCGGGTCTACGGAATCACCCAAACCATCTACCACGGGCCGTATTACACGCGGCACGTGGTGGGGCCGGTGCAGTTGCTCGCGCAGGAGGGAAATCGCCTTCGTGCGCAGGCGAATTACGCGGTGTTCCGCACGCGGCCGGGCGAGGTCAGCGAGGTGTACAACGTGGGCCGCTACATCGACGAAATCGAACGCACGCCCAGTGGCCTGAAGCTGGCCAGCCGGGCGTGTATCTACGACAGCGAGATGGTTCTCAACTCGCTGATCTACCCGATTTAGCGGTTGAGAGCGTGGCCGGGCTTCGTGAGCTGGTTGCCGGCAAGCGCACCGGCGCCGGCACCCAGGATCGTGGCGCCCGTGCCACCGATGGCGCTACCCACGAGGCCGCCGACCACGGCTCCGCCAACGGTACCGACGGTCTGGCGGTCGCCCATCGAGGCGCAGCCACCCAGGCCCATCAGGGAAGCGGCCGTGAGGGCCGCGGCAATGAACTTCGTCTTCATGAGGATCACCTTCCAACTGTTTGTTCGCCAGCCGCGAGAGGCGCGGCAACCTTGTGCATATGAATGTAGAAAGGCTGCTGTTGCGGGGCTGTAGGAGCCGCGAGACAGGCGCTGTCGTCTCTACACAGCCCTCATTGCAGGCGCTCGGGAATTGGCTGAGGCACCCCAGGCATATTCATTTGTCGGAATGCAAAAGCAAACGGGGTCGAAGCTTTCGCCTCGACCCCGCTCGCGCGAGCGCCTGCTGGTGCTTCAGCGCTTGGCGGCCTGGTTGCCGATGAGGGCGCCGGCGCCGGCACCCAGGATGGTCGCACCCGTGCCACCGACGGCGCTGCCGACCAGGCCACCGACCACGGCGCCACCGACGGTACCGACGGTCGAACGATCCATGTTGGCGCAGCCACCGAGGCCCAGCAGGGAAGCAGCGGTCACGACAGCAGCGATGAATTTCGTATTCATGGGATACCTTCCAGTTCTTTGTCCGAAAACCGCGAGAGGCGCGGCAACCTGTGGCATCCAATGTATGTAGAAGGAGGCTGCCGGACTGTAGGAGTCGCCTGATGGGCTGTGTCGGCCAGCCGCAGGGCCGCGTGCAGGAGATGGATGAGCGGCTGAGGCAGAAAGGTCGAGTCGCGCGCCAGCCATGCGGCTGACGCGGGTGGCTACAGCGGACGGCTGCGCGCGAGCGGCGGATTGCGCGAGAAGTAGCGCTCGACCCCGCGGATCAGCGCGTCGGCCAGCTGCTCCTGGTAGTCGCCGCTGCGCAGCTTCTGTTCTTCCTCGGGGTTGCTGATGAAGGCCGTCTCCACCAGCACGCTCGGAATGTCGGGCGCCTTGAGCACCGCGAAGCCCGCCTGTTCCACCTGCCCCTTGTGCAGCTTGCCGAGCGCGCCCATCTCGCCGAGCAGCGCGCTCCCGAGCTTGAGGCTGTCGTTGATCTGCGCGGTGGTGCTCATGTCCAGCAGCGCGCGCGAGACGTGCAGGTCCTTGCTCTTGATGTTGATGCCGCCGATCAGGTCGGCCTTGTTCTCGCGGTCGGCCATCCAGCGCGCGGCGGTGCTGGACGCGCCGTTCTGGCTCAAGGCGAAGACGCTGGCGCCGCGGGCGGTCGGGGTCATGAAGGCATCGGCATGGATGCTCACGAACAGGTCGGCCTGCACCCGCCGCGCCTTGTCCACGCGCACGTGCAGCGGCACGAAGAAGTCGGCGTCGCGCGTGAGGAAGGCGCGCATCGGGCTGCCCTTGACGCTGACGGCGTTGATGCGCTCGCGCAGCAGTTCGGCGATCTGCAGCACGACGTCTTTCTCGCGCGTGCCGCCGGGGCCGATCGCACCCGGGTCCTCGCCGCCGTGGCCAGGGTCGAGCGCGACGATGATCAGGCGGTCGGTCTTGGCCATGGCCAGCGCCGGGCGTGCGACTTCGGCGGCCGGCATCGTCCGCGGCGCGCGTTGGGTCTGGCGCGCGATCAGCTCGCCCAGCGCGTCCACGGCGGGCGCTTCGGCCCCTGCAGGTGCCGGCGGCACGGGCGGCAGGGCTGCGGGCTTTTCCTTCAGGCGCTCGGCGATCAGCGCGGCCAGCGGATCCGCCGTCTTGGGCGGATAGAAGTCGACCACCAGGCGATGCTGGTAGGCGGCCACCGGCGGCAGGTTGAACACCTGCGGCAAGGTCGCCTGCTTCAGGTCGACCTGCAGGCGCACCGTGCCGGGCACGGGTTGGGTGACGCGGATGCCCGCGATGTAGGGGTCGTCGGCACGCACCTTGGCAACCAGCTCGCGCAGGGTGGGATCGAGCGTCAGGCCGGCGATGTCGAGCGACAGCCGCCCCGGTTCCTGCCGCAGCGTGCTGGTGAGCAGGCCATCGGATTCGAGGGTGAGGCGCGTGTATTCGGGCGCCGGCCACAGGCGCACCGCCAGGACCGTGGCACCGCGCGCGATTTGCGCGGCACCGAGCAGCAGCACGACGCTGCCCTGTTGCAGCAAGGCGCGGCGCTTCATGCCAGCAGCTCCGCGCCGCGGGCCGTGTTGGCCTGCAGCGTGACCGCGCGCCGGTCAGCGTCGAGCAGCGCGATGTGGATGTCGAGGTCGGGCAGCGGCAACAGGCCCGCGGCGTTTTCGGGCCACTCGGCGATCTTCAGGCCGGGGCCGGCGAAGATGTCGCGAAAACCGGCGTCCTCCCATTCGCGCGGATCGTCGAAGCGATAGAAGTCGAAGTGCCACGCGGTCTGGCCCGGCAACTCGTAGGGCTCCGCCACCGCATACGTGGGCGACTTGACGCGGCCCTGCACGCCCAGGGCGCGCAGCAGGTGGCGCACCAGCGTGGTCTTGCCGGCGCCCAGGTTGCCGTGCAGCGCGATGAAGGCATCGGCCAGCGCGGGCTGCGCCGCCAGCTGTTCGGCGAACGCGCGCGTGTCGTCCTCACCCGCCCAGGTGAGGGGGGATGAAGCGCTTCCTACAATCGGCGCGTGATGTTCGACAGCGGTCAGTTCGATGCTCCTTTTCTCTTGGCGCAGGTGCGCGCCTGGGGGGGCGAGCTTGGATTCTCCCAAATCGGCGTCGCGGGTGTGGACCTATCGAGTGCCGAACCGGGTCTGCTTGCATGGCTGGCCGAGGGTTTTCACGGCGACATGGCCTACATGCAGGCCCATGGTGTACGCCGGGCACGCCCGGCGGAACTGGTGCCGGGTACCACATCCGTGATTACCGCACGCATGGATTACCTGGCCGCCACACCCGAGGGCTGGCAGGCGATCGAATTCGACCGCTTGCAAAGTTCGCGTGAAGGCATCGTCTCCCTGTACGCCCGGGGCCGCGATTACCACAAGGTGTTGCGCCAGCGCCTGCAGAAACTGGCCGACCGCATCGCGGCGGCCGTCGGCCCTTTCGGCCATCGCGTCTTCACGGACTCGGCGCCTGTGCTGGAGGTGGAGCTGGCGGCGCGCAGCGGGCAGGGCTGGCGCGGGCGCCATACGCTGGTGCTCAATCGCGAGGGCGGCTCGATGTTCTTCCTGGGGGAGATCTACGTCGACCTCGCCCTGCCGGCCACGGAGCCGGTCGCGGATCACTGCGGCAGTTGCACCGCCTGCATCGACGTCTGTCCCACCGGCGCGATCGTGGCCCCGTATCGGCTCGATGCACGTCGCTGCATCTCTTACCTCACGATCGAGCACGCGGGGACTATCCCGCTCGAACTGCGGCCGCTCATGGGCAACCGCATCTACGGCTGCGACGACTGCCAGCTGGTGTGCCCCTGGAACAAGTTCGCGCGCACGGCCACGCTGCCGGATTTCGCACCGCGCGCTGGGCTGGTCGGGCAGCCGCTGGTGGCGTTGTTCGCGTGGACGGAAGAGGAGTTCCTGCGCCACACCGAGGGCAGCCCGATCCGCCGCATCGGCCACGAGCGCTGGCTGCGCAACATTGCGGTGGCGCTGGGGAATGCGCTGCGGCGCGAGGAGGATGCGCAGGTGCGGGCGGCGCTGCAGGCGCGCAGGGAGGACCCGAGTGCGCTGGTGCGGGAGCATGTGGGATGGGCGCTGGGCGTTGAGCGTTAGGGAAGAATGCCTTCAAGGATGTCATTGCGGGCTTGACCCGCAATCCACGACAGCGCTTGCACCACGGCTGGGTGGATCCCGGGTCAAGCCCGGGATGACATCCAACAGCCGGGGATGACATCCAACAACCCGGGATGACATCCGAAAGCCGAATGACAGCGCGAGGCCATTACGGCCGCAGCAGCCCCAGTGCAAACGGCAGGCTCGCCAGCCCGCACAGCGTCGACAGCGTCACCAGTCCCGCGACATAAGGGCCGTTGTATCCCATGCGCGAGGCCAGCACGTAGCAGCTCGAAGCAGTCGGCAGGGCCGAGAACGCGATCAGCACCGTGGCCTCGGTGGGCGACAAATGAAAGACCCAGGCGAGTGCAGCCGCCGTCAGCGGCAGCAGCAGGTGCCGGATCGCCAGCAGCGACACCGTCAGCAGCTTGTGCTGCGCGAGGTGCCCCAGTTGCATGCCGGCGCCCGCGGCCATCAGGCCCAGGGGCAGCGAGGCGCCACCCACGCGCGTGAGCGACGGTTCCAGCCAGTGCGGGATCCGCAGCCCGGCAAAGTTGGCGGCCAGCCCCAGTGCGGTGGCGATGATCAGCGGATTGCGCAGCAGGGCGCGGCCGAAGCCGGTGCGCGAATGGCGCGCCATCGGCCACACCGCGCCGACGTTGAACAGCGGCACGCACACCCCGATCAGCACCGCGATCAGCAGCAGCCCCTGCGCGCCCGCGAGCCGCTCCGACAGGGCCAGCGCGATGTACGAGTTGAAGCGGAACGCGACCTGCGCCGCGCCCGCGTGTTCGCGCGGGTCGACCCGTCCGCGCAGCCCGGGCAGGTGCGGCACCGCATAGGCCATGGCGATGCCCGCCACCCCCAGCAGCAGGCCGGCGGCGATCAGGCTCGAGGCGGCGCCCAGGTCCAGCGGGCTGCGGGCGATCGACTGGAACAGCAGCACCGGAAACAGAAAGAAGTACACCAGGCTCTCGACCTGCTCCCACACGATGCGGTCGAGGGCCGTGTAGCGGCAGACGAGGTAGCCGCAAAGAATCAACGAGAAGTCGGGGGCGAGCAGCTGGAGAAAATTCACCGGCCGCAGGATAACGGAAGGCTTGCGGCCGGCTGAGGGCTTACCCCCGGAGCGGTCGGCGCGCGGCAGGGCGGCGGCGTTCTGCACTTAGGATGCACGTCTTGCGCATTCCATCAACGAGGAGACACGAATGATTCGACGCGTCTGGATCGCCGCTGCCGGCGTCCTGGCCCTGGCTGCCGCTGCGCCCGCCTTCGCGCAGGGGTATCCCAACAAGACCATCAGGCTGACCGTGCCCTTCGCGCCGGGCGGCACCACCGACATCATCGCCCGCGTGATCGCGGAGCCGCTCGGCAAGGCCCTCGGCCAGGCGGTGGTGGTCGAGAACAAGGCGGGTGGCGGTGGCGTGGTCGGCGCGGCGGACACGGCGCGGCAGGCGCCCGACGGCTACAACCTGGGCATCGCGACCGTCTCCACGACGGCGGCCAACCCGGCGATCAACCCCAAGACGCCGTACAACCCGCTGACCGACTTCACGCCGATCACCAACATCGCCGCGACGCCGAACATCATCGCGGTCAATCCCAAGTTCCCGGCCAAGGACTACCAGTCCTTCATCGCCGAGATCAAGAAGAACCCCGGCAAGTATTCGTACGCCTCCTCGGGCACGGGCGGCATCGGCCACCTGCAGATGGAGCTGTACAAGAGCCTCTCGGGCGCCTTCGTCACGCACATCCCTTATCGCGGCGCCGGCCCGGCGCTGAACGACGTGGTCGCCGGCAACGTGCCGATCATGTTCGACAACCTGCCCTCGACGCTGCCCTTCATCCAGCAGGGCCGGCTGGTGCCGATCGTGGTCGCCGCGCCGCAGCGCCTGAAGGAACTGCCCAACGTGCCGACCTTCAAGGAGGTGGGCCTGGAGCCGGTGAACCGGCTGGCCTACTACGGCATCGTCGGTCCCAAGGGCCTGCCCAGGGAGGTCGTCGCCAGGATCCACGAAGGGGTGCAGAAGGCCCTGCAGGACCCGGCGGTGCGCAAGCGCATCGAAGACACCGGCTCGATCATCATCAACAACACGCCGGAGCAATTCGGCGAGCAGATCAAGGCCGAATTCGCCGTGTACAAGAAGGTGGTGGAGACGGCGAAGCTGAAGCTGGAATAAGGCCGAAAGCCAAACAGCCAACTACCGGACGCAGAAGACGCAGAAGTGACGCGGAAGGCGCAAAAGAATCCATTCAATGATTGGCTGTCCTTCTGCGTCTTCTGCGTAACTTTTGCGTCTTCTGCGTCCGGTTGTCCGCTTTCCGACGGCGCTCATTAGATGACCGAAGCCATCGACACCTTCATCGACGCCCTCTGGCTTGAGGAGGGCTTGTCGCGCAATACGCTGGCGGCTTACCGGCGCGACCTGACGCTCTATGCCAGGTGGCTGGCCGAGCGCGGGCGGCAGTTGCCGGCCAGTGGCGAGGCGGATCTCACCGCGTATTTTTCGGCGCGGCATGCCGACAGCAAGGCCACCACCGCGAACCGGCGGCTGACCGTCTTCAAGCGCTACTTTCGCTGGGCGCTGCGCGAGCGGCTGATCACCGAAGACCCCACGCTGCGCCTGCAATCGGCCCGGCAGCCGCTGCGCGTGCCCAAGACGCTGAGCGAAGCGCAGGTCGAGGCACTGCTGGCCGCGCCCGAGGTCGACACGCCGCTCGGACTGCGCGATCGCACGATGCTGGAGGTGATCTACGCAAGCGGGCTGCGCGTGAGCGAACTCGTGACGCTCAAGGCCTTCAACGTCGGCCTCAACGAAGGCGTGCTGCGCGTGCTGGGCAAGGGCAGCAAGGAACGCCTGGTGCCTTTCGGCCAGGTGGCCAGCGACTGGATCGAGCGCTACCTCGCCGAGGCGCGCGGCGCCATCCTCTCCGGCCAGCAGACCGAAGACCTGTTCGTCACCGCGCGCGGGCAGGGCATGACGCGCGCGATGTTCTGGGTGATCGTGAAGAAGCACGCCCGGGCCGCGGGCATCACCGCGCCGCTGTCGCCGCACACCCTGCGGCATGCCTTTGCCACCCACCTCCTGAACCACGGCGCCGACCTGCGCGCGGTCCAGATGCTCCTGGGACACGCCGACATTTCCACGACCACCATCTATACCCACGTCGCCCGCGAGCGTTTGAAGCTGCTGCACGCGCAGCATCACCCGCGCGGTTAGTCTCGATCACGTGCGCCTTGCCATGACAGCCTTTGCTTCTTCCTGCTCGCGCCGCGCCGCACTCGCGACCCTGGCCGCGCTGCCCTTTGCCGCCCGCGCGCAGACGTGGCCCGCGAAGCCGGTGCACCTGGTCGTTCCCTATCCTCCGGGCGGCATCAGCGACCTCGTGGCGCGCTCGCTGGCCGATCACATGGCCGCGCGGATGGGCCAGCCCTTCGTGGTCGAGAACAAGGCGGGCGCCAGCGGCACGATCGGCATGGGCCAGCTGGCCCGGGCGCCGGCCGATGGCTACACGCTGGCCTTCTCGGCGATCAGCCCGCTGACGATCAGTCCGGCGCTGGGCAAGGTGCCTTACGACGCCGAGCACGCCTTCACGCCGGTGGCCAGCGTGATGGTCTCGCCGGTGCTGCTGCTGGCGACTTCCGCATCCGCGGTGCGCGACTTCCGCGAACTGCTCACGTACGCCCGCGACTGGCCCGACAAGGTGCGGTGGGCGACGTCGGGCCCGGCCTCGCTGGGCCATTTGATGCTCGAGCAGGTCGAGGCCGCGGCCAAGGTGCGCATGGTGCACATCCCTTACAAGGGCGGCGGCCAGCAGATCACGGATGCCTTGGGCGGCCAGTTCGAGGTGCTGTCGGTCAACGCCGGGCCGGTGCTGACCGATCACATCCGCGCGGGCCGGCTGCACGCGCTGGCCGTGGGCGCTCCGCGCCGGCTGGACGCCTTGCCGCAGGTGCCGACGCTGGCCGAGCTCGGCTACGCCGCAGCCAACCTGTCTTCGCAGTTCGGCGTGTTTGCGCCCGGCGATCTGCCGCCGCGCATCCTCGATCGCCTGAACGGCGAAGTGAACGCGGCGCTGCAGACCAGCGAAGTGCGCCAGCGCCTGCTGGCCAGCGAGAACGTGCCCACCGGCGGCAGCGCCCGCGAGTTCGCGCGGCAGATTGCCGCGGAGGCCGAGAGCAGTGCGCGCATCATCCGCGCGGCCGGCATCAAGGCGGACTGAGAGCCTCGGCCTGCGGTTTATCCCGGTGCGCTTGCCCGCCGGGCGGCGCATCATCGCCCGGCCCCACGCCCGATCGGGAACGCACGCGCGCAACGTGGCATCTATGCCGGCAGACCCGGTGAACGGTGCCGCCATGGTGCCGCCGGGCGCCCAGGAGAAAACCAGATGATTCGAACGATGAAACCCGTCCTGCTGGCCGCGCTGGCCAGCGCGTTGCTTCCCGTCTACGCGCAGCAGGGGCCCAGCGATCCGCAGATCGCCGCCATCGTGGTGACCGCCAACCAGGTCGACATCGACGCCGGCAAGCTGGCCAAGAGCAAGTCGAAGAACAAGGAGGTCGACCAGTTCGCCCAGCAGATGATCACGGACCACGGCGCGGTCAACAAGCAGGCGGTCGCTCTGGTCACCAAACTGAAGGTCAAGCCCGAGGCGAGCGAGACCAGCAACAGTCTCAAGAAGGGCGGCGAGGAGAACATCGCGAAGCTGAAGAAGCTCAAGGGCGCCGACTTCGACAAGGCCTACGTCGACCACGAGGTGGACTACCACCAGGCCGTGCTCGACGCCATCGACAAGACGCTGATCCCTTCGGCCAGGAACGCCGACCTGAAGGAGCTGATCGTGAAGGTGCGCCCGGCCATCGCGACCCACCTCGACCACGCCAAGCACCTGCAGGCCTCCCTGGGCAAATGACATGAAGCGCCGCAGCCTGCTGCCCCCTGCCGTGTTGCTGCTGGCCGCGGCGCTCCCGTTCGCGGCCCGTGCCGAGACCCATACCCTCACGATGGAGGGCATGAAGATCCTGCCCGCCACGGTGACCGTCAAGCGCGGAGACCGCATCGTGTGGAACAACAAGGACGTCGTGCCGCACACGGCCACGGCCCAGGGCGTGTTCGACTCCGGTGCCATCGCGCCCGGCAAGAGCTGGTCGCACGCCGCCCCCAAGCCCGGAACCTACGACTACGTCTGCACCTTCCATCCCGGGATGAAGGCAACGCTGGTGGTGCAGTGATGACGCGCACCCCGGGTCCCCTGCAGTCCGCGCCGCTGCCCGCCGATATCGACGACGCCACGCTGGCGCGGCGCGTGCTGGCCGGCGAGAGCGGCGCCTTCGAACTGCTGATGCGCCGCTACAACCGGCGCCTGTATCGCGTCGCGCGCTCCATGCTGCGCAACGACGCCGAGGCCGAGGACGCGCTGCAGGACGCCTACCTGGCGGCCTATCAGTCGCTGGCCAATTTCCGCGGCGAGGCGAGCCTGGCCACCTGGCTGTCGCGGGTCGTGGTGAACCAGTGCCTTGGCCGCATGCGCCGGCAGGCGCGCCGGGACAACATCGTGCCCATGGTGAGCCTGGGCGGCCCGGACGAACAGGAGCACGCAGCCATGGCCAGCGATGAGACTCACAGGCCGGACCGCGCGCTGCTGCGTGCGGAGTTGCGAGCCGTGCTGGAACGCAAGCTGGACGAACTGCCGGAAACCTTCCGCACCGTCTTCGTGTTGCGCTGCGTCGAGGAACTGAGCGTCGAGGAAACGGCCCGTTGCCTCGATATCCCCGAAGCGACCGTGCGGACGCGCCACTTCCGCGCGCGCAGCATGCTGCGCGAATCGCTGGCCCAGGACATCGACGTGGCCGAACGCGACGTGTTCTCCTTCGACGGCGAGCGCTGCGACCGGATCGTGGCGGGGGTGTTGCGCCGGGTGAGCGGCTGATGCGTCCTGCTTCCTCCGCGCAAGACCCGTGGTCTTCTTTTTTCTGTCACGGAGCGTGCCGACAATGCGCCGCATGGCTCCGATCCTCCCCCGTCCGCTTGCACCCCCGGCCGAGCGCATCCTGCGCGTCACGGCAGGCTCGTGGGGCCTCGCCTATCCCTGCGTGCCCGCTGCGCGCAGCGCCTTCCTGAGGACCCACTGGGCGACGGCGCCGCGTGCCGAGGGCTCCGGCGCCTCGGGGGCAGGCGTGGTGACCGCCAGGGTGTAGCCGAGGCGCTCGTACAGCCGGCGGGCGTCCGGGTTGTCGACCTCGACACCCAGCAGTGCCCAGCGGCAGCCACGTGCTTCCAGCGCTTGCTCGGCCGCGCGCACCATGCGTGCGCCTATGCCCTGGCCGCGCAGGCCGGGCAGCACGTACACCGCCCAGATCTCGCCGGCCAGTTCGCCGCGCCGCCGCTCGAGGTCGATCCACAACTGTCCGCCGGGTGCGCCGTTCACCTCGGCGACGAGAATCAGCGCGCGGCCGCTGCGATGCTGCTCGTACAGCTCGCGCACCGGGACGTGGTGCGCCACGAAGCGGCTGAAGTCGTCCAGCGCCGGCAGGTCCGCCTCCACGCAGGGCCGGATCAGCACCGGCAGCCGGATCGAGAAGGCGTCGAGCGGCTCGTCCATGCTTCACCGCGGCCACAGGCGCAACACGCGTCGGGGCTCGTCGACCGCGCCCCAGCGGTATTTGTAGGGCTCGGCACCGCGCAGGAAATCGAAGGCTCTCGCGCCCTCGTCATGCGCGCTCGCGATGGCGTGGTGGATCAGCAGGGCGCCGGGACTGAGTGCCGCATGCCGCGGATCGAAACCGCCGATGTAGTAGCGGCTGCGGCGCGCATGCGCCGGCGCGGGATCGGCCAGCACGTGGGCCAGGGCGATCCACTCGCCATCGAGGCGCAGGCCCTGCAGGCGCAGCATGCCGGCGGCGAGCAACTGCGGTGCGGCCGCGCGATGCCAGGCCCGGACCGCCGCGTCGGCCAGCACACCGGCTTGCGCGCGTTCGCTCCAGCGCGCGGTGTGCAACGCGAACAATGCTTCGAGCATGGCGGGCAGGGATGCGGCATCGGCGGTCTCGAACTGCAAGGTCCCCACGCGCGCGGCCCGATTGCGGCAGGTGCGCAGGTTGGCGGCGAGCGCCTGCGCAATCGCCGGTGCTGTCTCCCAGGCCAGCACCGGGTGCGCATCGTCCTCCGCGATGGACAGGCGCCAGCCGGGCGGGGCGGCCAGCCGCAGCACGAACGCCTCGCTGCGCAATTGCGGCAGCTCGAACACGTCGAAGGCATCGCCCTGCTCCTGCAGGTGCGCAAGCAGGGCCTGCAGAACGCGAGCCTCGTCGCCAGGCCGCGCGAGGATGTCATGGTCGTCGCTCGTGGCGATGCCCAGCGGAAACAGGTGGCGCTGTCCGCTTTCGGGATGGCGGTACACGTACAGCGGTGCGAAGCCGACGAGTGTGCCGCTGTCCGGGCAGCGCAAGGCCACGCTCGCCAGCCTGCCTTGCCCCACGTGCTGACACCAGGGCAGCAGCCATTGCGGCGATTGAAAGGGCGTCGCCGCGCGGGCCTGCCACCACAGCGCCTCCCACTCGGGACGCAGCCGCTGCAGCGCTGCGACGTCGGTCAGCGCCTGCGCGAGCAGCGGCGCCTCAGGCGTACGCGCAGCGGGTCGCCGTGCGCTCGCCGCAGGCAAGGTGCTGGTAGACATCGAAATACCTGGCGATGCTGCGTTGCAGGGAGAAGCGTTCGCGCGCCGTGGCGCGGCAACGCTCGCGGTCTATGCTGTCGCAGGCGGCGATCGCATCGGCCATCTCCGCCGTGCCGCGCACGAGGAAGCCGGTGACGCCATGCTCGACGATCTCGGGGAGCGCGCCGCTGGCAAACGCGACCACCGGCGTGCCGCAGGCCAGCGCCTCCATCGCGACCAGCGAACTGGTTTCGGCCGCGAGCGTCGGTAGCAGCAGGCAGTGCGCAGCCGACAGCAGCCGGCGCTTGCGCTGGAAATTCAGCGGACCGAGGAAGCGCCGCTGGCCATCGAGCCGCGGCACGACCTGCTCGTGGAAATAGCGCTCGTGCGCCTCATAGGGAAAGACCTGGCCGCCGAGCAGCACCGGAATTCCCGCGAGCCGCCCGGCATCGAGCGCGACATGCACGTTCTTCTCCGGGCAGATGCGCCCCAGCGCCAGTGCGAAGCGCCGCCGGCGGCAGCGCGCCTGCAGCGCCTGCACGGGCACGCCGTTCTCGATGACGGGGAGCTGCGGCGTGCCCGCCGGACACGCCTGTTGCTGCGAGCGCGACACGCAGTGCAGCCACAGGTCCTGGCGCACGCCCGCGAACACCTCGGGCGGGTACCAGGAGGGTGGCAGGTGCAGCGTGGCCAGCAGCGGCACCTGGCCCTCGGGCGGCAGGTAGGCGGGAAAGTCGATGCCGTGCAGGTGGACCACGTCGACGTGCTGCTGCGCCAGGGCGCGTTCGATGGTGCGGCGCTGCGCGGCCCAGGTGCGCACGCGTTGCTGCGGCGTGATGGCGCCTTCGACCGCGGGCGTCGCGAGCAACTCGCCTTGCGTGCGCGATCCCGCACTGGCCACGACGATGGAGCGATGGCCCGCCGCGACCAGCGCCGCATCGAGCTGCGTCAGGACCTGTTCCGCGCCGCCGACCGAATCGGGCCCGACCGGCGCGAACGGATAGGCGACGCTCAACACCGTGAGGTTCACAGCGGCGCCTCCAGTTCCAGTTGCGCCAACGCCGCGCCCGCGAGCGCGCAAAACCGGGTGCCGTCGACCGGCCAGCCGAGGTGCTCGTACCAGAGCGGGCCTGCGTGCGGTCGGCGGCGGAAGTCATAGGCCGGCGCGATGCGCCAGCCTTCCTGCGTCACGCCCTGGAAGATGGTCAAGGTGCGCCTTTGCGTGGCGTGCGTGTCGAGCAGCGCACGGCGCAGCGTCAGTTCCGCCGCTGTGAGGTCCACCGTCACCTCGCCGCGCTCCCCCGGCAGGAAGCGGCCGGTGCGCACGCCATCGGGTCCCCGGTGGTAGCTGGTCATCTCGACGATGTCGGGCGCTGGCTGGCCGTGCGCGCGCAGCAGCGCCGCCGCGGCGTGCACGATGAAGGCCGCCGCTTCGTGATCCGGATGGCCGCCTTCGTAGGGATGCGTCAGCACGGCCTGGGTCCCCCACTGCGCCAAGGCCTCGGCGAGGCGGCGGCTGCAGGCGACCAGTGCGAGCGCCGCTTCCTGGTCGACGCAGCCGAACTCCACCACCTGGCTGGCAGCGATGCCGCACAGCTGCAAGGCGGCATCGCGCTCGCGCCGGCGGGCCTCGCGATACTCCGCGACCGAGAGCGCATGCGTGGCCGCATCGCGGCCGTCGCGCGGTGCGCCGTCGGTGACGTACACGAAGCGCGCCGACTGCAAGCGTGGCAGCCGTGAGCCGGCACCCACCACTTCGTCGTCGGGGTGCGCCACCACGACCGCGGTGGCGGGGATCGCGGGCAGCGGCGCGTCCGCGGGTGCACGCAATGCGGCGATCAGTGCGGTGCCGGCCCGGTGCGAATCGGCTCGCATCCCAGGCTCAAGCGGAAGCGGCGGGCCGGCGGGCGGGATACACCGCGCGTCGGCCTTCGGGCCCGGGCGGCAATTCCATGCGCTTGCACAGGAACACCTCTTCCTCGGGATGCGCGAGGACCTGGAAGCCCGCGCTGCGCAGCATCGCGGCGCTGCAGGCCGCGTTGGGAATCCACCAGTTGGTCTCGTCGTGCGAGTACTTCTTCTCCACGAAGTGCATGCGCGGATAACCGGGCCGCTGGAAGACCTCCGTCTCCCAGAAGTCGTAATCCTCCTGCAGCGGCTCGACGTCGGCGCTGCCCCTTTGCAGCGACTGGTACACCAGCAAGTCCTTGGCGACATGCTCGTGGATCAGGTCGAGCGCCAGCAGCGGATGGCGCAGGTGGTACATCAGGCCCATGAACAGCACGATGTCGAAGCGCTCGCGCAGCGCGGCCAGGTCGTAGACCGACAGGCGCCGGAACTCCACGTCCTCGAACCCCAGCACTTCGGAGGCGAAGCGCGCCTGGTTCAGGTAGTAGTCATCGAAGTCGATGCCCAGCACGCGAGTGGCGCCACGGCGCTTCATCTCGAAGGAATAGAAGCCGGCATTGCAGCCGATCTCCAGCACCGACTTGCCCGTGAGGTCCTGCGGCAGCGCATGCGCGAAGCGCTTCCACTTGATCGCGGGAAAGTCGCCCAGGAAGTGCGCGGGCGCCGTCTGCACGCCATTGAGGTCGATGTTCTGGAACCAGTCGCCCAGGCCGCGCAGGCGCGCCTCGATGTCGCCGCGCGTGAACTGCCGGCGCCCGCTGCCCGACGCGCTCGCCAGCGGCGGCGGCGCCAGGGCCGCGATCGCTGTGCCGGCGTTGCTGCAGATCGTCGTGACCTGCGGTGCCGGTGGTGTGTCGCGGCGCTGCCGCAGGCCGAGCAGGTTCAGCGCCTCGCGGTAGCCGTGCACGGTGCCCACGTCGACATAGGCCTCGCCGTGGCGCACGCCGAGCGCGCGGCCGCCGCCCTGGATCCAGGCATTGACCAGGGTGCCCATGTACTCGTCGCGCCGCCCGCGCTCGTGCCACAGTGCATCGAGCGCGTGCAGCACGTGGCCGGGCATGCGGAAGGCGCCCCAGATCCAGTTGGTCTTGGCATCCGGGTGCTTGACCTGGATCTCCTGCACGTTGCCGGCTTCGTCCGTGACCACGGCATCGAAGGCCTCGGGCCGGTCGACCGGGAACAGCAGGAAGGAGAGCACGTCGTCCGGCAAGGCCGCAAAGCCGTCCTCGGGGAACCAGATGGTGTCGGGCAGACCGACCAATACGGAGTCCTCAGTCCGCACCAGCGAACTGGCGCGAAAGATCGCGTCGCACAGGCCGCCGGCCTTGGGCTGCACCACGTAGCAGAGGTCGGCCGAGCGGGCGCTCGAGCCGTAGTACTGGACGATGTCCGACTTGCCGGGCGCCACCACGAAGCAGATGTGATCGGAGCCGGCATTGAGCATGCGTTCCACCAGGAACTCGCTGACCGCGCGCGGCCGCTCGACGTCCCCGACCAGGCTGCTGCCGATCGGCAGCAGTTCCTTCGAGAAGCCCAGTGGCTGGATGCGCGTGCCCAGGCCAGCGGCCGGGATGATGCCCCAGGTGGCACCGGCCTTGCGGGCGCCAGGGGTGGCGGTCGCGGGCCTGGCGCCGCGGGCATCATCCAGCAGCCGCTCCAGTTCGACGGCGCGCCGGTCCGACGTGTGGGCACTCAGCACCCGCTGCTGCGCGGCGGCGGCGATGCGCGTGAGTTCCGCGTCCGGGAGCGAGAGCGCCGCGATCACATCCTCGCTGCTGCGCGCCACGATGATTTCGCGTCCGGGCTCGAAGAACTCCTCGATGCCTGGCCACCAGTCGCTCACCACCGGTGTGGCACAGGCGGCCGCCTCGAACAGGCGGCCGGACGGGCAATGGCCGTTTTCCGCCATCGCCTTGCGCGTGACGTTCAGCGTGAGGCGCGAGGACGAGAAGAAGGCCGGGTGCTCGGGCGGCGGCATGTGCCGCACGAATCGGATGTTGCGCGTCCAGGGAAAGTCGGCCGGGTATTGCGCGCCACCGATCAGGAAGGTCTCTTCGGGCAGGCGCCGCGCCGGCTCGATGAACAGTTGTTCCAGCGCCGCCTGCCGGTCGGTCGCATAGGTGCCCAGGTAGGAGAGGCCGCAGCGATAGTTGGCGACCGGTGGCACCGGCTTGTGCACCTGCGGGTCGACGTGGCCGTAGAGCGTGGCGACGCGGCGCGCGCCCAGTTGCGTGCGCAACTGTTCCAGCGCGGGGCCGCCCGTGTAGCTGAGGACCAGGTCGAAGTCGCGCAAGCCCCGCGGGCCAAGGTAGGAGAGGGGGCGTCCCGCCTGCACGTTCTCCAGCGTGACCGGCGTGTCGAGGTCATAGAAGACCTTGAGCGCCGAGGGCGCGCCGTCGGCCAGCAATTGCGCCGCCGCGATGCCGTCGGGGCAGTAGGAGGTGAGCATGGCCACGTCGGCATCGCGCAACGCGCGCTTGGCACGCGGCAGCGCGTCGGCCCAGTCGCGATACAGCACCAGTTCGCCGCCGGGCAGTTCGGTGAGGTCGCGGTGCTCGGCGTAATAGGGCACGTCGCGCTCGAAGAAGACGATGTGGTGTCCGCGCCTGGCCAGTGCCCGCCACAGTCCGCGCCAGAGGGTGGCGTGTCCATTGCCCCACGAGGAACTGACGGTCAAGCCGAAGATCACCAGGCGCATCGCTTCTCCCTGTCGCCGGTTCCCGCTCCGGCGCAATGCGCGATTAGGCAACCGCAGCAGGAAAGAGCAAGTAGGAAGCGGCTCACATCCGTGTAGGACGGTCCTGAAGCCGGGCTGGTTCACCGTCGGGATGCAGCACGCGCTCCGGCCGGACGCCGATGCCGATCATCCGGGCCGTGAGGCGACGCAACAGCGGCAGCCGCTGCATCAGCGTCACCGGCAAGGGCACGCCGGACGGCTGTTGCGAACGCGCGAGCACGGGCGAAAGCACCTCGTTCTGCACGGCCACCTGCACGCGCTGCGTGACGCGCGCGGGCCAGGCGCGCCGGCGCTGCACCGCCTGCAGATGCGCGCTGGTCAGCCGACCTGCGCGCAGCGGAGCAGCCAGCAGGTTGGCCGCGGCCACCGCGTCCTGGATCGCGAGATTGATGCCGACGCCGCCCACCGGCGACATCGCGTGCGCGGCATCGCCGATGCACAGCAGGCCCTCGCGCCACCAGTGCGGCAGGTGGCTGATCTGGACGCTGAGCAGCTTGATGTCGTCCCACCCGTGCAGCGTGCCGACTGCGTCGCGCAGGAAGGGCGCGGTTCCGGCCACGCGCTCACGAAAAGCAGCGAGACCCTGCGCCTGCAGGTCCGCCAGCGAGCCCTTGGGAATGACGAAGGCGCACTGCCAGTAGCTCTCGCGATTGAGCGTGACCAGCATCGCGCCGGGCTGGATGATGCCGCCGGTGCGCGCCGGGTCGCTCGCGCTGCGCGGCAGGCGGAACCACAGCACGTCGATGGGCGCGCCGGTGTCCACGCTCGGCAGGCCGGCGGCCTCGCGCACGGTGGTGTGGCGGCCATCCGCGCCGACGACCAGCGCGGCGCCGATGGCGTAGCTCCGCTCGCCCTCCTGGACCTGCACCCCGGTGACGCGGCCAGCTTCCTGCAACACGTCGACGACCTTGGCACCCAGGCGCAAGGTGAACGTGGGCAGCTTGCGCGCTTCGTCCGCAATGAAGTCGAGGAAGTCCCACTGCGGCACCAGCACCAGGAAAGGCCGCGCGGCAGGGAGATGGCGGAAGTCGGCCATCGTCACCACCTCGCCATAGACCTCGCCCGTGAGTTCGCTCACCTCCTGGTGCGGCAAGGCGAGGAAGCGCTCGAGCAGGCCGAGATCGGCCAGGATGTTCAGCGTCGAGGGATGGATGGTGTCGCCGCGGAAGTCGCGCAGGAAGTCGGCGTGCTTTTCCAGCACCGTCACCTGCACGCCGGCGCGCGCGAGCAGGTAGCCCAGCATCAGGCCCGCGGGGCCGCCGCCGGCAATGCAGCATTGCCTGGTTTCCATCCGAGCATGCTAGCGCCGGTACAGGGACTCGTCAGGAACGATCAGCTCGTGCGTATAGAATCCCGGACTCCTGAGATGCCCAGGTGGCGGAATTGGTAGACGCACTAGTTTCAGGTACTAGCGGGTAACTCCGTGGAGGTTCGAGTCCTCTCCTGGGCACCATCTCAGCTTCAATTTGTCCGACAGGCATGTCGGACTTGCGGCTACCAAACGCTGCGCTCCCATCCCGCCTAATCCGCTCCCTGTCCGAACCACGGAGACGGGATGAAGCGAAGGATTTTGCTGGGCGTGTCCGGCAAGGCGGGCAACCTGAAGGGCGGCAAGGTCGCCGGCGGCAATCCCTTCGAAGATGCGCGCTCGCGCGAGTATCCCAACCCGCCGCAAAAGGAGCCCTACGGCTCCGCGATGTTCCGCAAGGCGGCGGCCGGCCTGGGCCTACCACCGGTTCCCGCAGCCCTCCGCGAACCTAAGCCGGCCCTATACCAATCCCGAGGGGCTGCGCATGAACACCTGCATGTTCTGCGGCTTCTGCGAGCGCCATGGCTGCGAGCATTTCGCCAAGGCCTCGCCGCAGACCGTGCTGCTGCCGGTGCTGACCAAGGCGAACGGCGCGCCGACGGCGGGCGCTGCACCGAACGGCGGCGCCGGGTCGCAGCCGGGCGCGGCGGCACCGCAAGCGGCGGCGAGCGCTCGGTGAGCAGGCAGCTTGCTACCATCCACCTGAAAGTGGCGCGGTGATTCCTGGGCCGCGCCACTTGCCCTGAATGATGGAACCACTCCTGCTCTCCGTTGCCCGCGTCTCCACCTTCGACGGCGAACGCGCGCTCACTGCCGCCACCGGCTTCTTCTTCGAGCGCGGCGAGCGCCTGTTCCTGGTGACCGGCCGCCATGTGCTGATCGACGTGCCCACCGCCCACCGTCCCGACCGGGTCGAGATCACGGTGCATACCGACGCGGTGGACCTGACGCGTTCCGCGGTGGTCTCGCTCTGGCTGTACCGCGACGGCAAGAGCGCGTGGCGGCAGGCCGAGGATTCGGGGGGCGAGATCGACGTCGCCGCGATCGAACTGCCCCGCGATACGCTGCCCGAGGGCATCGTCCTGCGGGCGTTCACGCTCGCCCATCTGGAGTCGGCACTGGAAGAGGTCGGCATCGGAACCGCGGCGCTCGTGGTCGGTTTCCCGCTGGGCTTCTACGACACGCTGCACAACCTGCCGGTGGCGCGCCAGGCATCGGTCGCTTCCGCCTTCGGCGTGCGCTTCCAGGGCCAGGGCTACTTTCTCACCGACGCGCGGATGCACCGCGGCGCCAGCGGCGCGCCCGTGGTGCTGCAGCACCCGGGCGGCGACCCCGTCTTGCCCTGGAAGCTGCTCGGCATCCACTCGGCGCGGCTGGACATGCGCACGCGCGAGCAGGGCGTGGACGAATCCCTGGGGCTCAACTGCGCCTGGTACGCGGACATCCTGCGGACCTTGACCGCGTGAGCCACGCCGCGATGCCGGCAGCTGCAATGCGGATCACGGACCGAGCAATGCCGCCAGTTCGTCTTCCCCAAAGCCCGCCGCCCGCCTGGCCGCGAGATTGAACGGCCCGTACAGGCGCGGTGCGGCATGGCGTTCCACCAGCACCGGGTAATGCGCCAGGGGATCGAGCCCTTCGCGCTCGCACAGGAAGCGGTACCAGCGATTGCCGATCGCCACGTGGCCGACCTCGTCGTGCAGGATCACGTCGAGGATCTCCACGGCGCGCAGGGCGGGCGCGGAGCCGACCTGTCGCAGCTTCTGCTGGATCTGCGGCGTGGCGTCGAGCCCGCGCGCCTCCAGCGTGCGCGGCACCAGGGCCATGCGCGCCACGATGTCGTCCTTCGTCTTCTCGCACATGGACCAGAGGCCGTCGTGCGCATCGAAATCGCCGTAGGCGTAGCCGAGCGTGGCCAGGTGGTCGGCCAGCAGCGTGAAGTGGAAGGACTCTTCCGCCGCCACGCGCAGCCAGTCGTGATGGAACGCGGGCGGCATGCCTTCGAAGCGCCAGGCGGCATCGAGCGCGAGATTGATCGCATTGAATTCGATGTGCGCGATCGCATGCAGCAGCGCCGCCAGCCCCTCGGGTTTGGCGGGTGAGCGCCTGGGCACGCGGGCGGGATGGATCAGGTGCGGGCGCTCCGGCCGCCCGGGCAAGGGGCCGGGGTCGGCGGGGGCAGCGGGCTCGATGGACAGTTGCGCGGCGCGCGCATGCAGGGCTGTCGTCTCGGCGGCCTTCGCGCGCGGATCCGGGGTGCGCAGGGCCTGCAGAGCCTCTTGGCGAAGCGGCATACCTACAATTGTAGTTTTTGCCCAAGGGACACGATGGCGATCTACGAACTGGACGGCATGGCACCGCAACTGGCCGAGGGCGCCTGGGTCGCCGACAACGCGGAGGTGATCGGACAGGTGGAACTGGGCGAGAACGCCAGCGTCTGGTACGGCTGCGTGGTGCGCGGCGACACCGAGAAGATCCGCATCGGCCGCAACAGCAACATCCAGGACGGCACGGTGCTGCATGCCGACCCCGGCATGCCGCTCACCATCGGCGACAACGTGACCGTGGGCCACCAGGTGATGCTGCACGGCTGCACCGTCGGCGACGGCTCGCTGATCGGCATCCAGGCGGTGGTACTGAACCGCGCCAAGATCGGCAAGAATTCGATCGTGGGCGCCGGCAGCGTGGTCACCGAGGGCAAGGAATTCCCCGACAACTCGCTGATCGTCGGCGCGCCCGCCAAGGCGATCCGCACCCTCGACGCCGAGCAGATCGCCAAGTTCCAGACGATCCCGCAGCACTACGTGGACAACGCGCGTCGCCACGCCAAGAGAAAGAAGATCGGCTGATGTCCGAGCTGCACAAGTTCCTGTTCGACGGCCTGCCGGTGCGCGGGATGATCGTGCGCCTGACGGACGCCTGGCAGGAGATCCTGCAGCGCCGCCGGGCCGACGATTCCCATTCGCCCTGGCCCTGGCCGGTGACGCAGATGCTCGGCGAGATGGCCGCGGCCGGCGTGCTGATGCAGTCCAACATCAAGTTCAACGGCGCACTGATCATGCAGATCTTCGGCGAGGGGCCGGTGAAGGTGGCCGTCGCCGAAGTGCAGCACGACCTGAGCCTGCGCGTCACCGCCAAGGTCGTGGGCGAAGTCGCAGGCGATGTCCACCTGCAGCAGCTGGTGAACGTCAACGGCCGCGGCCGCTGCGCGATCACCCTCGATCCCAAGGACCGCGTCCCGGGGCAGCAGGCGTACCAGGGCGTGGTGCCGCTGAACGCGAGCTACGGCGAGGGGCAGCCCGATCTGGCCCACGTGCTCGAACACTACATGCGGCAGTCGGAGCAGCTCGATACGCGGCTCGTGCTGGCCGCCGACGAGAAGGTCGCGGCCGGCATCCTGATCCAGCGCCTGCCGGTCGAAGGCAAGAAGAACATCGAAGGCGGCGGCCAGGAGATGGATCCGGCCGAACAGCTCGAGCACTTCAATCGCATTGGCACGCTGGCCGCCAGCCTCACCCACGACGAACTGCTGCAGCTCGATGTCGAAACGATCCTGCGGCGCCTGTTCTGGCAGGAGAAGATCCTGCGCTTCGACCCGCAGACGCCGCGCTTTGCCTGCACCTGCAGCCGCGAGCGCGTCACGGGCATGATCCGCGGCCTGGGCCAGGACGAGGCGGAAAGTATTCTCCAGGAGCGCGGCCAGATCGACGTGAGCTGCGATTTCTGCGGCCAGCACTACCGCTTCGACGCCGTCGACAGCGCGCAGATCTTCATGGCGCCCGGCGACCGGCCGCCGACTTCATCGACGGTGCAATAAGACGCGAGGGCCGATGCGAACCTTTGTATTCGGCCATGAGAAGGGTCGCATGCGGGCTACCGAGCGCGACAATGGGGCATGCGCATCGAGGCTGTCGAGGGAGTGCCGATCGCGGCGGTGGAACAGGCCACCGGCATCGCGCGCGCCACGCTGCGGATCTGGGAGCGCCGCTACGGTTTCCCGCAGCCGGGGCGCGATGCCCGCGGCGAACGCTGTTACCCGCAGGACCAGATCGGCAAGCTGCGGCTGATTGCCGACCTGATGGCACGCGGGCATCGCCCGGGGCGCCTGGTGCGGCTCGCTCCCGACGAACTGAGCTCGCTCTCGCAGGACCGCGAGCCCGTCGCGGGCTTGCCCGTGCGCGACCCGGTGCTGACGCCGCTGCGCGGGCACGATGCGCCCGCGGTGCTGCGCCTGCTGGAAGAATCGGTGCGCACGCTGGGCCTGGCCGGCTTCGTGATCGAACGCATGCCGGCGATGAACGTGAACGTGGGCCTGGCCTGGTCGCGCGGCGAGCTGGAGGTTTACGAGGAACACCTCTATACCGAGCTGGTGCAGCAGGTGGTGCGTGCGCAGCTGGCGCGCCTGCAGGTGCCGGCGCCGGTCGGCGGGCCGCGCGTGCTGCTGGCGACGCTGCCGCAGGAGATGCATACGCTCGGCCTGTTGATGGCGCAGGTGCTGCTGACGCTGCAAGGCTGCGCCTGCACTTCGCTGGGCGCGCAGGTGCCGCTGGCGCAGCTCGTCACCGCGGCCGCGGCGTTCGCGGCGGACGTGGTCGGCCTGAGCTTCACGGCCAGCACGAATCCGGCGCAGGTGCTGCGCGGCCTGGAGCAACTGCGCGCCGCGTTGCCGCCCGACGTGGCGATCTGGGTCGGCGGCGGTTCGCCGGTGCCGGCGCGCCATCGGCTGCCCGGTGTGCAGGCCATGCCCCACGTCCGCGATGCGCTGGCGGCGAGCGAGCAGTGGCGGCGGTCGGCCCCGGGTTGAGCTCACGCGCGTTTTCACGCGCACTCTCTGCAAGATCCTGTCACCCGAACCGGGGGCTCGCGCGTTGCTTGCTGAGGGCGGCTGTCGCCCTTCAACTCAAAGGAAACTGGACCATGAAAAAGCTGATCGCTGCCCTCGTCACGACCCTGGCGGTGTCCTTCGCGTTCGCGCAGGCTGCTGGCGGTGCTGCCGGCGCTGCGGGTGGCGCCACCGGCGGCGCGGCGGGCACCACTGCCGGCGCGACTGGCGGCACCTCCGCTGGCGCGACCGCCTCCGGCGGCTCCGAGATGAAGGCCGGCACCAAGAAGGCCTCCAGCAAGAAGAAGTCTTCCAAGAAGAGCAAGGCCGCCGCCAAGAAGGACAAGAACTAAGCTGCCGGCGGCGCGCGCTAACCGCGCGCTTCGCGCAGCTGCGTGAACAGGCGGTGCTCGCAAGCCGGGTCGCTGCATTTCTCGCAGTTCCAGTGCCACGCGCGCCGGGTGTCTTCATCCGGCGCGCGCCTTGCCATGTCCGCCGGCAACACGCCGGCCGCGCCCATGGCTTGCAGTGCCGATTGCAGGCGCTGCCCACCGCTGCCGTACACCACCTGGAAAGGCACCTGCGCCGACTGCAGCAGCGAGCGCACCAGCGTGTCGACCTGCTCGCGCGGCTGGGCGGCATCACGCTGCAGTCCGTCGGGCATCCAGGGCAGGTCGAGTCCGGTGACCAGCGTCGCGTCGTAGGTCGCCTGCCGCTCGAGCGCGAAGCGCAGGAGCGCGCCGTCGGGAAACAGCATGCCGGCGTAGATGGCGACCAGCAAGGCTGTCGTGTCGCTGACGACGAGATCGTGATCGGCGGCAGCTGCGTCGACGCGCCGCTCCTGCTCCTGGCCGATGGCGAGCTGTTCTTCCGGCCGGGGCGTGCGGCCCTCGCGTTCGCACCATTCGCGCAGCACCTCCGGCACGGCGGCCACGCGCAGGCCGCGCCCGCAGAGATGGCTCGCGAGCTCCTGCGCGAGGCGGCTCTTGCCCGTGCTTTCGGCGCCGAGGAGGGCAACCCGCTTCACTTCACTATTTGCACCAGGATCTCGTTGGGCTTGACCATGCCCAGCTCGGAGCGCGCCTTTTCCTCGACGGTGTCGAGGCCCTCCTGCAGGTCGCGCACTTCGGCCGCGAGCTGCTCGTTGCCCTGTTGCGCCACCGCATTGCGGGCCTTCTGCTCGTCCAGCTTCTGCTGCATCTGGGCGACGTCGCCGATGCTGCCGCGGCCCAGCCAGAGCTGCGCCTGCAGCACGACCAGCAGGCCGATCAGCAGGGCGGCGACCAGCCGGGAATTCAAGCAAGCTCCCCCAGGCTGGTCCGCTGCGCGGCCTGCTCCACCCCCCTGCGCGAGCGGAGGGGGCGAGCGCCTGCGGGCGGCCGGGCGGCGCTCACGCTCAGCGCAGGTGGGCGAAGGCGCTGCGTCCGGGGTACTGCGCGACGTCGCCCAGGTCCTCCTCGATGCGCAGCAGCTGGTTGTACTTGGCCATGCGGTCGCTGCGGCTGAGCGACCCGGTCTTGATCTGGCCCGCGTTGGTGCCCACGGCGATGTCGGCGATCGTGGAGTCTTCGGTCTCGCCCGAGCGATGACTGATCACCGAGGTGTAGCTCGCGCGCTTGGCCATCTCGATGGCGGCGAAGGTTTCGGTCAGCGTGCCGATCTGGTTGATCTTGATCAGGATGGAGTTGGCGATCTTGCGATCGATGCCTTCCTTCAATATCTTCGTGTTGGTGACGAACAGGTCGTCGCCCACCAGTTGCACGCGCGTGCCGAGGCGCTCGGTCAGGGCCTTCCAGCCGTCCCAGTCGCCTTCGGCCATGCCGTCCTCGATGCTGATGATCGGGTACTTGCCGACCCACGACTCGAGCGTGTCGATCCACTCGCCCGCTTCGAGCTTGCGGCCCTCGGAGGCGGAGAGGTCGTACCGGTTTTCCTTGTAGAACTCGCTGGCGGCGCAATCGAGGCCGAGGGCGATCTGTTCGCCCGGCGTGTAGCCGGCGCGTTCGATCGCCTGCAGGATCATCTGGATCGCGGCTTCGTGGTTTTCCACGTTGGGCGCGAAGCCGCCTTCGTCGCCGACCGCCACCGACATCCCCTTGTCGTTGATGATCTTCTTGAGCGCGTGGAACACCTCGGCCCCGTAACGCAGCGCCTCGCGGAAGTTCGGTGCTCCCACGGGGATGATCATCAGCTCCTGCAGGTCGAGGTTGTTGTTGGCATGGGCGCCGCCATTGACGACGTTCATCATCGGCACGGGCAGCAGGCAGCCGTTCATGCCGCCGAAGTAGCGATACAGGGGCAGGCCGGACTCTTCGGCCGCGGCGCGCGCAACCGCCATGGAGACGGCCAGCGTCGCATTGGCGCCGAGGCGGCTCTTGTTCTCCGTGCCGTCGAGATCCAGCAGGGTCTTGTCGAGGAAGTTCTGTTCGGAGGCATCGAGGCCCAGCACCGATTCGGAGATCTCGGTGTTGATGTGCTCCACCGCCTTGAGCACGCCCTTGCCCGAGTAGCGCTTCGGATCGCCGTCGCGCAATTCGATGGCCTCGCGCGAGCCGGTGGAAGCACCCGAGGGCACGGCGGCGCGGCCCATGGTGCCGGACTCCAGCAGCACGTCGCACTCCACGGTGGGATTCCCCCGCGAGTCCAGGATCTCGCGGCCGACGATGTCAACGATTGCGCTCATATCAAGTTTCGTTTTTCAGTTTGGAATCCTTGAACGCAGAATTCGCAGAAGTGACGCAGAAGTCGCAGAAAAACCTTAGATGAATTCTTCTGCGTTTTCTGCGTCACTTCTGCGACATCTGCGGTCCAAATTGCTTGCCTCGCTCACACGCCATCCACGAGCAACATGCGCATGACAGCCGCACCCTCGCGCGCCTTCTTCGCCGCCTGGTACTCGGGCGAGTCGTAGAACGCGCGCGCTTGTTCCAGCGAGGGGAATTTCAGCAGGACCACGCGGTCCGGCGTCCAGTCGCCTTCGAGCACCTCGGTCTTGCCGCCGCGCGTGCACACCTCGGCGCCGTGCGCCTTCATGGCGATCGTGGAGAGCCGCTTGTATTCCTCGTACTGCTGCGGGTTGGTCACGCGGACATTGGCAAGGACGTAGGCGCTAGACAAATTGGTTCTCCAGGAAGCCGTTCTTCTTGGTGATGCGATCGAGCTCCACCAGCGTCTCCAGCAGGGCGCGCATGTGCTTCAGGGGCACGGCGTTCGGGCCATCCGACAGCGCCTTGGCGGGATCGGGATGCGTCTCCATGAACAGGCCTGCCACCCCCACCGCCACCGCGGCGCGCGACAACACCGGCACGAACTCGCGCTGGCCGCCCGAACTCGTGCCCTGGCCACCGGGCAGCTGCACCGAGTGCGTGGCGTCGAACACCACCGGCGCGCCGGTCTCGCGCATGATCGCCAGCGAACGCATGTCGCTCACCAGGTTGTTGTAGCCGAAGCTGGCGCCGCGCTCGCACGCCAGGAAGCTGTCTTCCGGCAGGCCCTTCTCGCGCGCGGCGTCGCGGGCCTTCTGGATCACGTTCTTCATGTCGCCGGGGGCGAGGAACTGGCCCTTCTTGATGTTCACCGGCTTGCCCGATTGCGCCACCGCGCGGATGAAGTCGGTCTGCCGGCACAGGAAGGCGGGCGTCTGCAGCACGTCGACCACTTCGGACACCACCGGCACTTCGGCTTCGCTGTGCACGTCGGTCAGGAGCGGCACGTGCAGTTCACGCTTGACCTTGGCCAGGATCTCCAGGCCGCGCGTCATGCCCGGGCCGCGGAAGCTCGCACCCGATGAGCGATTGGCCTTGTCGTAGCTGCTCTTGAAGATGAAGGGGATCCCCAGCGAGGCGGTGATCTCCTTCAGCTGGCCCGCCACGTCCATCTGCAGCTGCTCGCTCTCGACCACGCAGGGGCCGGAGATCAGGAAGAAGGGCCGGTCCAGGCCCACGTCGAAGCCACAGAGCTTCATGTCAGGCCACCGCCTTCAGCGATTTGGTGACGGCGGTTTTCTGCGCACTCGCCTGGTGTTCGCACGCCGCGTAGATGAAGGAATTGAACAGCGGATGGCCGTCCCACGGCGTCGACTTGAATTCCGGGTGGAACTGCACGCCCATGAACCACGGGTGCACGTCCTGCGGCAATTCGACGATCTCGGTCAGGTGCTCGCGCTGCGTCAGCGCGGAGATCACGAGGCCCGCCTGGCGCAACTGGTCGAGGTACTTGACGTTGGCTTCGTAGCGATGGCGATGGCGCTCGGTGACCACGTCGCCGTAGATCTTGTGCGCCAGCGTGCCGGGCGCGACGTCGGAGCTCTGCGCGCCCAGGCGCATGGTGCCGCCCAGGTCGGAGCTTTCGGTGCGGGTCTGGATCGCGCCGCTGGCGTCCTGCCATTCGGTGATCAGCGCGATCACGGGATGCGGCGTGGTCGGTTCGAACTCGGTGCTGTTGGCACCCGGCAGGCCGGCGACATCGCGCGCGTACTCGATGGTGGCGACCTGCATGCCCAGGCAGATGCCCAGGTAAGGCAGCTTGTGTTCGCGCGCGAAGCGGGCGGCGGCGATCTTGCCTTCGATGCCGCGCTTGCCGAAGCCGCCTGGCACCAGGATGGCGTCGAACTTCGAGAGCTGGTTGACCGACTCGGGCGTGATCGTCTCGGAGTCGAGGTAGTCGATCTTCACGCGCACGTGGTTCTTCAGGCCGGCGTGGCGCAGCGCCTCGTTCAGCGACTTGTAGCTGTCCGACAGGTCGACGTACTTGCCGACCATGGCGATGTTGATCTCGCCGCGCGGATGCTCCACCTCGTGCACCAGGTCGTCCCAGCGCTTGAGGTTGGCGGGCGGCGTGTTCAGGCGCAGCTTGTCGCAGATCAGGCCGTCGAGGCCCTGTTCGTGCAGCACGCGCGGCACCTTGTAGATGCTGTCGACGTCGGGCATGGAGATCACGCCCCACCGCGGCACGTTGGTGAACAGGCTGATCTTCTCGGCCTCGTCCTCGGGGATCTTGCGGTCTGCGCGGCACAGCAGGGCGTCCGGCTGGATGCCGATCTCGCGCATCTTCTGCACCGTGTGCTGCGTGGGCTTGGTCTTGAGCTCGCCGGCGGCCTGGATGAAGGGCACGTAGGTGAGGTGGACGAAGGCGGAGTTGTTGGGGCCGAGCTTCAGCGCCATCTGGCGCACGGCTTCCAGGAAGGGCAGGGACTCGATGTCGCCGACCGTGCCGCCGATCTCGACGATCGCCACGTCCACTTCGGTGGTCGTGCCCATGCCGGCGCCGCGGCGGATGAATTCCTGGATCTCGTTGGTGACGTGGGGGATGACCTGCACGGTCTTGCCCAGGTAGTCGCCGCGGCGTTCCTTTTCGAGGACGCTCTTGTAGATCTGGCCGGTGGTGAAGTTGTTGGCCTTGCGCATCCGCGTGGAGACGAAGCGCTCGTAGTGGCCGAGGTCCAGGTCGGTCTCGGCGCCGTCGTCGGTGACGAACACCTCGCCGTGCTGGAAGGGCGACATCGTGCCCGGGTCGACGTTGATGTACGGGTCGAGCTTGATCAGGGTGACCTGGAGGCCACGCGACTCCAGGATTGCCGCAAGGGAGGCTGAGGCGATTCCCTTGCCGAGGGAGGACACCACACCGCCGGTGACGAAGACGAATTTGGTCATGTCAGGTCGGGAGGCCGGCTCCCGGGAGGTGGTAAAGGGGGATTATAGAGAATGACTGCCATGGCACGGCCCGCGGCCGGCATGACCCGCTGCGCTGATGACAAATGGCCGTCTGGGCTGCCGGCGCGCAGCGCCGAAGTCATCAGCGCAGCGGGTCAGCCGGTGCGCAACGCCGAGGTCATTAAACTCCCGCCCATGAATGACCTCGCCGGCAAGCACATCCTCCTCGGGCTCACCGGTGGCATTGCCTGCTACAAGTCGGCGGAGTTGTGCCGCGGGCTGGTGAAGGAGGGCGCCACGGTGCAGGTCGTCATGACCGCGGCGAGCGAGCAGTTCATCACCCCCGTGACGATGCAGGCCTTGTCGATGCGGCCGGTCTACAGCTCGCAATGGGATGCGCGCGAGGCGAACAACATGCCGCACATCAACCTCTCGCGCCAGGCCGATGCCATCCTCATCGCGCCGTGCAGCGCCGACTTCATGGCCAGGCTGGTGCACGGGGCCGCCGACGAATTGCTCTCGCTGATGTGCCTGGCGCGCCCGATCGACCGCGTGCCGCTGCTGATCGCGCCGGCCATGAACCGCGAGATGTGGGCGCACCCCGCGACCCAGCGGAACATGCGGCAACTGGCCGCCGACGGCGCCACGATCCTGGGCGTGGGCAGCGGGTTCCAGGCTTGCGGCGAAACCGGCGACGGCCGCATGCTGGAGCCGCACGAACTGCTCGAGGACCTGGTCGCCTTCTTCCAGCCCAAGCTGCTCGCCGGCCGCAAGGTGGTGATCACCGCCGGCCCGACCTTCGAGGCGCTGGACCCGATTCGCGGCATCACCAATCATTCGTCCGGCAAGATGGGGTTCGCCATCGCGCGAGCGGCACGCGCTGCCGGCGCCGACGTGGCGCTCATAGCGGGCCCGGTCAGCCTCGCCACGCCGCGCGGCGTGCGCCGCCTCGACGTGCAGTCGGCGCGCGACATGCTGGCCGCCACCCAGGCCGAAGTGCCGCAGGCCGACGTGTTCATCGCCAGTGCGGCAGTCGCCGATTGGCGGCCGCTCACGCACTCGGACCAGAAGATCAAGAAGGACGCCAGCGGCGCGCCCACGGTGGCCTTTGCCGAGAACCCGGACATCCTCGCGACCGTTGCCCGCAGCGAGCGCGCGCAGAGCGGCAAGCTGTTCTGCGTCGGCTTCGCGGCCGAAAGCCACGACCTGGTGAAGCACGCCAAGGCCAAGCGCGAACGCAAGGGCATTCCGCTGCTGGTGGGCAACATCGGTCCGCTGACCTTCGGCCAGGACGACAACCAGATGCTGCTGGTCGACGCGCAGGGCGTGGTCGAACTGCCCCGCGCCTCCAAGGCCGAATGCGCGCGCCAGCTGATCGCCGAAATCGCGCGCCGCATGACCCCCTGACTACCGAATGCAAGTCGACCTGAAGATCCTCGATCCGCGCATGGCGGATCAACTACCCGCCTATGCCACGCCCGGCAGCGCCGGCCTCGACCTGCGTGCCTGCCTCGACGAAGCGCTGACCCTCGCGCCCAATGCATGGCAACTGGTGCCCACCGGCATCGCGATCTGGCTGCGCGACCCGGGCTATGCGGCGTTGATCCTTCCCCGCTCGGGCCTCGGCCACAAGCACGGCATCGTGCTGGGCAATCTCGTTGGCCTGATCGACAGCGACTACCAGGGCCAGTTGATGGTGAGCGCCTGGAACCGCAGCGACACCGCCTTCACGCTGCAACCGATGGAGCGGCTGGCACAACTCGTGATCGTGCCGGTGGCGCAGGCGTCATTTCGCGTGGTGCACGACTTCCCGCCGACCGAGCGCGGCGCCGGCGGCTACGGCTCCACAGGGAAGAGCTGATGCTGCGGCGCGTGCGCCGCCACCGACAGGGCGTCGGCTGAACGCCTACATCAAGCTGCGGGAATGACTGCACCTGCGCATGGCGTCGACTCGCTTCAATGAATGTACAAGGCGTGCCGTTGGGGGCCGCCATGTGACTTGATCGTTTCGAATCCAAGGAGAATTCCATGCGCAACATCACTACCCTGGTCGCCGCCGGCCTTGCCACGGCCATGCTCGCCGCCTGCTCGTCGTATCCGATGGGCCCGACGTACAGCAGCTATCCGGCCACCACCAACTATCCGGTGGCGTCGTACCCGACCGCGGGCACCGAGTACGGCCGCATCGTGAACATCGAGTACCTGCCGGTCGGCACCAATGCGCCTTCCAGCGGCATCATCGGTGCAGTGGTCGGCGGCCTGGCCGGTGCGGCGCTCGGTTCGACCATCGGTGCCGGTGCGGGTCGCACAGCGGCCACGGTGCTGGGCGGTGTGGCCGGTGCCACGGTGGGCAACCAGATCGGCCGCAACCGTGAAGGCATGACGACGCAGGCCGGCTACCGCATCACGATGCAGTCGGACCAGGGCGTGATCCGCACCTTCGAGGTCCCGGCCACGGGCGACCTGCGCGTGGGCGACCGCGTGCGGGTGGACAACGGCGTGATCTATCGCGGCTGATTCAGCTCGCGCACTGGAAAGCCCGGCAGCGCCGGGCTTTTTCATGCCTGCATGTCATTGCGGGCTGGACCCGCAATCCATGCAGCACTCATGTGCGCGCCGGCGTGGATCGTGGATCCCGGGTCGAGCCCGGGATGACATCCCCCGGCCTCAATCCCCGATGCGGAAGAACCCCGTTCCCAGCGTGCCGGTGCCGGTTTCTTCGTCGCTGGCTTCGCGCACCCCTTCCACTTTCAGGTGCAGGCGCAGGGCGATGCCGGCCAGCGGGTGGTTGCCGTCCAGCACCACGTGTTCGGGATAGATCTCGGTCACCATGTAGAGCAGGTTGGTCGGCGCGTCGACGCTGGTGGCGCCCGCGGGCAGGCCTTCGAAAGTCATGCCCTCTTCGAGCTCCTGCGGAAAGAGCGAGCGCGGTTCCAGGAACACGCGCGTCTCGTCGTAGTCGCCAAAGGCATCCTCGGGCTCGAGGTGCAGGTCGACGCGGTCGCCCGGCTCGTGGCCCTGCAACGCTTCCTCGATCTTGGCCAGCAGGTCGCGCCCGCCCACCAGGAACTCCACGGGCTCGTCGAGGCGATCGAGTTCCTCGCCCAGCGTGTCCTTCAAGGTCCAGGTGAGCGCGACAACGCAGTGCGGTGTGATTTCCATAGCAGAATTGTCGCAGCTCGCGATGAACACCACACGACCCTTGCCCCTGCTGGGCGGCCTCAGCCCGGCCCAGTTCATGAAGCGCCACTGGCAGAAGAAGCCGCTGCTGGTGCGCAATGCCATCCCCGACTTCACGCCCTTGCTGGCCCCGCGCGAGCTGTTCGCGCTGGCCGCCCGCGACGAGGTCGAGTCGCGGCTGGTCGTGCGCGACGCTTCCTCCTGGCGCCTGCAACGCGGGCCGTTCCAGCGCCGTGCCTTGCCGCCGCTCAAGCAGCCCGCATGGACCTTGCTGGTGCAGGGCGTCGACCTGCACGAGCCCGCCGCGCATCGACTGTTGCACGCCTTCTCCTTCCTGCCGGCCGCGCGGCTGGACGACCTGATGATCAGCTTTGCCACCGACGGTGGTGGCGTGGGCCCGCACTTCGACAGCTACGACGTGTTCCTGCTGCAGGCGCAAGGACGGCGCCGCTGGCGCATCGCCCGGCAGGACGATTTCTCCCTGCAGCCTGACGTCCCGCTGAAGATCATCGCCAACTTCGAGCCGCAGCAAGAGTACGTGCTGGAGCCCGGCGACCTGTTGTACCTGCCCCCGGGTTATGCGCACGACGGCATCGCCGAGGGCGAGTGCCAGACCTACTCCATCGGCTTTCGCGCGCCGGCACAGGCGGAGCTCGCGCGCGAGCTGCTGCAGCGCATCGCTGATGAAGCCGCCCAGGACGCGGCCGGGCGGCTGTACCGCGACCCGGCGCAGCCGGCGACGCAGACGCCCGGCGCGATCCCCGAAGGGCTCGCGCAGTTCGCGCAGGAAGCGGTGGCGCAGGCGCTCAAGGATCCCGCGGCGCTCGATCGCGCGCTGGGCGAATACCTCACCGAGCCCAAGGCCAGCGTGTGGTTCGAGCCGGGTGCGGCGCCGCGTGGCCTGCACTCGCTGGCGCTCGATGCACGCACGCGCATGCTGCACGACCGGCGCCATGTCTTCATCAATGGCGAGGCCTGGCGTGCGGCCGGCCGCGACGCGACACTGATGCGCCGGCTGGCCGACAATCGCCGGCTCGATGCCCGCGACCTTGCAGGTGCCAGCGCAGGCGCGCGCGAATTGCTGCAGGCCTGGTGCGAAGCGGGCTGGGCCCATGCCGATGGAGGTGGAGATGAGTGAAGCCAGGGACGACAGCGCGGACGCCTTGCCTTCGCGCCGGTTCGAAGGCCGCGAGGACTTTCGCCAACTCGTGCGCGCAGCACTGGCCTGCGCCGCGCGCGAGGGCTGGCGCGAGCTCATCCTGAGCGACGCGAGCTTCGAGGAGTGGCCGCTCGGCGAACGCGCGGTGACCGAGTCGCTGCAGGCCTGGGCACACAGCGGCCGGCGCATGGTGCTGCTGGCCAAGCGCTACGACGCGATGCTGCGCCAGCATGCGCGCTTCGTGCAGTGGCGCGGCACCTGGTCGCACATCGTCACGGCGGTGGCGTGTCCCAGCGCCGATGCGCTCGATCTGCCCAGTGCAATCTGGACTCCGGCATGGGTGATGGAACGCCGCGACATCGAGCGCAGCAATGGCTATTGCGGCAGCGAAGCCGACCGCCGCGTGCAGCTGCGCGAGTCGCTCAATGCATGGCTCGCCCAGGGAACGCCGGGCTTTCCGGCGACTACACTTGGGCTTTAGCGTTCACCCGTACGGGACAACCCCAATTCGTGAACTCTTCCCGCTATAATGTTTGGCTGAGCTGGAAAGCGCTCGAGCCTCTCCACTCGGTCACTAGCGGCTTCGCACCGCCAGGACAAATTTCCGGAAACGTGTCCCCATCCCTACAAGGAAACCTGAAATGAAGAAATCGCTCGTTCTGGCCACGCTGGTTGCCGCCGTCGCCCTCTCCGCTTGCGGCAAGAAGGAAGACGCTGCGCCGGCCCCCGCGCCTGCACCCGCCGCTGCTCCGGAACCGGCTCCGGCCCCCGCTGCTGCTCCGGCCGCCGACGCTTCCGCTGGTGCTGCTTCGGCTGCCGCCGGCTCGGCCTCCGCTGCTGCCGACTCGGCTTCGAGCGCTGCGGCCTCGGCGTCCGGCGCCGCCTCGGCCAGCAAGTAAGCTCTTCGAGCTGCTTGCGAAGCCGCCTTCGGGCGGCTTTTTTGTTTTTCAGGGGCTCCGGGCGACAGCCGTCGGCGCCCGAATATTCCCCGTCCCGCAGCAAGAAACGTTTGCGGCGCAATAGTTCGCACTGCGCGTGAGCGTGTGCGACACGTCCGACATCACGTGGCGGCATGTGCTTGACTGCACCGCCACGGCGCAGCTTCAACACTCGATGCCTCTGCAACTCGTTGCGAGCGCAAAGATGCCCTTGCCTGCTCCTTTCCCTCTCTCGCTGGTGCGGCGTGCTGCCGGCGTGGCCTGCGCATGCGGCCTTGCTGCCGGTGCGTGGGCGCAGCCTTCGGGCCTGAGCCCTCTGCACGGGTCCGCGGTCGTGCAGACCGCCGGCAATGTCACGACCGTCGTCACCACGAATGGCGCCGGCACCAATCGCTCGGCGCTCGATTGGCGCAGCTTCGGCGTGCCGGGCGGCAGCACGGTGTTCTTCTCCCAGCCGAATACGGCCAGCCTCTCGATCAACCGGGTGCTGGGCGGCGACCCGAGCAGCATCGCCGGCACGCTGGGATCCAACGGGCATCTCGTGTTGGTCAATCCCGCGGGCATTGCCGTCGCACCGGGCGCGGTGATCGACACCGCCGGCTTCACGGCGAGCACGCTGGGCATGAGCCGCAGCGATGCCATTGCCGGGCGGCTTTCCTTCGGTGGCAAGGACAGCGATCGCGACTTCGCCAGCAAGAGCGGCAGCGGCCGGCTCGAAGTGCGCGGCCAGGTGCTGGCGCGCAATGGCGACGTCGTGTTGATCGGTGCGGACCTGGAGACCGACAGCGGCGCCGTCGTCCAAGCCATTGCCGGCGATGTCGTGCTCGCGGCCGGGCACAGCGTCGAAGTCACCGGCCGCGGGCTGGAAGGCATCCTGATGCAAGTGCGGGCGCCGGGCGATCGGGCGGTGAACCTGGGCACCTTGCGCGGCGACTCGGTGGCGATCTTCGCCGGACAACTGCGGCACAGTGGCGTCGTGCAGGCGGACAGCGCGAGCAACGTCGGCGGCCGCGTGGTGCTGCAGGCCAGCGACGCGGCCGAGATCGACGGCAGCATCGAGGCCAGCGCGCTGGCGCATGGCGGCTCGGTGCTGGTGAGCGCCGCCAAGGTGACGCTGAAGGCGCCCGCCACGATCAACGTGAGTCACGCCAAGGGCGGCGGCGAGATCCTGGTGGGCGGCGGCTGGCAGGGGCAGGACAGCCGCGTGGCCAACGCGCGCCAGGTGGCCGTGGAGCAGGGCGTGCTGCTCACGGCGGACGCGACGCTGCGGGGCGACGGCGGCATGGTCGTGGTCTGGAGCGAGCAGAGCACGCGTTTCGCCGGCACCATCCTCTCGCGCGGTGCGGGCGGCGGTGCGGGCGGGCGGGTCGAAGTGTCCGGCGCGCACAGTCCGGACGTGCGCGGCACGGTCGATGTGATCGGCGGGGCTGTGCCCGCCAGCACCACCGACGGCAAGGGCAAGGGCAAGGGCGATTCAGGCGCGGACGGCAACGGCAATGGGGCCGACCGAAGCGGCAACAGCGGCAAGGGCAATGGCAGCGACGATCCCGGTTCCCTCGGCAGCAGCGGCGGCCGCGGCAATGGCAGCGGCGACGACCCGGCTGCCCGGCGCCTTCCGGGCCACCCCTTCGATCCGGCCAGCGTGAGCGCGGTGGCGCTGGTGCCGCGCGAGGCGCAACCCGAAGCCGTGCAGGCGGCGCTGCGTGAGCCGGCAGCGGCCACCGACGGCTTCATCCAACGCACGAGCGCGGCGCTGGCGGCCGCCGCCCCGTCCGATCCGGGCGATGCCTCTCAGCGCAAGGTGGTGGTGAACGAAACGCAGTGCGCGGTGGTCACGCGCTGAGCCACTCGCTGCCGGTGCGGCCGTCGGCCACGTGGATCTCCGCGCCGGCGCCCAGTGCGTCGAGCAGTGCCTGGCGCGCCAGCTCCGGCCGGTTGTTCTGCTCGCTCAGGTGCGCGGCGACGACCTGGCGCAGCGTGCCCGCCGCCAGCAGCGACTGCGCGAGCGTCGCGGCGGCGCTGTTGGCGAGGTGGCCATAGGCGCCGGCCACCCGGCGCTTCAGGAAGGCTGGATACGACGAGGCCATCAGCAGCTCCTCGTCGTGATTGCACTCGAGCAGCAGCGTCGCGCAAGCCGCGAGTTCCTGCAGCACGTGCGGGCTGACGTGGCCGAGGTCGGTCAGCACGCCCAAGCGCAGGGCGCCGTCGGTACAGGTCAGTTGCAGCGGCTCGCGCGCATCGTGCGGCACCGTGAAGGGCCGCACCTGCAGACCGCCGACCTCGAACACCTCGCCGTCGCACACCAGCCGCAGCAGCCCGTCGAAGTCGGGCCGGCCGATCGCGCCATAGGTGCCCTCGCTCATGTACACCGGGATGCGCTCGCGCAGCGCGAGCTGGCGCGCGCAGCCGATGTGGTCGCCATGTTCGTGGGTGATGAAGATCGCATCGACCTGGTCGGCCAGCATGCCGGCCACGCCCAGGCGCTTGTCGAGCTCGCGGATGCCGAGGCCGCAATCCACCAGCAGGTGCGACAGGCGCGTGCCCGCCCGCACCTGGATCACCGTGGCATTGCCGGAGCTGCCACTGCCCAATGATTTGAAACGGATCAAAGGAACGAAGTGCAAGGCCCGCGGCGACAGCCCGGGCCTTGTTTTCTCCTACTTCAAATCGTCGGCGATGACCTGAACGATCCGCCCGGCGTTCGCCGAGGTCTCGGGCGCGCCGTTCGCATTCAGCACCGACACCGTCGTCGTCTGGCCTTCGGTCTTGAGGTTGATGCGGTACTTCAGGGGCTGTTCCGTCTTCTCGCGGCTGAACAGCTTGCCGAAGAAGCCGGGCTCCTTCTTGTCGGGGTTCGGCGACACGTAGCGCACGAAATACGTGCCCTGGCTGCGGTCGCGATCTTCGACCGTGAAGCCCGTGCGGTCCAGTGCCAGCCCGACCCGGCGCCAGGCGCGGTCGAAGGGCTCCTCGATCACCACCACCGGCAGGTTGTTCAGCGCGGACACGCGCGAGGTCGGCCGGTCGCTGGCGACCGTCGACGCGGCTTGCGCCTGCGCCTGCGGTGCGCCCAGCCGGACCATCAGGCGGCGCAGGAATTCGGCTTCCAGCTCGGGGTCGGCCGGCCGCGGCTGCCACACCGTCTGGTCCTTCTGCGCGTTGCTGTACACCTCCTGCATGCCGCGGTGGCTGACGAAGATCTCGGTGCCGCCGTTGGCGGAGCGCTCCAGGCGCGTGCGGAACTTGTCGCGCTCGCTGGTCGAGTAGGCCGAGTCGAGCACCTTGCCGATCGTGCCGCGGATGAAGTCCTGCGGCAGCTTGGCCCGGTTCTCCGCCCAGTCGGTTTCCATGATGCCCAGGTTGGGCTGGTCCATGGTCAGCAGGAAACCGCTTTCCTGCCAGAAGTCGCGCACCGGTCCCCACAGCTGGTCGGCCGGACGGTTGATCACCAGCCAGCGCTGATTGCCCGCGCGCTCGATGCGCACGTCGCCGACCGCGGTGGCCGCCGTCGGCAGGCCCGGGATCGACTGCCCGACCTGGTAGCTGTTGGCCGACACGGCGCCCCCGGGCACGACGTAGCGCGAATCGCGCGAGAGCTGCGTCAGGTCGGGCGGCACCTCGAGCGAGGGCGCCTTGGTTGCGCTCTTGTAGTCGATCTTGTCGCCTTCGAGCATGGAACACGCGGACAGCGCCGCCACCGCGGCGAGCACGCCGAACTTCACGATCAACTTCATTGAAACCCCTCTTTTCACTTCACGCGCGCTCAAGCCAGCAGGCCCGCAGCGCGCAGCGCACCCTCGACGACGGCCTCGTTGGCCGGCAGCAGCGGTGTCATCGGCAGGCGCAGCGCGCCTCCCATCAGGCCCATGCGGGCCATTGCCCATTTCACCGGGATCGGATTCGCCTCGACGAACAGGTGCTTGTGCACCGGCATCAGCTGGCGCTGGATTTCCATCGCCCGCTTCGCATCGCCCGCAATGGCGGCGACGCACAACTCGTGCATCTGGCGCGGCGCCACGTTGGCCGTCACGCTGATGTTGCCCTGGCCGCCGCACAGCATCAGCGCCACGGCGGTGGGGTCGTCCCCCGAATACACCGAGAAGCCCTGGGGCACGTCGCGGACCAGCCATTGCGCCCGCTCGATGTTGCCGGTGGCTTCCTTGATGCCGATGATGCCCGGCACTTCGGCCAGGCGCAGCACCGTGTCGTGCAGCATGTCCGCAACCGTGCGGCCGGGGACGTTGTACAGCACGATCGGAAGGTCGCCCGTCTCTTCGGCGATGGCCTTGAAGTGGCGGTACTGGCCTTCCTGCGTCGGCTTGTTGTAGTAGGGGACGACCTGCAGCTGGCAGTCGGCGCCGACCCTGCGCGCATAGGTGGCGAGCTCGATGGCTTCGACCGTCGAATTGGCGCCGCAGCCGGCCATGACAGGCACGCGCCCGTTGGCCTGTTCGACGGCGACGCGGATGATCTCGCGGTGCTCCTCGACGTCGACGGTGGGCGACTCGCCGGTGGTGCCGACCACGCCAAGGCAGTCCGTGCCTTGCTGGATGTGCCAGTCGACCAGCTTGCGCAGCGTCGGGTAGTCGACGTTGCCGTCGTCCAGCATCGGCGTGACGAGCGCAACGATGCTGCCTGTAATCGGTGTCATGGGGGGTTCTTCCCGGGGAATGGGCGATTGTAGCTAGAGCATGTAACGGGGCGGTATAGCGGCCGGCGTTTCTCGCACCGCGGCGATCCGCTGCACGAAGCGGGGCGGCCCTTCGACGAAGCCTTCCTCGTACGCGACCACCCGCAGGCCGGCATAGGCACGCAGCAATTCCCCCGGCGCCAGCAGGAAGTCAGGCCGCGACGGTTTGCCCACCGTCTCGTTGCCCTGCGCGAAGGTCTCGTGCAGCAGCACGCCACCGGGCGCGACCGCTTCGACGATGCGCGGGAAGAGGGGCCGCCAGAGATAGTTGGTCACGATCACGCCAGCGAACTGGCGGCCGGCCAGCGGCCAGGGGCCGTTCTCGATGTCGGCCTGCAGGGTCTCGCCGATCGCTTGCAGCGAGGCCAGCACGTCGGCGTCGCGATCGACGCCCAGCACCGGGTGGCCGCGGCCGGCAAACCAGCGCAGGTGGCGGCCGCGCCCGCAGGCGAGGTCCAGCACCGTGCCGCCTGGGGACACCAGGCCGGCAAAGCGGACGATCCAGGGCGAGGGTGTTTCAGTTCCGTGCATGTCCTTATGTTCCTTCCCCCCTCCGGAGGAGGGCTGGGGGCGCTCCAGCCTTCGCACTAGCGCGGCCGCGCCTCATCCTTCAAGGCCGCCACCGCCATCTCCTCCACCACCGAGGGCATCAGCAGCTTGAGGAAGCGACCGAGCTTGCCCCGGGCGGTCATCACCACTTCGCGCTGGCGCCGCTCCATGCCGGCGACGATCAGCCCCGCGCATTCCGGCACCGGCATCGCGTCTTCTTCCTTCAGGCCGCTGCGGCCCAGGGGCTCGCCGCGGGCGTTGTAGCCACGCTCGCGGATGTGGGTGGCGACCACGCCCGGATAGGCGACCGTCACGCTCACGCCAGCCGATTTGAGCTCGCTGCGCAAGGCCTCGAAGAAGCCGCCCATGGCGAACTTGGTGGCACTGTAGGCGGTGCGTCCGGGCACGCCCACCAGGCCCGCCAGCGAGCTGACCGCGACGATGCGGCCGCGCGCGGCCTTCAGGTGCGGCAGCGCCGCGTGGGTGCACCACACGGCGCCCCAGAGGTTCACGCGCATCAGGTCCTCGTACCAGTGCAGGTCGTGCGCGCTGACGTCCTCGAACAGTGCCTGCGCCGAGATGCCGGCGTTGTTGACCAGCGTGTCGAGCCGGCCAAAGCGCGTGACGGCCTGCGCCACAAGGGAGCGGCACTGTGCCTCCACCCCGACGTCCATCGCCACGCACAGGACCTGCGCGCCCGAGGCGGTGCACTGTGCCGCGACGGCATCGAGCTTGGCCTGGCTGCGCCCGGCGAGCACCAGCGCGACCTGGTCCCGCCCACGGGCGGCGAGCTGGCGGGCGATCTCGGCGCCTATGCCGTCGGAGCCGCCGGTGATCAGGGTGACGTTCATGCGCCGCGACTTTAATCGCCGGGCCGCCCCGACTGTGGAGTATTTGGCACATCGGCCGCCGAGAAGGGGGAGGCGCCTCTTCACGATCGAAAGGAGTGCCCTTAGGATCCACGTAACAACTAGTAACGGAGGTGCGCATGGAAGCGACGAGGAACACCGGGTCGACAGGCAGGGCCCGGGCGCGCTTCGGCGATGCCGTGATGATGGGTTCGATTGCGCTGGCCGCTGCGGTCAGCCTGGTCCTCGGGGCCCAGTTCGTCGAGGCGCGGACGGCATGGTGGGGCACCGGCGTGCTGGCCGGCCTGGCCGTGGCCGCGTTTGCGCTCGCGCGCGGGACGACGGCGAGCCGCTTCATCCTCACCTTCGTGCTGATGGCGTTGGTCATCCTGCACATCCAGCTGACGCACGGGATGATCGAAACGCACTTCGGCGTGTTCGTCGTGCTCGCCTTCCTGCTCGTGTACCTGGACTGGCGGGTGATCGTGTTCGGCGCCACGCTGATAGCACTGCAGCACGTCGTCTTCGATCGCCTCCAGGCGGCCGGCTACGCCTTCTACTGCACGCCCTCGCCGGACTTCGCCAAGCTCGCCGTGCACGCGATCTATGTCGTGTTCCAGTCCGGACTGGAATCGCTGCTGGCCGTGCAGATGCTGCGGGCGGCGGTCGAAGGCGAAGAACTGCGACTGCTGGTTGCCCGCGTCAATCAGGCCGACGGCATGGCCCTCGGCGCCGCCGACGTGGCGGTGCAGGCGGTCGGAGCCACCGCCCTGCAGGGCATGCTCAAGCGGATGCACGAAGCCGTGTCCGCGGTGCGTGGCGGCGCCGCGAACCTGGAGTCTGCGGCCACGGAAATCGCCAGTGGCACGCGCGACCTCAGTCACCGGACCGACGAGACCGCGACCCACCTGCAGCAGACCGCCGGCCGCCTGTCCGAGTTCTCCGCCGCCGTGAGCCGGACCGCGGCCGGCGCGCGCCAGGCGAGCGACGTGGCCGCCAGTGCCAGCGCGGTCGCCACGCGCGGCGGCGAGGTGGTGACCCAGGTGGTGCAGACGATGCGCGCCATCGACGAGTCCTCGCGCCGCATCGCCGACATCACCGGCGTGATCGACGGCATCTCGTTCCAGACCAACATCCTGGCCCTCAACGCCGCCGTCGAGGCTGCCCGCGCCGGCGAGCAGGGCCGCGGCTTCGCCGTGGTGGCTAGCGAGGTGCGCAGCCTGGCGGCCCGCAGCGCGCAGGCGGCCAAGGAGATCAAGACGCTGATCACGAGCAGCCTGGAGCGGGTCGACCGCGGCAGCGCCCTCGTGGACGAGGCCGGTGCCACCATGACCGAGGTGGTCGCGGCGATCCACCAGGTGGCGCAGATCATGCAGAAGATCAGCACGGCCACCACCGAGCAGGCGCAGCTCGCAGGGGGCGTCACCGCCACCGTGGTGCAGATGGACGAGACCACGCAGCAGAACGCGGCCCTGGTCGAAGAGATGGCCGCAGCGGCGGCCGGCCTGCGCAGCCGCGCCCAGGATCTGGTGCGCGCGGTGGCGGCGTTCAAGGAGGAGCGGGCGGGCACGATCTCCGTGCACGCGGCGCCGGTGCCGTCGCGCGCCGCCCGCAGCGCCGCGCTGCCGGGCGACCTGCGCCTGGCTTGAGCGCACGCCTCAGCGAAAGCAGGCCCAGATCATCTCGCCCAGCGCCACCATCATCTGCGGCCGCGTGTAGAGCGCGAAGACGCCCGCGAGCACCGCAGCGGCGGCGGCCCAGAGGGCGACACTCCTGGTCCGCGCTCGCATCGTCAGGCGATCTGCGGCGCGGGCGCGCGCGCGATGGGGGCCTCGCGCACCGGCAGGTTCACGATCGCCGCGAACAGGCCCAGCGCGATCGAGAGATACCAGACGATGTCGTAGCTGCCCGTCTGGTCGTACAGCAGGCCACCGAGCCAGACCCCCATGAAGGAGCCGATCTGGTGGCTGAAGAACACGAAGCCGCCCAGCATCGAGAGGTGGGCCACGCCGAAGATCTGCGCGATCGTGGCATTGGTCGGTGGCACGGTCGACAGCCACAGCACGCCCATGACGGCGGCGAAGACATAGACGGACAGCGGCGACAGCGGCGCCCACAGGAACAGCGCGATGGCGATCGAGCGCCCGAGATAGATCGCGGCCAGGATCTTGCGCTTGGCGAGTTTCTGTCCCAGCGTGCCGGCCATGTAGGTGCCGAACACGTTGCACAGGCCGATCAGCGCCAGCGCATAGCTGGCCACCTGCGGCGACAGCCCCTTGTCCTTGAGGTAGCTGGGCATGTGCACCCCGATGAACACCACCTGGAAGCCGCACACGAAGTAGCCCGCCATCAGCAGCTGGAAGCTCGGGTACTTGAAAGCCTCGCCCAATGCCTGGCCCACCGACTGTTCGCGCCGCGGCGGCACCGCGCCGCCAGCGAAGCCCGGCTCGCGCAGGCCCGCCGCCAGCGGCACGATCAACAGCACCACGACGGCCAGCACCAGCAGCGCCTGCTGCCAGCCGATGCCGGAGATCAGGAAGCCCTCCACCGGCACCATCAGAAACTGGCCGAAGGACCCCGCCGCCGCAGCGACACCCATTGCCCACGAGCGCCTGGCCGGATCGATCTGCCGGCCGATCACGCCGTACACCACGGCATAGGTGGTTCCGGCCTGCGCCGCCCCGATCAGCACGCCGGCCGTGAGCGTGAACACGAAGGCATCGGGCGACAGCGCCATGCCGGCCAGCCCCAGCGCATACAGCACGCTGCCGGCGATCAGCACCCGGAAGGCGCCGAAGCGGTCGGCCAGGATGCCCGCGAAGATGCCGATGAAACCCCAGGCCAGGTTCTGGATGGCGATCGCGAACGCGAAGGTCTGGCGGTCCCAGCCCCGGGCCTGCGTGACCGGCTGCAGCCACAGCCCGAAGCCGTGGCGGATGCCCATCGAGAGCGTCACGATCAGCGCGCCGCAGGCAAGCACCTGCGTCATCGAAAGCCTGGCCGGCGAGTTCATGCGGCGAACTGTAGCGACAAGCGCTTGCCCCTGCTGGCAAACGACGCGGGCAATGGCGATGAATTCTTCCGGGGCGATTGATGACGGCCGCGTATCAATGCTTGCTTGCAGCGGGGCAGGGAGTGACTCTATAAGGCAGGAGCCTGAGTGAGCCGCCCAAGGGCGCAACGGCGATCTGTATGGATTTACAGCCTTCGCGGCCGACGCCACTACAATCCCCCTCCCATGGCCACCAAACCGTCCGAGTACTCCGAAGGTTCGATCCGCGTGCTGAAGGGGCTGGAGCCCGTCAAGCAGCGGCCCGGCATGTACACGCGCACCGACAACCCCCTGCACATCCTGCAGGAGGTGCTGGACAACGCCGCCGACGAAGCGCTGGCCGGCCACGGCAAGCGCATCCGCGTCCTGCTGCATGGCGACGGCTCGGTCAGCATCGAAGACGACGGCCGCGGCATTCCCTTCGGCCTGCATCCCGAGGAGAAGGCGCCGGTGATCGAGCTGGTGTTCACGCGCCTGCACGCCGGCGGCAAGTTCGACAAGGGCAAGGGCGGCGCCTACAGCTTCTCCGGCGGCCTGCACGGCGTCGGTGTGTCGGTGACCAATGCGCTGTCCAGGCGGATGGAAGTCACCAGCTACCGCGAAGGCCAGGTTGCGGCGCTGGTGTTCGCGGGCGGCGACGTCGAGGAAAAGCTCAAGCTGCGCAAGGCCGGTCCGGATGACCGCAAGCAAGGCACCACCGTGCGCGCCTGGCCCGACGCGAAGTACTTCGACACGACGGCACTGCCTCTCAACGAGCTCGCCCACCTGCTGCGCAGCAAGGCGGTGCTGATGCCGGGCGTGACGGTGTCGCTGACCGACGAGAAGAAGAAGGACACGCAGACCTGGCAATACAAGGGCGGCCTGCGCGACTACCTGATGCAGACGCTCACCGGCGACCCGGTGATCCCGCTGTTCGAGGGCGAAGGCTTCGCCGACAGCAACGACAACTTCGCCGAAGGGGAGGGTGCCGCCTGGTGCGTGGCCTTCACCGAAGACGGCGCGCCGGTGCGCGAGAGCTACGTCAACCTGATTCCCACCACCGCCGGCGGCACCCACGAAAGCGGCCTGCGCGACGGCCTGTTCAATGCGGTCAAGAGCTTCATCGAGCTGCACAACCTGCAACCCAAGGGCGTGAAGCTGCTGCCCGAAGACGTGTTCGCCCGCGCCTCGTACGTGCTCTCGGCCAAGGTGCTCGATCCGCAGTTCCAGGGGCAGATCAAGGAGCGCCTGAATTCGCGCGATGCGGTGCGGCTGGTCTCCAGCTTCGTGCGGCCGGCGCTGGAGCTCTGGCTCAATCAGCACGTCGAGTACGGCAAGAAGCTGGCGGAGCTCGCCATCAAGGCGGCGCAGTCGCGCCAGAAGGCCGGGCAGAAGGTGGAAAAGCGCAAGGGCTCCGGCGTTGCCGTGCTGCCCGGCAAGCTGACCGACTGCGAGAGCAAGGACCTCGCGCACAACGAGATCTTCCTGGTCGAGGGCGATTCCGCCGGCGGCAGTGCCAAGATGGGCCGCGACAAAGGGTCCCAGGCGATCCTGCCGCTGCGCGGCAAGGTGCTCAACACCTGGGAAGTCGAGCGCGATCGCCTGTTCGCCAACAACGAGATCCACGACATCGCGGTGGCGATCGGGGTGGATCCGCATGGCGTGAGCGACAGTCCCGACCTGACGGGGCTGCGATACGGCAAGATCTGCATCCTGTCCGATGCCGACGTCGACGGCTCACATATCCAGGTGCTGTTGCTGACCTTGTTCTTCCGCCACTTTCCCAAGCTCATCGCCTCGGGCAACGTCTACGTGGCCCGGCCGCCGCTCTATCGCGTGGACGCGCCGGCGCGCGGCAAGAAGCCCGCGTCCAAGCTCTATGCGCTGGACGAGGGCGAGCTCACGGCCATCCTCGACAAGCTGCGCAAGGAAGGCGTCGGCGAGGGCAAATGGAGCATCAGCCGCTTCAAGGGCCTGGGCGAGATGAGCGCAGAGCAGCTGTGGGAGACCACGCTCAATCCCGATACGCGCCGCCTGTTGCCCGTGCAACTGGGCAAGTTCGACCAGATCGGCACCGAATCGCTGATCACCAAGCTCATGGGCAAAGGCGAGGCCGCGGCCCGCCGCGAGCTGATGGAACTGCACGGCGATGCGGTGGAAATCGACGTCTGAACCGGGCATGACACCGAACGCCGCCGTCGTCCCTGCCGTTCGCAGCGCGCGCGTGCGCCTGCGCCCGACCATGCAGAGCGACCTCGCGTTCGTGCTGTCGCTCGAGCGCGATCCGGCCAACCTGCCTTTCATCACGCCCTGGGAGCGCATCCAGCACGAGGCGGCGATCCGCTTTCCGGACTTTCGCCACTTCATCATCGAGACGGGTGCGGGCCTGGAGCCCGGCGGCTTCCTGATCCTGATCGGCTGCCGCAATCCGCACCTCGCGGTGGAGCTCAAACGCATGGTGGTGCGCGACAAGCACCAGGGCTTCGGCCGCGCGGCCCTCAAGGTGGCCAAGAAGATCGCCTTCGACGACCTGGGCGCGCACCGCTTCTGGCTGGACAGCAAGAAGAGCAATGCGCGTGCGCAGGCGCTCTATGCGGGCGAGGGCTTCGTCGTCGAGGGCGAACTGCGCCAGGCCGTGAAGACCGCGGAGGGCTACGACTCGCTGATCGTGATGGCCATGCTGCAGGACGAATTCATGCGGCGTCGCGCGCAGGCCGCGGAGCTGCCGGCATGAGGCGCCTGGCCGTCCTTGCCGTGCTGGCGTTCGCCCTGGGCGGACACGCCGTCGCGCATGCCGAGATCTGGGGCTACGTCGACGACCGCGGCGTGGCGCACTTCGCCGCCGAGAAGCTGGACGAGCAGTACGCGCTGTTCTTTCGCGGCGGCGAAAGCTTCGACACCAGCGAGGGCGTGCAGACGCCCCGCGCGCTCCAGGCGCCGACAGCCGCCAGCAGCAAGCTGCTCGCGTATTTCAACGTCTCGCCCAGCTACCGGCAGGTGAAGCAGCACCTGCGCGACGCCGCGGCGGAGCACGGCATCGAGCTTGAACTGCTGCAGGCGTTGATCGCCACCGAATCCGGCTTCGATTCGTCGGCCGTTTCGCCCAAGGGCGCGATCGGCCTCATGCAGGTGCTGCCCGCCACGGCGCAGCGCTATGGCTTGAGCGGCGACGCCAAGATGCCGCTGGCCAGGAAGCTGACCGACCCGCGCATCAACATCCGCACCGGCGTGCGCTATCTCAGCGATCTGATCCGCATGTTTCCCGGCCAACTCGAACTGGCCCTGGCCGCCTACAACGCGGGCGAGGGTGCGGTACAACGCGCCGGCAACCGCATCCCGAATTACCGAGAGACGCAGAACTACGTGAAGACCGTGATGCAGCTGTACACCATGCTCAAGCCGCAGCGCCTGGCCGCCGCGCCTGGCGGTCCGGTGCCGCGCCGCATCCACATGGAACTGCCCGGTCCCGCACCGGGCCTGGCGCGGCGCAACATGCCACCCGGCTTCGCGCCTGCCCTGTCCCTGGACACCGCGGCGCTGCCCGCTGCCGCCGGCGCCACCCGCGACTGAGAGGATGAAGCGCACGTCCAGCGGCCGCCGCCGCCCCGTCCCCTCGCACCGATGACCGACAGGATCGATCCGGCGCAGCTCTGGCTGGGTGCCTTCGTGGGCGCCCAGGTGCTGCTCGTCTTCCTGTGCGTGTTGCAGGCCAACGCCTATCGCGAGCGGCCGCCGCTGCTGCATGCAGCGGCGACGCTGATGGCCGTCGTCGCGGTGCAATCGCAAATCAGCGGGCGGCTGGTGCTGCCGCCCGCGGTGCTGCTGCTGGTGCCCGCGTTGGCCGGCCTGCAACTGCTCGACCTGATGAGCCATGCCGGCGGCCTGCGCCAGGTGCGCCGCTGGCTGCTGATCGTCAGCGCCGGCGTGCTGCCCTTGCTGGCCGTCGGCGCCGTCTACAACCTGTGGGCGCTGGCCGGGGGCATGACGCTGTGGACGGCCACTGTCCTGCTCCTGCTGGTGCGCGCGTGGCGGCAAAGCAAGCCGTGGGTGTGGTGGCTGCTGCCGGGCCTGGTCTGCCTCATGGTGGCCGGCTTCTACATCGCCGCCGACGCGACGCCCAATGGCTTCGACGACGCCGTGGCGGTGGCGGCGCTGCTGGCCGTGTGGTCGGCCTGCACCTATCTCGCCACCGACTGGCGCGGCCGCATCTTCGGCGAGACCCAGGCGCGCGTGCAGGGGCGCAACACGGTCGATCCCCTCACGGGACTGGCCACGCCGCTGGTGCTGGCCGAGCGCGTGCTCGCGGCGCGGCACCTGACGCGCCGCTACGGCCATCCGAGCGTGCTGATGGTGGTGCACATCGAGAACCTGCCGGCGCTGGGGGCGGAGTTCGGCCCCGAGGCCATCGAGGCCGCGGTGCTGGCCGCCGCCATCCGCGTGCGCGAATCGCTGATGCGCGATGGCGACGTGGCCGCGCGGCTGACGCACGCCCGCATCGGCGTGCTGGCCGAGGGCGTCGCCACCGGGCAGGCCGCCTCCACGGTAGCGGGGCGCATCCTGGTCGCCGGCCTCAAGGAACCCCTGCCGGCCTTCAAATCCGAATTCCTGCGCTTTCGCATCGTGATGGCGGCGGTGCCCACCGCCGAAGTCGCGCCCAAGGCGCTGCTGCAGCGGCTGAACCACCGCCTCGACCAGGAGGTGCAGACCGGCTCGGAAAGGCGCATCGTTACCGTCACGCAGGAAGAACTGCTCGTCTGAATTAGCGAAAACGATCCCATGGAGCAAGACCTCATCACCGTGGCCGACGGCGGCGACGACGACACCGGCCTCGACCTGGCCACCTACGCACAGCGCGCGTATCTCGAATACGCCCTCAGCGTGGTCAAGGGCCGCGCGCTGCCCGACGTGGCCGACGGCCAGAAGCCGGTGCAGCGCCGCATCCTGTATTCGATGTACCGCATGGGGCTGGCCTTCGGCGGCGGCGCCAATGGCGCCAAGCCGGTCAAGAGCGCGCGGGTGGTCGGCGACGTGCTGGGCCGCTTCCATCCGCACGGCGACCAGGCCGCCTACGACGCACTGGTGCGCATGGCGCAGGACTTCGCGCAGCGCTATCCGCTGATCGACGGCCAGGGCAACTTCGGCAGCCGCGACGGCGACGGCGCCGCCGCGATGCGGTACACCGAGGCCCGGCTGGCCAAGATCACCAACCTGCTGCTCGAGGAGATCGACGAGGGCACCGTCGAATTCATCCCCAACTACGACGGCAGCACGCAGGAGCCGATGCAGCTGCCGGCGCGCCTGCCGTTCACGCTGCTCAATGGCGCCAGCGGTATCGCCGTTGGCCTGGCCACCGAGATTCCCAGCCACAACCTGCGCGAGATCGCTGATGCGTGCGTCGCGCTGATCAAGACGCCGAAGCTGACGGATGAGGAACTGCTCGCCATCGTGCCGGGCCCAGACTACCCGGGCGGCGGCCAGATCATCAGCCCGGCCAGCGACATCGCCGAGGCTTACCGCGGCGGCCGCGGCTCGCTCAAGGTGCGGGCCCGCTGGAAGATCGAGGATCTCGCGCGCGGCCAGTGGCAACTCGTTGTCACGGAGCTGCCGCCCGGCGTCAGCACGCAGCGCGTGCTCGAAG
>NZ_JAQGNQ010000040.1 GCF_028291745.1 Ramlibacter sp. | reverse complement strand
GCCGCGACCGCCTCCTGCTCCATGCGATTGCGCTCCAGCCGCGCATCGACCAGCCGCACCGTCTCGCGCAGCGTGGGATGCGCCAGGCCGAACTGTGCCGCCAGGCAGTGCACCAGGCTGTCGACGCGCTCGATGTGGCTGGCGCCGCCGAACAGCGCCCGTGCCGCCGACGAGGGCTTCTGCAGCGAGGCCGCGGCGGCCGCGTATTTCTCGAACGGCACCAGGTCCGCGCGCTCGGCGCCGAGGCGGCAGCACAGGTCGGCCACCCATTCGTAGATCTCGCGCGAGAGCGCCAGGTCGCCATGCACTGCCTGCTGGATCGGGATCATGCCGTCGGCGCGGATGCAGCGGTAGTTGCCGGTAACCAGCATCGGCCACTTCGCCAGCGGCACGAAGAGCGACTCGTGCACCTTCAGCCGCACCGGCAGCTCGATCGCTTCGCCGTCGACCGTGAAGCGGGCCGCGTCGATATCGGCTTCGAGCTGCCGCAGCAGCGCCGTGTGCGCATCGTCCTGGAAGCGCGCCGCCTTGAAGTTCGTGGGCAGGCCCACCTGCAGCACGTTCTTGCCCTCGCCCACCGGACGGAAGGCCTGCGGATCCGGACTCGCGAGCGTCACCAGCGCCGGGTCGAAGCCCTCCCACAGCGCCGCATCCCGGTAGCAATGCTGCAGCCGCGCCAGGTCCAGCGACTCGATGCGGCGCAGGTAGGCAAGCGGCGGCATGTTCATGATGGCCAGGCAGGGCACGCGGGCGCGGGCGAGCCGCCGCATCAACTGCCGCACGGGCGGCTCGGCGTACTGCGCTTCCTGCATCGCCAGCACGGCGAGGTCGAAGCCATTCGTCGGCACGTCCTGCGGCGCGGCAGCGGTGATCGACCCGGGCAGCTCGGCGGAGCGCACCTCGACGGCGCCGGTGCGTCCCTTGACCGGAAAGCGCACGATGGTGCCCTCGCCGTTGATCAGTTCGGCCGTCCCGGCCGTGCACACGAGGCACACGCGGTGGCCGGCGAGGGCCAGCTTGGTCGCGAGCAGGGACCCGTAGGAAGCACCGAGGATCAGGATGTTGGACATGGCATTCTCCAGAAGTGGACCGGTGGCAGGACGCCAGGACGTCCGCATTGAGTTCATTCTGGGCGCGTTATTGGGGTAAATTTCACTCAGGAAATTTCACTACGTCAATTTCACAGGAGCTGCCGCCATGGCCCAGCACGCGCGCAACACGCATTTCCTCGGCAGCAAGCTGCGCGCCCTGCGCAAGACGCATGGCCTGACGCTGGAGGAACTGTCGGCGCGCTGCATCCAGGTGGATGCCGGGCGCGCGCCCTCGGTCTCCTACCTCAGCATGATCGAGAGCGGCAAGCGGGTGCCTTCCCACGAAGTGCTCGCCCTGCTGTCGTCGCTGTTCCAGCGCGAGCCGGGCTGGTTCCTCGATGGCACGCAGGCCGACGAGCCGAGCACGGCGCTCACCCGTGCCGGTGGCGCGCCACCCGTGCCCTTCGAGCCGGCCTTCCTCTTCTCGCGCGACTTGTTGCAGGCGGCCATCCCCGAGCTGCTGGCGCAGACCGGCACCACGGGGCGCCAGTTCGCGCACCTGCTGATCCGCTCGCACCAGGAGATCTCGCGCAACGACTATCCGGACCTGGAGCGCGCGGCGGACGAAGTGGGCGAGCGCCGCTTCCCGCTCTCGGTCGACGACCTCCTGAAGCTGTGCGCGCACCACGGCCTGAAGCTGCACTGGTTCGAGCGCCAGGCGGTGATGGTGCGCGACCGCGACACCGAGCTGCGCAGCATGCTGCGCTCCTTCTACGATGCGCCGGGACAGATCTACCTCAATCGCGCGCTGCAGTCCGATCCCGCGCGGCTGAAGTTCGACCTGTCCGGCCACCTCGCGCACAAGGTGCTGCACGGTGGCGACGGCCTGAAGTCGGCGCACGCCACCGGCGGCCAGGTCGGCGGCAGCCCCAGCGGGGTGACCGGCGGCCTGAGCCCCGAGGACGTGCTGCATGCCTGGCGCGACTTCGAATGCAGCTTCTTCGCCAGCGCGCTGCTGGCGCCCAAGCAGGCGTTTCGCCGCTTCCTCACGCGCGAGTCCTATCGCATCGAGGCCGGCGACAAGATCGAGCTGACGCCGGCCGTGATGATGCGGCGCATGACCAAGGTGTCGCCCTATCCGTACTGGCACTACTTCGACGCCTACCCGCCCGGTTACCTGCGCACCGTGTACCGGGGCAACGGCATCCCGCTGCCCTGGGGCAACATGACGCAGGTCTCGGACCCCTGCCCGCACTGGGCCGTGTTCCGCATGCTGCACCACACGCGGGGACCGGCCAGCGGCTCGCAGATCTCGGTGCTGCGCGACGGCGATCAGTTCCTGCTGTACGTGTGCCACTCGCGCCGCACCGAGGACATGGCCGGCAACCCGCACGTGCTGTCGGTGGGCATCGACCTGGTGCCGGCGCTGCGCTCGCACACGAGCAACGCCGACCGCCTCGTCGACAGCATCGCCCATGCCTGCCTGCAGCAGCATGGCGAAGCACTGGTGCCCGAAGAGGCGGCGGCCGCCATCCGCGCTGCCGCCAAGGTGCTGAACATCGCCTGGATCCCGCAGGCGCTGGAGAAGCCCGCGCGCATCATCTGCCCGCGCAGCACGCACTGCCCGCGGCAGGAGCACTGCGACGGCTCGTCCACGTCGCGCACGCGCGAGATCGCCGAAGTGCAGCAGGAGATCATCCGCCGCAGCACGCGGCGCAAGGCCGCGTGACCGGGCGCTAGGGCGTTGGCGCCGCCGGCGGGATCAGGCCCTCGCGCCGGAGTTCTTCCCACACGGCGGCCGGCACCGTGGTGGTCATGAGGCGCGCGTTCTCCTGCACCTTGCGCGCGTGCTTGGCGCCGGGAATGATCGCCGCGACCACCGGATGGGCGGCACAGAACTGCAGGGCGGCGGAGCGGATGTCGGCGCCGTGGCGCGCGCACACGGCGGCAATGCGATCGCGCTTGGCGACCATCTCCGGCGGCGCCTCCCGGTACTCGAAGTTGCGCCCCCCGGCGAGCAGTCCGGAGTTGTAGGGGCCGCCCACCACGACGTGGACGCCGCGCTCCGCGCACAGCGGAAACAGGCGATCGAGCGCCGGTTGATTCAGCAGGCTGTAGCGGCCCGCCAGCAGGAACACGTCGGGGTCGGCCTGCTCCAGCGCGCGGATGCAGGGCTCGGTGAGATTGACGCCCAGGCCCCAGCCGAGGATCACGCCCTCCTCGCGCAGCCGGGTCAGCGCGCGGAAGGCGCCGGTGCGAGCGAATTCGAACTGCTCCTCCCAGGCATCGCCCAGGTGGTCGGCGGCGAGGTCGTGCACGAAGGCAATGTCGATGCGCGCCAGGCCCAGGCGCTGGCAGCTGTCCTCCACCGAGCGCAGCGCCGCGTCGTACGAAAAGTCGGACTGCACGCGGAACGGCAGGCCCTTCACGAAGGGCGGGTTCTCCGGCGACGAGGCGTCGGGGCGCAGCAGCCGGCCCACCTTGGTGGACAGCACGAAGGCATCGCGCGGATAGCGCCGCAGCACATGGCCGAAGCGATGTTCGGACAGGCCGCTGCCGTAGTGCGGCGCGGTGTCGAAGTAGCGCACGCCACTGTCCCATGCTGCCACGAGTGCGGCCTCGGCCGTCTCCTCGTCGACGACGTCGAACATGTTGCCGAGCGGTGCCCCGCCAAAACCGAGCGGACCGGGTGGAGCGAAGTGAGCCATGGACCTACCTGCCTTCAGTACGAAACGGTACTGCATTTCGCTGGCCACGGGAAAACCCCGAAGGGGAATCGCAGTTGCTTATCTACATTGTGGACGCTCGATCCACTCTATGGACACATCCATGCCGACCGACCGCGTCGATCAGGAGCCGATGACGCCCTACCAGTACCCGAATCCGCGGGAGGCGCTGCCCGAGATCGTGGTGCCCCATGCCATTCCGCAGGACGAGCGCGTCTGGGTGCCGCAGGCGGAGAACGTCTCGTTCCGGCCGCTGTGCCTCAATGTCAGCCAGGGCTATTGGATGAACCTGCTGCGCGTGCGCAAGTCGGGCGTGCTGAGCCGTCATCGCCATCCGCAAGCCGTGCACGGCTTCGTGCTGAAAGGCCGCTGGAAGTACCTGGAGCACGACTGGGAAGCCACCGAAGGCAGCTACGTGTTCGAGCCCCCGGGCGAGACGCACACGCTGTACGTGCCCGAGGACGTGCCGGAGATGATCACCTACTTCCAGGTCAATGGCGTCATGTACTACACCGACCCCTGGGGCAACGGCATCGGCTACGAAGACGTGTTCACCAAGATCGACATGTGCCGCAAGCACTATGCGGCCGTGGGCCTGGGCGCGGACTTCACCGACCAGTTCATCCGCTGACGCGCCAGCGCGTCGCAGCTTCCGGCGGCGCCGCGTGCCGCCTCTTTCTCACCACCACAACAAGCCAGGAGACCTGATGTCCATCCATGCCACCCGCCGCGCCTTCGCGGCCCTTGCCGCCATCGGTGCCCTCGCCGCCTTCGGCGTCACCGCGGCGCACGCGCAGAGCGACTATCCCAACCGCCCCATCGAACTGGTCGTGCCGTTCCAGCCGGGCGGCGGCACCGATGCGCTCGCGCGCTCCTTCGCGGATGCCACGCGCAAGTACATGACGCAGAGCATGGTGGTGGTGAACAAGGCCGGCGGCAGCGGTGCCATCGGCTGGCAGGACGTGATCTCCTCCAAGCCCGATGGCTATCGCCTGGCCGTGGTCACGGTCGAAGTCACCACGCTGCCGCACATGGGCATCGGCAAGTTCACCTACGAAGACTTCCAGCCGATCGCGCGCCTGAACGCCGACCCGGCCGCGATCACCGTGCGCGCCGATGCGCCGTGGAACACGATCGAGGAGTTCCTGGCCGCCGCGCACGCCAAGCCCGGCACGGTGGCCGTCGGCAACGCAGGCCCCGGCTCGATCTGGCACCTGGCGGCCAGCGCGCTGGAGGAGAAGACCGGCACGAAGTTCAACCACGTGCCCTTCCAGGGCGCCGGTCCGGCGGTGCTGGCCCTCATGGGCGGCCACATCGACGCCGTCGCGGTGAGCCCCGCCGAAGTCACGACCTACATTGCCGCCGGCAAGATGAAGATGCTGGCGGTGATGGCCGACCAGCGCGTGAAGAACTTCGAGAAGGTGCCGACGATGAAGGAACGCAACATCGACCTGAGCATCGGCACGTGGCGCGGCCTGGCAGCGCCGAAGAACACGCCGCCGCAGGTGATTGCCTACCTGAAGAACCTGGCGCAGAAGGCCTCGAACGAACCCGCTTTCCGCGAAACGCTCGACAAGCAGAACCTCGGTTTCGCCTATGCCGACGACGTGCAGTTCAAGCAGGCGATGGCGCGCGACGATGCCTCGTTCAAGGTGCTGATCCAGAAGCTCGGCATCAAGAACTGAAGCGGCCATGACCTACGAGTCCGGACTGTTCAAGGGCAAGCGCGCGCTGGTCGCCGGGGCCACCCAGGGCATAGGCGCGGTGATCGCCAATCACCTTGCCGCGCTGGGCGCGCAGGTGACTGCGCTCGGGCTCGGCGAAGGGGACGGCACGCTCGCATCGGCCGTGGCCGTCCGGCAGGCCGACGTGACTGCGCAGGCGCAGCTCGATGCGGTGCTGGCGGACATCCCCGAACTCGACATCGTGTTCAACTGCGCCGGCATCATCAAGCGTGGCGCGGAGCACGATCTCGCCGTGTTCGAGCAGGTGCTGGCGGTGAACCTCACGGGCACCATGCGCGTGTGCACCGCGACGCGCGAGAAGCTCAAGGCGCGCCGCGGCTGCATCGTCAACACGGCGTCGATGCTCAGTTTCTTCGGCGGCGGCCTGGTGCCCGGGTATGCGGCCAGCAAGGGCGGCATCGCGCAGCTCACGAAATCGCTGGCGATCGCGTATGCGGCCGACGGCATCCGCGTCAATGCGGTGGCGCCCGGCTGGATCGCGACGCCGCTGACGCAGGCGCTGCAGGACGACCCGGCGCGCTCCGGCCCCATCCTCGCGCGCACGCCGCTCGGGCGCTGGGGCACGCCCGACGACGTCGCCCGCGCGGCCGTCTTCCTGTGCACGCCGGCGGCCGCCTTCATCACCGGGGTGATCCTGCCGGTCGATGGCGGCTACCTGGTAACGTGAGGTCATGACCAGCGCTGCCGACGATGACGAAGAGGCCGCCCTGCCCGGGCAGCCGCAGGTCGCCGGCACCGCATCCTTCTCGAAGTTCATGCACGTCCTGCAGCTGGTGGCCGACTGGCCGCCCGCCGGCGAGGGCCCGAACGTCACGGCGCTGGTGCGCGCCAGCGGCTATCCGCGGCCGACCGTGCACCGCATCGTCGCCGCGCTGCTGGCGGAGCGACTGCTGGTGGCAGCGCCGCCGCATGGACTGGCCCTCGGGCCGCGCCTGATCCAGCTGGCCAGCCAGAGCTGGGGACGCTCGGAGCTGCGCGTGATCGCCGCCGAAGAACTCAAACGGCTGCGCGATGCCACCGGCGAGACCGTGCACCTGGCCATCCCCAATGGCAACAGCATGGTCTACATCGAGAAGCTGGAAAGTCCCAGCGCCGTGCGCATGGCCTCGCGCATAGGCACGAGCGTGACGCTGCATTCGACGGCGGTGGGCAAGGCCTACCTGGCCGCCCTGGCCGCCGATGCCCTGGAGCCGCTGCTCAAGACCGTCGCGCTGCGCCCCTACACGGCCAACACGTTCACCGAACGGGCGGCGCTGCGCAAGGACCTGGCGCTCACGCGCCAACGCGGGTACGCGATGGACCAAGAGGAGAACGAGGCCGGCATCTTCTGCTTCGGCGCCGCGATTCGCGGGCACCGCGGCGCGCCGGTGGCCGCCATCAGCGTGAGCACGCTGCTGTTCCGGCAGAAGCAGAACCCGGAGCAGGCCTATGTCGCGCCGCTGCTGGCGGCCTGCGCAGCGATCTCGGCGCGCATCGCCGAGACGCCCTCCCTGTCTTCGGCCGACCTGCTCTGAGCGGGCAATCCCGTCCTGCGGCGGTCATGGCAGGATAGTGTCCACGGCGCCCTCGCGTCGCAACGATCCGGCCCGGCGCCGGGAAGGATGAAAGCATGCGCATTCTTGTCGTCGGTGCCGGCGCGACCGGTGGCTTCTACGGGGCACGGCTGCTCGAGGCCGGGCGCGACGTGCACTTCCTGGTGCGGCCGGCGCGCGCCGCCGCCCTGCGCGAGAACGGGCTGCAGCTGGTGAGCCCGCAGGGCGATGCCACGCTGCATCCGCCCGTGTGGACCGCGCCCGAGATCAGCGCGCCGTTCGACCTCGTGGTGCTGGCGGTCAAGGCATACGGGCTGGAACAGGCCATCGAGGACCTCGCGCCCGCGGTCGGACCCGCGACGCTGATCGTCCCCGTCCTCAACGGCATCCGCCACATCGACCTGCT
>NZ_JAQGNQ010000034.1 GCF_028291745.1 Ramlibacter sp. | reverse complement strand
CATGATCGGCTGGCCATAGCGCGCCATCAGCAGCTTCGGCGGGAAGGTGCCGTCGAAGGTCCACAGCGACTGGTGGTTCTGCACCGGCATGTTCGGGTGGATGCGGGGCAGGATGCCCTTGGTCGTACCGTCGAAGCCGGGGAGACCCGTGGTGTTGAAGTACAGGCCGCCAGGGCCGAACTCGCCGACGCTGTAGTGGTGCAGTTGCTTGTTGTCACGCAGGCCGCCGTTGCTGCGAGCGCCCGCCTGCGCGGTCTTGTAGAAAGACTGCGGGAAGAACTCGTTCCAGCGCTGGTGGGCCCAGCCTTCTCCCGGGGGACGGCCTTCGGCCGGCGGGCTGCTCAGGAAGCGGCCGAGGAACAGTTCCACGTCCGATTGCCACGGGTTGCTCAGGAGCGTGTTGGACTCGCGCGTCGGGAAGGGCGAAATGCCGCTCTGAGCCAGGAAAGAGTCGAGGGCCAGGCTGGCGGGGCCGCTCGCCGAGACGCTGGTGGGGTCCTGCTCCGGGTTGGCACCCAGGCTCGGACGCGGGAAAGGCGAAGTTCCGGCCTGCACGCTGGGATCCAGCTTCTCGGGACCGAATTCTTCGAACATCAGCAGCTTCTGGGTGAAGGGCTGCGCGCCGAACATGGGGCTGGGCAGCCCGTTCGTGGGATAGTTGAACGGGAACAGCGCGTCGCGCTGGATCACGTTCGCGGTGCCCACGTCCTTCTTCGCGGCAAAGACGCCGCCCGGCAGTTCCAGGGCTCCCTCGTTGGCCTCGGGCAGCGTCAGCAGATTCAGCAGCGCCGGCCTGGGATCCGCCGGCTGGTCCGTCTCGGCAGACGGGTCAGTGGCCGCAGGTGGGCCGAAGGGGTCGAGCGCCGCTTGCGCGGTGAACGTGACCGAACCCATGGCGGCTACGCAGACCGCCGTCAGAACAAATCTGGTGACGGGTCGAACCCCGCCTCCGCTCTTGCCGGTGAATGGCTTCATGAAAGCTCCTCAGTTGGAATATTTCGTTGCGAGCAACGATCTGGACTGCCCCTGCACAGGCAAAAACGCATCAAGCGTGCCAGCGCATGGAAACGAGGATTTCCGTTCCGCGGCTTAAGTTACCTTTGGTTCTAACGCGGAGTTGCGCGGCCTAGGGCGCAGGCACCCACCGGATCCGGGGGAAAATCCCCCCCGCGTGGGGGACGGTGGAGGGGGCCTTGCCCCGCCTGACGGGAGGCTGATGCGCAGCTACTTGCCATCCATGCTTGTGCGGGCCGCTTGTCGGAACCCACGGCGTTCCGGGCAACGGCGACTTAAGGAAGCAGCAAAAGTTGGACTGGAGTCCCCCAATTTGCGCGCTGCCGTAGCGGCGCGCTGCGAGGGAAGAGGCCGCCCGGGCGGCGGGCGCCGGGGGTGCGCTCGCAGGATCTGCGAGGCCACTGCAGGTTAGGTCAGCGGGCGGCTGCACCCGCAGGTGCGAAGGTGCTCGCGGTGGCGGCACCAAGGTGCTGAATCTGTAAGGAGGGGTGTCCGTCGCGATGGGTTTGTACAAACCCATCGCGTGGGCAGCCGCCCACGCGCGACTGCGAAAGCCTTTGCGTTCAGGCTCAAGTCAGGCTGGCACGACGGCGAGCAACAACAGCGTCCAGATCCCGGCGGATACCGCACCACCGACCCAGAAGCTGCGGCTGGCCAGCATGCCGGGTCCGGCAGGCTCGAAGTCGTACTCGTCCGGACCACAGGGCAACCGGGATGGATTCATGGCAGTCTCCTCCGCGCTCGTTGACGGCGCTGTGCCGTCATTCTGCGGATGGTGCCCTGCGGCGTGCACACCTTCGTCGCAAGTTGGCACGATCGCGCCTGCAGTTCGGCACCGTGGTGCCGCGAAAAAGCTGTGCGGAACTCACCTAAAGGCCTGCTGGGGCCTTGTGATAGGCTCTCCCACGTAGTAACCCGTCAAGGTGTACCGGCATGGAAGTGCTCGCGCGGAAAGTCTCGGCTTCGGCAAAACGGTGGGAGCTCCTGAGCGACTTCGACCTGGCCGAGGAACTGGCGCAGCGGGCCGAGCACGAGGATCGTTGGGCCGAGCTATGCAAGTGGGGCGCCGTCGCCGTCGGCGTGCTGTGCCTCACCTCGCTGACGGCCGCGTTGATCCTGACCTACCTGGAACACGTCTAGGAAGGGGGCCGGCGGCGCCGATTGCTGCACGCCCTCCACGAAGGCGGTGTCGCCTTCACGCCGCCAGCGCCTGGCGCAGGCGGTCGCGCGTCAGCGGCAACTGCCGCACGCGCACCCCGGTCGCGTCCGCCACCGCATTCGCCAGCGCCGCCGACATCGGTCCCTGGGCCGCCTCGCCCGTCCCCAGGAAGGGCTGGCCGGGCCGTGGCACGATGTGCACTTCGACGCTTTGCGGCACGCGCGGAAAGCGCAGGATCGGATAGCCCGCCCAGTCGCGTGACAGCACCCGTGTGGTGTCGAAGCGCACTTCCTCGGAGAGCGTCCAGCTGGTCGACTGCACGATGCCGCCCTCCATCTGGTTGCGCACGCCGTCGGGGCTGGCGACCTCGCCGCTGTCCACGGCCGCCACCACGCGCAGCACGGAGAGTTCGCCGGTGTCGCGCCGCACCTCCACTTCACAGGCGATCGCGCAATAGGCGGCCAGGTTCTTGTAGCGTGCAAAGGCGAAGCCGCGGCCGCGACCCGGCTGCCGGTGCCAGCCGTCCCAGCCGAACCTGGCCGCCGCGACGCGGATCACTTCCTGTGCCCGGGCATCCTGCAGGTGCTTCAGGCGGAAAGCGACCGGGTCCGCTGCCGCGGCGCGCGCCACCTCGTCCATGAAGCTCTCGATGGAGAACACATTCATGTAAGCGCCCAGCGAGCGCAGCGCCGACACCCGCAGCGGCATGCCCGGGATGAAGTGATGCAGCACCTGCAGGTTGGGAATCGCGTACAGCGGAATCGAATTGCGGTCGCCCGCGCCTTCGGGCTGTTGCCCGGGTTTCGGCGGCGAAGGCGGGAAGGCCCGGGCCACGTGCTGGCCGGCGAGCAGGTCGCCGGCCTTGCCCGGGCGCTGGTTGTGCGTGTTGCTCCAGACCTCGAAGCGCCAGGAGGTGATGGTGCCGGAAGCATCCAGCGCCGCCTGCAGGCCGGTGACCATGGGCGGGCCGTAGGGCTCCCACATGTGCTCGTCCTCGCGCATCCACTGCACGCGCACCGGCCGGCCGGGCAGCGCCTGCGCCAGCAGCGCGGCATCCCCCGCGACGTCGTCGGCCGCGTTGTGGCCGTAGCAGCCGGAGCCCTCGACGTGGATGCAGCGCACCTTGTCGTCGCCCTGGCCCAGCAGCTCCGCCAGCGCCTTGCGCAGCGGGAAGACGCCCTGGCTGTGGGTCCAGACCGTGGTCGTGCCGTCCTGCACTTGCGCGACGGCGCAGGAGGGACCGATGGATCCGTGCAACTGGTAAGGCCGCACGTAGCCGGCCGAGACGTTCTTGACGCCGGCAGCGATGCCGTTGCCCTGCTCGGTGACGACGACGTCTTGCCGCGGCCAGGACAGCACCTCGAGATAGAGCCGGTTCTGCTGCGGCAGGGTGGGCCGTTCGTCCCATTGGGCAGCCGCGGCCAGGGCGCGCACGCCGTGACGGCCTGCCATTCGCGTTGCGCGATCACGGCCACGAAGCGGCCGTCGCGCACCACCTTCAGCACGCCCGGAAGCTTCTCGATGGCGGCGGTGTCCAGGTTGCGCAGCTGCGCGCCTGGGCTGGGCGGCCGCAGCACGCGGGCATGCGCCATCCCTGGCAGGCGCAGGTCCTGCACAAACGCGACGCCCCCGGTGACCTTGGCCGGGATGTCCAGCCGCGGCAGGTTGCGGCCCATGACGGTGAACTGCGCTGTCGGGCGCAGCACGCTTTGCGGCTGTGCCTGCACGTGCAGCACGTTGCCGGCGACCAGTTCGCCATAGCCGACGCTGCGGCCGTCCGCCGTCTTGAGGGTGCCGTCGCGCACCTGCAGCTGCTCGGGGGCGACGCCCAGGCGCTGTGCGGCCAAGCCCGCGAGGATCACTCGCACCTGGGCCGCGGCATTGCGGATGGCAGTGCCGCTGTCCTGCATGGAGTGGCTGCCGGCGGTGTAGCCCTCGTCGGCGGTGCGCGAAGTGTCCGCGGTGACGATCGTCAGCCGCGCCGGGTCGACCACCAGTTCCTCGGCGGCGACCTGCACCAGGGCCGTCTTGATGCCTTGGCCCAGTTCGGCCTTGCCGGTGAAGACGGTGACCCGGCCATCGGCGCCGACCTGGATCCAGCCGTCGAGGAAGGGCAGCTTGGAGAGACTGCCGGGCAGCGCGGGCGCGCCGTCGCCCGCGCCCGCGGCCGGTGCGGCGGGGGCGGCCCAACCGCTGGGTCGCAGGCCGAAGGCGACCACCAGCGCGCCACCGCCGGCCAGCACGGAACGCCGGGTGAGGAGGGCGCTCATGTCGCGTGCCCCGTGGTGCCCGCTGCAGCCGACTGCCAGCCCTTGGCCGCCCTGTGCACCGCCCGCAGGATGCGCATGTGGGTGCCGCAGCGGCACAGGTTGATCGCCATGTGCTCGCGGATCTCGGCATCGCTGGGCGAGGAATTGCGCTCCAGCAGCGCCTGCGCTCGCATGACCATCCCGGCGATGCAATAGCCGCACTGCGCCGCCTGTTCGTCCATGAAGGCGCGCTGCAAAACGCCGGGCTTGTCGACCGTGCCCAGCCCTTCGATGGTCTTCACCGGCCGGTTGCCCACGGCCGACAGCGGCGTGAGGCAGGACAGCACCGCGGCGCCGCCCACCATCACCGTGCAGGCGCCGCACTGGCCCAGGCCGCAGCCGAACTTGGCGCCGTTCATTTGCAGGTCGTCGCGCAGCACGTACAGCAGCGGTGTTGCCGGGTCGGCGTCGACGGCCTGCGTGTGGCCGTTCACTTGGAGGTTGGTGCTCATGGTGTGGGCGGACGGGTGTCCTGCAGGGCGCGCGCGAGATCGGTCCAGGGCGGCTCCCCGGTCGCCTCGCGGCGCAGCCAGTCGGCCAGGGTGGCGAGTTGCTCCTCGTTCAGCGTGCCTTCGAACGGCGGCATCCAGCGGCCGGGGCGGCCGGCCACCGGCTGGATGCCCTGGCGCACGATGTGCAGCAGGTTGCGCGGATCCGGCATGTAGAGTGCCACCGCCAGCGGCAGCCGCAACGCACTGTTGGAGGAGAGCCCGCGGCCCGCGTCGTGGCAGGCCGCGCAGTTGTCGGCATAGAGCCGCGCGCCGGGGGAGCCGTCCTGGTGCAGCGGTCCTTGCGCCCGCTGGCGCGCCGCCGCCTCGCGCGTCTGCCGCTCGGGCGAGGGCGGGCCCATGGCACCGGTGATGTACGTGGCGATCGCGTGCACGTCGGCCGGATCGACCTCGGACTGGCTGCGCACCACGTCCTGCATCGGACCGGCCGTCATCGCATGGCCGGGGACCAGGCCGGTGCGCAGGTAAGCCGCGAGCGCTTCGGTGCTCCACGGCAGCGGCGATTCGGACTGCCCGTTCAGGGCGGACGCATGCCAGCCCTCGGCCTCGCCGCCGGCCAGGAAGCGATCGTGCTGCTCGGCGCCCAGGCGGTTACGCGGCGAGTGGCAGGCGGAACAATGCGCCAGCGCCTCGACCAGGTAGGCGCCTCGGCCGGCCTCGCCGGAAGCGGTCTGCGTGCGCGGTCCTTGCTGCAGGAAAAGCAGGTTCCATCCCGCCAGCAACGGACGGAACTGCAGCGGAAACGTCAGCCGGTTGGCGGGCGCGACCGCGTGCACCGGCGTGCGCGTCATGAGATAGGCATAGAGCGCGTGGATGTCGCCGTCGGCCAGCCGCGTGAAGTGGTCGTAGGGGAACGCCGGGTAGAGCAGGTGGCCGTCGCGCGATACGCCTTCGCGCAGCGCGCGCATGAAGGCCGCCTCGCTCCAGCCGCCGATGCCGGTCTCGCCATCAGGCGTGATGTTGGTGGCGAACACGGTGCCGAAGGGCGTGGGCAGGCCGCGGCCGCCGGCAAAGGCGGCGCCGTCGCCGGTCGTATGGCAGCTCACGCAGTTGCCCATGGCTGCCAGCCGCGCGCCGCGGTGCACCGTTGCCGCGTCAAAAGAGGCGGTGGCGGGCGTGGCGACGCGCGCGATCGGCGCCCGCCAGGCGAATGCGAAGGCAGCGAGGGCCAGCACCAGCAGCACGGCCAGCGTGGAACGCAGGCCTCGTCTACGCGGCCTGGAAGAGATGGCCAAAGGGGGGCTCCTCGGTTCGTCTTGTCGAGGCGCAGGAGCTTAGCCTGCAAAGGCGCCGTCGGGCGGCAGTGCAACCGGAGGTAAGCAAATCTGCACTCGGTCCAGCTGCCGCGGGAGCTCCGGCCGGGCATGGAACTGGGTGTCATTGCGGGCTTGACCCCGCAACCCACGACGGCGTGCACAGGCGCTGCGTGGATCCCGGGTCAAGCCCGGGATGACATCCATATCGGGATTACCTGAAGTCTTTCAGCGCCCGCTCCTTCACCTTGCCCCCCTCCACCACGCCGACCTGCGTGTCCGCCAGCGAGCCGCCGCGCGCGTCCACGCCGTTCATGCCGTTCGGGTTGTGAGCCGGGGGCAGCTGCTTCATCGCCTTGTCGAGGTTGACGCGGATGGCGGCCGCATCGGTCACGCTGCCGGCCAGCTTCATCGCCAGGGCCGTGGCGTGGATCGCCGTGTAGTTCAGCGAGACTTCCGAGCTGGGAATGCGGCCCGGGTAGATCTTCTGGAAGCGCTGCACGAAGGCCTTGGAATCCGGCGCGGGATCGTCCATCAGCGGCAGCACGCCGATCGAGCCTTCCAGCGGCGCATAGCCGCCCACCACTTTGGCCATCTCGTCCATCTTGGCCTGGTCGAGGATCACGAAGCCGCCCTTGAAGCCCAGTTCGCGCGCCTGCTTGGCAACCAGACCGGTCGGCTCGGACGCGCCGCCGATGAACAGCACGTCGGGCTTGGCGGCCAGCACCTTGCTCACGCCGCTGTAGAAGTCGGCGGACTTGTTATAGGACATCGGGTTCTCGGCGACGACCTTGCCCCCCGCCGCTTCCCAGGCCGGCTTGAAGATCGCCGTCCATGCCTTTGCATAGTCGTGGTCGCCGTTGGCGATGGCCAGGTTCTTGCCGAACTTGCCCATCGAGTACTTGATGAAGGGCTGCACGTAGGCCGTGAACTCCGGCGGGATGCGCAGCGTCAGCTTGTTGCCGCGCGCGGTCACCTGCGGCACGCTGGTGTACGACAGCAGCAGGTATTTCTGCGCCTCGTTGTTGGTCTGCAGGGCGAAGCTGCCGCCCGAATGCGGCACCAGGATCGCCGGCGTCTTGTACTCCTGCACCAGGCGCTGCGCGTTGATCGCCGTCTCGCTCGGGTTGTACTTGTCGTCGAGGGCGACGATCTCCAGCTTGACCTTCTTGCCCGCGACCTCAAGCCCTTCGGCGTTGATCTCGTTGACGGCCATCTGCATGCCATCGAGCACGTTCTTGCCGTACAGGGCGGCGCCGCCCGAAAGCGGGCCCGAGTAGCCGATCTTCACCACTTCCTGGGCGAACGCGGGTGCGCTCGCGGCGAATGCCAGTGCGGCCGCGCCGGCGATGCGTTTGAGTTGCGAGGGGAAAGCCATGGTTGTCTCCTTGGACTGCTGGTAAAAAAGCTCAGGCACCGATGTAGGCCTTGCGGACCTTCTCGTTGCCCAGAAGGCTGTCGCGGTCGCCTTCCAGCACGATGCGACCGCCCTCGATGACGTAGGCGCGGCCGGCGATCTTCAGGGCGGCATAGGCGTTCTGTTCGGCCAGCAGCACCGTGGTGCCGCTCTTGTTGATGCGCTGGATGACGTCGAACATCTGCTTGACCACCAGGGGCGCCAGGCCCAGCGAGGGCTCGTCGAGCAACAGCGCCTGCGGCCGTCCCATGAGCGCGCGGCCGATGGCCACCATCTGCTGCTGTCCGCCCGAGAGCGCGCCGGCGGTCTGCTCGCGCCGCTCGTGCAGGATGGGGAACAGTTCGAAGACTTCCTGCAGCTTCTTCTGGTTGCCCGCGCGATCGCGGCGATGCACGTAGGCGCCGAGCATCAGGTTCTTGAGCACCGTCATCTGCGCAAAGAGCTTGCGCCCTTCGGGGCACAGCACGACCCCGCGCTGCACCACGTCCGAGGGCTTCATGCCCACCAGCTCCTGGTTGCGAAAGCGAATGGAGCCGCCGGTGGCCTTGCGCAGTCCGCTGGCGGTGAGAAAGATCGTGCTCTTGCCCGCGCCGTTGGCCCCGAGCAGCACGACCAGTTCGCCCTCCCTGGCCTGCAGGCTGATGCCGTCCAGGGCGCGAAAGCTGCCGTAGTGCTGCGAGACGTTCTCAAACGTCAGCATGCTCGCTCCCAAGATAGGCGTCGATCACCGCCGGGTCGCGGCGGATTTCCGCCGGCGTGCCCTCGGCGATCTTCTCGCCGTAATTGAGCACCATGATCTTGTCGGCCAGGCTCATGATCATGTTCATCTTGTGCTCGATCAGGCACACCGTGATGCCGTGGCGCACGAACTTGCGAATGAGGTCGGCCAGGCCCACGGTCTCTTCCGGATTGACGCCGCCCGCGGGTTCGTCGAGCAGCACCAGCTTCGGGTCGGTCGCCAGCGCCAGCGCCAAGGCGACGCGCTTGCGCTCCTCCTGCGAGATGTCGCCGGCCAGCCGATGCGCCACCGGCGAGAGGCCGACGAAGTCCAGCGCTTCGCGGGCCTTCTCGCGGCAGGTGCGTTCCTCTGCGCGCAGGCGACTGGAGTTGAACAACACGTCCACCAGGCCCGAGCGCGTGCGCAGCCGGTGGCCCACGATCAGGTTGTCCAGCACCGTCGCCATGTCGAACAGGGTGGTCGCCTGGAAGGTGCGCGAGATGCCCAGGGCCGCGACCTGGTCGGCTCGCAAGCCGGTGATCTCCCGGCCGTCGTAGACGATCTGGCCCGAGCTCGGCGCGATCGTGCCGCCCACCAGGTTGAAGAAGGTGGTTTTTCCGGCGCCGTTGGGGCCGATGATGGCGTTGACCTTGCCCCGCTCTATGGTGGTGGTGACCGCGTTGACGGCGGCCAGGCCGCCAAAGCGTTTGCTGACGTCGCGGATCTCAAGCACGGCTGGCTCCCGGTGCCGCAGCGCCCGCGGGCTCCGGCGTGGGCTGCGCGGGCGGCGCGGCGGCATGACGGCGTGCGCGCCACCCCAGCCAGCTGCCGACGATGCCGTGCGGCACGAAGATCACGAGCGCGATCAGGATCGGCCCGAAGACGATGAAGCGGTACTCCTGCAGGAACTGCAGGTACTGCGTGAGCCAGGGCACGGCGACGGCGCCGAGCAGCGGCCCGAGCAGCGTGCCCAGTCCGCCCACCAGCATGTACATGGTCATGTCGAAGCTGTGGTCCACGCTGGCCAGCCCCGGGCCGAGGAAGCGCACGAAGCCGGCATAGAGGCCGCCCGCCAGCCCGGCGTAGAACACCGAGAGCATGAAGGCCAGCAGCTTGTTGCGCATCAGCGGGATGCCCAGGGCCTCGGCCAGCGCCTCGCCGTTGCGGATCGCGACGAAGGTGCGTCCCAGCAGCGAGTTGACGATGCGGTGCATCACGAACATTCCGAGCGCGAGAAAGAAGAACACCAGGTAATACAGGGCGCGCGGCGAGTCGAAGGAGAGCGGGCCGATCGCTGCCGGCGCGGGGATGCCGATGATGCCGACGGTGCCGTGCGTGAGGCTTTCCCACTTCTCGATCACCAGGTACATGATGTAGCCCACGCACAGCGTGAAGATCGAGAAGTAGTGGCCCTTCAGGCGCAGCGACACCAGCCCGACGAAGAAGCCAAGGGCCGTCGCCACCACGCCCGAAAGCGCGAAGGCGATCCAGAAGGGCACGTGATGGTCCACCGTGAGGATGCCCACCGTGTACGCACCCACCGCCATGAAGCCGCTGTGCGCCAGGTTGAACTGGCCCGTGTAGCCGGTGATCAGGTTCAGCCCGATCGTGGCCAGCGCGAAGATGTAGGCGGTGGACATCACCGTCAGGTGATAGTCGTTCTTCGCCAGGAAGGGAAAGGCGAGGCCGAGCACGAACAGCAGCAGCCAGCCCGGCTTGCCGGTGAGATACCGCATCAGTGCGCCCCCTTGAACAGCCCCTGCGGCCGCAGCGACAGGATGCCCACCAGCAGCGCGAAGGCGATGATGTCCTTGTAGTCGGTCGAAAGATAGAAGGCGCCGAAGCTCTCGGCAAAGCCGATGATCAGGCCGCCGACGATGGCGCCCGGCACGCTGCCCATCCCGCCCAGGATGATGATCACGAAAGCCTTGGTGATCACCAGGTCGCCCATGGCGGGATACACCAGGTTGATCGGCGCATAGAGCGTGGCGGCCACCGCGGCCAGCACGCCCGAGATGGCGAACGTGAGCATCGACACCTTGTTGGCATCGATGCCCACCAGCGAAGCGCCCTCGCGGTTCTGCGCCATCGCGATGATGGTCGAGCCCGTCACGGTGCGCGTGAGGAACAGGTGCAGCACCACCATCAGTCCGAACGCGGCGCCCACGATCAGCAGGCGCTGCACCGGCGCCGTCACGCCACCGAACTCGAGGATGCCGGTGTAGGGCGTCGTCATGCGCTGGAAGTCGGCGCCCCAGATCGCCTGCGCGCTCGCTTCCAGGAACAGCAGCAGGCCGATCGCCGCGATCATGGGATGCAGGCCGCTGCTGTGGCGCAAGGGATGGAACACCAGCCGCTCCGCCAGCGTGGCGAGGGCGGCCACGCACGCCGCCGAGCCCAGCATCGCCAGCCAGTAGTTGAGGCCCCACTCCGCCATCAGGTGGAAAGACACGAAGGCGCCCGCCATGTAAAAGGCACCATGCGCGAAGTTCGGCACCTGCAGGATGCCGTAGACCAGCGTGAGCCCGAGCGCGACCAGGCTGTAGATCCCGCCGAGCGTCAGCCCGTTGAGCACTTGCTGAAGGAAGAGTTCCATGAAGCGGGGTTGGGCGGCACCAGGCAAAGCCATCGAATGTAGGCAGGCGCGCAGGCAGCGTCAGTCGCGCCGGGGACGCGCAGGGCCCGGATGGCCACGATCCAAGGGAAACCCCGTAGACGAAGCCGTCTGCGGCTGCCGATCGCGCATCTTCGCGCAGAATTTCTGCTTTAGCACCTACGTGTTCGCCGCCGCGAGGGCAATCGTGTTTGTGCGGACACCCGGCGGGGACCGGCTGATGTACTTTGCCACTCCTGCGCAGCCGGTCCACGGGCCGGTTCCGTCCAGGGCAATGCAAGAAGGGCACTTCGTGCGGAAGAAGAATGGAATGCGATGGGGCCTGGCTGCATTGCTCGCTTGCAGCTTGCCGGCCTTCGCGCTGACCGAAGCCGAGATGGCCACCGCCTGCTACGAGCGGGTGAAGCCGCTGCGCCTGAACCCGCAGACCGGGCTGGCGCGCGTGCACACCAACAGGTACGGCGAGGGGCTGGACGCTTATTACGTGACCGAGGTGCGCTTCACGGCCTACCTGCTTACCAGCACCTACTACGCCCGCTGCCGCTTCGGTGCCGACGGGCGCCTGCAGCAGGACGACTACCAGGACTTCCTGAAGTCGCAGGAGCAGGTACGCCGCGAGGCCGCGGAGCGCGCGCGCATCACCGCCCATTAGGGCCTGAACCGGCCCTACGCCCGCGTTTGACAGCCCGGCGGCGGTGAAATACGCTGGGCCGATGCCGGCACCGAATTCTCCCGTCGCCAGCGGCTCCTTTCCCTCGGCCGCCGCGGAGGCGGCACGCTATGCGCTGCTGCGGCGGCTGGCGCCGTCGATGCGCCATCACCTGGTGGTCAACCTGCAGCCGATCGGGATGATCTACGAGGTGATGGAGCGCCGGCTGCGCGCGGCCACGCCGGATCTGGCGAACGTGCAGGACAGCGCCGGCAAGATCAACGGCTTCGCCAAGGCGGCGCTGCAGTCGTGCATCGACGTGGTCGGTTGGCTGGCGCAGGACGACGCGGCGACCACGCCGGTGCCCGAGGCGCTGCGCGAATGCACGCTGCTGCTGGCGACCAGCCTGAGCTTTCGCGGCTACGCGCTGCGCAACGAGACCACGCCGTTGGCAGGACTGGTGCGCCGCAGCGCGATGCGCAACCTGCTGACCGGTGCGCTGGTGCATTGCACCGATCACTGGCCCGGGCCGGCGGACCTGGTCCTCACCGCGCAGGCGCAGGACGACGGGGTCTCGATCACCATCACGCTGCGGCCGACGCATGCGGACAAGGGCTTCACCGCGGAAGCCAATTACCGCAAGATCGAATGGGCCGACCTGCAAGCGATTGCCGCCAGCGAGGGCGCGGGCATCTCCCGCGAGGGGCAGGCGGTGCACCTGCGCTTTCCCTGGTGCCCGCCCGCGGCCTGAACGTCAGCGCGGTTCGAAGCCCAGCTTCTTCATTGCCTCATCGAGCGTCGCCCGACTGGCCTCGTAGTCGTCCCACGGCGCATTGCCCTGGTCGAGGCGGCTGTGGACCGTGGCGACCGTCCAGTGGGCGCCGCTCTTGAGCGCGGGCAGTTCGTCCCAGCGCACCGGCACCGAGATGCCCAGGCCAGGCCGCGCGCGCGCCGACCAGGCGCAGGCGGTCGTCGCGCCGTAGCCGTTGCGCAGGTAGTCGATGAAGATGCGGCCGACCCGATTGCTCCCGCCGCTCTTGGCGACGAAGCGATCCGGCAGCATGCGCGACAGGTGCTGCACCACGGCCTGGGAGAAGGACTTCACCGTGTCCCAGTCCAGCGCCGGCTTCAGCGGCACCACCAGGTGCAGGCCCTTGCCGCCGCTGGTCTTGAGGAACACCGGCAACTGCAATTCCTCGAGCAGCGCGCGCACCAGGGTGGCGGCCTCCTGGATATGCGGCCAGGTGACTCCCTCGCCCGGGTCGATGTCGAAGGTCATGCGGTCGGGACGATCAATCGTGCGGACCACCCCGTTCCAGGTGTGAATCTCCACCACGTTCATCTGCGCGGCCGACAGCAGGCCGTCGGCGCTTTCCATCTTCACCATGGGCGGATGCCCCGGAAAGATCGCGGGATCCAGGGGCACCACGCCGGTCATCTTGTAGCGGTCCAGGTGCTTCTGGAAGAATAACTGGCCCTCGACGCCGTCGGGCGCCCGCACCATCGCGATGGGCCGGTCCTCGAGGTGGACCATCATCGCGGGCGCGACCAGTGCGTAGTAGCGCACCAGCTCGATCTTGCTGATACCGCTCTGCGGGTCGATCACGCGCTCGGGATTGCTGATGCGCAGCGTGGGCGGCAGCGTGCTGGCCGCCCGGGGTGCAGGTGCGACCGGAGCGGCGGCCGGCGGCGCGGCCTTGCGCGGCTTGGCCCTGGCAGGGCGGTCGGGCGGTGCTTCATGCAGCACCGGCTCCTGGCCCACCGCATCGGCCGGCTTGTCGCTGCGCAGCCCGTGGAACACCGAGTGGCGGACCTTGCCGTCGCGCGTCCATTCGCCGAACGAGACCTCGCACACCAGTTGCGGCTGCACCCAGTGCGCGTCGCGCGGAATGCCGGTGCCGGTCGCAAAGGGCTTCTTGCTCGCCGGCAGCGCATCGAGCTGCCGCCGCAACTCGCGCAGCGCCTGCTCGTTGAAGCCGGTGCCGACGTTGCCGGCATAGCGCAGCGTGCCGTCGCCCTCGTGCACGCCCAGCAGCAACGAGCCGATGCCGGTGCGCGAGCCTTTCGGGTCGGTCCAGCCGCCGATCACGAATTCCTGGCGCAGCTTGCATTTGAGCTTGATCCAGTCGCTGGAACGGCGGCATACATAGGCCGAGTCGCGCCGCTTGGCGATCACGCCTTCGAGGCCGAGACGGCAGGCCGATTCCAGCATCGCCTGCGGCGCGACGTCGAACACCGCGCTGAAGCGCACATTGGCATGCGGCTGCCGTTCGACGATGCGCTGCAGCACGGCGCGCCGCTCCACCAGCGGCACGTCGCGCAGGTCCTGGCCGGCGCAATAGGGCAGGTCGAACAGGTAGTAGACGATCTGCTCGGTGCGCTGGCTGTCGAAGGCGCCCTGCAGCGCCTGGAAATCCGCCGGCACGTCGACGCCCGGCATGATGATCTCGCCGTCATACCAGCCGTCGGGCAGGTCCATGCTGCGCAGTGCTTTCAGCAAGCCGGGGAGGCGGCTCGTCCAGTCGTTGCCGTTGCGCGTGAGCAGCTGGATCGCGCCGCCCTCGACGCGCGCCAGCATGCGGTAGCCGTCGAACTTGATCTCGAAGATCCAGTCCTGCGGGTCGCCCGGGGCCTCGTCGACCAGCACGGCAAGCTCGGGCTGCAGGGTGGCGGGCAGGGCGGCGCGGCGCGCACCGGCGGGCGGGCCGACGGCGGGAGTCGTTGCAGCCGCAACGATCGCCTGTGCCTGGGCCGGTGCGGCCGCCGCAGGACGATCCTGCAGCGCCTGCACCGAATCGGGCATCTCGTCGACCAGGCTGTATTCGCTGGCAGGGCGCGCGAACGCGTCACGCTCCTTGATCAGGAGCCAGGGATCCTCGCGGCCGTTGCCGCGGCCCTTCATGCGCACCAGCGCCCAGTGGCCATGCAGCTTGTGCCCGCGCAATTCGAATTTGAGCTTGCCATCGCGGAAGCCCTTGTGCGGGTCTTCCAGCGGAATCCACGTGCCCTTGTCCCAGATGATCACCTTGCCCGCACCGTAGTTGCCGGCGGGGATGGTGCCTTCGAACCGGTTGTACGCGATGGGATGGTCCTCGGTGGGCATCGCCATGCGCTTGTCGTTGGGGTCGTAGCTGGGGCCCTTGGGCACGGCCCAGCTTTTCATCGTGCCTTCCAGCTCCAGCCGGAAGTCGTAGTGCAGCCGCGTGGCCCAGTGCTTCTGGATCACGAAGCTGCGGTCGCCCTCGTTCGCCTCGCCGCCTTCCGCCGGCTCCGGCGTGGCGTCGAAGTTGCGTTTGTCGCGGTATTTCTGAAGTGCGCTCTTGTCGGTCATGCAGCGAGGACGAGGGGGCGCAGACCCCCTCGTCTGGTGCGTTATACCCGGGCCTGGTCGCGCAGCATCTTGATCTCGTCGTGGTTGCGCTGCACGCCCTGCATCTGGCGCTCCACCACCTGGCGCACATCCGAGGGCAGGTTCTTCTGCAGCGCCTTGGTGTAGCGGGCCTTGGCGTTGTCTTCGCCGCGCTCGCACTCCTCCAGCACCGCCTTGTCGTCATAGGTGGTCATCTTGGACTTGATCGACACCCAGCCGCGGTGCATGGCGCCCATCGCGCTGCCGCCATCTTCGACCGTGCCGCCGTACTGGCTGATGCACTCGTTCAGTTCCTGCGCGCCACGGCGGCAGTCTTCGGCACGCTGCATGAACTTCGACTTCAGGTCGGGGCGCGTGGCCTGCTCGGCGCACTCGCGGAAGCCGTACTCGCCGTCCTTGCAGCATTCGACCAGGTCCTTCAGCACGTCGACCACGTCGCCGCGATCCCCATCGTTGTTGCCAGCCGTCTGCATCGCGCCCACTGCGCCCGCCACACCCGTGGCCGCCGCCATGCCATTGGCGCCACCGGTGGCGGCCATGTTGGTGCTCGAGGGGCTGTAGTTGCGGTATTGCTCGTCGGCACGGCGCCAGGCCGCTTGCGACGCTGGGCTGGCGCGCTGCCAGTCGAGGCTGGAGCTGCTGCGGTTGCCCTGCCACTCGGAGGCGAGGCGCGGCTCCACGTTGTCCCACGGGTCCGGGGAGCGCTCGCGGCCCGACAGGCCCAGGCGATACGCCGGCCCGTAGTCGTCGAAGCTGCGGCCCTGCTCGTAATAAGGCTCCTTGTTGTAGTTCTCCCGCCAGAAGGCTTCTTCGGCGGTGGGGTTGACGGCTTCGCCGGCGGCCTTGCCGGCCAGGCCGCCGACCACCGCGCCCACGACGCCGCCGACCGCTGCGCCGACGGGGCCTGCGATCGAGCCGGCAGCCGCACCGGCAACAGCACCGCCGGTCGCGCCGACTCCGGTGCCGATCGGGTGCGCGCCGGGTTCGTCGGTGATCGGGTCCCGGTTGAGGTTGTCCTGTTCTTCGCGTTCTTCAGCAGCCATGTTGCGTGCTCCTTGTAGGTTCATGGAAAGGTCTGCCTTGATCTTGGGACGGTGACCCAGCGGCCACGAGGTCCAAATGCCCACATCGAATGTAGGAAACGTCGGGCGGGCCGTGCGCGCCCGCTGCTGGCTGAGCGCGCGCACAGGCAATCACTGTGCCGTCCTACAAGCCCGCAGGCGCGGCTGCAGCACTCTGTCCTGAAGGGTGATGCCCATGAAATATTCATTGAGAAAAACGCCGTCCCATCTGCACCTCACGTACAAGTACGGCGAGGCCAACGGGGGCTTGCTCGGACGCAACCTGGTGCTCGAAGTGGAGGGCAACCAGCTCACGCTGGAGGTCGACCTCTCGGCCAACCTGCTGGCGCGCAACAAGCAGTCGCCCTGGTACCTGGATGCGATCGACCTGGCTGCCAACCACCACAAGCTCAAGTCGCTGCAGTGCCCCGACAACCTGGTTCGCACGCGGCTGATCCGGGCCTGGGAGGGCATAGAGAACCCCAAGCTGCGCATGCGGCTGGTGCTCAATCCGCGCGGCCGCTACGTGTTCGACGTGTCGCCGCACTCGCTGTTCATGGGCGGCATCCAGCTCGACGTCCAGGCCTTCCTGGAAGAAGAGTCCGAAATCACAGTGGCACCCAATTCCGAGGCCGAGACCACGCCCATGGGCGAGGCCGAGGCCGACCCCTACAGGAAGAACGCATGACCCGCTCCACCAACCTTGCCCGCTGGCTCGCTGGGGCCGGCGCCGCCTGCCTGCTGTCGCTGGGCGCCGTCGCCGCGCACGCGGACGCCGGCAGCCTCCATGGCAAGTACAACGACCTCCGGGAAGAGTTGCGCAGCAACTCCTATGGGCGCCAGATGCACATCGACTCCAGCCAGACCAGCAACTCGCTGCAAGGCGACATCTACGCCGTGCTGGATCACCCGTACGACCAGGTGAAGCAGGCCATGACGGACCCGAACGCATGGTGCGACATCATGCTCTTGCCCTTCAACACCAAGGCCTGCCGCGCGAGCGGCAATCGCCTCTCGGTGCGCATCGGCCGCAAGTACAACCAGCCGGTGGCCGATGCGTATCCCATCGACTTCAGCTTCAACAACGTGAGCTCCGGCGCCGACTTCCTGGAAACGCGGCTGAACGCAGGCCAGGGCCCCTTCGGCACGCGCGACTATCACATCGACGTGGAGGCGATTCCCCTCGACGGCGGCCGCACCTTCATGCACATGAGTTACGCGTACGGCTTCGGCGGCGCCGGCCGCTTCGCCATGCAGGCCTACCTGGCCACCGCGGGCGCAAGCAAGGTGGGCTTCACCACGGATGGCGTGCGCGGCGCGGTGGAGCGCAACGCGATGCGCTATTACCTGGCGATCGATTCTTACCTGAACACGATGGACGCCCCGCCGGCACAGCGCGTGGAGCGCCGCATCGAGAACTGGTTCTCCGCCACGGAGCGCTATCCCAGGCAGCTGCATGAGATGGACCGCGACACGTACGTGCAGATGAAGCGGGCGGAATACGAGCGGCCGCAGACCGCGTCGTCGCAGTAATCAAGGGGGCGTGAGCTGCAAGGATGTCTCCCGGGCTTCACCCGGGATCCATGCGGCCTGTTGTCAAGCCCGCAATGAAATGCGGGCTGAACCTCGAACGCCTTACTTGAGGCCCGCCGCCGCCCGCAACGCCTGCGCCTTGTCCGTCCGCTCCCAGGTGAACTCCGGCTCTTCGCGGCCGAAGTGGCCGTAGGCGGCGGTCTTCTGGTAGATCGGGCGCAACAGGTCCAGCATCTGGATGATCCCCTTCGGCCGCAGGTCGAAGTGCTCGCTCACGAGTTGCGCGATCTTGTGGTCGGGGATCACGCCGGTGCCTTCGGTGTAGACCGTCACGTTCATCGGCCGCGCCACGCCGATCGCGTACGCCACCTGGATCTGGCACTGGCGCGCAATGCCTGCAGCGACGATGTTCTTCGCCACATAACGTGCGGCATAGGCGGCCGAACGGTCCACCTTCGACGGGTCCTTGCCCGAGAACGCGCCGCCGCCGTGCGGGCAGGCGCCACCGTAGGTGTCGACGATGATCTTTCGGCCCGTGAGGCCGCAGTCGCCCTGCGGACCGCCGATGACGAAGCGGCCGGTCGGGTTGATCAGGTAGTTCGTTTCCTTCAGCCACTCCGCCGGCAGCACCGGCTTGATGATCTCCTCGATCACCGCCTCGATGAAGGCCGGCTTCATCTTGTGACCGTCGCTCATCTCGGGCGCGTGCTGGCTCGAGAGCACCACCGTGGCTATGCTGTGCGGCTTGCCGTCGACATAGCGCATGGTCACTTGCGACTTGGCGTCGGGACGCAGGAAGGGCAGGCGCCCGTCCTTGCGCAGCTGCGCCTGGCGCTCCACCAGCCGGTGCGCGTAGTAGATCGGCGCGGGCATCAGCACCGGCGTCTCGTCGCAGGCGTAGCCGAACATCAGGCCCTGGTCGCCGGCCCCGGTGTTCAGGTGGTCGTCGGAGGCGTGGTCCACGCCTTGCGCGATGTCGTTGGACTGCTTGTCGTAGGCGACCAGCACCGCGCAGCCCTTGTAGTCGATGCCGTAGTCGGTGTTGTCGTAGCCGATGCGCTTGATGGTGTCGCGCGCGACCTGGATGTAGTCGACGTGCGCGTTGGTGGTGATCTCGCCGGCCAGCACCACGAGGCCGGTGTTGGTCAGCGTTTCGGCCGCGACGCGGCTGCGCGGGTCCTGCGTGAAGATCGCATCGAGGATCGCGTCGGAGACCTGGTCGGCCACCTTGTCCGGGTGGCCTTCCGAGACGGACTCGGACGTGAAGAGAAAGTCGTTCGCCATTTGAATACACTCCGCTGTTGCATTGAGAAGGCGCGTTGCCTTCTGCCGGAGCTTGGGCGAACGCTTTAGCAGATGTTCTTTAACGTCGCCCTGCAAGTAGTTCCGTAACTCGGCGACGCGCAAATTCTAACCGGCGTGAAATCCCTCTTCCAGTTCCTTTCGGGGTGGCCCTTGGGCCTGCTGCACTTCTTCGGCACCGGCATCGGCTGGCTGACCTGGCTCCTTTCCCCCACCTACCGCCGCCGCTTCGCGCAGAACGCGCGGCAGGCCGGCTTTGCCCCGGCGCAGGTGCGCAAGGGCATCGCCCAGGCCGGCAAGCTGGTCGCCGAGACGCCGCGGCTGTGGTTCGGCCCGATGCCGGCGGTCCATTGGGACCAGGCCGAAATGATCCAGGAGCTGCGGGCCGCGAGGCGGGGCGTCGTGTTCCTCACGCCACACCTCGGGTGCTTCGAAGTGACCGCGCGCTCGTACGCCGAGCGCTTCGGCCCGGTCACGGTGCTGTACCGGCCCGCTCGCAAGCCCTGGCTGCGCGAGCTGGTGGCCACCTCGCGCAGCCGCGAGAACATGACCGCCGTGCCCACCACGCTGGCCGGCGTGCGCCAAATGTTGCGGGCATTGAAAACCGGCGAAGCGGTCGGCCTCTTGCCCGACCAGGTGCCGCCACAGGGGCTGGGTGTGTGGGCGCCGTTCTTCGGCCGCGAGGCCTACACCATGACCCTGCCGGCGCGGCTGGTGCAGCAGACCGGGGCCGTGCTGTTGCTGGTGTGGGGCGAGCGCCTGCCCCAGGGCCGCGGCTATCACGTGCACGTGCACCGCTTCGAGGGCGAACTGGCACGCGACCCGCGCACCGCCGCCACGCAAATCAACCAGGAGATGGAGCGCATGGTCCGTGCCGGCCCGACGCAGTACCTGTGGGGCTATGCCCGCTACAAGCAGCCGCGCGCGGAGGTCACCTCGTGATGAGCCGGCTGGGGGTTCGCCTGCTGCGCTGGCTGGCGCCGCTGCCGCTGTCCTGGATTCGTGCCCTCGGGTCCGTGTTGGGCTTGCTGCTGTACCTGCTGGTGTGGCCGCGACGCCAGGTGGTGAACGTCAACCTGCGCCTGTGCTTTCCGCACTGGAGCGAGCGCCAGCGGCGGCGGGTGGCGCGCGAGACCTTCGTGCACGTGGCGCAGTCCTTCCTCGATCGCGCGTGGCTATGGCATGCCGACCCGGAGGTCGTGCGTCGCCGGCTGGTGCTGACCGGCGCTGTCCGCGAGCTGGCCGGCGACACGCCGACCATCGTGTTCGCGCCGCACTTCGTCGGCATGGACGCGGGCGCGACCGGCCTGTCGCAGCAGGTGCCGCGGCGCTTCATCGGCATCTATACGCCGCAGAGCAATCCGGTGATCGATGCCTGGGTGCTGAAGGGGCGGCACCGCTTCGGCATCAATCCGCGCCCCATGAACCGCTCCGAGGGCGTGCGCGAGCTCATTGCGGCGGTGCGTGCCGGCGACGTGATGTACCTGCTGCCGGACATGAACTTCGGCGCCGAGGAATCGATCTTCGTGCCCTTCTACGGCGTGCCGGCGGCCACCGTGCCCTCGCTCTCGCGCTTCGCGCGGCTGGGCCGGGCCAAGGTCGTGCCGGTGGTCGTCAAGCTGACGCCCGCGGGGTACGAACTGCAGGTGCACGAGCCCTGGGCGGGCTTTCCCTCGGGCGACCTGGCAGCGGACACGGCCCTCATGAACCGCCGGCTGCAGGAGTACATCGACGAGATCCCCTCGCAGTACTACTGGGTGCACAAGCGCTTCAAGTCGCGCCCGCCGGGCGAGCCGGGCGTCTACTGAGCGAGAAAGTCGGCGAGGCGTTGTGCGACCAGCTGCGGCTGTTCGTGAACGATCCAGTGGGACGCGTCGGCCACCTTGTGCAGCGTCAGATGCGGCACATAGTCCTCGAGGCCCTCCACCAGTTCCGGCAGCAGGGCGGGGTCCTGCATGCCCCAGAGCACGAGCGTGGGAATGTCCACCGTCAACATCTCGCGGGGCAGGGTGACCTGCGACAGCGCCGCATCGCCCTCGCGCGCCGGGCGCAGCGGCGAGGCGCGGTAGTAGTTCAGGCCGCCGGTGAGGCTGGCGTCCCACACCGCGCGGTACTTCGCCTTGACCTCGTCGGTGAGCCAGGACGCGGCGCCCCAATGCGTGAAGAAGTCCAGCAGGCGCCGGTAGCCGTCGGCCCGCAGCAGTTCCTCGGCGTCGGGCCGCACCAGGAAGTTCATGTACGCGCTGGCTTCCTGCTGCGCGGCGCTGGTCTGCAGGGCGCGCAGGAAGGTGCCCGGATGCGGCGAGTTGATGATGGCCAGCCGCTGCGTGAGTTGCGGCAACTGGTTGGCGAAGTTCCACGCCACCGCGCCGCCCCAGTCGTGCGCCACCAGGCAGGCCAGCGGTGCGCCCTCGATCTGCACGAGGGCGGCGATGTCCTGCACCAGGTGCTTGGGGCGGTAGGCCGCCACGTCGGCGGGCTGCGAGGACTGCTCATAGCCGCGCAGGTTGGGCGCGATGCAGCGGAAGCCGCCGTGTTCGGGGCGGGCGAAGTGCGCGAGCAGTTCGTCCCACACGAAGGCGGCTTCAGGAAAACCGTGCAGGAACATCAGCACCGGCCGTCCGCGCTCGCCGGCCGCCCGGCAACTGAGGGTGATGCCATGGGGCAGCGGCTGCTGCCAGGTCTGGATGCGCATGAGACCTCCCTCGTGACGAGCCCTGTCAGGTCGGCGGTGGTTCCGGGTGCGCCCACTGCCACAGGAGCAGCGAGGCCTCTTCCACGCCCTGCTTCTTCAGGGCGGAGAACAGGCGCGTCTCGCCGCCCCCGGTCTGCAGGCGGGCAATGGACAGCGCCTTGTTCTGTTCGGAGCGATTGAGCTTGTCGGCCTTGGTGAGCAGCACCAGGAACTTCAGGCCGGCTTCGACGCGCGGGCGGATCACCTCGAGCAGGACCTCGTCCAGCTCGGTCAGGCCGTGGCGCGGGTCGACCAGCATCACCACCCCCGTCAGGGTGTCGCGCGTGACGAGGTAGCTGGCCATCACCTGTTGCCAGCGGATCTTGTCGGCGCGCGGCACGGCCGCATAGCCGTAGCCGGGCAAGTCGGCCAGGACGGCGTCGGTCGTCCCCTGCCGGCCCAGTGCAAACAGGTTGATCGCCTGCGTGCGTCCCGGCGTCTTCGAGGCGAAGGCCAGGCGCTTTTGCTGGGTGAGCGTGTTGATGCAGGTCGACTTGCCCGCGTTGGAGCGGCCGACGAAGGCGATCTCCGGCACTCCCAGTTCCGGCAGGTGCTCCAGGCGCGGGGCGGTGGTAAGGAAGCGCGCGGTGTGCAGCCAGCCGACGGCTTGCGCGGCGGTGGTTGCTGCGCCGGGTGTCGCGTTGTTCGGGAGGGCCGCCGGGGCGGTGGGCGAGTCGGGGGCGCGGGGCCCCGGGGGGGAGGTCATGGGCAACGGAAGAGCGGACAGTGCAGCATTGTAGAATCCCGGGGTTTTGCGCCAATCAAATCCAAGAAACGTGACCAAGACGCCTGCTTTCCTGCTGCTGGCCACCGTGCTCGCTGCGACCGCGCTTCCCATGTGGGCCCAGCAACCCGCCGCGCAGGCCGCCCCGGCCGCCACCGCGAGCGCGCCCGCTGTCCCCGCGGCCAGCGCGCCGGCCGCGGGTGCCTCCGGCCTCACGGCTGCACCGCCGCAGGCGTCCAGCGCCGAGGCCGCGCCCGGTCCCGCCGCGGCTACGCCGGCACCCTCGGCACCGGCCGCAGTGGCCGCGGCCACCGGCAAGCCGGATCCGGCTATGGGCGAGCAGCGTTTCGGTTCGGTGTGCGCGGCCTGCCATGGCGCCGGCGGGAACTCCGGCACGCCAGCCAATCCCAAGCTGGCGCAGCAGCATCCCGACTACATCATCAAGCAGCTGCAGGAATTCAAGAGCGGCAAGCGGCCCAACCCGATCATGCAGGGCTTCGCCTCCCAGCTGAGCGAGCAGGACATGAAGAACGTCGCCGCCTACCTGGGGGCGCAGCAGGCGAAGCCGGGCTTCGCCAAGGACAAGGAGCTGGTGACGATCGGCGAGAAGCTGTACCGCGGCGGTAACCAGCAGCGCGCGCTGCCGGCCTGCGCCGGTTGCCACAGCCCCAACGGCGCTGGCATCCCGGCGCAGTACCCCCGTCTGTCGGGACAGAGCGCCGACTACACCGCCAGCCAGCTGGTCGCCTTCCGCGACGGCATCCGCAAGAACAGCCCGCAAATGGCGCAGATCGCCGCCAAGTTGAACGATCACGAGATCCGCGCCGTGTCGGATTACATTGCGGGCTTGCGCTAGCAGCGCTGCAGTGGTGAACTAAACGTCGCAAGGCGTAACCAACTGGCGGGCACCTCTGTGGAGGGCCCGCTTTTTTTTCATCCGGAGTCCGATGAGTACCACGACCGCCGCCGACGTTCCTCCCGTGCGCGAAACGCAGAAGCTGCGCGAACTGGTGGAATTGTTCTCCTCGATGCGGTTCGCGATCTCGCTGCTGACCGTCATCTGCATCGCCTCGGTGATCGGCACGGTGCTCAAGCAGCACGAGCCCCTGGGCAACTACATCAACCAGTTCGGGCCCTTCTGGGCCGAGCTGTTCATGGCGATCAAGCTCAACAGCGTCTACAGCGCCTGGTGGTTCCTGCTGATCCTGGCCTTCCTGGTGACCAGCACCTCGCTGTGCATCGCCCGCAACGCGCCCAAGATCGTCGGCGAGCTCAAGACGTACAAGGAAAACATCCGGGAAAACGCGCTGCTCGCTTTCCATCACCGCGCCGAGGGCGTGTTGCCCGACGCGCCGCAGGCGGCGGCGCAGCGGCTCGGCCAGTACCTGGCCAAGAGCGGCTGGAAAGTGCGCCTGCAAGAGCGCGGCAACGGCTGGATGGTGGCAGCCAAGACCGGCGGCGCCAACAAGATCGGCTATCTGTGCGCGCACAGCGCGATCGTGCTGGTGTGCCTGGGCGGCCTGCTCGATGGCGACCTGATCGTGCGCGCGCAGATGTGGCTCGGGGGCAAGCAGCCGTATAACGGCGGCGGCATGCTCGCCGACGTGCCGGCGCAGTACCGCCTGGGAGCCGGCAATCCGGTGTTCCGCGGCAACCTGATGGTGGCCGAGGGCAGCCAGTCGTCCACGGCGGTGTTGAACCAGTCGGACGGCATCGTGCTGCAGGAGCTGCCCTTCTCCATCGAGTTGAAGAAGTTCGTGGTGGAACACTATTCCACCGGCATGCCCAAGCTGTTCGCCAGCGACATCGTGATCCACGACCGCGAGACGGGGCAGACCAAGACAGCGCGGGTGGAGGTGAACCACCCCGTCGCCTATCGCGGCGTCGAGATCTACCAATCGAGCTTCGACGATGGCGGCTCCACCGTGAAGTTGAATGCCGTGCCCTTGAACGGCACCGGCCACGGCTTCGACGTCGAAGGCCAGATCGGCGCATCGACCCAGCTCACGCGCGGCGACCAGGACAAGATGACGCTGGAGTACACCGGCCTGCGCGTCATGAACGTCGAGAACCTGGCGGCGGCCTCCGGCAGCGCCACCGACGTGCGCAAGGTGAACCTGCGCGATTCGCTGGATGCGGTGCTGGGCTCGGCCAACAAGGCCAATGCCAAGAAGCTGCTGCGCAACGTCGGCCCGAGCGTGACGTACAAGCTGCGCGATGCGGCGGGCCAGGCGCGCGAATTCCACAACTACATGCTGCCCGTGGACCTGGGCGAGGGCGTGCCGGTGTTCCTGCTGGGGGTGCGCGAGGACACGGCCGACGGCTTCCATTACCTGCGCCTGCCGGCCGACGAGAACGGCTCGCTCGATGGCTTCCTGCGCATGCGCGCCGCGCTGGCCGATCCGGCGCTGCGCGACGCCGCCGTGCGCCAGTACGCGCAGCTCGCGACCGATCCGACCAAGCCCGCCCTGACGCAGCAGCTGTCCGCGTCGGCCGCCCGTGCGCTGGCGCTGTTTGCCGGGGTCGAGCGCGGCAAGGGCACTGCCACCGGCGGCCTGCAGGCCGTCTCGGACTTCATCGATGGCAACGTGCCGGCCGCCGAGCGCACCCGCGCCGGCGAGGTGCTGGTGCGGATCCTCAACGGCTCGCTGTTCGAGCTGCTGCAGGTGAGCCGCGAGCATTCCGGCCTGCAGCCGCTGGCGCGCGACGACCGCACGCAGGCCTTCATGAGCCAGGCGGTGCTGGCGCTCAGCGATGCATTTGCCTACCCCGCGCCCATGGCCTTCGAGCTGAAGGACTTCAAGCAGGTGCAGGCCAGCGTGTTCCAGGTGACGCGCTCCCCCGGTCATTACGTGGTCTATCTCGGCTGCGCCTTGCTGATCCTGGGAGTTTTCGCGATGCTCTATGTTCGCGAACGGCGTCTGTGGATCTGGCTCGCTCCGGGCGCCGCGGGGACACAGGCGCGCATGGCCCTTTCCAGCAATCGCAAGCAGCTGGACGTGGACCGGGAATTCAAGAGACTTTCGCTGCGGCTGCTGGGAGACAAGCAATGAATACCGCCACCACGACCCACTCGATCACGCTCGACGAGGGCTTCTTCTCCAGGCGCACACCGTTCGACTGGGTGTTCGCCCTGATCGTCGCCGGCGGGGGGCTCTATGCCTTCAGCCAGTACGCGCAGTACATGGACGTCTACGAGAAAGGCATCCTGGTCGCAGCGGTGCCGGGTGCGATCTGGCTCGGCTGGTTCTGGGGACCCGTGCGCGTGCTGATGCTGGCGGTCGCCGCCTTCTCGCTGCTCGGCATCGCTTCCTACCAGGGGCAGCTCGCGCGTGGCGACAGCGTCTTCTGGCTGAAGTACTTCCTCTCCAGCCAGTCGGCCATCCTCTGGATGAGCGTGCTGTTCGTGATGAGCACCGTCTTCTACTGGATCGGGATGTTCTCGCGCACGCAGTTCGACGCGATGTCCGGCATCGGCTCCAAGCTGGCCTGGGCCGCGGTTGGCATGGCGCTGATCGGCATGATGGTGCGCTGGTACGAGAGCTACCTGATCGGCGCCGACGTCGGCCACATCCCGGTCAGCAACCTCTACGAAGTGTTCGTCCTGTTCTGCTGGATGACGACCGCCTTCTACCTGTACTTCGAGCAGCAGTACGGCACCCGCGCCATGGGCGCCTTCGTCATGCTGGTGGTGAGCGCGGCGGTGGGCTTTCTCATGTGGTACTCCTTTGCGCGCGAGGCGCACGAGATCCAGCCGCTGGTGCCGGCCCTCAAGAGCTGGTGGATGAAGCTGCACGTGCCCGCCAACTTCATCGGCTACGGCACCTTCTCGCTGTCGGCGATGGTGGCCTTTGCGTACCTGGTCAAGCAGCAGGCGACCGAGACGCGCTGGTACCGGCTCACGCCGCTGTGGGTGCTGGGCGTGTTCCTCACCGTCATTCCGATGGCCTTCCGCCGCTCGGTCGAAAGCAGCAGCAGCTATTGGCTGGGGTACTTCTGCGTCTCGGCCCTGATCGTCGGCGGCATCCTGGTGGGCCGCAAGCGCATCGCCGAGCGGCTGCCGGCGCTGGAGGTGCTGGACGACGTGATGTACAAGTCGATCACCGTCGGCTTTGCCTTCTTCACCATCGCCACCGTGCTGGGCGCGCTCTGGGCGGCCGAGGCGTGGGGCGGCTACTGGAGCTGGGACCCCAAGGAGACCTGGGCCCTGATCGTGTGGTTGAACTACGCGGCCTGGCTGCACATGCGCCTGATGAAGGGCCTGCGCGGATCCGTCTCGGCCTGGTGGGCGCTGGTCGGCCTGGCCGTGACCACCTTTGCCTTCCTCGGGGTCAACATGTTCCTGTCGGGTCTGCATAGCTACGGGGAGCTCTGAGCGGGTTTTCTCGATCCGGGTCAGAATCGGCCGGCGATGGGGACATCGAAGGAGACCAAATGTTGATCAGGACCGGCCGCCACGGATTCGAGCAGCCGCTCGCCAGCGAGATCACGCCGCGGGCCGTCCACGAGGACAGGCGTCAGCTGCTCAAGTGGATGGCCACCGGCGCTGCCGGTGCGGCGCTCGCCACGTGGGCGCAGCGTGAGGCCTTCGCGCAGCAGGTCCAGCGTCCCGGCAAGCTCACGCCGATCAGCAGCGTGCGCTCCGCGGTACCGGGTGCGGTGACCATGGAGAAGGTCACCGAGTACAAGGACGCCTCGACCTACAACAACTACTACGAGTTCGGCACCGACAAGGCCGACCCGGCCGAGAGCGCGCACACGCTCAAGACCCGCCCGTGGACGGTAGAGGTCGAAGGCCTGGTGAAGAAGCCGGGCAAGTACGCCATCGACGACCTGCAGAAGCTCGCGCCACAGGAAGAGCGCATCTATCGCCTGCGCTGCGTCGAGGGCTGGTCCATGGTGGTTCCCTGGGTTGGCTACTCGCTGTCGAAACTGATCGAGAAGGTGGAGCCGCAGGGCAATGCCAAATTCGTCGAGTTCGTGACGCTGGCCGATCCCAAGACCATGCCCGGGGTGAACTCGCGCGTGCTCGACTGGCCGTACACCGAGGGGCTGCGCATCGACGAGGCCATGCATCCGCTGACGCTGCTGGGTTTCGGCATGTATGGCGAGGTGCTCCCCAACCAGAACGGCGCGCCGGTGCGCGTGGTCGTGCCCTGGAAGTACGGCTACAAGAGCGCCAAGAGCATCGTCAAGATCCGCTTCGTGGAGCAGATGCCGCACACCGCCTGGAACAAGGCGGCCGCGAATGAATACGGCTTCTACTCCAACGTGAACCCGAACGTCGATCACCCGCGGTGGTCGCAAGCTACCGAGCGCCGCATCGGCGAGGACGGCCTGTTCGCCAAGAAGCGCAAGACGCTGATGTTCAACGGCTACGAGCCGCAGGTCGGCCAGCTTTATGCGGGCATGGACCTGAAGAAGAACTTCTGAGGCGCTCGGCGTGGGAGAAGCCAGCGACAAGATGACCCGGCCGCTTCCCGCCCCGCCCCGCGCGGGCGGCAAGGCGAGGCTCACACGCGCGCTGCTGCATCCGGCCGCCAAGCCGCTGTTGTTTGCGGTTTCGCTGCTGCCGCTGGCCTGGCTGTTCTACGGCGCGGTGGCCAACAAGCTGGGTGCCAATCCCGCCGAATACCTGGAGCGCTCGCTGGGCGACTGGACGCTGCGCTTCCTGTGCCTCACGCTCGCCGTGACGCCCGTGCGCGTGATCTTCGGGCTGCCGGCCTTGCTGCGCTTTCGCCGCATGCTGGGTCTCTTCACCTACTTCTACGTGGTGCTGCACCTGCTGGCGTACAGCTGGTTCGACGAGGGCTTCGATTTCGCGGCCATCGCCAAGGACATCGCCAAGCGGCCGTTCATCCTGGTGGGCTTCGCGGCCTTCGTGCTGCTCACGCCGCTGGCGGCCACCTCGTTCAATCGCGCGGTGAAGGCCATGGGCGTGAAGCGCTGGCAGGCACTGCACCGGCTGGTGTACCTGATCGCGGGGCTGGGCATCCTGCATTTCTTCTGGATGCGCGCGGGCAAGCACAACTTCGCGGAGGTCTCCGTGTACGCCGCGATCCTTGCCGTGCTGCTTGGGTGGAGGGTGAAGGAGGCGGTGCGCAAGCGCCGCGGTGGTGGGGTCGCTGCGCGATCCCACCCTACCAACATCGCCCGGCCGTAACCCGGTAGGGTGGGATGCCGCAGGCACCCCACCGTGCGCCGGCTCACGGCAACAACTTCTCCTTGCGCATCTGGTCCGCGATGTCCTCGCGCTCGCGAATGACATGCGCGGTCGATCCGTCCACCAGCACCTCGGTCGGCCGACCCCTGGTGTTGTAGTTGCTGGCCATGCTCATGCAATACGCACCGGCCGACAGCACCGCGAGCAGGTCGCCACGTTGCGCCGTCAACTTGCGGTCCCGCCCCAGCCAGTCCCCGCTCTCGCACACCGGCCCCACGACGTCGTAGCTGGCCGGCTTGCCGCCGCGCGGCTGCAGCGGAACGATCTGGTGGAAGGCCTCGTACATCGCGGGCCGGGGCAGGTCGTTCATCGCCGCATCGACGATGCAGAAGTTCTTTCCCTCGCCCGGCTTCAGGTACAGGATCTCCGTCACGCAGACGCCGGCGTTGCCCACCAGCGAGCGGCCCGGCTCGATCAGCAACTGCCGATCGCCGAAGCCACGCGCGTCGAGCCGGGCCAGCAGGCGCTGCCACAGTACATCGGCCGGCGGCGGCTGTTCCACGTGATAGACGATGCCCAGGCCGCCGCCGAAGTCGATGTGCGCGATGGGGATGCCGGCGGCCTCGATGGCCGTCACGAGATCCAGCACGCGGTCCATCGCGTCGAGGTAGGGCGAGACCTGCGTGATCTGTGAGCCGATGTGGCAGTCGATGCCCAGCACGCGCAGGCCCGGCAGCGAGGCCGCCCGCCGGTACACGCGCAGCGCCTCCTTGTGGGCGATGCCGAACTTGCTGCCCTTCAGGCCAGTGGAGATGTAGGGGTGCGTGAGCGGATTCACGTCGGGATTGACCCGCAGGCTCACCGGCGCCTCGATGCCGGTTTCGGTGGCCACTTCGCTCAGCACCTCGAGCTCCTGCTCGCTCTCCACGTTGAAGCAGTGGATGCCGGCCTTGAGCGCCCAGCGCATCTCGCGCCGGGTCTTGCCCACGCCGGAGAAGATGATGTCGCCGGCCCTGGCGCCCGCGGCCAGCACGCGTTCGAGTTCGCCGCCGGACACGACGTCGAAGCCGCAACCGGCCCGCGCGAACACCTGCAGCACGGCCAGCGAGGAGTTCGCCTTCATCGCATAGCAGATCTTCGCCTTGCGACCGGCGAAGCCGCGCTGGTACGCGGCCAGCGCCGACAGCATGGCCGCGCGCGAATAGACGAACAGCGGCGTGCCGTGCTCGCGCGCCAGGTCGGCGAGGCGCACTTCCTCGACGAACAGTTCCTCGCTGCGATACTGGACGTGCGGCGCGCCCGGTAGTTGCGCGCTCATCAATCGCGCACCGGCGAGGCTGTGCCCGTGGGCGGGACCGCCGACGCGCTCGTTGCCGGGACGACCGCGGTCGACGGCGAGAGCGTGTCCGGCAACGTGGCGCGTCCCTGTGCGGCCGCCCCGCTTGGCAGGAACAGCGGGCCCTTCTGCGCGCAGGCGCAAAGCAGCACGGCCGACGCGGCCACGGCGAGCAACCAGCGGCGGGCCGGGGTGCTGACTAGAATTTGAAGAACACCGAACATCTGGAAATTGTAATGACCGATCTCGAGTACCTCGATCGCGCCGAAGCCCTGCTGGCAAGTGTCGAGGCAAGTTGCGACCGCATCAACGAAAGCAGCGATGCCGATATCGACAACCAGCGGGTCGGCGGCATGGTGACCCTGACCTTCGAAGATCGCAGCCAGATCATCGTCAACCTGCAGAAGCCCCTGCACGAAGTGTGGCTGGCCGCCCGGGCGGGCGGCTTCCACTACAAGTGGGACGGTGCAGGCTGGCGCGACAGCAGGAGCGCCAGCGAGTTCTTCGCCGACCTGGACCGCTACGCGAGCGAGCAAGCCGGCCGGCCGGTGAAGTTCAGTTCCTGAACAGGTCGAGGATGCTGCGGCGCTCGTCGGTGGGTGCTGCCGGGACCGGCGGCGGCATGCCGTTGGCGTTGAGCATGCTGCGGTCGTTCGGATTGCCCGGTGCCTGCTCGCCCGAGGAGCCGGAGATCCGCGGCGGCGGCGAGCGGGGCGCATCGCTGCTGCCCGTATCCCCCGACAGGCCGAGGCTGGCGACGCCGTTGCCGCGCGCGTACTCCTCGTAGTACCACTCGCCGTTGACGTTCACCAGGCCTTCCGGCGCGGCCGGCTCCATGATCGGTACGCCCTTGAGCGCCGTCTGCATGAAGTCGACCCACACCGGCAGCGACAGGCCGCCACCGGTCTCGCGGTCGCCCAGCGAGCGCGGCGTGTCGTAGCCCATCCAGACGATCGCCACCAGCGTCGGCTGGAAGCCGTTCATCCAGGTGTCGATGGAGTCGTTGGTGGTGCCGGTCTTGCCGTAGAGATCCGGGCGCTTCAGCTCGCGCTGGGCGCGCGCGGCCGTGCCGACGCGGGCGACTTCCTGCAGCAGGCGGTTCATCACGAAAGCGTTGCGGGCGTCGATCGCGCGCATGGATTCGTTCAGCAGCGGCGGCTGGCTTTCCACCAGGGCCTTGCCCTTCTGGTCGGTGATCCGGGTGATCAGCCACGGGTTGATGCGGTAGCCGCCATTGGCGAACACCGAATAACCCAGCGCCATCTGCATCGGCGTGACCGAGCCGGCGCCCAGCGCCATGGTGAGGTAGGGCGGATGCTTTTCCGGGTCGAAGCCGAAGCGGGAAATCCAGTCCTGCGCGTTCTGCGTGCCCACGGCCTGCAGGATGCGGATCGACACCATGTTCTTGGACTTTGCCAGTGCGGTATGCAGCGGCATCGGCCCTTCGAACTTGCCGTCGTAGTTCTTCGGCTCCCAGGGCGGGCCGCCGGTGACGTCGCCGCCGAAGAACAGGGGCCCGTCATTGATGATCGTGCTGGGCGAGAAGCCCTTCTCCAGCGCCGCGGAATAGATGAAGGGCTTGAAGCCGGAGCCAGGCTGGCGCCAGGCCTGCGTCACGTGGTTGAACTTGTTCTTGTTGAAGTCGAAGCCGCCGACCATGGCGTGCACCGAACCGTCGCGCGGATCGACCCCGACGAAGGCGCCTTCCACCTCGGGCAGCTGCGTGATCTCCCAGGTGTCCTTGGGCGTCTTCATCACCCGGATGACCGCGCCGCGGCGGATCTTGATCTTCGGCGTGGCCTTGTCGGACAGGCCCGAGCGCGCCGCGTTGAGGCCGTCGCCGACGATGTCGAAGCGCTCGCCGGTGCCGCGCACGGCCACAATCTTCTTGGGCCCCACCTCCAGCACCACGGCGGCCATCACGTCGCCGTTGTCGGGGTGCTCGGCCAGCGCGTCGTCGACCGCATCATCGAGTTCCTTCGGGTCGTTCGGCAGGTCGACGAAGCGCTCGGGACCGCGGTAGATCTGGCGCTTCTCGTAATCCATGATGCCCTTGCGCAGGGCGCGGTACGCGGCCTCCTGCTGGTCGGCCTTGATGGTGGTGTAGACGTTCAGGCCGCGCGTGTAGGCGGCGTCGCCGTATTGCGCGAACACCAGCTGGCGCACGGTCTCGGCGATGTATTCGGCGCGGATCGCGGTGGTCTGCGCGCCGGTGCGAACGTGCAGTTCCTGCTTCTTGGCTTCCTCGGCCTGCGCTGCCGTGATGAAGCCGTTCTCCTCCATCCGTTCGATGATGTACAGCTGCCGGGCACGGGCACGCGAGGGATTGGTCACCGGGTTGAAGGCCGAAGGCGCCTTCGGCAGGCCGGCCAGCATCGCGGCCTCGGCGATCGTGATGTCCTTCAGGGGCTTGCCGAAATAGGTCTCGCAGGCGGCCGCGAAGCCATAGGCGCGGTTGCCCAGGAAGATCTGGTTCATGTAGATCTCGAGGATCTGGTCCTTGGCCAGCTGGTGTTCCAGCTTGAAGGTGAGCAGCACCTCATAGAGCTTGCGGGTGAAGGTCTTCTCGGTGGAGAGATAGACGTTGCGCGCCACCTGCATGGTGATGGTGGAGGCGCCCTGGCTCTTGGCGCGGCCCAGGTTGGCGATGCCGGCGCGCATCATGCCCTTGTAGTCGACACCGCTGTGCGAATAGAAGCGCGCGTCCTCGATCGCCAGCACCGCGTTCTTCATGACCGCGGGGATCTCGTTGATCGGCGTGAGGTTGCGCCGCTCTTCCCCGAATTCGCCCATCAGGACGCCATCGGCAGTGAAGATGCGCATCGGCAGCTTGGGCCGGTAATCGGACAGGTCGCTGATGTCCGGCAGGTTGGGATAAGCGACGGCCAGCGCCACGCCGGCGATCGTGAGCACCGCGAAGAGGCCGGCAAACGCGAGGCCGAAGACCCAGCCGAAGAACTTGAGGATGAAGCGTTGCCAGGCAGGACGCGGACGGCCCGGGGCCTCGCCCGCGGCGTCGTCGGAAGAAGAATCGGAAGCCATAGAACTCCATCGGGGCCCCACGGGGCGCCCATTGAACAAATGCCTGTGTCTGAGCCGGCCCGTCGGGCGCCGGTTCCACACCGGGTATCGGTCCGTATTGGACGCGAGCCTCAAGCCACAGCAGTATGGCAGTTATACCCGTCGGCTTTTGACAACGGACCAGGTACCCCGAATCCGGATTTTCCTTTGTCCGACAAGGATGTTACTGCTAGCATTGAAGTGGAATCTTAAGTTCGTTACGCCTTGAAACGAGGCGTCTCAGGAGACGGGTTTGATCGCATTCGGCTCATTGTTTGGCCGCCAGGCAGCACCTCTGCTGGGCCTGGATATCAGCTCTTCGAGCGTCAAGTTGGTGGAATTGGGCCGCGGCAAGGATGGCAGCTTCGTGCTCGAGCGGTGCGCCATCGAGCCCCTCGAGCGCGGCTGGATCAACGACGGCAACGTCGAGAAGTTCGACGAAGTGGCCGAGGCCATGCGCCGCGTGGTCAAGAAGAGCGGCACCCGCACGCGCAACGTCGCCATGGCGCTGCCGGCGTCCGCGGTCATTACCAAGAAGATCATCCTGCCGGGCGGCATGTCCGACCAGGAACTGGAGATCCAGGTGGAGACCGAGGCCAACCAGTACATCCCCTTCTCGCTGGACGAGGTGAGCCTGGACTTCTGCGTGGTCGGCCCGAGCACCACCTCGGCCGGCGACGTCGAGGTGCTGATCGCCGCCTCGCGCAAGGAAAAGGTGCAGGACCGCCAGGGCCTGGCCGAAGCCGCCGGCCTCCGGCCGGTGATCATCGACGTCGAGTCGTATGCCTCGCGCCTGGCTGCCGGCCGCTTGATCGGCAACCTGCCGCGCGACGGCAAGGACCAGATGGTGGCGCTGTTCGAAGTGGGCGCCTCCACCACCAGCATGCAGGTGATCCGCAACGACGAGGTCCTCTACGACCGCGACCAGGCCTTCGGCGGCGCCCAGCTCACGCAGCTGATCGTGCGCCAGTACGGCTTCTCGCCGGAAGAGGCCGAGAGCAAGAAGCGCAGCGGCGAACTGCCGGAGGACTACGAGGGCGGCGTGCTGCGGCCTTTCGTCGACAGCATGGCGCAGGAAGTCGCGCGCGCGCTGCAGTTCTTCTTCACCAGCACGCCGCACAACCGCGTCGACCACATCATGGTGGCCGGTGGTTCCGCGGCGCTGCCCGGGCTGGGCGAGGCGATCACCGCCCAGACATCCTTTCCCTGCGAGCTGGCCGATCCCTTTGCCGGCATGCAGTTCGGCGACAACATCCGCGAGAAGAAGGTGCGGCGCGAAGCGCCCTCGTACCTCACGTCCTGCGGACTGGCCATGCGGAGATTCCTGCAGTGATCCTGATCAACCTGCTGCCGCACCGGGAAGCGGCCCGCAAGCTGCGGCGCGAAATGTTCTATGCGGGGCTGGGCGCCGCCGCCGTGACGGGTGCCGTGATCGCTGGCGGCATCTGGCTCTGGTACGGGGCCCGCATCAGCAACCAGGAAGACCGCAACCGGATGCTGACTTCCGAGATCAAGAAGCTCGACTCGAAGATCAAGGACATCGCGTCCCTGCAGGAGGAGATCGCCGCGCTGCGCGCACGCCAGCAGGCGGTGGAAGACCTGCAGGCCGATCGCAACATGCCGGTGCACCTGCTCAACGAACTGTCGCGGCTGCTGCCGGATGGCGTGTACGTCACCAGCATGAAGCAGACGAACGACACCGTCGCCATCAACGGTGTCGCGCAGTCGAACGAGCGCGTCTCCGAACTGCTGCGCAACCTGGGCGGCAGCAGCCAGTGGCTGTCGCGTCCGGAACTGGTGGAGATCGTCGCCGGCAACGTGGCGCTCACCCCGAAGGACCAGCGCCGGGTCGCCAACTTCCGCATGAACGTGAAGCTGGTGCGTGCCAGCGAGGCGCAAAAGGCCGCCTCCGCGGCTTCGGCTGCATCGGCTGCGCCCACCTCGGGCAGCAAGCCGCCCCTGACGTCCACGGTCGCAGTCGGCCCCGCCCCGGTGGGCTCCGCCATCGCCGCCATGGGCGCTGCTTCGGCCACCAAGTGATGCCGCGCTCTTCCCAGCATCCCGCAACCACGGATTGAAATATGGCGACCTCCGCATCCAGGCTGGACCTTGGCGATCTGAAGGAACAGATCGCAGCGCAGTTCCGCGGCCTCAATCCCAACGACCCGGCCTCCTGGCCCCTCGTTCCCAAGTTGGCGCTGTGCGCGGCGGTCACCGCCGCCATCGTCGCCGCCCTGTGGTTCGTGTGGCTCACGAATTCGGCCGATGAACTCGCAGCCAGGCAGCACGAAGAGGAAACCCTGCGCGTCGACTACTCGAAGAAGCTGACCCAGGCGGTCAACCTCGACGCCTTGCTCAAGCAGCGCGAACAGGTCAAGGAGTACGTGACCCAGCTCGAGAAGCAGCTTCCGAGCAAGGCGGAAATGGACGCCCTGCTGTCCGACATCAACCAGGCCGGCCTCGGCCGCAGCCTGACCTTCGACCTGTTCCGCCCGGGCCAGGTGAGCGTCAAGGAGTACTACGCCGAGTTGCCGATCTCGCTGAAGGTCGCCGGGCGGTACCACGACATCGGCGCCTTCGCGGCCGACATCGCGCACCTGTCGCGCATCGTGACGCTCAACAACCTCGAGATCAACCAGGCGAGGGACGGCAATCTGAGTATGGACGCCACGGCCAAGACCTTCCGCTACCTCGACCGCGACGAAGTGGACGCACAGCGCAAGGCCACCAAGGGTGGGCCCAAGAAATGAAGCATCGATTGCTGCTCGCCCTGATGACCACCGCGGCGCTCGCCGCCTGCGGTTCGTCGGACAACGAGGAAATCACGAAGTGGATGGCCGAACAGGGTGCCGCCACCAAGCCGCACGTAACACCGATTCCGGAGCCGAAGAAATTCACGCCCGAGTCCTATAGCCAGGAAGCCTCGGTCGAACCCTTCAGCAGCCAGAAGCTGACGCTTGCACTCAAGAAGGACTCGCAACAGGCGGGCACCGCGAGCGCCGCGCTGCTGGCACCCGAGCTGAATCGGCGCAAGGAGCCGCTGGAGTCCTATCCGCTCGATGCGATGGCGATGGTGGGCAGCCTGAACAAGCAAGGCCAGCCGGTGGCGCTGATCAAGGTCGACAACCTGATCTACCAGGCGCGGCCGGGGAACTACCTGGGCCAGAACTACGGCCGGATCACCAAGGTCGGGGAAAACGAAGTGGTGCTGCGCGAGCTCGTCCAGGACGCCGCGGGCGAGTGGGTTGAGAGAGTCGCGACGCTGCAACTGCAGGAGAAGTCCAAATGATGAAAACGAGCAAGTGGAGTTGGCGAGCACTGGTCACCGCGGCAGCGGTGGGGGTGGGCCTGTGGTCGACCGCGGTGCAGGCTGCCCCGGCGGTCGAGAACGTGACCGGCTCGGTCCAGGGCGGCACGGAAGTCGTGCGCATCGATTTCAGCGAGCCGCTGACGTCGGTGCCGACCGGCTTCACGATCCAGTCCCCGGCGCGCATAGCGCTGGACGTGCCGGGCGGGAGCAACGCGATGGGCCGCAGCGCCGTCGACGTGAACATGGGCAACGTCCGCTCGGTCAACGTGGTGCAGGCCGCCGACCGCGCGCGCCTGGTGCTGAACCTGAAGGTGCCGACCAACTATCGCACGCAGATCGATGGCAAGAGCCTGTTCGTGATCCTCGACGGCGTGGCCCAGGCCGCACCGGCGCCGGGCGCGGCGGCGTTCGCCGAGAGCCGCAACCGCGACACCCAGCCCCTGAAGGACCTGGACTTCCGCCGCGGGCCCGACGGCTCCGGTCGCGTGGTGGTGGACCTGGCGAGCAACCAGGTCGGCGTGGACATCCGCCAGCAAGGGCAGACCCTGGTGGTCGAATTCCTCAAGTCGACGCTGCCCGAAGGCCTGCGCCGCAAGATGGACGTGACCGACTTCGGCACCCCGATCCAGACCGTCACCACCTTCCAGCAGGGCGACCGCGTGCGGATGGTCATCGAGCCGCGTGGGGTGTGGGAGCACAGCGCGTATCAATCCGACAACCAGTTCGTGGTGGAAGTCCGCCAGCAGAAGCAGGACCCGACCAAGCTGACCCAGGGTCCGGGCTACAGTGGCGAGAAGCTGTCGCTGAACTTCCAGAACATCGAAGTGCGCTCCCTGTTGCAGGTGATCGCCGACTTCACCAACTTCAACATCGTGACCTCCGACTCCGTGACCGGTGCCGTGACCCTGCGCCTGAAAGACGTGCCGTGGGACCAGGCCCTGGACATCATCCTGCAGGCCAAGGGCCTGGGCATGCGCCGAAGCGGCAACGTGCTGTGGATCGCGCCGAAGGATGAAATCGCGGCCAAGGAGAAGCTGGAGCTCGAGTCCAACGCCGCGCTCCAGAGCCTGGAGCCGCTGCGCACGCAGGCCTTCCAGCTCAATTACACCCGCGCGGCCGACGTCGCCGTGCAACTGACCGGCACCGGCTCCTCGCGCATCCTCAGCGCCCGCGGCAGCGCGATCGCCGAACCGCGCACCAACCAGATGTTCGTCACCGACGTGCCGTCCAGGCTGGAGCAGGTGCAGGCCCTCATCTCGCGCGTCGACATCGCGGTGCGCCAGGTGCTGATCGAGGCGCGCATCGTCGAAGCCTCGGACACCTTCGGCAAGTCGCTGGGCGTGCGCCTGGGCGGCAGCGACTTGCGAGGCATCAAGGGTGGCGACGCCGGCTACTCGGTGGGCGGCGGCAACCGCGTCGCCTTCGGCGGCAGCTACGACGCGGTGTCGAGCACCACCGGCGAAACCAGCACCAGCGCGCTCAACACCGTCAATACCAACTTCGTGAACCTGCCGGCGGTGGGCGTGGGCGGCTTCAACCCGTCGACCTTCGCGCTCTCGATCTTCAGCTCCGCGGCGAACCGCTTCCTGAACCTCGAACTGTCCGCGCTCGAAGCCGACGGCAAGGGCAAGCTGGTCTCCAGCCCGCGCATCGTGACGGCCGACAAGACCAAGGCGCTGATCGAGCAGGGTACGGAGTTCCCGTACCAGCAGGCGACGTCCTCGGGGGCCACCTCGGTGGCCTTCCGCCGCGCGACGCTGAAGCTGGAAGTGACGCCGCAGATCACCCCCGAGGGCAACATCATCCTTGATCTGGACATCAACAAGGACAGCCGCGGCGAGACCACGGCAGCGGGTATCGCGATCGACACCAAGCACATCAAGACCCAGGTGCTGGTCGAGAACGGCGGCACCGTCGTGATCGGCGGCATCTTCGAATTGAGCGACCAGGAAACCATCACCAAGGTGCCGCTGCTGGGCGACATCCCGGTGGCCGGCAACCTGTTCAAGAACAAACAGCGCAATGCCAGCAAGCAGGAAATGCTGGTGTTCATCACGCCGAAGATGGTGGCGGACCGCCAGCCTTCTTCCGGCCGTTAAAGTCATTAGCAGTACCCAAGAAGGAAGTTTCGAATGAACCGATGTGTGACGGGCCTGACTGCCCTCATCCTGAGCGCCGCACTGGCGGCATGCGGCGGCGGCGGCGGCAGCGCCGGGACGACGGGCAGCTCCACCACGGCCGGAGGCACCACCACGACGACCTCCACCGGCACCGGCAGCAGCTCGGCCACCGGCGTGAGCACGTCGACCGCCGGCGGCACTCAAGCGTCCACAGACGGGCAGATCTCGCTGTCTCTCCTGAATTCAGGCAACGTCGCCACCGCACAGTTCGGGGCTACCGAGCAGGGACACGCGGTCGCTACCGTGACGGGGCCGACCGGCGCTCCGGTGAGCGGCGTCGTTGTCGTTTTCTCTCAGGCTGACGCCAGCCTGCTTACGCTGGCGCCTGCCTCCGGCACTGCGCTGACGGACGCCAACGGCCAGGCCAGGATCGATTTCAAGGCCAGCGACGCGACCAAGGCGGGTGCCGAGAGCATCGTTGCGCAGGTACTCGTAGGCACCACGACGGTGACCGCCAAGAAGGGCGTCCAGCTGTCCGGTTCTGCCACGGCAGTGGCCGTGCCGGCGTCCATGCTGTTCCTGGACGCAAGTCCGACGTCCATCGTCATCAAGGGCGCGGGTGGCAGCGGTCGCTCCGAGACCTCGACCCTGCGCTTCAAGGTGACTGACCCCAACAACTCGCCCGTCCAGGGCGCGATCGTCAACTTCAGCGTCAGCAACGGCAATGTGACGTTGAACATTCCGCAATCCACCAGCGATGCGGAAGGCGTGGTGGTAACCACCGTCACGTCCGGAACCACGCCCACATCGGTGGTGGTGACGGCGACCGCTGCCGCCAACGGTAGCGCCACGGTACCTTCCAGCACCTTGTCGGTCAGCAACGGTCTGACGGTGGCGGGTGGCTTGGAAGTCGTTGCAGAAAAGCACAACATCGACGGCGGCGTCACTGGAACGACCACCAAGGTGTCGGCGTTCATGCGCGACGCGAACGGCAACCTGGTCCCGGACGGAACCACCGCCAGTTTCACCACAGACTTCGGCGCGGTGGGCTCGTCGAGCCAAGGCGCCTGCGCGTCCGTGAACGGAACCTGCTCGGTGGACTTCCGCGTGCAGAATCCGCGCGGCAACGGAGTCGCGACTGTCACCGGCACCGTGCAACTGCCGGGGCAAAGCACGCCGCTGGCCGCCAGCGTCCGGATCAACATGAGTGCATCCGCCGGCGCGCGCGCCTTGTCCGCGCAGGGCTTCGTCGCGACGACGCTCACGCTGAGCGGCACCTGCAAGGACACGTTCACGCTGTTTGCGGCCGACGCCAACAACCGTGCGCTGGCAGCCGGATCCACCATCGCTGCCCAGGCGCCGGGCAAAGGGGTCACTGCCAGCGTCGACGGCGGTACGCCTGTGCAGGACGTGCTCGATCCCAACTTCACGCCGACCTCCTTCCGCGTGACCCTCGATGCGACCAACTCGGCGCCCCTGTGCAACGCCGCCGGTACCGGTCAGGCGACCACCTCGTTCGAGCTGAAGTTCACCTCGCCCGGCGGGATCTCCAGCACCGTGCCGCTGGTCATCCAGTATCCGATCTGACGAGGTGATCCTCTCTCTGGTCGGCATGCCCGGCAGTGGTAAATCCACTGTCGGGCGGCAACTCGCAAGGCGGCTTCGGCTGCCTTTTTTTGATTCCGACCACGTGATCGAGGAGCGGCTGGGCTGCAGCATCCGCGAGTACTTCGCGCAGGCCGGGGAAGAGGCTTTCCGCGACCGCGAGCAGCAGGTGTTGTCGGATCTGGCCCAGGGCAGGGACGCCGTGATCGCCACCGGCGGCGGCGCGGTGCTGCGTGAGGCCAACCGCACCTGCCTGCGCGAGGGCGGCAAGGTGGTCTACCTGCGCTCCACGCCGGAGGATCTGTTCCGGCGCCTGCGGCACGACACCCAGCGACCGCTGTTGCAGGTCGCCGATCCGCTCGCCAAGCTGCGTGCCCTGTTCGCAGAGCGCGATCCCCTGTACCGCGAGACGGCGCACTTCGCGATCGAGACCGGCCGGCCGTCGGTGGCGACGCTGGTCAACATGATCGTGATGCAACTGGAGCTCGCCGGAGTGCTGCCCCCCGCCGCTTAAACTCGGGGCATGGCAGCCCCGACTTCCCCGGCTCCGCAGCAGGTGCGCATCGCACTGGGCGAGCGCAGCTACGACATTCGCATCGGTGCCGGCGTGCTCGCCGACCCTGCCTCGTGGGCCGGCCTGCCGCCCGCGGCAGCCGCCCTCATCGTCTCCAACACCACGGTCGCGCCGCTGTATGCGCAGCGGCTGCGTGCCGCGCTGGCCGGGCACTATCGCTCCGTGTTCGAGGTCGTGCTGCCCGATGGCGAGGTGCACAAGGACTGGAGCACGCTCAACCTGATCTTCGACGCGCTGCTGTCCCACGGCTGCGACCGCAAGACCGTGCTCTTTGCGCTCGGCGGCGGCGTGGTCGGCGACATGACCGGCTTCGCGGCCGCGAGCTACATGCGCGGCGTGCCCTTCGTGCAGGTGCCCACCACGCTGCTGGCGCAAGTGGACTCCTCGGTGGGTGGCAAGACGGCGATCAACCATCCCCTGGGCAAGAACATGATCGGCGCGTTCTACCAGCCCGAGCGCGTGGTCTGCGACCTCGAGACGCTGGCCACCTTGCCGGCCCGCGAGTTGAGCGCGGGCCTGGCCGAAGTGATCAAGTACGGGCCGATCTTCGACTTGGCCTTCTTCGAGTGGATCGAGGCCAACATCGCGCCGCTGCTGCAGCGCAACCCGCAGGCGCTGGCCCATGCGGTGCGCCGCAGTTGCGAGATCAAGGCCGAAGTGGTGGGGCAGGACGAGCGCGAGGCTGGCCTGCGCGCGATCCTGAACTTCGGCCACACCTTCGGGCATGCGATCGAGGCCGGCCTGGGTTATGGCGAATGGCTGCACGGCGAAGCGGTGGGCTGCGGCATGGTGATGGGCCTGCAGTTGTCACGCCGGCTGGGGCTGGTCGACGAAGCGTTCGTGCAGCGAGTCACCACGCTGATCGCACGCGCCGGGCTGCCGATCGTGGGGCCCGACCTCGGCGCCGATCGCTATCTCGAACTGATGCGCGTCGACAAGAAGGCGGAGGCCGGGCAGATCCGCTTCGTCGTGATCGAGCGACCGGGCCAGGCTGCGGTGCGCGGCGCGAGCGACGAGATCGTGCGGCAGGTGCTGGCCGACTGCACGCGCTGAGCGCCGCGGCCGATGACGCTCGCTGTCTTTGCCTGCGATGCTGCGCGCACCCACGGACGGCAGCACCCAGAGACGCCGGCGCCCACGCGCACCGAGTTCCAGCGCGATCGCGACCGGATCGTGCACTCCACCGCGTTTCGCCGGCTGGTCTACAAGACGCAGGTCTTCCTCAATCACGAGGGCGACCTGTTCCGCACGCGCCTGACGCATTCGATCGAGGTGGCGCAGCTCGCGCGTTCCATCGCGCGCCCGCTGCAATTGAACGAAGACCTGGTCGAGGCGATCGCGCTGGCCCATGACCTGGGTCACACCCCCTTCGGCCATGCGGGGCAGGACGCGCTGAACGAATGCATGCGCGAGCACGGCGGCTTCGAGCACAACCTGCAAAGCCTGCGCGTGGTCGACAAGCTGGAAGAGCGCTATCCCGTCTTCGATGGCCTGAACCTGTGCTTCGAGACGCGCGAGGGCATCCTCAAGCACTGTTCGCAGGCGAATGCACTGAAGCTCGAGGCGCAGGACCCGGGCGGGGTAGGGCGCCGTTTTCTCGAGCGCACGCAACCCTCTCTGGAGGCGCAGCTTTGCAACCTGGCCGACGAGATCGCCTACAACGCGCACGACATCGACGACGGCGTGCGCTCGGGGCTCATCACGCTGGAGCAGGTGGCGCAGGTGCCGCTGTTCGGGCGCTACTGCAGCGAGGCGCGCAGCGAGCATCCGCACCTGCAGGGGCGCCGGCTGCTCTATGAAGCGATCCGCCGCATGCTGAGCGCGCTGGTCTACGACGTGATCGCGGCCACGCGCGAACGGCTGGACGAACTTCGGCCGGCCGACGCCGATGGCGCCCGGGCGCTGCCGCCGCTGGTGGCTTTCACCGAGGCCGCACGCGCCGACTCGGCCGCGCTCAAGCGCTTCCTGTTTGCCAACCTCTATCGCCATTCGCGCGTGATGGAAACCACGGGACAGGCGCAGGAGGTGGTGCGCGAGCTGTTTGCCGCCTACCTGGCGCGGCCAGCCGAGATGCAGGCCGGATTTGCCGCGCGTGCGGATACGGCACGCGCCGTCGCCGACTACATCGCCGGCATGACCGACCGCTACGCCTTGCGCGAGCACGAGCGCCTGACCGGGCGGCGGCTGCTGACGGCCACGATCCCGTGAGGAGACCCGACCCCGCGCTGGTGGTGCTGCTGGCCGGCATCAGCGCCGCCCTGCACGTGGGCAAGCTGCCGCCGGCTCTGCCGGTGCTGCGCGAGACGCTGCACGTGAGCCTGGTGCAGGCCGGCTTCCTGCTGTCGGCCGTGCAAGTGGCCGGCATGCTGCTGGGTGTGGCGATCGGGGCGGCCGCCGATTCGATCGGGCCGCGGCGCACGATGGTCATGGGGCTGGCGATCCTGTGCGTGGCCAGCCTGCTCGGAGGCTTCGCCAGCACGCCGGGCGGCCTGCTGGCATTGCGCGCTGCCGAAGGCATGGGCTTCCTGCTGACGACGCTGCCCGGGCCGGGATTGATCCGCCGCCTGGTCGCTCCCGAAAGGCTCAGCCGCACCCTGGGGCTGTGGGGCGCGTACATGCCCTTGGGCACCGGGGCGGCGCTGCTGTTCGGTCCGGCGTTCATCGCCTGGATCGGCTGGCCAGGCTGGTGGTGGCTGCTGGGCTTGCTGTCGCTTGCTATGGCGGTCGTGCTGTGGCTCTCGGTGCCCGCGCAAGGGGATCGTCGCAACAGCGTTGCCAGGGGCGGCCCCGGCGTTCGCAGCCGCATCGTGCGGACCCTGCGCTCGCGCGGTCCCTGGCTGGCCTCGCTGGCCTTTGCGGTGTATTCGGCGCAGTGGCTGGCGGTGATCGGTTTCCTGCCCACCATCTATGCGCAAGCCGGCTTCCCGTTGGCTTCCGCCGCGTTCGCCACGGCCTTGGCTGCGGCGATCAACCTGGTCGGCAACATCGCCTCCGGCCGGCTGTTGCAGCGCGGCTGGCGCCCGACCGCGCTGCTGCAGTGCGGCTATGCGGCCATGATCGTGGGCGCGATCGTCGCGTTTGCCGGCTGGGGTGATGGCGGTGCGGCAGTGGCCATCACCCGCTACGCGGGCGTGCTGCTGTTCTCGGCGGTCGGCGGGCTGGTGCCGGGCACGCTCTTTTCGCTGGCCGTGCGGGTGGCGCCGGATGAAAGCACCGTGTCGACCACGGTCGGCTGGATGCAGCAGTGCTCCGCGCTCGGCCAGTTCGCCGGGCCGCCGCTGGCCGGCTGGGTGGCAGCACGCGCGGGGGGCTGGCAGGCCACCTGCTGGGTCACGGGCGCGTTCGCGCTTGCGGGCATGGGCGTCGCCACGGCAATGGCCCGCTTCCTGGCCGGGCCGGGTCGGCGCGCTCCCGCGGCGGCCCGGGGCAGCCCGTAAAATCCAGCCCGCACCATGAGTTTTCTCAACCAGCTGAAGTCCCAGGCCAAGGCGCTGGAGCAGCAGCAGAGCGCCCGGGACCAGCACCTGGGAGCAGTCACTGCCCAGACCGAGGAAGCCTGCGGGCTGCTGCTGCACTACCTGCAGGATCTGGCGCGCAGCCTCTCGGTGATCCAGCCGCCCGGGCCGGCGCTCACGGTCGACGGCAAGACGCCGTGGCCGGCGATGAAGCTGGCGGACTTTCGCGTCGATGCCAGGCGCAAGATGCTGCGCGACCGCGAGGTGGTCGACTACATCGCGATGGGCTGGCGCATCGTCCCGCAGGTGGGCGAAGCCGTCACCGGCGCGGTGAGCGTGAACTTCCCCACCGACATGCGCAAGGTGGAAGACCGCCTCGCGCTGGGCATGGTGCGGCACGAGCGGCAAGAGGTGCGCGACGCGGCGCGCAACAACGTGCTGCAGGAGGTGCGCTACGAGTACTTCACCGACACCCGCGGTTCGGTGACGGCCACGCCGCATCACGACCAGGGGCAGATCCACTTCCGCCTGCTGAACACCGAGGCGCTCGAGGTCGCGCAGGTCACCATCCCGGTCGAGCGCATCGGCCACGACCTGCTCGACGAACTCGCCAAACGCGTGCTGGAGCCCAACCTGTTCCTCTGACGCAAATGGTCCATTCCGAAACGGCCGTGGCCGATACGCGGCGCTGGCTGGAGCGCGCGGTGGTGGGGCTGAACCTGTGTCCTTTCGCCAAGGCGGTGCTGGCGAAGCAGCAGGTGCACATCGCGGTCAGTGAGGCGGATGATGCGCAGGGCATCCTCGCCGGGTTCGCGCGCGAGCTCGACGCACTGCTTGCCTTGGAGGCCCGCGTGCGCGACACGACCCTGCTGGTGGTGCCGCAAGGCATGGCGGACTTCTACAGCTTCAATGAGCTGGCTGCGCGAGCCGAGCGCATGGTGCGCAAGCGCGGCCTCGAAGGCGTGGTTCAGGTGGCGCACTTCCATCCGCGCTTCGTGTTTGCCGGGACCGAGGAAGACGACATCACCAACTGCACGAATCGCGCGCCTTATCCCACGCTGCACCTGCTGCGCGAGCAGAGCATGGACCGCGCCGTCGCGGCCTTCCCGGATGCGGCGGCGATCTACGAAACGAACATGCAGACGCTGCGCGAGCTCGGGCCCGAGGGCTGGGACGCGCTGGACGTCGGAGCGACGTCATGAAGAAGGACATCCGCGACGAGCTCGGGCTGGAGCCCGGGCAATCGCTCGAGTTGCTGCAGGAGCTGCACATCCTCACGCGCGAAGGGCGCATCAACCAGGACTCGCGCCGCAAGCTCAAGCAGGTGCACCACCTGGTGCAGTTCATCGAGAAGCTGCTGCTGGAGATCCCGGCCGAGGGCGGCCATCCGACGCTGGCCGACCATGGCGCAGGCAAGTCGTACCTGGGCTTCATCCTGTACGACCTGTTCTTCCAGCCGCGTGGGCTGGGGCACATCTACGGCATCGAGACCCGGGCCGATCTGGTGGAGAAGTCGCGCGAGCTGGCCCAGCGCCTGAGCTTCGCGCGCATGTCCTTCCTGCATCTCAGCGCCGCCGAGGCTGCCGACGCGGCGCAGCTGCCCGAGCACATCGACGTGGTGACGGCCCTGCACGCCTGCGACACGGCCACCGACGACGCGATCGCCTTCGGGCTGCGCAAGCAGGCGCGCTTCATGGTGCTGGTGCCCTGTTGCCAGGCCGAGGTGGCCGGCGTGCTGCGCGAAGGCAAGGCGCTGTCGCTCTCGCGCACGCCCTTGTCCGAGCTCTGGCGCCATCCCCTGCACACCCGCGAGATCGGCAGCCAGGTCACCAACGTGCTGCGCTGTCTCTACCTCGAGGCCATGGGTTACCAGGTCACCGTGACCGAGCTGGTCGGCTGGGAACACTCGATGAAGAACGAGCTGATCCTGGCCCGCCGCACCGGCCAGTGCAAACGCGCCGCCGCCGACCGCCTGCGCGCCATCCTCGCCGAGTTCGGCATCGCAGCACTGGAGCAGACCCGGTTCCCCCAACTTCAGACCTGAGTCCGAGCCTGCCGGCGCTACGCGCAGCGAGCGCCGCGCGGCTCGTTATCCTCCAATATTGGGGTCAGATTCCAATTAAGATGGCGCATGGCGCGCCTTCCCCGTCTCACGGTCCCCGGCTACCCCCATCACCTGATCCAGCGCGGCAACAATCGACAGGCGGTCTTCAGCGATCGCGCCGACTATGAACTGCTGCTGTCGTTGATCGACGAGCACGCACGCAAACAGCACGTGGCGATCCACGCTTATGTGCTGATGAGCAATCACTTCCACCTGCTGGCAACGCCGGAGACGGACGAGGGCATCCCGCAGATGATGCAGGCCGTCGGCCGTCGCTATGTACGTACCTACAACCTGCGGCATGGGCGTACCGGCACGCTGTGGGAGGGCCGCTACAAGTCGACCTTGATTCAGGCGGAGCGCTACCTGCTGGCCTGCATGGTCTACCAGGACCTGAATCCGGTGCGGGCTGGAATGGTGCACGACCCTGCGGATTACTCATGGTCGAGCTACCAGCACTACCTGGGCGGCCAGCCCGACAAGCTGATCACGCCGCATCCGTTGTATTGGGAACTGGGCAACACGCCGTTCGCTCGCGATGCGGCATATGCGTCGCTGGTGCGCCTGGGCATCAGCGAGGGCCAGAGAAAGGCCCTGACCGACTCCGCCTTTCGCGGCTGGGCTCTAGGGGATGCCGACTACGTGGCTGACCTGCAGCGGCGCACCGAGCGACGTGTCACACGCGCTCAGGCGGGCCGGCCGCGCAGGGGCATTGAACCTGTCCCCGATTAGACCGAACCCGTCAATTCAGGCTTCTTAATTCGAATCTGACCCCAATTATTCTGCTTGGCAGGGGGGCATCGCTGCACTATCCTCGGGTTTTCCCCCGAAATTCGAGGTGTGCGCCATGACGTCGGCTGCCGAAATCGCTTACCTGCAAGAAAAAGGCCTGTATTCCGGTGCCAATGAGCACGACGCCTGCGGCGTCGGCTTCGTGGCCCATATCAAGGGCGAGAAGAGCCACAACATCGTTCGCCAGGCGCTCAAGATCCTCGAAAACCTCGACCATCGGGGCGCGGTCGGTGCGGACAAGCTGATGGGTGACGGCGCCGGCATCCTGCTGCAGATGCCCGACGCGCTCTACCGCGAAGAGATGGCCAAGCAGGGCGTCGAATTGCCCCCGCCCGGCGAATACGGCGTCGGCATGATCTTCCTGCCCAAGGAGCACGCTTCGCGTCTCGCCTGCGAGCAGGAATTCGAGCGCGCCATCCGCGCCGAAGGCCAGGTGCTGCTGGGCTGGCGCGACGTGCCCGTCGACACCGAGATGCCGATGTCGCCCGCGGTCCGCAAGAAAGAGCCGATCATCAAGCAGGTCTTCATCGGCCGCGGCTCCGACGTGATCGTGCAGGACGCGCTCGAGCGCAAGCTCTACGTGATCCGCAAGACGGCCAGCGCCGCCGTCCAGAAGCTGAACCTCAAGCACAGCAAGGAGTACTACGTCCCCTCCGTGTCCAGCCGCACGGTGGTCTACAAGGGCCTGCTGCTGGCCGACCAGGTCGGCGTGTACTACAAGGACCTGCAGGACCCGCGCTGCGTCTCCGCCCTGGGCCTGGTGCACCAGCGCTTCTCCACCAATACGTTCCCGGAGTGGCCGCTGGCCCACCCGTACCGCTACGTCGCCCACAACGGCGAAATCAACACGGTCAAGGGCAACTACAACTGGATGCGGGCACGCGAAGGTGTCATGTCCTCGCCGGTGCTGGGCGCCGACCTGCAGAAGCTGTATCCCATCAGTTTCCCGGGTCAGTCCGATACCGCAACATTCGACAACTGCCTCGAACTGCTCACCATGGCTGGTTACCCGCTGAGCCAGGCGGTGATGATGAT
>NZ_JAQGNQ010000140.1 GCF_028291745.1 Ramlibacter sp. | reverse complement strand
CCTGGTGATCGCCGAGGAAGTCGACGAAAACATGTACCTCGCCTCGCGCAACCTGGCGAACGTGCTGATTGTCGAACCCCGTTACGCCGACCCGGTGTCGCTGGTGCACTTCAAGAAGGTGCTCGTGACCAAGGGTGCGGTCGACAAGCTCAAGGAGATGTTCGCATGAGCGCCGCCACTTCGAAGTCTGCGAAGTTCGCCGAAGGTCGTCTGTACCAAGTGCTCGTCGCTCCCATCGTGTCCGAAAAGGCCACGCTGGTCGGCGAGAAGTCCAATGCCGTCACCTTCAAGGTGCTGCAGGACGCCACCAAGCCCGAGATCAAGGCCGCAGTCGAACTGCTGTTCAAGGTCCAGGTCAAGGGCGTGTCCGTGCTCAACACCAAGGGCAAGGCAAAGCGTTTCGGCAAGTCCATGGGTCGCCGCGACAACGTCCGCAAGGCGTATGTCACGCTGCAGCCCGGTCAAGAGCTGAACCTGTCCGGGGAGGCCGCGTAATCATGGCTGTCATCAAGATGAAACCAACCTCGCCCGGCCAACGTGCCGTGGTGAAGGTTACGCGGGACCACCTGTACAAGGGTGCTCCGCACGCAGCGCTGCTGGAGCCCCAGTTCCAGCACGCCGGCCGCAACAACAACGGCCACATCACCACCCGCCACAAGGGCGGCGGTCACAAGCACCACTATCGCGTGGTCGACTTCGTGCGCAACAAGGACGCCATCCCGGCGAAGGTCGAACGCATCGAGTACGACCCGAACCGTTCGGCCCACATCGCCCTGGTGGTGTACGCCGACGGCGAGCGCCGCTACATCATCGCCCCGCGTGGCGTGGATGTCGGTGCAACCCTGCTGTCCGGCGCCGAAGCGCCGATCCGCGCCGGCAACACCCTGCCGATCCGCAACATCCCGGTGGGCTCGACGATCCACTGCATCGAACTGCAACCCGGCAAGGGCGCGCAGGTCGTGCGGTCCGCGGGTACCTCCGCGACGCTGCTGGCGCGCGAAGGCACCTACGCGCAGGTCCGCATGCGGTCCGGTGAAGTGCGCCGCGTCCACATCGAATGCCGCGCCACCATCGGTGAAGTCGCGAACGAAGAACACAGCCTGCGCCAGCTCGGCAAGGCCGGTGTCAAGCGCCACATGGGCATCCGCCCGACCGTTCGCGGCGTGGTGATGAACCCGGTCGACCACCCGCACGGTGGCGGCGAAGGCAAGACCGGCGAAGGCCGCCATCCAGTCGATCCGTGGGGCAACCTGACCAAGGGTTACCGCACTCGCAACAACAAGCGCACGCAGACGTTCATCGTCTCGCGCCGCAAGAAATAAGGGTCCGCAGAAATGACGCGTTCTCTCAAGAAGGGTCCTTTCGTGGACCACCACCTGGTGGCCAAGGTCGACAAGGCCGTTGCCATCAAGGACAAGAAGCCGATCAAGACCTGGTCGCGCCGCTCGATGATCCTGCCCGATTTCATCGGCCTGACCATCGCCGTTCACAACGGCAAGCAGCACGTTCCGGTCTACGTCACCGACCAGATGGTGGGCCACAAGTTGGGCGAATTCGCCCTGACGCGCACCTTCAAGGGTCACCCCGCCGACAAAAAAGTCGTGAAGAAGTGAGGCTGAACCATGGCTGAAACCAAAGCGATCCTCCGCGGCGTTCGCCTGTCGGTCGACAAGGGCCGCCTCGTGGCCGACCTGATCCGCGGCAAGAAGGTGGACCAGGCCCTCAACATCCTGAACTTCACCCAGAAGAAGGGTGCCGTCATCCTCAAGAAGGTTCTGGAGTCCGCGATCGCGAACGCCGAACACAACGACGGTGTCGACATCGACGAACTGAAGGTCAAGACCATCTACGTCGAACAAGGCACGGTGCTGAAGCGCTTCACCGCGCGCGCCAAGGGCCGCGGCAACCGCATCAGCAAGGGGACGTGCCACGTGTACGTCACCGTCGGCAACTAAGGCAGGAAGACACATGGGACAGAAGATCCATCCGACCGGCTTCCGCCTGGCCGTCACCCGTAACTGGAACAGCCGCTGGTACGCAAGCAACCGCGACTTCGCCGGCATGCTCGGTGAAGACATCAAGGTGCGCGAGTACCTGAAGACGAAGCTGAAGAACGCCGCGGTCTCGCGCGTGATGATCGAGCGCCCCGCCAAGAACGCGCGCATCACGATTTATTCCGCGCGGCCGGGCGTGGTGATCGGCAAGAAGGGCGAGGACATCGAGAACCTGAAGAGGGAACTCGCCACCCGCCTGGGCGTGCCGGTCGCCGTGAACATCGAGGAAGTGCGCAAGCCCGAAGTCGATGCCCAGCTGATCGCCGACTCGATCACCCAGCAGCTCGAAAAGCGCATCATGTTCCGCCGCGCGATGAAACGCGCCATGCAGAACGCGATGCGCCTGGGCGCGCAGGGCATCAAGATCATGTCGTCGGGCCGCCTGAACGGCATCGAGATCGCCCGCTGCGAGTGGTACCGCGAAGGTCGCGTGCCGCTGCACACGCTGCGCGCCGACATCGACTACGGCTTCTCCGAAGCCAAGACCACCTACGGCGTCATCGGCGTCAAGGTGTGGGTCTACAAGGGCGACACCCTGGGTCGCAGCGACCTGCCGACCCTGGACAGCACGCCGCGCCCCGAGGGCGAAGAGCGTCGTGGCCCGCGTGGCCCGCGTCGCGACGGTGACCGCCGTGGCGGCCCCGGCGGCGATCGTGGCCGTGGCGGCCCGCGCGGCCCCGGCGGCGCCGGTGGTGGTGCTGGCGGTGGCGGCCGGACGATGTCCGGTGCCACCAACGTTGCCCCCATTGATGGTGCCGACAAGCCCGCTGAAGCAACCGCAGGGGCGGATGCCCCGAAATCTACCGTTAAGCGCGTGGCCCGTCCCGCGCCGGCCAGCAAGCCCTGAGCCGACGGTAAAGGAGAGAAGACATGCTGCAACCCGCTCGCCGCAAATACCGCAAAGAGCAAAAAGGCCGCAACACCGGCGTCGCCACCACTGGCAACAGTGTGGCGTTCGGTGACTTCGGCCTGAAGTGCACCGACCGTGGCCGTCTGACGGCCCGGCAGATCGAGGCCGCGCGTCGCGCGATCTCCCGTCACGTCAAGCGTGGCGGCCGTATCTGGATCCGCGTGTTCCCGGACAAGCCGATCTCGCAAAAGCCGGCCGAAGTCCGCATGGGCAACGGCAAGGGCAACCCCGAGTACTACGTGGCCGAAATCCAGCCCGGCAAGATCGTGTTCGAGATCGTCGGTGTCCCCGAGGAACTCGCGCGCGAAGCGTTCAAGCTGGCCGCGGCCAAGCTGCCGCTGCGCACCACGTTCGTCAGCCGCATGATCGGCACCTGAGGAGGAGATGAAGATGACGAAAGCCAATGATCTCCGCCAGAAGGACGTCGCCGGTCTGCAGGAAGAAGTGAAGTCGCTGCAGAAGGCGCACTTCGGCCTGCGCATGCAGAAGGCTACGCAACAACTCGGCAACACCGGCACGCTGCGTTCCACGCGCCGTGACATCGCCCGCGCCAAGACCATCCTGGCCCAGAAGCGCGCCACTGAAACCAAGACCAAGGAGTGAACATGACGGAAGCCAAGACCTCCCTCAGGCGCACCCTCGTGGGCAAGGTGGTAAGCGACAAGCGCGCCAAGACCGTGACCGTGCTCGTCGAGCGCCGCGTCAAGCACGCCCTGTACGGAAAGATCGTGATCAAGTCGAGCAAGTACCACGCGCACGACGAGACCGGCCAGTTCCACACGGGTGACGTGATCGAGATCGAGGAAAGCAAGCCGATCTCCAAGACCAAGAACTGGGTTGCCACCCGTCTGGTCGAGAAGGCCGAGGCGGTCTAAGCCCCTCGCCGGCAGCAGGCAAAACGGAAACGGCCCACAATCGTGGGCCGTTTTCTTTTGTGCGGCGCACTTTCAACGAGGAGAGCAAACATGATCCAGGTCGGCGAACAAATCCCTGACGTCACCCTGCAGGAATTTTCCGAGGTCGAGGGCAACGGCTGCAGCATCGGCCCGAACCCGGTGAAGGTGCGCGATGCCGCCAAGGGCAAGACCATCGCGCTGTTCGCGCTGCCCGGCGCTTTCACGCCGACGTGCAGCGCCAAGCACGTGCCCGGCTACGTCGAGAACTACGCCCAGCTCAAAGGCAAGGGCGTCGACGAGATCTGGTGCGTGAGCGTCAACGACGCCTTCGTGATGGGGGCGTGGGCGCGCGAGCAGAAGACCGACGGCAAGATCCGCATGCTGGCCGACGGCAGCGGCGAATTCGCCAAGGCCATGGGCCTGACGCTGGACCTCACCGCCCGCGGCATGGGCGTGCGCAGCCAGCGCTACTCGGTGCTGGTCAAGGACGGCAAGGTCGCCTCGCTGAACGTCGAAGCCCCGGGCAAGTTCGAGGTGAGCGATGCGGGGACGATGCTGGCGCAGTTCGCTGCTTGAGACTCCCTCTCCCCCCTGGGGAGAGGGTGGGGGTGAGGGGCAGCGGCGCTCATGGCCTCACGGCCGTCGCCCTCACCCCAACCCTCTCCCGCGGGCGGGAGAGGGAGAGGGATCAGAGATCCGCCTTCAGGTAATGCGCCCCCGCAATCGGGTTGTGATAGTAGGGCGGCACATCCTCAAACCCCAGTTCCACGTACAGCGCCCGCGCGGCTTCCATGTCGTCCAGCGTGTCCAGCAGCACGCAGGCATAGCCGGCCTGGCGGGCGGCGTCGAGGGTTGCCTCGGCCAGCTGGCGGCCCAGGCCGAAGCCGCGGAAGGCCTTGCGCACGTACAGGCGCTTCATCTCCGCGGCATTGGGGTAGTCGGCGTTGTCCAGGGGGCGCAGGGCGCAGCAGCCGGCCAGTTCGCCGTCGACGCGGGCGAGGAACAGCGCGCCGCGCGGTGGCGCGTACTCACCCGGCAGCGTGGCGAGTTCTTCCTCGAAGTTCTGGAAGCCCAGGTCGACGCCCAACCCTTGCGCGTACTCGCGGAAGATGGCGCGCACCGCATCGAGGTCGCGGGCGGCAGGGGCGGTGAGCGCGATCAGGGGGAAAGGGGCAGTGTCCAAGAGTGGTGGAAACGAGTCGCTGGACGACGGATTCTAGGCGCTCGACACGGCCGAGCCATCATTGTGCCGACGCCAGGTTCCCCAGACTGACTAGCCAGGCGACCAGGCCCGCGCACGCGCCAGTCAGCACGAGCGCGATCGCACGCGTGACCAGGTCGTCGCGTGAGGAGGCCGCCGGCGCCGGCAGCATCTTGTCGCCGATGACCATCGTATGCACCAGGTTCTGCCTCTTGCGCTTGAGGTAGTACACGACGGCGGCGACGTGCAGCAGCACGAGGGCGATGATCAGCCACTGCCCGACCGCCTTGTGGTACCAGGTCGCCTGATCGCTCCGTGCGCTCGAGACGAAGCGATTGAGCGGCCCGGTAAAGCCGGCATCGTCGTCGCTCACCATGCCGGTCAGCACCTGCACCAGCAGCGCCAGCAGCATCGCGAACACGGAGCCCGCGCCCAGCGGGTTGTGGCCGACGAGGTGGTCCGGGTGCGCACTCCCGCGCAGGTAGGCGCTCACCTTCGCGGGCGAGGGCAGGAAGCTGCGGAACCGGGACCAGTGGCCGCCGACGAAACCCCACACCAGCCGGAACAGCAGCAGCGTCAGCACCGTGTAGCCAAGCCGCGCATGCCACTCCATGGCCCCGCCGCCGGTGTAGCCGGTGACCACGAGGGCCACGACGCACACGGCCAGCAGCCAGTGGAACAGACGGGTGGGCAGGTCCCAGACACGCACTCGATAGGCCATCGCGATCTCTTCTCCTGGTGGTGCACGTGCCTCGCACGTTGCTGGCGCGGCACGAAAGTTCTTGGTGAATTCCCGCGGTGTCAAATTGCAAGTCGAACTTTTGTCACACTGTCGGGGTCACTGCAGGGCACCTCTACTTTAACCAACCGGAGAAGAAAACCCATGAAGTTCGCCGCCACCCTGGCCCTCGCGGCCGCAGCGTTCGCGCTCGCCTCCCCCGCGTCTGCCCAGAGCTTCCAGAAGCCGGAAGACGCCATCAAGTACCGGCAGGGCGCCTTCCGGGTGCTCGGCGCACACTTCGGCGCGCTCGGTGCCATGGCTCAAGGCAAGGCGCCCTACGACGCACAGGCTGCGGCTCACCACGCCGACGTGATCGCGCTCGTTTCGCACCTGCCCTTCACCGCCTTCGCCGCGGGCACCGAGAAAGGCGAGAACACGCATGCCAAGCCGGAAATCTGGACCGAGCAGGCCAAGTTCAAGGAGAACGCCGAGAAGATGCAGGACGCCGTGGCCAAGCTCGCCGCCGCCGCCAAGACCGGCAGCGTCGACAACCTGAAGGCCGCCTTCGGCCCCGCCGGCCAGACCTGCAAGGCCTGCCACGACAGCTACCGCGAGAAACTGTGAGCGCGGTGGGCTGAAAGCAGAAAGCCCCGCGCTGCGGGGCTTTCTCGTTGGGTGTCCTCGCGGGCTTGACCCGCAATCCAGGCGGCGCTTCTCTGCCGGGATCAGCTCTCCGCCAGCAGCTTCTCGATCAGCGCATGCAGTTCCGCGAAGTTCGGCTCGCCGACGTAGCGTTTGACGATTTCGCCCTTCTTGTTCACCAGGTACGACGTGGGCGTGAGCTGCACTTCGCCCCAGGCCTTGGCGACCGCGCCCGTGTTGTCGATGGCGACTTCGAAGGGCAGCTTGCGCGTCTGCGCGTAGTTCACCACGTAGCTCGGCGGGTCGTAGCTCATGGCCACCGCCATGTGTTCGTAACCCTTGCCGTGGTACTCGTTGAAGGTGGAGATCATCTTGGGCATCTCGGCCACGCACGTGACGCAGCTGGTCGCCCAGAAATTCACCAGGGTGACCTTGCCCTTGAGGTCGGCCGTGCTCTTCTTGGAGCCATCGAGCAGGACGAAGGTGGTGTCCGGGGCTGCGGTGGCGCCACCGACGAAGAAGAACGCACCGGCGGCCACGACCGCCGCTGCGGCCGCGCCGACTGCCCATTTCATGTTCACTGCCATGTCTGCCTGCCTTTGGCCGAATTGCGGCCGCTGAAGACTTGATTCTGGCTCATCGCAGAAGTTCTTGCCAGCCGGTCCGACGGTTGCCTCAGGCGCAGCCCACCAGCAGGCGCGTCAGTTCTTCCGGCGCACTGACCATGGGGTCGTGCCCGGTCTGCATCTCCACGATCCGGATGCCGCCCCCGCCGGTCCAGGCGCCGTCCCAGAAATTGCCATCCCGCACCCGCGGGCGGATCGAGTCGATCGTGCCCAGCCGCGGCTTGACGCAATCGATGAAAGTCCGCGGCACGCCCGCCACTCGCCGGGGGTCGAACTGCAGCGGCGCCTGGTAGGTGTGGCCGGGATGGGGCGTCTGGCGCCGGCGCACCCAGTCGTGGTCCTCGGCCGCCAGCCCGAAGACACTCGGATCGGGCGGCGGGAAGCTGTAGTCGGGCGACTGCTGCGCCGCTGCCAGCCGCAGCTCGCGCACGGCGCTGGAGTGCGTGCTGCCCCAGCTTTCGCCGGGACGCGGCACCACCGCGTCGACGTACACCAGGTGCTTCAGGCGCTGCGGCATGCGGTCCGCGATGGCCGTGCCCAGCATCCCCGCATACGAGTGGACCACCAGCACGACCTGCTGCAGTTCCTCGGCCTCGATCACGTTGGCGACGTCGGCGATGTGTGTCTCCAGCGTGATCAGCGAGGACATCAGGTGCACCCGCTCGCCGACGCCCGTGAGCGTGGGAGCGAAGCCGCGATGCCCTTGCGCCTGCAGCGCAGCCACCACCCGCCGCCAGCACCAGCCGCCATGCCAGGCCCCGTGCACCAGGACGAAATCGGCCATCAGATCACCTCCTGCGCGCGCAGCGCCGCAATGCGTTGCTCGTCCCAGCCCAGCACCTCGGACAGCACCTGCTGCGTATGCTCGCCCAGCAGCGGCGGCGGCAGGTCGCTGCGCACCGGCGTGCCACTGAGCTTGATCGGGCTGCCCACCAGGTCGACTTCGCCCGCCAGCGGATGCTCCCAGCGATGCACCATGCCGCGCTCGCGCACGTGCGCGTCGGCAAACACTTCGGCCAGGTTGTTGATCGCGCCGCAGGGCACCTTGGCGGCCTCGAGGGCGGGCAGCCAGTCGTATTTGCGGCGCGCCTTCATGATCTCTTCCAGCATCGGCACCAGCACCGCGCGATTGCGCACGCGGTCCTGGTTGCGGGCAAAGCGCGGATCGGTGGCGAGTTCCGGCCGCCCCGCCACCTGGCAGAACTTCGCGAACTGGCCATCGTTGCCCACCGCGAGGATGATGTGGTCCCTTGATTTCGGGGTCAGATCACGATTTGGGTAGCCAATGTGCTCAGACCCCAACTGATCAGGCGGATCGGCGGCCGGGGCGACCTCGAACACTTGGTAAGGCACGATGTTCTGGTGTGCATTGCCGGCGCGCCCCGGCACCTTGCCGCTCACCAGGTAATTGGCGCCCAGGTTGGCCAGCATCGCCACCTGGGTATCGAGCAGCGCCATGTCCAGGTGCTGTCCTTCGCCGGTGCGCTCGGCGTGGCGCAGCGCGGCGAGGATGCCGGTCGTGGCATACATCCCGGTGAAGAGATCGGCCACGGCCACGCCCACCTTCTGCGGCCCGCCGCCCAGGTCGTCGCGCTCGCCGGTGATGCTCATGAGGCCGCCCATGCCTTGCACCGCATAGTCGTAGCCGGCGCGGTCGCGGTAGGGGCCGGTCTGGCCGAAGCCGGTGATGCTGCAATAGACAAGGCGCGGATTGATCGCCCGCAGTGCGGCGTAGTCCAGGCCATAGCGCGCCATGTCGCCGACCTTGAAGTTCTCGACGAACACGTCGCAGTGCCTGGCCAGCTCGCGAACCAGGGCTTGTCCTTCCGGTCGGGCGATGTCGCAGGTCACCGAGCGCTTGTTGCGGTTGGTGCCCAGGTAGTAGGCCGCTTCGGCCGTGTCCGCGCCAGCGCGGTCCTTCAGGAAGGGCGGGCCCCAGGTGCGGGTGTCGTCGCCGGTGCCTGGCCGTTCGATCTTGATGACGTCGGCGCCCAGGTCGGCCAGGGTCTGCGTGCACCACGGTCCGGCCAGCACGCGCGACAGGTCGAGCACGCGGATTCCATCGAGAGCATTCATGCGCCCCATTATCGGGTCCGATAATGGGCGCAGCGGCCGCAGAAGCCGCGCCCCTTTTCAGCCAAAGAAACCGATGTCCCTGCTCGCGCGCCGCCAGGCGGTGGTGGTGTTCCTTGCCTTTTCGTTCGCCTATTTCTTCGCCGCGGTGCTGCGGGCCATCACGGCCACGCTGTCGCCGGTGCTCACGCGCGAGTTCCACCTCGATGCCGGCGACCTCGGCCTGCTGGCCGGCGGCTACTTCCTCGGCTTCGCGCTGATCCAGCTGCCCCTGGGCAGCTGGCTGGACCGGCACGGCCCGCGCAAGGTGATGATGCGCTTCGTGGCGCTGGCCATCGCGGGTTGCGGTGCCTTCGCGCTGGCCCACAACTTCGCCTCCCTGCTGGCGGCGCGGGTGTTGTGCGGCGTGGGCGTCAGCGCCTGCCTGATGGCGCCGCTCACGGGCTTTCGCCGCTGGTTCGCGCCGCCGGTGCAACTGCGCACCAACTCGTGGATGCTGATGACGGGCGCCTTCGGCATGGTCGCCGCCACTATGCCGGTGCAATGGCTGCTGCCGGCCGTGGGCTGGCGGCCGATGTTCTGGGGCCTCGCGGTGCTGATGGCGCTGTCGATGATGGTCATCGCCTGGCGCGTGCCCACCTGGGGCGAGAGCGACCACGCGCGCCCGGCCGACGCACCGGCCCTGAGCTACGCGCCGGTGTGGCGCCATCCCTATTTCCGGCAGATGGCGCCCCTGGGTTTCTTCAGCTACGGCGGCATGATCGCGGTGCAGTCGCTGTGGGCAGGGCCCTGGCTGTCGCGCGTGGCCGGCTACGACCCGGTGGCGGCGGCCGGCGGCCTCTTCACCATCAACCTCGCGATGCTGGTCACCTTCTGGACCTGGGGCCTGATGAACCCGTGGCTGCAGCGGCGCGGCATCGTCACCGACCGTCTGATCGCCTGGGGCCTGCCCCTCAGTTTCGTGGCGGTGACCCTCCTGATCGTCGGCGGCCCGGCGGCCGGCCCGGCGGCATTGGCCTTCTTCTGCGCCAGCAGCACCTTCGTGTCGCTGGCGCAGCCGGCGGTGGGCATGGTGTTCCCGGCCTCGCTCGCCGGCCGGGCTCTCTCGGCGTACAACCTCGTGATCTTCGTCGGCGTCTTTGTCGTGCAATGGGGCATCGGCCTGCTGATCGATGCCTTTCGCAAGGCGGGCTGGACCGAGGTGGCCGCCTTCCGGGGTGCATTTGGTGTCTTCCTCGCCACGAGCATGCTCTCCTACGCATGGTTCCTGTGGAGCAGAAGCCATAATCGCACTCCAAGCCCATGAACGCCATCCTGCTGATCGCCCATGCCCCGCTCGCCAACGCGCTGCGGCAATGCGCGCTGCATGTGTTCCCCGATTGCGGCGGCGCGGTGACGGCGATCGACGTCCAGCCCAACCTTTCGCCGGAAGAGACCCTGGCCTCCGCCCGCATCGCGCTGGAGCAGTTCGCGCGTGTGCCCGGCATCAAGGGCGTGCTGGTGCTGACCGACATCTTCGGCGCCACCCCGAGCAACGTCGCGCAAAAGCTGGTGGATGGCGTGAACTCGCGCCTGATCACCGGCGTCAACCTGCCCATGCTCCTGCGCAGCGTGAGCTACCGGCACGAGTCGCTCGACGTGCTGGTGTCGCGGGCAGTGATCGGCGGCACCCAGGGGGTGATGCAGGTGGCGATCGCGGCGCCGCAGAACCAGCGCAGACGCAACCATGATCAAGAAGAACACGACCATCAGCAATAAGCTGGGGCTGCACGCGCGCGCCTCGGCCAAGCTCACCAAGCTGGCTGGCAGCTTCCCCTGCGAGGTGTGGCTCAGCCGCGGCGAGCGCCGGGTCAATGCCAAGAGCATCATGGGGGTGATGATGCTGGCCGCCGGCCTGGGCACCGAGATCACCGTGGAAACCAGTGGCGAGCGCGAACACGAAGCGATGGATGCCCTGCTGGCGCTGATCGCCGACAAGTTCGGAGAGGGCGAGTGAGCGCGGAGTCCTTGGCATGACCTTTTCCATCCAGGGCATTGCAGTCGCACGCGGCATCGCGATCGGCCGGGCTGTGATCCTGGGCTCGGGCCGCGCCGACGTGGCCCACTACTTCGTCGAGCCGGCGCAGGTCCCCGCCGAAATCGAGCGCGTGCGCGCGGGCCGCAATGCGGTGGTCGACGAGATCCATCGGCTGCAGGTGACCATCGCCGGGATGGGCCCCAAGGAGGCGCCGCACGAACTGTCCGCCCTGCTCGACGTGCACCTGATGCTGCTGCAGGACGAGGAGCTGATCACCGGCGTCAAGCACTGGATCACCGACCGCCTGTACAACGCCGAATGGGCGCTGACCACGCAGCTCGAGGTGCTCTCGCGCCAGTTCGACGACATGGAGGACGACTACCTGCGCGAGCGCAAGGCCGACCTCGAACAGGTCGCCGAGCGCATCCTGCGCTACATGAAGGGCATGGGCTCGCCGGTGGCGCAGCCGCCCGCGCCCAAGCGCAAGACGCAGCAGGACCTGCTGCTCGACGATAGCGTCGACGTGCCGCTGGTGCTGGTGGCGCACGACCTCTCGCCGGCCGACATGCTGCAGTTCAAGCAGAGCGTGTTTGCCGGCTTCGTGACCGACGTCGGCGGCAAGACCTCGCACACCGCGATCGTCGCGCGCAGCCTCGACATCCCCGCCGTGGTCGGCGCGCGCAGCGCCAGCAACCTGGTGCGCCAGGACGACTGGGTGATCATCGACGGCGACACCGGCGTGATGATCGTCGATCCGTCGCCCATCATCCTGGCCGAATACGGTTTCAAGCAGCGCCAGGCCGAACTGGAACGCGGCCGCCTCTCGCGCCTGCGGCACACGCCGGCGGTGACGCTGGACGACCAGCGCGTGGAACTGCTGGCCAACATCGAGCTGCCCGAGGACGCGGCCGCCGCGCTCAAGGCCGGCGCCGTCGGTGTCGGCCTGTTCCGCAGCGAATTCCTCTTCATGGGCCGGCACGGCGGCGACATGCCCGACGAAGAGGAGCAGTACCTTGCCTACTGCAAGGCGATCGCGGGCATGCAGGGCCTGCCGGTGACCATCCGCACGCTGGATGTGGGCGCCGACAAGCCGCTGGAGGAGCAGCACCGCGATCTCGCGCACCTGAATCCCGCGCTGGGCCTGCGCGCGATCCGCTGGAGCCTGGCCGAGCCGGAGATGTTCCGCACCCAGCTGCGCGCGATCCTGCGCTCCGCAGTGCACGGCAAGGTGAACCTGCTGGTGCCGATGATCGCGCACGCCAGCGAGATCCGGCAGACGCTGTCGCTGATCGACTTCGCGCGCGCCGAACTGGACAACCGCGGCACGCCCTATGGGCCGGTGGCGATCGGCGCGATGATCGAGATTCCGGCGGCGGCGCTGTCCTTGCGCACCTTCCTGAAGTACTTCGATTTCCTCTCGATCGGCACCAACGACCTGATCCAGTACACGCTGGCGATCGACCGGGCCGACGAATCGGTGGCCCACTTGTACGACCCGTGCCATCCCGCGGTGCTGCGGCTGGTGGCCGACACGATCGCGGAGTGCCGCCGGCACGGCAAGGGCGTGAGCGTGTGCGGCGAAATGGCCGGCGACACGCAGTTCACCCGGCTGCTGCTCGGCCTGGGCTTGCGCAGCTTCTCCATGCACCCGGCGCAGATCCTCGCGGTCAAGCAGGAAGTGCTGCGGGCCGACGCGGGCCGCCTCGAACCCTGGTCGCAACGCGTGCTCGACTCGGAAGATCCGGCGCTGGCGATGGTGGGGTGATACCGAAAGCCCGGCCGGCGGACATCCGAACGCAAGGGGCGCGAAGCTTTCGCAAAGGACGCAAAAGAAACCAGGAAAATCCTGGAAGTTTTCCCTGAATTTCTTGCGCCTTTTGCGTAAGCTTTGCGCGGCACTTTGCGTGCAGATGTCCGTCTTCCTCCGAGCGCTAGGGTTTGTCCGGGTGCATCGCCCGTTCGCCGGTCGCACCCCGCTTCTATGATCGTTGAACAATCGATCAATAACGAAGCGAACCATCCATGGACCTGGCCGGTGAGGTTGCGATCCCCGCTTCGCGCGAGCGCGTGTGGCAGGCGCTCAACGATCCCGCGGTGCTGCGCGCCTGCATTCCCGGCTGCGAGGAACTGGTGGACGAATCGCCCACCGTGCGCCGCGCCCGCGTGCTGGTCAAGATGGGCCCGGTGCGGGCGCGCTTCGACGGCCGCATGACCCTCAGCGAGGTCGAGGCGCCACAGCGCTGCGTCCTCGGCTTCGAGGGCTCCGGCGGCGCTGCCGGCATTGCCTCCGGCCGCTCGCAGGTGGAACTGCACGAGGAGGGCGCGGCCACCCGTATCACCTACGCGGTGAAGGCGGCCGTCGGCGGCAAGCTGGGGCAGATCGGCGGCCGCATGATCGATGCGTCCGCGCGGCAGCTCGCCGACCAGTTCTTCGACGCGCTGCGGCGGCAGCTCACGCCACCCGAGGAGCCGGCCGCGGTCGCGCCCTCGATGGGGCATCCGGTGGCCAGCGTGCCGCCCGTGCTGGCGCTGCCGCCGGAGCCCGGAGACCCGGTCGCGGCGCCCGCCACCGAGGTGCAGCGCGTGCTCTGGTTCCTGCTGGGCGTGGCCTCCACCGGCTTCGGCGTGTGGCTCGGCAAGACGCTGTTCTGACGCACGCATGAAGGCGCCCCGCTTCGACTATGTGCGTGTCGCCACGATTGCGGAGGCGCTTGCGCTGCTGGCGCGGCATGGCGACGATGCGCGCGTGCTGGCCGGCGGGCAGACCTTGCTGGCCACGCTCAACATGCGCCTGTCGGAGCCGACGCTGTTGATCGACATCACCGGCCTCGACGCGCTGCGCGGCATCGAGCGCCGCGGTGACCGCCTGTGGCTAGGCGCGCTGGCGACGCACAGCGAGATCGAAGGCTCTTCGCTGGTGGCCGAAGCAGCCCCGCTGCTGGCCGCCGCCGCCCCGCACATCGCGCACCGGGCGGTGCGCAACGCGGGCACCTGGGGCGGCTCGCTGGCCTATGCCGACCCAGCCGCCGAATGGCCGGCGTGCCTGCTGGCCCTCGAGGGAACCGTAACGGTGCAGGGCGCGCAAGGCCAGCGCCGCATCGCCGCCCGCGATTTCTTTCTCGACCTCTACACCACCGCGCTGGCACCGGACGAATTGCTGGTCGGCGCCGACGTGCCGGTGGCGACCGCCGCCGACTGGTTCGGCTTCGACGAACTGGCGCGCCGCCGCGGCGACTACGCAGCAGCCGGCGTCGCCGTCGCCGCCCGCTTCGAGCGGCGGATCGCGCAGTCGGTGCGCCTATGCTTCCTCGGCGTCGGCGCGACACCGTTGCGTGCGCCCCGCACGGAGGCGCTGCTGGCCGGCAAGGAACTCACGCGCGGGACCATCGAGATCGCGCTCGCGTCGCTCAAGGCCGAACTCGATCCGCTGCCCGACCTGCATCACGAGGGCGTCACCAAACGCCACCTCGCCACCGTGCTGGCGCGCCGCCTGCTGCTGGCGGCCGACGCCAGCCGCGGCGCGCTGAGCGCCTGAACCCGGAGCCCGCATGGAGCTGCACACGATCGAGCTCACCGTCAACGGCCAGTCGCAGCGGCACAGCGTCGAGCCGCGCCAGCACCTGGTCGACTTCGTGCGCGGCGTGCTGGGGCTCAACGGCTCGCACCTCGGCTGCGAGCACGGCGTGTGCGGCGCCTGCACGGTGGAGGTCGACGGCCGCATCGTGCGCGGCTGCCTCACGCTGGCGGTGCAGGCGCAGGGCCGCACGGTGCGCACGATCGAAGGACTGAGCGCCGACGGCGACGTGCGTGACCTGCAGGAAGCCTTCGTGCGCCACAACGCGCTGCAATGCGGTTTCTGCACGCCGGGCATGGTGATGGCGACCAAGGAACTGCTGGAACAGAAACCGGATGCCACGCGTGCCGAGGTCCGCGAGTGGATGTCGGGCAACTACTGCCGTTGCACGGGCTACCACGCGATCGTCGATGCGGTGTGCGAGACGCTGGCCGCGCGCGCCGGCCGCCGCGGAGCGGCGCGATGAACCGCGGGCGCGCCGCCGGCGAGGAGGTGGTCGAACGGCCGCCGCAGACCGACACGCCGCTGACGCCGGTCACCGAGGACCCGCGCTACATCGGCACCGTGCGCGAGCGGCCCGGCGTGCGCCGGCTGGTGCAAGGGCAGGGCGCCTATGTGGACGATCTCGAGCTGCCGCGGATGGCGCATGTCGTTTACTGGCGCAGTCCGCTGGCCCATTGCCGCATCGTGCACATCGCTGCCGACGAGGCGCGCCGCATGCCGGGCGTGGTGCTGGTCGCCGACGGCCGCGACATCGCCACCGTTTGCAAGCCCTGGGTGGCGACGCTCGCGCACCTGGCCGGCATGAAATCCGCGCCGCAGTATCCCTTGGCCATCGATCGCGCCTGTTGGCAGGGCGAGGCCGTGGTGGCGGTGGTGGCCGAGACCCGTGAACAGGCCGAGGACGCGCTGCAGCTGGTGCGCGTCGAGCTGGAACGGCTCGAACCCGTGGTCGACATGGAGACCGCGCTCGCACCCGGCACGCCCGCGATCCACCCGGAGCTGGGCGACAACCTGTGCTTCACGCGCAACTTCGATACCGGTGGCGTGGACGCGGCCTTCGCCAGCGCCGATGCGGTGGTGGAAGCGGTCTTCGAATTCGGTCGCCACACCGGCGTGACGCTGGAGCCGCGCAGCCAGCTGGCCGACTGGAGCGCCGCGGAACAGCGCCTGACGGTGTACCACTCGCACCAGGCGCCGCACATGATGCAGGACCTGTACGCGCGCCAGTTCGAGCTGCCCGAGGCCGCGGTGCGGGTGATCTGCAAGGACGTCGGCGGCTCCTTCGGCGTGAAGGTGCACGCGTATCCCGATGACTTCGCCACCGTCGCATTGGCGATGCTGTGCCGGCGGCCGGTGAAGTTCGTGGCCGATCGCATCGAGTCCTTCACCAGCGACATCCACGCGCGCCACCACCGCGTGAAGGGGCGGCTGGCGGCCAGTCGCGACGGCGAGATCCTCGCCTTCGAGATCGACGACCTGACCGGCATCGGCCCCTACTCGGTGTTCCCGCGCACCAGCGCGATCGAGGGCAACCAGGTGGTCAACCTGGTGGGTGGCCCGTACCGGCACAGCCAGTACCGCGCGCATCTCGACGTGGTGTTCCAGAACAAGACGCCGACCTGCCAGTACCGCGGCGTCGGCCATCCGATCGCCTGCGCCGTCACGGAGGGACTGGTCGACCTCGCCGCGCGCAAGCTGCGCCTGGACCCGCTGGAATTCCGCCGCCGCAATGTGATTCCCGACGACGCCTATCCCGCCACCGGCGCCAGCGGCATTCGCCTGGAGCAGCTCTCGCACCAGGCCTGCCTGCGGCGCATCGAGGAGATGATGGACTACCGCGCGCTGCGCGCAGAGCAGGCGCAGTTGCGCCGGCAAGGCATCCACCGCGGCATCGGCTTCGCGACGCTGATCGAACTGACCAATCCGGGCGCGGCCTTCTATGGCGTCGGTGGCGCCCGCATCGCGTCGCAGGACGGCGCGACGCTGCGGCTCGATCCGTCGGGCGCCGTGGCCGTGATGGTCAGCGTGGGCGAGCAGGGGCAGGGCAACGAAGGGATCTTCCGGCAGATCGCGGCCGATGCGGTGGGAGTCGATCTCGAGCGGGTGCGCGTGGTCACCGGCGACACCGAGATCACGCCTTATGGCGGCGGCACGTGGGCTTCGCGGGGCGCCGGCATCGGCGGCGAGGCCGTGCTGCTCGCGTCGCAGGCCTTGCGCGCCAACATCCTGAAGCTGGCCGCCGTGCTGCTCAAGCGCGAGGCGGCGCAGCTTGCGGTGCGGCGGGGGCAGGTCGTGGACGCCGGGAGTGGCGAGCCGCTGCTGCCGTTCGCGGAGCTGGGCCGCATTGCCTACTACCGCTCCGACACCTTGCCGCGCGACTTCACGCCGGAGCTGATGGTCACGCGCCATTTCGCGCAGCGCGACTATCCCTTCATCTTCACGAACGGCGTGCAGGCGTCGTATCTCGAGGTCGACACCGAGACCGGCTTCGTGCGGCTGCTGCAGCACTGGGCGGTGGAAGACTGCGGCCGCGTGCTCAATCCGCAGCTGGTCGACGAGCAGATCCGCGGCGCCATCGTGCAGGGCATCGGCGGCGCGCTGTTCGAGGAATGCCTCTACGACGAGGAAGGCCTGATGCGCAATGCCAGCCTCGCGGACTACCTGGTGCCCATGAGCGCGGAAATGCCCGACATCGCGGTGGCCCACGTGCAGACGCCCACGCGCAGCAGCCAGCTGGGCGCCAAGGGGGCCGGCGAGGCCGGCACGGCCGGTGCACCCGCGGCGGTGATGAACGCGATCAACGACGCACTGGCGCCGCTGGACGCCCAGGTGTGGTCGCAACCGATCACGCCGGAGAAGATCCTGCGGGCGCTGCGCGTGGTGCCCTGAACAAGCAAACCAACAACCAACATCCGGACGCAGAAGGCGCAGAAGGGAAAGAAAGCCTGCAAGGGATTCTTTTGCGCCTTCTGCGAAGCTTCTGCGTGTTCTGCGTCCGGTTGTCGGCTTTTCTTCGGCGCTCCTCCCCGCGCGCGCGCCTAGGGTTCCTCCCGATGCAGCCACCCCACCCCGCTCCAACAATGGCCCGATGGTTTATCACTTGGTCAATAAGCACGCGCGGCGCCCTGCGCGCAACGGGTAATCGGATCACGGCATGACCCTGGCGCTGAACCACTTTTCCATCCGCACGCTGGACCTGGCGGCCACCCGCAGCTTCTACGAAACGGTGCTGGGCCTCACCGTCGGGCCGCGCCCCAAGTTCCCCTTCCCGGGCTACTGGATGTACCGCGGCGACCATGGCGACATCGTCAACGCGGTGGTGCACATCATCGGCATGGACCGCGACGATCCGCAGGGCCTGCGGCAGTACCTGGGCGACCGCGATGTCTCCACCTTGCATGGCACGGGCGCCGTTGACCACGTCGCCTTCTTCGCCACCGGCCTGGCCGCCATGCAGCAACACCTGCGTGGCATCGGCGTGGTGGCGCGCGAGCGCACGGTGCCGGACATCGGCCTGCACCAGCTCTTCCTCGACGATCCCAACGGCGTCGTGATCGAGCTGAACTACCCCGCCGCGGAACAGTCGGCCACCGGTTCCTGAGCGATGGCGCAGGTGCTCGTGGTGGGCGGGTCGCTCGGCGGCCTGATGGCCGCCAACTTGCTGGCGCGTTCCGGCCACGCCGTCACGGTCCTGGAGAAAGCCGCCGGCACCATGGACGGCCGCGGTGCCGGCATCGTCAGCCACCGGGTGCTCGAAGAGGGTCTCCGCGGCATCGGCATGCCAGCCGATTACGCCCTGGGAATTCGCGTGCCGGAGCGCATCACGCTCGGCCCGCAGGGCGACGTGTTGGGCAAGCTGGAGATGCCGCAGGTATTGACCTCCTGGGGTCGCCTGTACCAGTTGCTGCGCAGCCTGCTGCCGGCCGACACTGAATATCGCCAGGGCGTCACGGCGCATTCCTTCGAGCAGGACGCCAGCCGCGTGCGCTTGCACACCAGCGCCGGCCTGTTCGAGGCCGATCTGCTCATTGCCGCCGACGGCATCCGCTCCGCCATCCGCCAGCAATGCTGGCCCGCGGTGCAGCCGGAATACGCGGGCTACGTCGCCTGGCGCGGCCTGTGCGACGAGGCGGTGCTCTCGCGCGGCACGCACGATGCCATGTTCCCGCTGTTCGGCTTCTGCACGCCGCCCGGCGAGCAGATGCTGGGCTACCCGGTGGCCGGTCCCGGCAACCGCATGGAGCCGGGGCTGCGCTCCTGGAACTTCGTCTGGTACCGCGGCGCTCCGGCGCCCGATCGGCTGGCGCAACTGCTCACCGATGCCGACGGCGTGCCCCATCCGCAGGGCATCCCGCCGCACAAGGTGTCGTGGCGCGAGGTGGCAGCCATGCGCAGCGATGCGCGCCGGCTGCTCGCCCCCGCCTTCGCCGAGATCGTCGAGAAATGCGCGCAGCCCTTCCTGCAGCCGATCTACGACCTGGCGTCGCAGGAAATCGCGCGTGGCCGGGTCGCGCTGCTGGGCGATGCCGCTTTCGTTGCCCGCCCGCACGTCGGCATGGGCGTGACCAAGGCCATGCAGGACTCGCTGGCGCTGGCAGCGGCGCTGGGCACGCACGGCGCCACCCCCGAGGGGCTGGCCGCGTATGCGCAGCAGCGCGCGCCCGAGGCCCTGCAGGTGGTGCGCCGCGGCCGCCGGCTGGGCGCCTACATGCAGGCCTGCGGCCAGTCCGGCACGGTGGCCACGCGCGACGCGCTGGCTGCCATGAACGAAACGGCGGTCGAACTGGACACCGTGGATTTCAACGAGGAGAACTGTTCATGAGCCCCAAGCCATCCTCCCCCGCGCCTGCGCCCACCCGCCGCCGCGTCCTGCAAGCCGGCGCTGCCGGCGCCGCCGTCGTGGCGTCGCCCTTCGCGCTCGACCTCGTGCGGGCGCAGACCACGCCCATCAAGATCGGCTTCCTGGTGCCGCTGACCGGCCCTTATGCGCCGGAGGCGCAAGACCAGGTGCGCTCCGCCGAACTCGCCGTCAAGGAGTTCAACGATGCGGGTGGCTACAACGGCCGCAAGGCCGAACTGCTGGTGCGCGACGACAAGCTCAATGCCGGCGAGGCCGCCACCCGCACGCTGGAGCTGATCGAGAAGGACAAGGCGGACTTCATCGCCGGATCGCTCTCGGCGGCCACGCAGCTGTCGATGAACGCGGTGACGCGCGAGCGCAAGGTGATCTTCGTCTCGATCAGCCAGTCCGACGCCATCAACGAGGTCAAGGACTTCAGCCCCTACACCTTCCACGAGGCGCTCAATCCGCACCTCACGGCGGGCGCGGTGGCGCGCTACGCCTTCCCGAAGTACGGCAAGCGCATCGCCTATCTCACCGCGGACTACGCCTACGGCCACGAGATGGTCCGCGGCTTCGAGCGCGCCGGCAAGGAGTTCGGCGCGACCACCGTGGCGGACATCCGGCACCCGCTGGGCGCCGCCGATTTTTCCGCCTTCCTGCCGCGCATCCAGGCGCTCAAGCCGGATATTTTGGTGCTGTGCAACTTCGGGCGCGACTTCCTCAACGCGCTGAAGCAGGCCACCGACTTCGGGCTGAAGTCCACCACCCGCATCATCACGCCCGTGCTGCTGTTCACGGCGCGCCAGACCGGCGGCGCGGAAGTGTTCGACGGTGTCGTCGGCGGCACCTCCTACTACTGGGGGATGGAAGACAGCGTGCCCGCGGCCAAGGTCTTCAACGACAAGTTTCGCAAGGCCTACGGCGGCGCCGTGCCTTCCGACTACGGCGCGATGGGCTATGCCGGCGTGCGCAGCGTCTTGCAGGGCGTGCTCGACGCCAAGTCGACCGACTCCACCAGGGTGAGCGAGGCGATGGCCCGCATGAAGTACAACTTCTACAAGGGCCCCGAGTTCTATCGCGCCTGCGACCACCAGGCGGTGCAGTCGGTGCTGATCATCGAGTCCAAGAGCAAGGGCAACAAGGACAAGAACGACGTCTTCAACATCGTCCACACCGACGCGCCGAGCGAGGCCAACCTGCGCAGCTGCGCGGAACTCGGTCACAAGGCCTGAGGCGCTGTCGCCGTGGACGGAATCACCCCCTCGCTGATCGCGCTGCAGCTGGTCACAGGCGTCGCGCTGGGGGCGATCTATGCGCTGCTCGCCGTCGGCCTGTCGCTGATCTTCGGCATGCTCACGGTGGTGAACTTCGCCCACGGCGCCTTCTTCATGGTGGGTGCGTTCCTCGGCGTTTATTTCCAGACGCTCACGGGCAGCTTCCTCCTGAGCCTGGTGATCACACCCCTGGTGGTGGGCGGCATCGGCCTGGCGGCCGAACGCTTCCTCGTGCGGCCGCTGTACGGGCGTGGCATCGACTATCCGCTGCTGCTGACCTTCGGCCTGTCGTATGTGCTGATCGAAAGTGCGCGCATCGTCTTCGGCATCGAGGGCATGGCCTCCAGCACGCCCGCCGCCCTGCGCGGCGCGGTGGACCTGGGCTTCGGCCACTTCCCCTTGTACCGGCTCGTGCTGATCGGCGCGACGGCGGTGATCGTCGCCGCGCTCTGGCTGTTCATCGAGAAGACGCGCTTCGGCCTGATCATCCGCGCCGGCTCGCGCGACCCCGAGATCGTGCGCGTGCTGGGCATCGACGTCTCGCGCGTGTGGTGGATGGTGTTCGGCCTCGGCACCGCGATTGCCGGCATCTCCGGCGTGCTGGCGGCGCCGACGCGGGCCGTCAACGCGGAGATGGGAATCACCGTGCTGGCCGAGTCCTTCGTGGTCACGGTGGTGGGTGGCATGGGATCGCTCCCCGGAGCGGTGATCGCGGGCCTGCTGGTGGGCATCGTCTTCAGCATGACCTCGCTGCTGGCGCCCGACCTCGCCGAGCTGTCGATCTTCGTGCTGATGGCGCTGGTGCTGCTGGTGCGGCCGCAAGGCCTGTTCGGCAAAGCCGGGCTCATGAGTTGAGGCGCACAGGGTGCATGCATTGATCCGCACCATCGCCCAGCACCGCGTCGCGGCGGTGCTGGTGTTCCTGCTGCTGTTCCCGCTGCTGATGCCTTACCAGGCGCTGGCGGTGAACATCCTGGTGTTCGGGCTGTACGCGGTCGGCTTCAACCTGCTGTTCGGGTACACGGGGCTGCTCTCCTTCGGCCACGCCGCGTTCCTGGGCATCGGCAGCTATGCCACGGGCATGGCGATCGCGCTGGCCGGCGTGCCCTGGCCGCTGGCCATCCTGTGCGGGGTGGCCGGCTCGGCGCTCGCTGGCGTCGTCATCGGCTACCTCGCCATCCGCACGCGCGGCATCTACTTCTCGATGGTCACGCTGGCGCTGGCGCAGATCGTCTACTACGCGTTCTACAAGGCGGACCGCTGGACCGGCGGCGAGAACGGCCTGCGCGGCGTGCGGGTGGATCCCATCGACGTCGCCGGGTTCCGGCTGGACTTCACCAACCCGACCACCAAGTACTACGTGATCCTGGTGTTCGTGGCCGCGGCCCTGTGGTTCGTCTCGCGCATTCTCGCGTCGCCGTTCGGTGCCGTGATGGAGGCGATCCGCGAGAACGACAAGCGCGCGGCCGCCTGCGGCTACGACGTGGCGCGCTCCAAGCTGCTGGTGTTCGTGCTGTCGGCCGGCCTGTGCGGGCTGGCCGGTGCGCTGCGCGCATTGCACCTGTCGGTGGTGCCGATCGACTCGCTGCACTACCTCACCTCGGGCCACGCCGTGATGATGTGCCTGCTGGGCGGCATGGGCACCTTCTTCGGTCCCTTCGTGGGCGCCGCGGTGTTCCTGTGGCTGGAGGACGCGGTCACCAATCTCACCTCGCACTGGATGCTGGTGGTGGGCATCGTCTTCATGCTGTTCGTGCTGTTCTTCCCGCGCGGCATCTGGGGCACGGTGCTGCACGAATTGCGGCGGCGCGTTCCCGTGCCGCAGCCGGCGGCGGGCGACCCGCCCGTGGTCGATGCCACGCGCGAGGTGCGGCAATGAGCGACATCATTCTCGAAGCGCGCGACCTCGGCATGCGCTTCGGCCGCTTCCAGGCGCTGGCCAACGTCAGCACGCGCTTTCGCAGGGGCGAGCTGTGCGCCATCATCGGCCCCAACGGTGCCGGCAAGAGCACCTTCTTCAACATCCTCTCCGGCTCGCTCGCACCCACCAGCGGCAGCGTGCTGTTCCGCGGCGAGGACGTGACCGCGCTGCCGCAGCACGCCTATGCGCGCCTGGGCATCGCCAAGAGTTTCCAGATCACCAACGTCTTCCGGCAACTCTCCGCGCGCGAGAACGTGCGGGTGGCGGCGCAGATGCGCGCCACCCGCTTCGACTTCCTGCGTCCGCGCTCCGCCTGGCCGGAACTCACCGACAAGGCCGATGCGCTGCTGGAAGGCGTGGGCCTCGCCAACGTGCGCGAGCGCACCGCGGCCGACCTGGCGCACGGCCAGCAGCGGGCGCTGGAAATCGCGATGGCGCTGGCCGCGGATCCGCAATTGCTGCTGCTCGACGAGCCCACCGCCGGCATGTCGCCCGAGGAGACGACGGCGATGATGGACCTGATCGCGCACCTGGCCACCGAGCGCACGGTGATCCTGGTGGAGCACAAGATGAAGATGGTGATGGGCCTGTGCCGCCGCCTGCTCGTGCTGCACCACGGCGAGCTGCTGGCCGACGGCACGCCGGAAAGCATCCGCGCGAACGACGAAGTCCGGCGCGTCTACCTGGGGCAGGGTTGACATGTCCGCGCCGCTGCTCGAAGTCCGCAACCTCAACGCGTGGTACGACCGCAGCCACGTGGTGCAGGACATCTCGTTCGAGGTGCAACGCGGCGAGATCGTCACGCTGATGGGCCGCAACGGCGCCGGCAAGACGACCACGCTGCGCACGCTCATGGGCCTGCTGGCGCGCACCAGCGGCAGCATCGTGTTCGCCGGCAAGCCGCTGCAGGGCCGCCCGGCGCACGAGCGCTACCACCAGGGCCTGGCCTACGTGCCGGAAGACCGCCGGATCGTCACCGGCCTCACCGTGCGCGAGAACCTGCAACTGGGCCTGATCGCCAGCGCGCGCCGCGGCGAGACCGACGCGATGATCGACGAGATCGCCACCACGTTCCCGCGCCTGAAGGAGCGGCTCGCGCAGGACGCGACGTCGCTTTCCGGCGGCGAGCAGCAGATGCTGGCGATCGCGCGGGCCATGATGGCGCGGCCGCAGATGATCCTGCTCGACGAACCCTCCGAGGGCATCATGCCGCTGCTGGTGCACGAGATGTTCGAGCTGTTCGCGCGCATGAAGGCGCAGGGCACGACCATCCTGCTGGTGGAGCAGAACGTGCAGCGCGCACTCTCGATCTCCGACCGCGCCTATATCCTGGAGCAGGGCCACGTGGTGCACACCGGCGCCGCCGAGGACCTGCTGGAAGACGCCGACATCCAGAGCCGCTACTGCGCGGTATGAGGAGAACCATGCCCGAGACGACCATGCACATCGACTGGGACGTTGCCATCCCGACGGACGACGGCCTGGTGCTGCGCGCCGACGTGTTCCGGCCCGCCGCTCCCGGTCGCTATCCGGTGCTACTGAGCTATGGTCCCTACGCCAAGGGCCTCGCCTTCCAGGACGGGTACCCCAGCGCGTGGCAGAAGATGGTCGCAGACCAGCCCGACGTGCCGCACGGATCGAGCAACCTCTACCAGAACTGGGAAGTGGTCGACCCGGAGAAGTGGGTGCCCGACGGCTATGTGTGCGTGCGCGTCGATTCGCGCGGCTGCGGCCGATCGCCCGGTTTCGTCGATCACTTCTCGCCGCGCGAAACCCGCGACTTCCACGATTGCATCGAATGGGCCGGCGTGCAGCCCTGGTCCAGCGGCAAGGTGGGGCTTTCCGGCGTCTCCTACTACGGCATCAACCAGTGGCAGGTGGCCAGCCTGCAGCCCAGGCACCTCGCCGCGATGTGCATCTGGGAAGGCGCGGCCGACTGGTACCGCGACATGACCCACCACGGCGGCCTGCTCTCCACGTTCTGGGCCAACTGGTACGACATGCAGGTCAAGACGGTGCAGTACGGCCTGGGTGCGCGCGGGCCGCGCAACCGCGCCAACCCGGCACTGAACGTCTGCGGGGACGAGGCGCTGTCGGATGCGCAGCTCGCGGCCAACCGCTGCTCCTTCGGCGACGACATCCTGGCGCACCCGCTGGAGGACGACTACCACCGCGAGCGCTCCGCGCAGTGGGACCGCATCACCGTGCCCTTCCTCTCCGCCGGCAACTGGGGCGGCCAGGGCCTGCACCTGCGCGGCAACACCGAGGCGTTCATGCGCGCCGCGTCGCCCGACAAGTGGCTGGAGATGCATGGCCTGGAGCACTGGACGCACTTCTACACGGACTATGGCGTCGCGATCCAGAAGCGCTTCTTCGGCCATTTCCTCAAGGGGGAGCCGACCGGCTGGCAAGACGAGCCGCGGGTGCGCCTGCAGGTGCGCCACCCCGATCGCTTCGTGGAGCGCACCGAAAGCGAATGGCCGATCGCCCGCACGCGCTGGACGCGCCTGCACCTGCAGCCGCGCGAGCAGGCGCTGGGCGAGCACGCGGCGCAGGCCGCCACCACCCTCTCGTTCGAAGCGACCGGTGATGGCCTCACCTTCATGTCGCCGCCGATGGAGCATCCGACCGAACTCACCGGGCCGCTCGCCGCGCGCGTGTGGGTGTCCTCGTCGACCACCGATGCCGACCTGTTCCTGGTGCTGCGCGTGTTCACGGCGGACCTGCGCGAAGTCACCTTCGCCGGCGCCATCGATCCCCACACCCCGGTGGCGCAGGGCTGGCTGCGCGCGTCGCACCGCGAACTCGATCCGGAGCTCTCGCGCGAATGGCGCCCCTATCACACGCATCGGAGCGCGCAAAAGCTCGTGCCCGGCACACCCGTGCCGCTGGACATCGAACTGTGGCCCACCTCCATCGTGGTGCCGGCCGGCTCCCGCATTGCGCTTTCGGTGCGCGGGCGCGACTACCTCTATGCCGAGAAGACCGGCGTGAAGCTGTCCAACTTCAAGAACGAGCTGCGTGGCTGCGGCCCCTTCCTGCACGACGACCCGCGCGACCGCCCGGCGAGCGAATTCGCCGGCCGGACGACCTTGCACTTCGGCCCCGCGCATCCGGCGTGGGTGTTGCTGCCCGTGATTCCCGCCGCCGCCTGAAGCGGCGCGCCCTCGAGACCTACAAAGGAGACAAGCACATGCAAAGCAGACGCGAATTCGTGAAGGGTGCGGCAGCGGCGGCCGCGACGGTGGCGGTGCCGGGGCTGGCACAGGCGCAATCGGGCGAGCCGGTGCGCATCGGCCTGCTCACGGTCAAGACCGGGCCGCTCGCCTCGGGCGGCATCGACATGGAGCGCGCGCTCCAGATGTATTTGAAGGAACGCAACGACACGCTGGCCGGCCGCAAGATCCAGCTGATCGTCGCCGACACCGGCGGCGTGCCCGCCACGGCCAAGGCCAAGACGCAGGAGCTGGTGGAGCTGAACAAGGTCAACCTGCTGATCGGCCCGCTGGCCGCCTTCGAGGCCCTGGCCATCGACGACTACATCCGCACGCAGAAGGTGCCGACGCTGTCGGTCGCCGCCGCCGAGGACATGACGCAGCGCAAGCCCAACCCGTGGTTCGTGCGCGCGACCTCGACGTCGGCGCAGTGCGCGCACGTGATGGCCGACCACTGCGTCCACACCCTCAAGTTCAAGCGCATGGCCGTGATCGCCGACGACATCGCCTATGGCCAGGAGATGAACGCCGGCTTCCAGCGCGTGTTCGAGGAGGGCGGCGGCAAGATCGTGCAGAAGATGTTCCCGCCGCTGACCGCGCCCGACTACGGCAGCTTCCTCGCGCAGATGAAGACCAACATCGACGCGATCTTCCTGGGCTTCGCCGGCTCCAACGGCTTCCGCTTCATCCGCCAGTTCAACGAGTACGGCCTCAAGGGCAAGGTGCAGATCGTCGGCGGCATGACGGCGATCGACGAATCGGTGCTGCGCAACATGGGCGACGAGGCCCTGGGCATCCAGACGGCGTGCTGGTACTCGGCCGAGCTGGCCAACCCGATCAACGCCAAGTTCGCGCCGGCGTTCCGCAAGGCCTACAGCTACGACCCCGGCTTCTACGCCGCGGCCACCTACACCAATGGTTCGGTGCTCGAGGCTGCGCTGAATGCCGTCAAGGGCAACATCTCCAACAAGGATGCCTTCATGGCGGCCCTGAAGAAGACCAACGTGCAGACCGCGCGCGGCCCGGTGCATTTCGACGAGTACGGCAACT
>NZ_JAQGNQ010000138.1 GCF_028291745.1 Ramlibacter sp. | reverse complement strand
TCGCATCGGGCGCCAATCAAGGCGCACGGGGCAGCCCGCACTCGCGTGCGGGCAAGCCGGGCAACGCGGAGTGGCGCCCGATGCGACCCCTTCCCTTCGGGTTGCGATTCCAAGGGGCCATCCGCTTAGTTGCGAGGCCATGCTGGGGGTGACCCCAGCAGCGGCCTCGCGCCTTGCGCCTGGCCCCTTGGAATCGCAACGCGCCCCTGGAAATAGCGTGAACAGGCCCTAGGAGATCTGCCTAGCTCGCCGCGCGCGCGGCATGCAGGTCCAGCACGAAGGTGGGGCGAAACGCCTCCTGCTCGCCCTTGCTGGCGTACCCCAGGGTGTTGGCGAGCACGCGGCAACCGTCCACCAGGTAATCCTGCCGGCAATGCAGGTGGCCATGTAGCCAGTAATCCGCCAGCGGCAGCAAGTCGTCCAGCGAATTGCAGAAGCCGGCGGTGGCCGGCGTCACGCCATAGCGCGGGTCGGCACTGCGCAGGCTGGGCGCGAAGTGCGTCACGACCACGGTGATGCCGTCGAACGGGCGCGCCAGCGCGGCGCGCAGCCACGCTTCGCAGGGCAGCGCCTGTTCGCGCCAGCCCTCGGCCAGCCAGGGCTGGCCATGACGCATGGCGCCGGCCTTGCTCACATAGAAGTTGGCGGCGCGAAAGGCCTTGTGCCTTTGCCTGAGCACTTGCTGCAGCGTCGGCTCGGGGGCCCCCGGGCGCCGCACCAGGGCATCGAAGTCGGCCCACAAGGTGGTGCCGACGAAGCGCACGTCGCCGACGATGTGCTCCTCGCGTTCCAGCCAGGTGATGCCCAGGCGCTCGCAGGTCTCGCGCAGGAGGGCATGCGTCTCGTCGAAATCGAGCGCGTCGTACTCGTGGTTGCCCGGCACGTACAGCACCGGCACCGGCCAGCCCCGGCGCGGCGAAAAGCGGCTCAGGCCGAATTCGGGGTTGTCGAGTTGCGAGCCGCGCTGGTAGGAGCCGATGTCGCCGGCCAGCACCAGCAGCTCGGCGCCGGCGGCTGGCGTCGGCACGAAGCCGGGGTTGTTCTCGAGATGCAGGTCGGACATCAGCTGGATCTTCACGCCGCCATTGTGGGCGAGCGGGCGCACAAGCGGGACCGGGCCGCTTGCGCGCCTGCGTGCGAGTGAGTGGCAGCCGGCGCTAACCGCCCCCGGCGCGCAAGGCCTGCACCGCTTGCACGGCGGCCTCCACCGCCCGCGGTTGCGTGATCAGGCCGATGTGATTGACGCCGGGCACCAGGGTGACCGGCCAATCCTTTCCGTTGGCGCGGAAGACGCCTTCGAGCTTGCTGGTGTCGAAAGCCTCGTCGGCGCTGCCGCCGAGCACGGCACAGGGGCGCTGCACCGAGCGAATTGTGCCGGCGTAGTCGCGCGGGGGGCGGAAGTTGGCCGCCAGCGCGAACGAGTATTCCGGCGTGAGCAAGCCCCGCGCCTTCTCGTTGAGCGCGAACCGCAAGACGGGGAGTTCCTGGAAGACCTCGACGTGCATCATGTGGAGCAGGCTCAGCGCGACGACGCGGGGGATCCCCACGTCGACCCAGCCACCGTTGCCGGGCCGCTCGTTGGGTGCGCCCTGGCCGAGGAAAGGTGAGAGCAGCACGCAGCTCTGAATCGCCTCCTGCCTCGCCCCGCCCGCCACGCGCAGCACGAAGCCGGCGCCGGCGGAGAAGCCCACCAGCGTCACGGGCGCGGGCGGCCGCACGCTGGCAAGGAAGCGCGCGAGATCATCGTCGAGCTGGCCGATGTAGGCGATGTGGCCCTTGCTGCCCGAGGCGCCGTGGCCGCGCATGTCGAGCGAATAGACGGGATAGCCCGCCTTGGCATAGGCGGTGGCCAGCAGGTGCATGCTCTCGCTGCTGGCTGACGAGCCGTGCACCAGCACGACGCTGCCGAGCGCCGCCGTGCCTTCGGGGGAATAGGCGCGATAGGCGAGCGGGGTGCCGTCCTCTCCGGTGTAGGTGCGCCGGGGCGGCAGGTGCGAGAGGTCTGCCCCCTTGAACGGATCGTTGATGCTGGGCATCGCCGGCGGCGTGTGAGGGCCGCCGAAGGCCAGCGCCGCGGCGAGCACGAGGAGGATCACGAGCAGAAAAGCGGCGAATGCCCAGGGCCACCGCCTTTCGATGAAGCGCGCCGGGTGGCGGGCAGCCGCCGGGGGGTTCACCACCGCGTCGCCGGGTCCGTCCATGCCGTTCTCCTGGGTGCCACTGTCGCGGCGACTCTATAGTCCGCGCTCCCCTGGCGCGCCCTCCACCCGGTTGAGGGCTCAGAGCCTGACGCCCGCAGCCTTCACCGTCGGCGCGAGTTGCCCCACCTGCGCCTTCACGTAGGCGACAAAGGCAGGCTGGCTCGCGGGCGCGACGGTGATCCCCAGTTCGACCATCCTGCGCTTGATGTCGTTGCTCGCCAGGATCTCGTTGACCGCGTCATGCAGCCTTGTCACCACATCGGCCGGCATGCGCGGCGGCCCGGAGAGGCCGAAGAAGTTGTCCAGCACCAGCTTCTGGTGGCCCGTCTCCACCACGCTCGGCACATCGGGCGCCAGCGGCGAGCGGGTGGCGGTGGTCACTGCCAGGGGCACGATCTGCCCGCCCTTGAAGTAGGGCACGAAGGCGGTGATCACGTCGATGCCGACCGGCACCACGCCGGCGATCAGGTCGGTGGTCATGGGTGCACCGCCGCGGTAGGGGACGTGCACCAGGTTGAGTCCCAGTTCCTTTTTCATCAGCTCGCCGTAGATGTGGCCGACCGAGGCCGGGCCGCCGGAGCCGAAGTCCAGGCGGCCGTTCTTGCGGGCCAGGGCCTCCAGGTCGGCGAGCGTCTTCAGCCCGGACTTCGGATTGGCCATGACCACGCAGGGCGCCGTGCCGATCAGGGCGATGTGCGTGAAGCCGTCGACCGGGTCGTAGGGCTGCTTGTCCAGCGCAAACGGGCCGATCGAGATCGGCGTCGAATTGGACAGCATCAGCGTGTAGCCGTCCGGCGCGGCCTGCGTCACTACCTGCCCGCCGACGCTGCCGCCGGCGCCCGGGCGGTTGTCGATCACCACGGCCTGGTCCAGCTTGGGCGCGAGCTGTTCGCCGAGGACGCGCGCGACGATGTCGCTGGCGCCTCCCGGCGGAAAGGTGACGACGATCTTGATCGGCCGCTCCGGCCAGGCGGCAAACACCGGCAGCGTGGCCGCGGCGGCACCGGCGGCAGCCACCTGCAGGAAGCGGCGGCGGTCGCCGGACGCGAGACGGGTCATGGAGGCTCCTTGGCGGCGAAGTGCCGGACGAGGCGACCTGCAAGGCACATGCCAGGCGCTAGCCAGTCGTGTCGCGCTCGCCTTCGGCGATGTCCTTGCGCGCGGCCTGGGCCACTGCCTGCCGCAGCCAGGCGTGATCGGGCCGCAACGCCTGCCGGCGATGCCAGAGCGAATCGACGTGCACCCGCGGCACCTGGAAGGGCAGGGGCCGCTGCACCAGGTCCTGCTCGCGCCCGGTCACGCGGATGAAGTGGCGCGGCAGCACGGTGAGCAGGTCCGAGGTCTCCACCACCCGCGCGGCGGTGAAGAACTGGTTGACCGTGAGAACGACGCGGCGTTGCCGGCCGGCCGAGGCGAGTGCCTCGTCGATGAAACCGTAGGGCCGGCCGGAGAAGCTCACGAGCATGTGGCGCGCGGCACAGAACGTGTCGAGGTCCAGCGTCCCGTGTTCCAGTTCGTGGCCCTTGCGCATGACGCACACGTAGACACCGTCGTAGAGCCGTTCGTGCTCGAAGGCGACGATGCCGCCGCCTTGCGCCTGGGCCGTGAGGTCGGCGAGCACCGCCGGGAAGTAGCCGACCGCCAGATCCGCCGTGCCCTCGTCGAGCACCAGCCGCGGGTCACGCGTGGTGAGCGGCAGCATGCGCAGCGAGATGCCCGGCGCCTCCCGCTCCAGGATGAGCATCAACCCGGGCACGACTTCGGCGGCCGTCGAATCGGCCATCGCCAGCGTGAAGCTGCTGGTCGCCTCCGCCGCGACGAAGTTGCTGGGCGCGATCGAGGCCTCGAGCTGGCGCAGCGCTTCCCCCACCGAGGGCCAGAGCGCCAGGGCCCGGGCGGTCGGTTCGACGCCGTAACCGCTGCGCGCGACCAGCCGGTCGCCCAGGGCCTCGCGCAGGCGGTTCAAGGCATTGCTCACGGCCGGCTGGGTCATCGAGAGATTGCGGGCCGCGCGCGTCAGGTTGCGTTCAGCCATGACCTGGTCGAAGACGCGCAGCAGGTTCAGGTCGAGGGTGCGGAAGTTCGGTGCTTTCATTTGCTTGGCGAATGATAGGCATCACTAATCCAAAGTAGACGAATATCAGGGTCTACCCTAGTATCGGGGTCATTAAAGCGGCAATATCGCCGCAAGGGAGCAAGCAAAAATGACACGTACCGCCAACATCGAATACCCCAGCCAATTCGGCAACGTGCCGCGCGGCGCCGCTGGCGCCGAGGCCGCCGGCAACTTTGCCGCCGACGTGCTGATCGGCGTCCTGGCCTTTCTCGGCTCGCCCGTCACCCGGACGGTCGGCGCCGTCGGCCGTGGCATGGCCGCCTGGGGCGAAGCCCGCCGCCAGCGTCGTGCCGACGACCAGCTGTGGAGCCTGGCGCTCAGCGACGCCCGCATCATGGCCGACCTGAGCCGTGCGATGAGCCAGGACGCCCTGCGCGGCGCCCGCGGCTGAGCGAGCACACCATGCCAGCCCCCGTTCCGGTGGGCGTGGTCAGGCACCTGATCCATCGCCTGCCCGGCCGACTGCTGGCCGCGCTCGACGCGTGGTCGCACCGGCTGGCGCGCAAGCGGCACCAGGAACGCATGCGCAAGTGGCAGGCCCGCCAGATCGCCGCCGTCACGCCATCCCAGCTGCCGCCGACCCGCGGCGCTTGACGATCCGCCCACAGCTGCCGCAAAACGACAAAAGCCACCGCTCGCGGTGGCTTTTGCTTTTGTTCAATCCGGCTCAGGCCGCCAGGCGCTGCTCGATCTTCGCCTTGGTTTCCTTCAGCTCGGAGGGCAGGTGGTGCGCCAGTTGCTGGAACAGCTCGTGGTGCAGCTGCAGCTCTTTTTCCCAGGCCGGCAGGTCGATGTCGATGACCTGGTCGAACTGCGCCTTGGTGAAGGGCAGGCCTTCCCAGTTCAGTTCCTGGTAGCTGGGGCTGATGCCGAAGGCGTGGCGGTCGCCGCGCACCTTGCCTTCGAGGCGATCGATCATCCACTTGAGCACGCGCATGTTCTCGCCGTAGCCGGGCCAGACGATCTTGCCGTCCTCGCCCTTGCGGAACCAGTTGGTCGTGAAGATCTTCGGCAGCTTGGCGCCGGACGCCTCCAGCTTCTTGCCCAGGTTCAGCCAGTGCTGGAAGTAGTCGGACATGTTGTAGCCCGTGAAGGGCAGCATCGCGAACGGGTCGCGCCGCACCACGCCTTGCTGGCCCATGATGGCCGCAGTGGTCTCCGAGCCCATGGTCGCGGCCATGTAGACGCCTTCGACCCAGTCGTTCGCTTCGGTCACCAGCGGCACGGTGGTGGAGCGGCGGCCACCGAAGATGAAGGCATCGATAGCCACGCCGGCCGGGTCGTCCCAGGCGGGATCGAGCGCCGGGTTGTTGGTCGCGGCCACGGTGAAGCGGGCGTTCGGGTGAGCGGCCTTGGCGCCGGTTTCCTTCGCGAGCTGCGGCGTCCAGTCCTTGCCCTGCCAGTCGATGGCGTGGGCCGGCGGCTCGCCGTCCATGCCTTCCCACCAGACGTCGCCGTCGTCGGTCAGGGCCACGTTGGTGTAGATCACGTCCTGCTTGAGCGAAGCCATGCAGTTCGGGTTCGTCTTGTAGTTCGTGCCCGGGGCCACCCCGAAGTAGCCCGCCTCGGGGTTGATTGCATACAGGCGGCCGTCCGCGTTCGGCTTGATCCAGGCGATGTCGTCGCCGATGGTGGTGACCTTCCAGCCCTCGAAGCCCTTGGGCGGGATCATCATGGCGAAGTTGGTCTTGCCGCAGGCGGAGGGGAAGGCCGCGGCCACGTGGTACTTCCTGCCTTCGGGATTGGTCACCCCGAGAATCAGCATGTGCTCGGCCAGCCAGCCCTGGTCCCGGCCCATGTTGGAGGCGATGCGCAGGGCGAAGCACTTCTTGCCCAGCAGCGCGTTGCCGCCGTAGCCGGAACCGAAGGACCAGATCTCGCGCGTCTCGGGATAGTGGACGATGTACTTGGTCTTGTTGCACGGCCAGGAGGTCTGGTCCGTCTCGCCCGGCTGCAGCGGCGCGCCGATGGTGTGCACGCAGGGCACGAATTCGCCATTGACGCCAAGCACGTCGTAGACCGCCTTGCCCATGCGCGTCATGAGGCGCATGTTGACCGCCACGTACGCGCTGTCGGAAAGCTCCACGCCGACGTGGGCGATGTTGGAGCCGAGCGGGCCCATCGAGAAAGGCACGACGTACATCGTGCGACCGCGCATGCAGCCGTCGAACAGCGGCTGCAGGGTGGCGCGCATTTCCTTCGGGTCGACCCAGTTGTTGGTCGGGCCCGCGTCATCTTTCTTGTGCGAGCAGATGAAGGTGCGGTCTTCCACCCGGGCCACGTCGCTCGGATCGGAATTGGCCAGGAAGGATCCGGGGCGCTTGGCCGGGTTCAGTTTCGTGAACGTGCCCTTGTCCACCAGCTGCTGGCAGAGGCGGTCGTATTCCTCCTTGCTGCCGTCGCACCAGTAGACCTGGTCCGGCTTGCACAGGGCGACCATGTCGGCGACCCAGGCGATCAGGCGGGCGTTCTTGACGAAGGCCGGGGTCTCCAGGTTCAGACCCTGCATGACGGGAGAATTCATACGCGATGCTCCTAAGTTGAAAGCTTGTTTTCAAAAGGAGCGCAGCGCTTGCAGCCCGGTGTGCGCCCTTTGAAAACAGGCCTGGTCCCGGTCGGCGGCGGCTGCCGGCAACCGGGCGGCTGGAACAACCATTTTAGGGAGCGCGCCTGCCGAGGTTGCAAAGTTACGGGACGGATCCATGCAAAAAACGCATGGCCTTATGCGCCCGTCCGTAAAGCCTGAAAACGAACAAGCCCCCGGGCATTGCTGCCAGGGGGCTTGGTGGGAGAACGGGCTGGTGGCCGGTCAGGCCATGTAGATCGCGATGAAGGCCAGCAGGAACATGAGCGCGGCCCCCACCATGGGCAGCACGATGGGGATCATCGGCACCACGGATTCCACTGCGTCTTGCGGCTCGTAGTCGTGACCGTGCTGGGGGGGCTCGTTGGGGCTCACCATGAATGTCTTCCTGTGGATCTCCTGAACCGGTCGATTCTAGCCCCTGCGTTGGCCTCGCCCCGTCGGCGCAGGGGCCAAGCGGGGCTCGTCACTCCTCTTCCGCCTGGAAACCGGCGCCGCGCAGCGCCTCCAGCAGCGCCTGCACGTGGGCGCGGCCGCGTGTCTGAACGACGAGCTGGATCTCGACGTTCTGCGCCGCCAGCATGGTGAAGGCCCGCTGGTGGTGAACCTCGTCGATGTTGGCGCCGGCACTGCTCACCACCGAGGTGATGTGCGCCAGCGAACCCGGCACGTCGCGCGCGCAGACCTTCAGCCGCGCCAGCCGGCCGGCCCGCACCATGCCGCGCTGGATGATCGCCGCCAGCAGCATGGGATCGATGTTGCCGCCGCCCAGCACCAGCCCGACCATGCGGCCGGCATGCCGCTCCGGTTCCTTCATCACCGCGGCCAGCGGCGCCGCGCCGGCTCCTTCGACCAGGGTCTTCTCGATGTCCAGCAGCATCACGATGGCCTGCTCGACGTCGCCCTCGTCCACCAGCACGATGTCGTCGACATAGCGCTCCACCAGGGGCTGCGTGAACTGGCCCGGCCGGCCCACCGCAATGCCTTCCGCGATGGTCGATTCGCCCTGCGGCAGCGCTGCGCCCTTCACCGCGTTGTACATGTTCGGAAACCGCAGCGTCTGCACGCCGATCACCCGAATGCCCGGCTTGAGCGCCTTGGCCGCCGCCGCGATGCCGCCGATCAGCCCGCCGCCGCCGATGGCGACCACCAGCGTGTCGAGCTGGGGCACGGCCTCCAGCATCTCCAGGGCGACCGTGCCCTGGCCGGCGATGATGGCGTCGTCGTCGTAAGGGTGGACGAACACCAGCTGCTCCTGCGCGGCCAGATCGAACGCGTGGGCGCGCGATTCTTCCAGCGTGTCGCCATGCAGCACCACCTCGGCCCCGAAGCTGCGGGTGCGCTCCACCTTCACCATGGGGGTGAAGCGCGGCATGACGATCAGGGCACGGATGCCGATGCGCTGGGCGTGATAGGCCACCCCCTGCGCATGGTTGCCGGCGCTCATGGCGATGACACCCCGCGCCCGCTCCTCCTGGCTCAGCTGGACGAGCTTGTTGCAGGCTCCGCGCTCCTTGAAGGAGGCCGTGAACTGCAGGTTCTCGAACTTCAGGTACACCTGGCAGCCGGCCACCTGCGAGAGCATGCGCGACTCCACGCAGGGCGTGTTCAGCACCTGCCCGTGCAGGCGGGCAGCGGCGGCACGGACGTCTGGCAGGCCGATCATGGGCCCATTGTGCCGGCGGCCATCCGCCGGCGGTGGACGGTGCCACGTCCGTGCGGCTTCCATGTAGCATCAGGTCGCGTTATCGTAAGCCGCCCCTGTTCACGGAGGTCGATTGGCCAAGCGTTCGCTGGATCTGCAAGTGCTCCCCTCACCGGGTCTGAAGGACGCCCCCGTCCTGGACCTGATGTGCTCGCACTTCGTGCTGACGCTGGCCGCCAAGCAGGGCGCCAAGTTCAACGTGCGCCGCGACCTGAACGGCCTGCTCTCGCTGGCCGGGCGCCACCTGGCGTGGCCGGCACCCTCGCTCGACCGCCTGCGCGAGTTTCTCGGGCGCCGTTGCAAGGACAACGAATTCTGGCGCGGCCACGAGCAGCTCAGCCCGCGGGAGTTCCTGGACCGCCACGGTGTCTGGCGCGGCCCCTACGAAGAAGGCACGCTGTTCTTCTACCTGGATGAATACGCCAAGGACCAGCCCAAGGACCTGCTGTCGGTCCTGACCATCACCGGCGAGTGGCTGACGCATGCGCTGAAGAAGCACTCCACGCTGGTGGAGAAGAACATCGACGCCTTGGCCAGCCTGCTGCAGTTGAACAAGGCGGAGCGCGCGCTGCTGCTGTACGGCACGCTCGCGCGCTACCAGCGCGACCTGCGCAGCCTGCTGGTGGAATTCAAGGTGAACAACGCGCCCGAGGCGTATGCCGCGATCGCGGAGGTGGCGGGCGTCAATGCGGCCGATGTCGGCGAGGCCCTGCGCGCCGGCTCGCGGCTCGAACGCATCGGCCTGGTCGAGAACCTGATCTCCGAACACAACATCACGGATCTGGCCGACCTGATGAAGGTCAGCGAAAAGCTGCCGCCGGTGCTGATGCGCGAATACCGCGACCAGAGCGAGTTGATGGCCGTCTTCACGCGGCCCTGCGCCAAGAGCGAGCTGACGCTGGACGACTTCGGCTTCGTCGAGGAGGACGCGCGCGTGCTGCGGGCCTTGCTGCGCAACGCCATCGATCGCAAGGAGCCGGGCGTCAACGTGCTGCTGTACGGCCCGCCCGGCACCGGCAAGACCGAGCTTGCCAAGGTGGTCGCGCAGGCCGCCGGCCTCGAGCTCTTCGAGGTCGAATACGCCGACCGGGACGGCAATTCGCTGAGCGGCCGCGACCGCTATCGCTCGCTGCAGATCGCGCAGGTGTTCCTCAAGGGCAGCTCCCAGGCGGCGCTGCTGTTCGACGAGGTCGAAGACGTGTTCCCGCCCATCTCCAACGAGGCCGCGCAATGGATGGCGCGCGCCGAGCAGGTGGTGGCGCCGCCCTCCGGCAGCGTGAGCGGCAAGGCGTGGGTCAACCAGATCCTCGAATCGAATCCGGTGCCGACCGTCTGGGTCACCAACCGCATCGAGCAGATCGATCCCGCGTTCCGGCGCCGCTTTGCCTATCACCTCGAATTGAAGTCACCGCCGCCCGGTGCGCGCGAGGGCCTGGTGCGCAAGACGCTGGATGGCGTGAGCGTGTCCGAGGGCTTCGTCGCCAAGCTGACCGAGCGCAAGGGTTTGACGCCGGCGCAGATCCGCACGGCGGTGCGCTTTGCGGGGCTGGCGTCCGCGGAGGGCGTGTCGGTCGAGGACCTGATAGCCCGGCAACTGCGCAACGCCGACCGCGCGCTCGGCACCCGCAGCGGCGATGCCGGCATGCGCCCCAGTGTGACGACCTACGACCTGGAGATGTTGAACGTCGAGTCGCGCTTCGAGCTGCCCCGCATCGTCAATGCGCTGAAGGCGCGCGGCCACGGCACCTTGTGCTTCTACGGTGCGCCCGGCACCGGCAAGACGGCGCTGGCGGAACACATCGCCCGCAGCCTCGACCGGCCGCTCCTGATCAAGCAGGCGAGCGACCTCATGAGCAAGTTCGTTGGCGAGACCGAGCAGAACATGGCGGGCATGTTCCGCGAGGCGGAGGCGGAAAAGGCTGTGCTGTTGCTGGACGAGGCCGACAGCTTCCTGCAGGACCGGCGCGGCGCCCAGCGCACCTACGAGGTGACCGAGGTGAACGAGATGCTGCAGGGCATGGAGCGCTTTGCCGGCATCTTCATCTGCACCACCAACCTGATGGAGCGCATCGACCAGGCGGCGCTGCGGCGCTTCGCCTTCAAGATCCGCTTCAAGCCGCTGACCGCGCCGCAGCGCGAACGCATGTTCGTGACCGAGGCGCTGGCCGGCGAGGCCGCGCTGCTGACGCCGGAGGCGCTCGCGCGGCTGGCGAAGATGGAGCAGCTTTGCCCGGGTGACTTCGCGGCGGTGAAGCGGCAGATCGAGATCCTGGCCGCGCAGCTCACGGCCGAAGAATTCCTCGAGCAGCTGGAGGCCGAACACCGCATCAAGCCCGAAGTGCGCGAGGCCCGGCAGATCGGCTTCGTCTGAACCGATTCGCGCGGCTACCCGGGCGCAAGCATCCGGCCGATGCGCGCCGCTCAGGCCAGCGCCTGCAACACGTCCATCACCCCCGGCCCATAGGTCTCGAGCTTTTTCGCGCCGATGCCGCTGACGCCTTCGAGCGCGCGCAGCTCGCGCGGATCGAGTGCCGCGATGGCGGCGAGCGTGGCGTCGTGGAAGATCACGTAGGCGGGCAGGTTGTGGGCCTTCGCGACTTCCGTGCGCCAGGCCTTCAGCGCGGCAAAGCGCTGCTGTGCCTGCCCATCGAGCGCCGCCGCGACCGCGGGCGTGGCCCTGCCTGAACCGCGCTCGCGCCGGGCCCGGCCCGCCGGCTGGTTGATCGACTCGCGCAGCTGCACCTGCTGCTCGCCCTTGAGGACGGCGCGCGAGGCGGCCGTGAGATGCAGCGTGTTGTACGAGGACGCGTCCACCGCCAGCGCTTGCGTGGCGATCAGCTGCCGCAGCACCCCGCGCAATTGCTGCTCGGAGAACTGCGCACCGATGCCGAAGGTGGAGAGCTTCTGGTGGCCGAACTGGCGCACCTTCTCGGTGTCCTTGCCGCGCAGAATGTCCATGATGTGGCCGGCACCGAAGTGCAGGCCGTTGACCTGCTGCACGCGGTAGATCGTCGACAGCAGCATGCGCGCCGCCTCGGTGCCGTCCCATACGGCGGGGGGCTGCAGGCAGTTGTCGCAGTTGCCGCAAGGCTGGCTCGGCTCGCCGAAGTACGCCAGCAGTCGCACGCGCCGGCAATCCGTGGCCTCGGCCAGCGCCAGCAGCGCATCGAGCTTGCCGCGCAGCACCTGCTTGAATTCTTCCGGCGCGGGGCTCTCGTCGATCATGCGGCGCTGGTTCACCACGTCCTGCAGGCCATAGGCCATCCAGGCGTCCGAGGGCAGGCCGTCGCGGCCGCCGCGGCCCGTCTCCTGGTAGTAGCCCTCGATGTTCTTCGGCAGGTCGAGGTGCGCGACGAAGCGCACGTCCGGCTTGTCGATGCCCATGCCGAAGGCGATGGTCGCCGTCATCACCACGCCCTCGTCGCGCAGGAAGCGGTCCTGGTGGCGCTGGCGCACCGAGGCATCGAGGCCGGCGTGATAGGGCAGGGCGTCCATGCCTTCGCGGCACAGGATCTCCGCGATCTCCTCCACGCGCTTGCGCGACTGGCAGTAGACGATGCCCGCCTCGCCGGCATGCTCGCGCTCGATGAAGCGCAGCAGCTGCTGCGTGGCCTCCTTCTTCTCGGCGATCGTGTAGCGGATGTTGGGCCGGTCGAAGCTGCTGACGAACTGGCCCGCGTCCTCCAGTTGCAGGTGCTGCACGATGTCGGCGCGCGTGGTCGCATCGGCCGTCGCCGTGAGCGCGATGCGAGGCACGCCCGCGTAGCGCGTATGCAGCAGCGCCAGGCCGCGGTACTCCGGCCGGAAGTCGTGGCCCCACTGGCTGACGCAGTGCGCCTCGTCGATGGCGAACAGCGCGACCTGCCCCTTCTGGTGCAGGCCGTCGAGCAGCGCCAGGAAGCGCGCGGTGGTGACGCGCTCGGGTGCGGCATAGAGCAGCGTCAGCTCGCCGCGCGCGAACTTGCGCTCGACCTCGTTGGCCTCCTCGAGCGAGAGGGTGGAATTGAGGAAGGCGGCCTTGACGCCCACTTCGTGCAGTGCACCGACCTGGTCGTGCATCAGGGCGATCAGCGGCGACACCACGACCGTGACGCCTTGCCCGGCTTGCTGGCGGGCGAGCGCCGGGATCTGGTAGCACAGCGACTTGCCGCCGCCGGTGGGCATGAGCACCAGCGCATCGCCGCCGGTGACGACGTGGTCGACGATCTCCGCCTGCCGGCCCCGGAACGCGGGGTAGCCAAAGACGGTCTGGAGGATTTGCAGGGGGGAAGACAAGATCCGGCTATTGTCGTGGAGCCTTGCCTCAACGCCTGCAGCCGCTCCGGCGCGGACCGGAAAAGTTGTGAACTGTGCGCGCTTGACGCGGCCCCTGCGCATGGGGGGCTGGCGCGTCAGAGCGGCCCGCAACGGGGCGGGCCGCTCTTGGGGCTGCTTACTTGCGCAGCCTGGTGACTTCGGCTTCCACTTCCTTCACCAGCTCCGCATGGCCGGCGGCCGCGAACTTCGCGGTGGCGGGGCGCGCGGTCTGGCGCATGCGCTCCAGCTCGGGCTCGGCCAGCACGGTCACCTGCATGCCCTTCTTCTTCAGGTCTTCCAGGGCGCGGGCGCCCTCGGCGCGGCTGTCCTTGCGCTCGAAGTCACGCGAGGCGACGGCCGATGCCCGCACGGCATTCTTCTCGTCGGCGGAGAGGCCGTCCCACCACTTCTTGCTGGCCAGCACGATCCACGGGCTGTACACGTGGCGGGTGATCGACAGGTACTTCTGCACTTCGTAGAACTTGCTCGACTCCACCGTGTTCACCGGGTTCTCTTCGCCGTCGACGGTCTTCGACTCCAGCGCCGTGAACAGCTCGGAGAAGGACAGCGGCACGGCGTTGGCGCCCATGGCGTTGAACATGTCGATGTACATCGGGTTCTGCATCACGCGAAGCTTCACGCCCTTCAGGTCCTCCATCTTCGCGATGGGACGCTTGGAGTTCGTGAGGTTGCGGAAGCCGTTTTCCCAGTACACCAGGCCGACGAGGCCCTTGGCTTCCAGCTTGGCCATCAGCTTCTGGCCGACCGGGCCGTCGAGGACGGTGTCCGCTTCCTTCTCGTTGGCGAACAGGAAGGGCAGGTCGAACACGCCGAAGTCGTCGACGATGCCCACCAGCGTGGCGGTGGAGACCACCGTCATTTCCTGCGCGCCGCCGATCAGGGCGTTCTGCATCTGGATGTCGCTGCCGAGCGCGGCGCTGGCGAAGCCCTTCATGTGGAACTTGCCGTCGGTGCGCTTGCCGAGGTCTTCGACCAGGAACTTGGCCGCGCGGCCCTGGTTGCTGTCCTCGGCCAGGCCGTAGCCGAAGCGGACGATGTGCGGCTTGTAGTCGGCCGCGTGGGCGGCCAGCGATGCCGTGACCACGGCAACCGAGACCAGCAGGGTTTGGATGAACTTCTTCAAGCTTTGCTCCGGATTGTTGGAGTTAATGGAACCAGGACATCGGGACCGTGATGAATCCCGGGAAGGCGACGAACAGGAAGACCAGGACGGCCTCCACCAGCAGGAAGGGCCAGACGCCGCGGGTGGCGCTCTCCAGCGAGATGCGGGCGATGCCGCACACGACGTTGAGCACCGTGCACACCGGCGGATGGATCAGGCCGAGCGTGCCGACCAGGATGAACATCACGCCGAAGTAGGTGGGATCGATGCCGGCCTTGATCACCAGCGGCATCAGCACCGGGCCGAGCACCAGGATCGTGGGCGTCAGGTCCATCACGCTGCCGATGGCCAGCAGCAGCAGCATGACGGTGGCCATCAGGATGCGCGGGTGGTCCATCATCGGGCCGAGCGCGCCGGTGACCTGCGCGGGCAGGTCGGCCAGCGTGACCATGTACGAGGACACGAAGGCCGCGGCGCACAGGAACATCACCGTGCTGGTGGTGCGGGCCGCCTTCACCAGCAGCTCGGGCAGCTGCTTGAACGTCACTTCGCGGTACACGAACAGGCTGACGAACAGCGCGTAGACGGCCGCGACCGCAGAGGCCTCGGTCGGCGTGAAGACGCCGCCCCGCAGGCCGCCGACGATCAGCACGGGCAGCACGAGCGCCCACAGCGAGTCGACCAGCGCGCGACCGCGCTCGCCCCAGCTGCGGCGCGGCTGCACGGCGGTTTCCATCTTGCGGGCGAGCAGTGTCCACACGCCCACCAGGCCGAGGGCGCGCAGCAGGGCCGGCACGATGCCGGCCACGAACAGGGCGGTGATCGACGTGTTGGTCGCGACCCCGAAGATGATGAAGGGCATCGACGGCGGCACGATGGGCGCGATCACGCCGCCGGCCGCGATCAGGCCGGCCGAGCGCGGCACCGGATAGCCGTAGTCGCGCATCATCGGGATCAGCAGCGTCGCGACGGCGGCCGTGTCGGCGATCGCCGAGCCGGAGAAGCATCCGAGCAGCAGCGTCGCGCCGATGGCGACGTAGCCCAGGCCGCCGCGGATGTGGCCCACGAGTGCAGCGGCCAGTGCGATCACGCGGCGCGAGATGCCGCCCGCGTTCATCAGCTCGCCGGCCAGGATGAAGCACGGCACGGCCATCAGCGGGTAGATGTCGGCCCCGGCCAGCATGTTCTGCGCGACCAGCTGGGCGTCGAAGAAATTCAGCTGGATCATCAGCGCGACACCCGTGAGCATCAGCGCGAAAGCCACCGGCATGCCCAGCGCCATCAGGCCCACCAGCGTGCCGAGGAAGATGAAGATGCTGGTCATTCGGCCGCTCCCAGCGCGAGCTGCTGCCCCATCGGCTCGGGGTCGCCAGGCACCATGGCGCCGGCGCGGTCGAACACGACGCGCAGCAGGTTGGCGGCGACGATCAACAGCATCGAGGCGGCGCACACCAGTCCCGAGGCGGCCATGAAGGCGTTCGGGTAGTGCAGCACCGTCGAATAGGTATGCAGGCCGATCTGCACCTGGCTCCAGCTGCCGGCCAGGAACAGCCACAGCGCGTAGAGCATCAGCACGTGAGTGAGCACCGCGCAGGCGCGGCGCAGGGGGCGCGGCAGTCGCGCCTGCAGCAGCGCCACGCCGAGGTGGCCGCCGCGGCGCAGGGCGAGCACCGCCCCGAGAAACACCAGCCACACGAAGAGCAGTCGCGACACCTCTTCGGCACCGGCAAAGCCGGCGCCGAAGCCGTAGCGGCCGACAACGTTGGAGAAGACGAGGAGCACGATCAGCGCGAGATCCAGCGCCATCAGCGCCTCGACGACGCGCTCCGCGGCGCGCACCAGCAGGTTGGGTTTCATGATTTCGTGGGTTCGTTCGAATCCGGGGCCGGCGAGGCCAGCGTGCCGGACCAGGCCAGGATGCGTGCCGTGAGTTCGGCAGCGGGCAGTGCGCCATCGAGCCGCAGCACTCCCGGCTCGCCGCTCGGGTCTTCCAGCGTGGCGAACTGGCTGTCCAACACGGTGAGCGGAAAGAAATGGCTGCCCACGCGGGCAAGCACGCGTTCGCGTGCCAGCTCCGGCGTGATCGCGAGGAAGGCAAAGCGCAAGCCCGGCGCGGCGGCGCGCAGGCGGTCGCGGTAGGCGCGCTTGAGGGCCGAGCAGGACACCACCAGGCCAGTGGGATGGTCGTGCAACTGCTGCGCGATGCGGGCCAGCCATTCGCGCCGGTCGTCGTCGGTCAGCGCGATGCCGGCACTCATCTTGCGGATGTTTTCCGGCGGGTGGAAGTCATCGCCTTCGACCAGCACGCAGCCGGCGCGCTCGGCCAGCGCGCGCGCAATGGTGGACTTGCCGCTGCCCGCGACCCCCATGACGACGAGGTCCGGCGGCGCGGCGCGCGGCTGCGAATCGAGCCGGATAGCGCTATCCGGCGAAGAAGGAAATTCAGGCGGAGAGGACAAGACGGCGAAAACTGGGAGGAGAAAAAGACGGACGGGTGAAACCCGGATGAGGCAGCCTCCGGATACCGCTATCCTAACCAGTCACAAAACGACCTATTCTAGGTAATTGCCCGGATGCCCACTCCGTCCCCCACGCGCGGCCGCCGCGCCAGCGGCCGCATCACGCTGGCCGATGTCGCCCACAGCGCCGGCGTGAGCGCGATGACCGCCTCGCGCGCCTTGCGCGGCGAGCGCCACGTCGACCCGGAGCTGATCGCTCGCGTGCAGGCCGCCGCCCGCAAGCTGGGTTACGTGCCGGACCCCGCGGCCCGCGCGCTGGCCTCGCAGCAAGGCTCGCACGTGGGCGTGCTGATCCCCGCCTTGTCGAACGCGCTGTTCGTCGACGTGATCGAGGCGATCCAGCGGACCTTGCGACCGGCCGGCTACCAGGCGCTGATCGGCATCACGCATTACGACCAGAGCGAGGAGGAGCAACTCCTGCGCGAACAGCTCTTGCACCGGCCCGCGGGCCTGGTGGTGACCGGCTTCGAACATAGCGCCGCGACGCGCGAGCTGATCGTCCGCAGTGCCGTGCCCTGCGTGCACGTGATGGAAACCTCGCAGGAAGAAGGCGTGTACAGCGTCGGCTTCTCGCAGCGCGACGCGGCGCGCGAACTCACGCGCCACCTGCTCGCGCGCGGCCGCCGGCGCATCGCCTTTGCCGCGGCGCAGCTGGACCCGCGCACAATGCAGCGCCTCGACGGCTGGCGCGGCGAGATGCGCAGCGGGGGCCTGCACGATGCGCGGCTGGAGTGGCTGAACCCGGCGCCCTCGTCGATGGCGCTGGGCGGGCAGATGTTCGAGCAGATCCTGGCGCAGAGTCCGCGGGTCGATGCGATCTTCTTCTGCAACGACGACCTCGCGCAGGGCGCGCTGCTGACGGCGCTGAGGCTGGGCGTGCGCGTGCCGGCCGACATGGCCGTGGCGGGCTTCAACGACCTCACCGGCAGCGATCAGATGGTGCCGCCGCTGACCACGGTGGGCACGCGGCGCGGCGCGATGGGTGCCGCCGCCGCCCGCATGCTGCTCGCGCTGATCCAGCGCCAGCCGCCGGAGCAGGCGGCGGTCGATGTGGGGTTTGAACTGGCGGTGCGCGAGAGCACGTGAGTGCGGCGCGCATGGATCGCGCGTCAAGCCCGCAACGAGAGGGGCCGGGGTCTCAGGAGTCTCATTCCGGGCCCTGCATCTGCCCCGCGGCCGCCGCAACCGCCGCCGTTCGCGTTTCGACCCCGAGCTTTTCGTAGATGTGCTCCAGGTGCTTGTTCACCGTGCGCGGGCTCATGCCGAGGATGTCGCCGATGTCGCGGTTGGTCTTGCCCTTGGCCAGCCAGGCCAGGACTTCGGTCTCGCGTGGCGTCAGCGTGGTCTGCAGCGAGCGGCCCGCGGGCACCGGCACGCCGGCAGCTGCCAGCCGCAGCAGCAGCATCGTCTCGGAATAGGTGCCGGCGCCCATGTGCCGCGCCAGCAAGCGCGCGCCGTCGGCCAGGCGGCGACTCGCTTCCCCGGCGGGGGGCACAGCGGCGAGCCAGGCGGACGCCTCGCCCAGCGCCGCGCCGAACGCGGCCTCCAGCCAGCGCGTGGCCTGGGGCGAACGCCAGGCGATGCGGCCCTGGCCATCGAGCACCACGGCGCCCATGCCGGCCACGTCCACCGCCTCGCGCGCCAGCCGCGCCGCCCGCGCGTTGCGCAGGTGCGTGGCCATGCGCGCCAGCACTTCGGGAATGCGCAGCGGCTTGACCACGTAGTCGACGCCGCCGCTCGCGAACCCGCGCACCACCTGCTCGGTGTCCGACAAACCCGTCATGAACACGATCGGCACGTGCGACCAGGGCGGCGTCGCCTTGATTTCCCGGCACAGGGCGAAGCCGTCGGTGCCGGGCATGATCGCGTCCAGCAGCACGATGTCCGGCACCGCCATCTCGAACCGTTGCCGCGCCTCGTCGGCGTCGCGCGCCACCATCACGGTGTAGCCCTCGATCGCGAGCGCGTCGCACAGCATGCGCAGGGTGTCGAGCGCGTCGTCGACCACCAGCACCACCGGGCTCGGCGCCATGCCATCGAAGGCACCGAGGGTTTCAGGCCCGGGCGACATCCTCATCCTCCCGCAGCTGCGCGGCGAGCGCCGCAAAGTCGAAGCGATCGGCACTTGCCTGCAGCACTTGCAGCGACTCCGCCAGCGCCGGCCATTGCCGCTGCGCGCTGCGCAGGCGCTGGCGCAGGGCCGAGGCATTGGCCTGGTGCACGAGGCGCAGCAGTTCCTCGCGCAGTTCTTCCGGCAGGAGGTGCGCGACCGGATCAGCCGACACGGGCGGCTGCACCGGCGCCAGCGGCATGTCGGCCCGCACCCATTCGAGCTGCAGCGCCCGCTCCAGGGCGTCGAGCAGCTCGGATTCCAGTACCGGCTTGGCCACGAAGCCCTGGCAATGCAGCGCCTCGATGCGGTCCGGACGGTGGTCGAACAGGTTGCCGGAGACGAACACGATGGGTAGCGCCGCGGCAGCTCGCAGCCCGCGCAGCAGCGCTGCCGTCTGCCAGCCATCGAGGTCGTCCATCGTGATGTCCAGCAGCACGGCATCGATCGGCTGCTGCTCCACGATCTCCACGCACTCGCGGCCGCTGGCCGCCTCCAGCACGGTGAAGCCGACCGGCACCAGCAAGGCGGCCAGCAGCTGGCGCTGCAGGGCCTGGTCGTCCACCACCAGCAAGGTGCGGCGCGGCGCGAGATAGCCGATCACGGGCCGCAGGGCCGGCACGGGCGGCTGCGTCCGGCCCGCTTCCGGCAGCAGCTCCGGCAGGTACACCCGCACGCGGAAGGTGCTGCCGCGGCCCGGTTCGCTCTCCAGCGTCAGAGCGCCCCCCATCAATTCGGTGAGGAGGTGCGTGATGGTCAGGCCGAGGCCGGTGCCGGCCTCGCTGGTGCGCCGGCCGGCGCTGCCCCGCTCGAACGGCAGGAAGATCCGCTCCTGGTCCTGCGGCGCGATGCCGATGCCGGTGTCGACCACGTCGACGTGCGCCACGTGACGGCGGAAGTCCAGCCGCAGCCTGACTTCGCCGTGCAGCGTGAACCGCACCGCATTGGCCAGCAGGTTGATCAGGATCTGGCGCAGCCGCTTGCCGTCGGCGCGGATCCACGCCGGCATCGTGCCCAGCACCTCGACGACGAAGTGCAGTCCCCTGGCCTCCGCCTGCGGCCGCATCATGCGCTCGACATCCGCGATCAGCTCGGGCAGCGGCAGCGGCGCCACGTCCAGCCGCAGGCGGCCGGCCTCGATGCGGGCGAGCTCCAGCGAGCCGTCGATCAGGGCGTGCATGTGCTCGCCGCTGTGGTGCATCGTCGCCACCGTCTCGCGCAGCCAGCCTTCCACCTGCGGGCTCTTGAGCAGCACCTGCGTGTAGCCCAGGATGCTGTTCAGGGGCGAGCGCAGTTCGTGCGTCATGCCGGCGACGTAGCGGGTCTTGGCCAGGCTGGCCGACTCGGCATGGTCCTTGGCGGTTTGCAGGGCGGCGTCGGTGCGGCGGTGGGCGTCGATCTCCTGCAGCAGCAGCTGCGTCTGGCGCTCCGATTCGTCCTGCGCCAGCCGGCGGCTGTCGGTGCTGAGGACCACCCACCAGGCGCACACCGCGCTCAGGAGTGCGAGCAGGGCGTAGACCTTCAGGAAGGGCAGGCGCAAGGTCGCGGCCGGAATTTCCAGGCTCTCCTGCACGAACACCATCCCGAGCAGGAAGGCCATGATGCCGAGGAGAGACAGCAGCACCAGCAGGTAGTGGCCGGCGCGGAAGTTCACGTGTGCCGCCCAGCTGCGCGGCAGCAAGGCCGCGGCGACGGCCCGCAGCTGGTCGGCCGCGCGCGAATCGGTCTTGCAGCGATCGTGGCAGCGAGACTCCAGCGAGCAGCACAGCGAGCAGATCGGCGCCGCATACGCCGGACAGCGCGCCATGTCTTCGGATTCGAACTGGTTCTCGCAGACGGCGCAGCGCACCACCTCGCCCGGCTGCCATTCGGTGCTGGGCAGGCGCGCCAGGTAGTAGCGCCCACGGGTGACCCACGCCAGCAGGGGCGCGAGCACCAGCGACAGTCCGAGCGCCAGGAACGGTGAAAAGGCGGCAGCCGTCTCGCCGAACCACCCGCTGTAGGCGAGGCAGGCGACCGTCGCGGCCGGCACCATCGCGCCTGGCCCCACGGGGTTGAAGTCGAACAGGTGGGCGCGCCGGAACTCGATGTGCCGCGGGCTGAGGCCGAGCGGCTTGTTGATCACGAGGTCGGCGACCAGTGCGCCGACCCAGGCGATCGCCACGTTGCTGTAGATGGCCAGCACCTTTTCGAGCGCGGCGAACACGCCCAGCGACATCAGCAGCGTGGCGATCACCACGTTGAAGACGAGCCAGACCACGCGGCCCGGATGGCTGCGCGTCACCCGGGCAAAGAAGTTCGACCAGGCGAGCGAGCCGGCATAGGCGTTGGTGAGGTTGATCTTCACCTGCGAGACCACCACGAACAGCACCGTCATCGCCACCGCCAGGCCGGGCCGTCCCACCGCCTGCGTGAAGCCGGTCAGGAACATCTGCGTGGGCTCGACGGCCCGATGCGGCGCCACCTCGAACTGCAAGGCGGCGAACGCCAGGAAGGCGCCGCCCGCCATCTTGAGCGCACCCATGAACACCCACCCCGGCCCGGCCACGAGCACGGCGCCCCACCAGCGCACGCGGTTGGCGCGGGTGCGCTCCGGCAGGAAGCGCAGGAAGTCCACCTGCTCGCCGATCTGCACCACCAGCGAGAAGATCACCGCGCAGGCCGCGCCGAAGGGCAGCGGGTCGAAGCCGCTGCTGCCGCTGCCGAACCCGGAGAGCGTGCTGAAGTCGCGAAAGAGCTGCGGCTGCGCAATGGCGATCCACACGAAGGGCAGCAGCAGCAGGAACAGCCAGAGCGGCTGCGTCCAGGCCTGCAGCTTCGAGATCAGCGTGATGCCGCGCATGGCCAGTGGCAGCACCACGAGCGAGGACGCGAGATAGCACCACACCAGCGGCCAGTCCACCACCAGCTGCAGCGCCAGCGCCATGATCGCGGCCTCGAGCGCGAAGAAGATGAACGTGAAGACGGCGTAGATCAGCGAAGTGATCGTGGAGCCGAGATAGCCGAAGCCGGCGCCGCGCGTGAGCAGGTCCATGTCCAGCCCGTAGCGGGCCGCGTACACGGCGATCGGCAGGCCGGTCAGAAAGATGATCACGCTCACCACCGCGATCGCCCACATCGCATTGCTGAAACCGTAGTTGAGCGCGATGGCCCCGCCGATCGCCTCCAGCGCCAGGAACGACAGCGAGCCGAAGGCCGTGTTGGCCACCCGGAACTCGCTCCAGCGGCGAAAGCTCTTGGGCGTGTAGCGCAGCGCGTAGTCCTCCATGCTCTCGTCGGCCACCCAGGAGTTGTAGTCGCGACGGAAGCGAAAGATGGTCTGGGGCACGGCGGCTTCGGGCTCGGTGCGTTGGGCATGCGGCGGCTGCATGCCGGTGAGTTAGCAAGAACTGTTCTAAGGGTGCCGCACCAGGGCGGAGCGTGTCGCTACGTTGATTGACGTATGGGCCGTCCGCGCAGCCGTGCCTAGTCTTCGCACCACCCCGGCACAAGCTGCACCAACCGGGCCCCAAGCAAACCCGTCGTGAGGACCCATCGCATGAAGACTGCACCCCAGAAGCCCGCCCTCTCCCAACCGGACACGGCGCGCCGCCGCCTGCTCCAGGCCATGGGCGCCGCCTCGGTCGCCGGCCTGCCCGCCTGGGCCGGCGCCCAGGCGACCGCCCAGGTCAACACCAGCAAGCTCGCCGTGACCGACGGCGAGGTGACGGTGGGCCAGCTGCATTCGTCCACCGGCACCATGGCGATCTCGGAGACCGGCGCCATCGAAGCCGAGCAGCTCGCCATCGACCAGATCAACGCCGCCGGCGGCGTGCTCGGTCGCAAGATCAAGGTGATCAAGGAAGACGGCGCGTCCGACTGGCCGACCTTTGCCGAGAAGGCCAAGAAACTCCTGATCAACGACCACTGCGCCGCGGTGTTCGGCTGCTGGACCTCGGCCTCGCGCAAGGCGGTGCTGCCGGTGTTCGAGAAGGAAAACGGCCTGCTGTACTACCCCACGTTCTACGAAGGCCTGGAGCAGTCCAAGAACGTGATCTACACCGGCCAGGAAGCGACGCAGCAGATCCTCTACAGCCTGGACTGGGCCAAGAAGGAGAAGAAGGCCAAGACCTTCTTCCTGGTCGGCTCGGACTACATCTGGCCGCGCACCTCGATGAAGATCGCGCGCAAGCACATCGAGAACTTCCAGAAGGGCAAGGTCGTCGGCGAGGAGTACTACCCCCTGGGCAGCACCAACTTCGGCTCGCTGATGAACAAGATCAAGGTGCAGAAGCCGGACTGCATCTATGCCGCCGTCGTCGGCGGATCCAACGTGGCCTTCTACAAGGCCCTGAAGGCAGCGGGCATCACCGGTGACAAGCAGCTGCTGGTCACGCTGGCGGTGACCGAGGACGAGATGACCGGCGTCGGCGGCGAGAACTTCGCCGGCTTCTATTCGTCGATGAAGTACTTCCAGACGCTGGACAACGAGAACAACAGGAAGTTCGTCAGCGCCTTCAAGGCCAAGTACGGCAAGGACGCGGTGATCGGCGACGTCACGCAGGCGGGCTACCTGGGCCCCTGGCTGTGGAAAGCCGCCGTCGAGAAGGCCAAGAGCTTCGACGTCGACAAGGTGGTCGCGGCCTCCCCCGGCATCGAGCTGAAGACCGCCCCCGAGGGCTATGTGAAGGTCGATGCCAACCACCACCTCTGGAGCAAGTCGCGCATCGCCGTGGGCATGCCGGACGCGAGCTTCAAGGTGGTGTCGGAGTCGCCCGAGCTGATCAAGCCGGACCCGTTCCCCAAGGGCTATCAGTAAGCACGCCCGCCGGCCCGCGGCAGCACGCCGCGGGCCCCCTTTCCCTCCCCACCTCCCGGAGCATGGCATGACGCTTTCGGAAATGATGAACATCGGCCTGATGCAGGGCTTCGCGGGCCTCAGCCTGTTCTCGGTGCTGCTGCTCATGGGCCTGGGCCTGGCGATCATCTTCGGCCAGATGGGCGTGATCAACATGGCCCATGGCGAGTTCATGACGATCGGCGCCTACACGATCTATCTCGGCTCCAAGATCGCCGAGAACCACGCGCCGCACTTCCTGCCCTTCTACTTTCCGCTGGCGATCCTGGCGGCCTTCGGCTTTTCCTTCATCGCCGGCTGGCTGGTGGAGTGGGCCTTGATCCGCCACCTGTACCGGCGGCCGCTGGACACGCTGCTGGCCACCTGGGGCATCAGCCTGGCGATCCAGCAGATGTTCCGCACCTTCGTCGGCCCGAAGGAGGTGAGCCCCACGCTGCCGGAGTGGATCCTCGGCTCGTGGGCACCGGCGCCCGGCCTCGACATTCCGATCAATGGCCTGTTCGTGCTGGCGCTCACCGCGGTGGTCACCTCCGGCGTGCTGATCGCACTGCATCGCAGCCGCTGGGGTCTGCGCGTGCGCGCCACGGTCGCGAACCGTGTCATGGCCAACGCCACCGGCATCGACACGAAGAAGACCGACCGGCTCACCTTCGCGATCGGCTGCGGCATCGCCGGGGTTGCCGGCGCGGCGTTCACCACCATCGGCTCCACCGGGCCCACCTCGGGCTCGCTGTACATCGTCGATTCCTTCCTGGTCGTCACCTTCGGCGGCGCCGCCAGCCTGCTGGGCACGGTGCTCTCGGCGTTCGGCATCGCCCAGACGCAATCGATCACCGAGTTCTTCCTGGCCGGCTCGATGGCCAAGGTGATCACCCTGTCGCTGATCGTCCTGATCCTGATGGTGCGGCCGCAAGGACTGTTCGCCGTCAAGGTCCGACGCTGATTTTTGCTGTCGTAGGGAGAAAAGAAATGCAAACGCTGATGAACTGGACCCGCCGCTACCAGCTGGCCAGCCTGCTGCTGCTGGCGGTGCTGCTGGCCGTGGTGCTGCCACTCACGCTGGACGTGTTCCGGCTCAACCTGGTCGGCAAGTACCTCACCTATGCCTTCGTCGCCGTGGGCCTGGTGATGATCTGGGGCTATGGCGGGGTGCTGAGCCTGGGGCAGGGCGTGTTCTTCGGCCTCGGTGGGTATGCGATGGCGATGTTCCTGAAGCTGGAGGCCTCCGACCCGATCGCCACCAAGATCCAGAGCACGCCCGGCATCCCGGACTTCATGGACTGGAACCAGATCACCGCGTTGCCGGCGCTGTGGGTGCCGTTCAAGAGCCTGACCTTCGCCCTGTTCGCGGTCGTCGCCGTACCGAGCCTGCTGGCCTGGATCATCAGCTTCGCGATGTTCAAGCGGCGCGTGGGCGGCGTGTATTTCGCGATCATCACGCAGGCGGTGGCACTGATCCTCACGGTGCTGATCATCGGCCAGCAAGGCTACACCGGCGGCGTCAACGGCATGACCGACCTCAAGACGCTCCACGGCTGGGACACGCGCACGGACAGCGCCAAGGTGATCCTCTACTACGTGTGCGTCGCCTTGCTGCTCGGCGCCATCGTGCTGTGCCGCTGGATCCAGACCAGCAAGTTCGGCACCTTGCTGCTGGCGATGCGCGACAAGGAGGACCGCGTGCGCTTCTCCGGCTACGACGTCGCCAACTTCAAGGTGTTCGCCTTCTGCCTGGCGGCCGCTCTCTCGGGCATCGGCGGGGCGCTGTTCTCGCTGCAGGTCGGCTTCATGTCGCCTTCGTTCGTCGGCATCGTGCCCTCGATCGAGATGGTGATCTATGCCGCGGTCGGCGGCCGCATGAGCCTGGTCGGCGCGGTGTACGGAACGCTGCTGGTGAACACAGGCAAGACCTTCTTCTCCGAGAGCTTCCCCGACCTGTGGCTGTTCCTGATGGCGGCACTTTTCATCGGCGTGACCATGGCCTTCCCGATGGGACTGGCGGGACTCTGGGCCGACCAGATCAAGCCCTGGTGGCAGTCGCGTCGCGAGGCGCTGAAGGCGGCCGCGCAGGCCCGCACGCCACGCCTGGGAGAGCCGCTCGCGCGTCCCGTTGCCGGCCCCGTCGCGAAACCCGAAGCTGTCGAATCCCTGCACGGCGGCCACCGCGACGCGAGGACCGCATGAGCAACACCGACTTCGCGCTGGCGGTGGAGGACCTCACGGTCTCCTTCGACGGTTTCAAGGCGATCGACAGCCTGAACCTCTACATCGACAACAACGAGCTGCGCGTGATCATCGGTCCCAACGGCGCCGGCAAGACCACGCTGCTGGACCTGATCTGCGGCAAGACGCGCGCCTCCGAAGGCAGCATCAAGTTCCAGAACATCGAGCTGACCAAAATGGCCGAGCACCAGCGGGTGCGCCTGGGCATAGGCCGCAAGTTCCAGACGCCTTCGATCTACGAGAACCTGTCCGTCTTCCAGAACCTGGAGGTGTCCTTTCCGCGCGGCCGCTCAGTGTTCGGCGCGCTGGCCTTCCGTTGCGACGAGGAGGTCAGCGAGCGCGTGCGCTCGGTCGCCGGCGAGATCGGCCTGCTGGAGCGCCTGCAGGACGAGGCCGGGCTGTTGTCGCACGGACAGAAGCAGTGGCTGGAGATCGGCATGCTCCTGATGCAGGAGCCGAAGCTGCTGATGCTGGACGAGCCGATCGCCGGCATGAGCGCCCGCGAACGCGAGCTCACCGCGGAACTCCTGCAGCGCATCAGCCGCAACCGCGCCGTGATCGTGATCGAGCACGACATGGATTTCGTCAAGCAGATCGCCCACAAGGTGACCGTCATGCACCAGGGAAAGATCCTGGCCGAAGGGCCCATGGAACGGGTGCAGAGCGATCCGCGGGTGATCGACGTGTACCTCGGCCACTGAAGGAGCGCGCATGCTGCAAGTCAAGGACCTTCACGTCGCCTACGGCCAGAGCGAGGCGCTGCACGGCATCTCGTTCGCCGGCAACGAAAACGAGACCGTCGCGATCATGGGTCGCAACGGCATGGGCAAGACCACGCTGTTCAAGAGCCTCATGGGCGTGCTGCCGGTCAAGAGCGGCAGTATCGTCGTCGCCGGCCAGGAGGTGTCGCGCGACGAGAGCTTTCGGCGCGTCGCCAAGGGCATCGCCTACGTGCCGCAGGGCCGGATGATCTTTCCGACGCTGAGCGTCGAAGAGAACATCCAGACCGGCCTGGAGCACTCGAAGACCCGCCGCATTCCCGACGAGATCTATGCGCTGTTCCCGGTGCTGTGGGACATGCGCGGCAGGAAGGGCGGCAACCTCTCGGGCGGCCAGCAGCAGCAGCTGGCGATTGCCCGCGCGCTGGTGACCGAGCCCAAGGTGCTGCTGCTCGACGAGCCCACGGAGGGCATCCAGCCTTCGATCATCAAGGACATCGCCAAGGCGCTCAACGAGATCCGCAAGCTGCGCCGCATCACCATCATCGTGTCCGAGCAGGTGCTGTCCTTCGCACTGGAGGTGGCCGACCGCCTGTTCGTCATCGAGGGCGGCCGCCTGGTGCACGAGACCACGCGCGCCGAGACCGACCCGCAGCGGATCAGGGCCTACCTGTCCGTCTGAATCCCGCAGCCACCACCATCACCACGCACCGCAGGAGCACGCATGCCCGAAACGCTGATCAAGGTCGATCTCGCGCAGTCCCCGTACCAGAACGAGAAGATCCACACCCGCTGGCACCCGGACATCCCGATGGCCGTGTGGGTCAACCCCGGCGAGGACTTCCGCCTGGAGACCTACGACTGGACCGGCGGCGCGATCAAGAACGATGACAGCGCCGACGACGTGCGCGACGTCGACCTGTCGACCGTGCACTTCCTCTCGGGCCCGGTGGGGGTGAAGGGCGCGCAGCCCGGCGACCTGCTGGTGGTCGACCTGCTGGACGTCGGCGCGCGCGACGACAGCCTCTGGGGTTTCAACGGCGTCTTCAGCAAGAAGAACGGCGGCGGCTTCCTGACCGAGCACTTCCCGCTGGCGCACAAGTCGATCTGGGACATCCAGGGCATGTTCACCCACAGCCGGCACATCCCGGGCGTGAACTTCGCCGGCCTGATCCACCCGGGCCTGATCGGCTGCCTGCCCGATCACAAGATGCTGGAGAAATGGAACGAGCGCGAGGGCGCTCTGATCGCGACCGATCCGGATCGCGTGCCGGGCCTGGCCAACCCGCCCTATGGCGCCACCGCCCACATGGGCAAACTGAAAGGCGATGCGAAGGAGGCCGCAGCGGCCAAGGGTGCGCGCACCGTGCCCCCGCGCGAGCACGGCGGCAACTGCGACATCAAGGACCTGTCGCGCGGCTCGAAGATCTACTTCCCGGTCTACGTCGACGGCGCCGGCCTTTCGGTGGGCGACCTGCACTTCAGCCAGGGCGACGGCGAGATCAGCTTCTGCGGCGCCATCGAGATGGCCGGCTGGGTGCACATGAAGGTGAGCCTGATCAAGGGCGGCATGGCCAAGTACGGCATCACCAACCCGATCTTCAAGCCCAGCCCGATCACGCCCAACTACCGCGACTACCTGATCTTCGAAGGCATCTCGGTCGACGAGCAGGGCAAGCAGCACTACCTCGACGTGACCATTGCCTATCGCCAGGCGTGCCTGAACGCGATCGAGTACATGAAGAAGTTCGGCTACAGCGGCGCCCAGGCTTATTCGATCCTCGGCACGGCGCCGGTGCAGGGCCACATCAGCGGCGTGGTCGACGTGCCGAACGCCTGCGCGACGCTGTGGCTGCCCACCGAGATCTTCGACTTCGACATCAATCCGACGGCGGAAGGCCCGGTGAAGATGATCACGCGCGACGTCGACCTGCCGATGTCGCAGGACAAGTAGGCCGCCATGCCCACCTACGACTACGGCTGCAGCGACTGCGGCGCCTTCGACGCGATCCGCAGCATCGCCCGGCGTGACGAGCCGGCGCCATGTCCGCGCTGCGGCGAGCCGGCGCCGCGCGTGCTGATCGCCGCGCCGCAACTGGCCTGCATGGACGGCGCGACGCGCACCGCGCACGCGACCAACGAGCGCGCGCAGCACGCGCCGCGTTCCTCGCGCGAGAGCGGCTACGGGCGCTTCAAGCATCCGGCGGGATGCGGTTGCTGCAGCAGCGCCAAACGAAGCAGCACGGTCAAGGCCGCCGATGGCAGCAAGGCGTTTCCGAACAAACGCCCCTGGATGATCAGTCACTGAAGGAGTTGGACGAATGATTCACGGCGACATTTCGAGCAGCAAGGACACCGTGGGCGTGGCGGTCGTCAACTACAAGATGCCCCGCCTGCACAGCAAGGCCGAAGTGCTGGAGAACGCGCGCAAGATCGCCGACATGCTGGTGGGCATGAAGACCGGGCTGCCGGGCATGGACCTGGTGATCTTCCCCGAGTACAGCACCCACGGGATCATGTACGACGCGCAGGAGATGTACGAGACGGCGGCCAGCGTGCCGGGCGCCGAGACCGAGATCTTCTCGGCCGCCTGCCGCAAGGCCAAGGTGTGGGGCGTGTTCTCGCTGACCGGCGAGCGCCACGAGGAGCACCCGTACAAGGCGCCGTACAACACGCTGATCCTGATGAACGACCGGGGCGAGATCGTCCAGAAGTACCGCAAGATCATGCCGTGGGTGCCGGTGGAAGGCTGGTATCCCGGCAACTGCACCTACGTCAGCGAAGGCCCCAAGGGCCTGAAGATCAGCCTGATCATCTGCGACGACGGCAACTACCCGGAGATCTGGCGCGACTGCGCGATGAAGGGCGCCGAGCTGATCGTGCGCTGCCAGGGCTACATGTACCCCGCCAAGGAGCAGCAGATCCTGATCAGCAAGGCGATGGCGTTCGCCAACAACACCTACGTCGCGGTAGCCAATGCGGCGGGGTTCGACGGCGTCTACAGCTACTTCGGGCACTCCGCGATCATCGGCTTCGATGGCCGCACGCTCGGCGAATGCGGCGAGGAGGAGTACGGCGTGCAGTACGCGGCGCTCTCCACCAGCCTGATCCGCGACTTTCGCAAGAACGGGCAGTCGGAGAACCACCTGTTCAAGCTGCTGCACCGCGGCTACACCGGGATGATCAATTCGCGCGAGGGCGACCAGGGCGTGGCCGCCTGCCCCTATGACTTCTACGCGCGCTGGATCAACGACCCCGAAGGCACGCGCAAGGCGGTGGAGGCGATCACGCGCAGCACCGTCGGCACCGAGGAATGTCCGATCGAGGGCATCCCCAACGCTGGCGATGCAGCGCACCGGTGACGATCCGCTCGCCCAGTGGCGGCTTGGCAGCGCGCCGTACTGGCAGCCCGTCGCCGGCGAGGAGCAGGCTTTCGAGGCCGCCGCCGCCGCACGGCTACCGGTCCTGCTGACCGGGCCCACGGGCTGCGGGAAGACGCGCTTCGTCGAGCACATGGCCTGGCGCCTGCAGCGGCCGCTGGTCACGCTGGCCTGCCACGAAGACCTGACCGCGGGGGACCTGGCCGGCCGCTGGCTGCTCGACGCCGAGGGCACGCGCTGGCAGGACGGCCCGCTGACGCTCGCCGCGCGGCATGGCGCGATCTGCTATCTCGATGAACTGGTGGAAGCGCGCAGCGATGCGCTGGTCGTCATCCATCCCCTGGCCGACAGCCGTCGCGTGCTGCCGCTGGAGCGCCACGGCGAACTGGTGCACGCGCATCCGGATTTCCTGCTGGTGGCGAGCTACAACCCGGGCTACCGCGGGCTGCACAAGACCTTGAAGCCGTCGACCCGGCAGCGCTTCACGGGACTCGCCTTCGATTACCCGGATGCGGCAACGGAGGCGCTGATCGTGGCGGCGGAGGGCGGCATCGAGCGCACGCTGGCCGCCCGCCTCGTGGCGCTGGCCGGCCGCACGCGCCGCCTGCAATCCGAGGGCCTGGAGGAAGGCGCGTCGACCCGTCTGCTGGTGCATGCCGCGCATCTGGTGCGCGCGGGCCTGCCACTTCGCGCCGCCTGCGTGCAGGCGGTCGCCGCACCCTTGACCGACGACCCCGATCTGGCACCGGTGCTCACCGGCCTGGTCCATGCCGCCTTCGAATGAGGACGGCGCCGCGCCGCCCACGCACTGGGGCGTGTGGTTGCGCGCACTCTGGGCCGGGCAGGCGACGCTTGCCTGGCAGGCAAGCGGTGATGCTGCGCGCGCGATCCTGGCCGGCCGGGCGCCGGAGCAAAGCGCGCTGCACCTGCCGGCC
>NZ_JAQGNQ010000125.1 GCF_028291745.1 Ramlibacter sp. | reverse complement strand
GCAAAGGAAGATCGCATGGCCGCACAGCAAAGCCAGGCAGGAGACAAGGTGGGTGGCCACGCACCGGGCCAGCCGGCCTCCGCGCCCGACGTCATGCCGCCGCACGAGCTGCCACCGCCGGCTCCCGACGAGAGCCCGGAGGGCAACAACGCGACCATCCACCATCCCGACCCGGGGGCGGACCGGCATCGCGTCAATCCCGAGCACCGCCGGGAGATCGGGCCGTACGTGACCGGGAACACCTGAGGCGCGCTTCCAAGCCTCACCTGCTCGCGGGGGATGCTCAGATCCCGCGGTCCACCATGTCCAGCACCTGCTCGGTGAGCGATTCGATCTCGCGCGGCGGCGTGCCGTGCAAGGGGCCATCCATCACGAGCATGGCCAGGCCGTGCACGGCGGACCAGGCGACGAACTCGGCGTGCGGGCGGCGCCCGGGCGGCAACACGCCGGCGGCGACCAGTTCGTCGAGGGCAGCCGCCAGCAACTGATAGGGACCGAGGCCGGAGCGGCCGCGCGCGGCCGGGTCATCGCCCGTTTCCGCGGGCGGCAGCAAACTCGCGAATGCCGTGCGGAACAGCCCAGGCTCGGCCACCGCAAAGCGTACGTATCCCATGCCCACGGCGCGCAGGCGCGCGCGCGCCTGCACGGCAACTTGCGCCTTGGTCCGCCTGCCGGCAAGCGGCGCGAGCGCCTCGAGTTCAAGCTCCATCGAAAGCGCCGCGCTGGCCAGCGCATGCGAGCGCACCGCGGCCAGCAACTCCGAATGGCTGGCGAAGTGGCGATACGCGGCATTGGGCACCACGCCAGCGCGCCGCGTGGCTTCGCGCAGCGTCACGGCCGCCGGCCCGCCGTCACGCGCCAGCGAGACACCCGCCTCCAGCAGCGCGCGATGGAGGTCGCCGTGGCGGTAGGTGCTGCGCGGAGAAGGGGCGACCGGCGGATGCGTCATTTCGGCTGCTTGGTTGACCGCGCCCATTTTGTCGGATAAATTGTGGACGCCGTACACAATCGGCGATCCCGAGCAGAAAGGCCCCGCGATGAACTCCTGCATTCCCTACCTCTATTTCGACGGCCAGGCCGGCGAAGCCATGCGCACGTACCAGCAGATCCTGGGCGGCGAACTCGATCTGCTGCGCTACTCCGATGCGCCGGGCGGAGCCGGGTCGCCGCAGCCCGGTTGCGAGCCCAGCGATTCATCGCGGGTCATGCACGCACTGCTGCGCTTCGACGCCGGCATGTTCATGGCCTCCGACGCGCCCAACACCGGCATGTCGCAGCCCATGGCCGGCATGAGCATCAGCCTGAGCTACACCGACACGGCGAAGGCGCGCAAGGTGTTCGACGCCCTGGCCACCGGCGGCCAGGTGCGCATGCCCTTTGGCAAGACGTTCTGGGCCGAAGGATTCGGCATGGTGGTCGACCGCTTCGGCGCGCCCTGGATGGTTGCCGGCAACCTGCAACCGGTCTGAGGCGCAGCGGCAGCGGCGCCGGCGGCCCTCAGGCTTTTCGTGCCGCCAGCCGCGCGATCTCCCGCAGCAGCGCCAGCGCATCGAGCGGCTTCGGCACGAAGCCGTCGAAGCCGACCTGCCGGGCCCGCAGCGCGTCGCGCTCGCGGGCGAACGCGCTCAAGGCCAGCGCGGGGACGGTGGCAAGCTGCGGGTCCGGCAAGCTGCGCACGCGCCGGACCAGTTCGAAGCCATCCACGTCGGGCATGCCGATGTCGCTGACCGGCACGTCGGGGCGCTCTGCCCGCAAGGCATGCAGCGCCTCGTCCGCACTTGCCGCCAGTGCAACCTGGGCGCCGTATTCGGACAGCATGTCCTTGACCAGGTGACGCGTATCGGCGTCGTCGTCGACCACCAGCACCTTCAGCCCGACCAGTTCCGGGCGCCGATCGGCGAGCGCCTGGTCAGCGGGCAGCGGCGGCGCAAGCGCCTCGCCCGCAGGCACCGCCGCGGCCGGCAGGCAGACGCGGAAGCTGGCGCCGCGTCCCACGCCCTCGCTGTGCGCAGTCACCGCGCCGCCATGCAGTTCGACCAGTTGCCGCACGATCGCGAGCCCCAGCCCCAGGCCGCCATGCCGCCGCGTCGTCGAGCCGTCCGCCTGGCGGAAGCGCTCGAACACGTGCGGCAGGAAGGCGGCCGCTATGCCCGGGCCGTTGTCGCTGACCGTGCAGACGACGTGCTCGCCATCGCGGCACAAGCCGACCCGCACCTCGCCACTCTCCTGCGTGAACTTGATGGCGTTGGCCAGCAGGTTCCAGACGATCTGCTGCAGCCGCACGGAGTCGCCCCACACCAGCACGCTGTCCGCGGCCAGGCAAGCCTGGAGCGCGATGCACCTGGCCATCGCCGTGGGGCGCAGCGTATCGATGGCGGATGCCACGATCTTCGCCATGTCCACCAACTGCCGTTCGAGCCGGACGTTCCCCGACACGATGCGGCTGACGTCGAGCAGGTCCTCGATCAACTGCGCCTGCAGCCTGGCGTTGCGCTCGATCGTCTCCAGGCCCTTCGCGATCGAGCCCGGGTCGTTCTTGCGATGCAGGATCTGCACCCAGCCGAGAATGGCATTGAGCGGCGTGCGCAGTTCGTGCGAGAGGGTGGCCAGGAACTGGTCCTTCAGCTCGCTCAGGCGCTCGGCCTCCGCCCGCGCATTGCGCTCCAGGTCGAGCAGCCGATGACGCTCGGCCGCCGACTGTTGCGACGCCAGCAGCAACTGCGAGCGGGCGGCCAGCCGCGCGTCGAACACCGCCGTGAGCAACACCATGCCGAGCACGCCCAGCGTTCCCATGATCACGAGCAGCGCGAGCTCGGTGGCCGTGAACCTGCCGCTGGCGGCGCCGCAGACACTGTCGGCGGGAAATTCCGCCGCGGCCATGCCGGTGTAGTGCATGCCCGCGATCGCCGCGCCCATGAGCGCCGACGCGACCAGGCGATAACGCACGACCTGCCCCTGCCCGCCGCGCAGCTTCAGCGCCATGGCGAGGGCGGCAGCGGAAGCACCGATCGCGATCGCGATCGACGCACTGACGAGCGTTGCATCCCATCGGATGCCGGGCTGCATGCGCAGCGCCGCCATGCCCAGGTAGTGCATGGCATTGATGCCCAGCCCCATCAGCACCGCGCTGCCCGCGGTCAGCTTGCGGCTGACCTGCCGCTGAGTCAGCAGCCACAGGGCACCGGCGGAGACGGCGATCGGCAGCAGCCACGACAGCATGGTGATGCCGAGGTCGTACCCCAGCGGGATCGGCAGCCGGAAGGCCAGCATGCCGACGAAATGCATGGACCAGATGCCCGTGCCCATGGCGAACGCGCCGCCCGCGATCCACCAGCGCGCAACCGCCGGCTCCGCATGCCACACGCGCGCAGCCAGCGCGAGCGCCGTGTACGAGGCCAGCACTGCGACCAGAACGGAGACAACGACCAGCGAGAGCTGGTACTCACCTTGCATCATCACTGTGGCAATGGCGCGGCGGGGCAGAGCGGCCGAGGCGGTTCGTACGAAGCTGGGTGGAGCGCGAGTCAGGATGAAGACAGGTTGCCATGTGCGGCCGGGGCCAGCGCTAATGCGGCACCCATATTGCCTGCGCAGCCACGGGTTCCGGAATAGGACAAACATGGATGTTGCAACAAGCATTCACGCAAACTGCGCATTCGTGGCTGCACCGACCGCCCGCACGCGCGCCTTACCATCGACCCATGGACGCCAGCGCCTTCGAATACTTCTACACCGTCGCCTACAGTGGAAGCATCGCGCGCGCGGCTGGCGAGATGGGCATGGAGCCTTCCACGCTGACGCGCCACATCGGGCGGCTGGAGGAAGAGGTTGGCGTCAAGCTGTTCCACCGCAGCGGCCGCGGCATGGTCCTCACCGACTCCGGCGCGCTGCTGTTGCAGGAGGCCACCAAGGTGGTCGAGGCCCTGCAGCATTCCCGCCGCGTCGCTGCCGACCTGGCAGCGGAAGGACCTTCACAGATCGTCGTCGCGGCGCAGCCCACCATTGCCCAGGTGTGCTTCGGCTCGGTCGCGCTCGCGCTGCGCGAGCGCTTTCCGCGCGCGCGCATCCGCGTCACCGAGGGCTTCGGGCACGAGATCGTGGGTTGGCTGCAGGAGGGCAAGATCGACGTCGCGATCCTCTACGTGCCCAGCCAGACGCCGATCGTCGCCTACGACCTGCTGCTGCAGGAGCAGCTGTATTGCATCCTGCCGCCGGGGTCGCTGCCTCCCGATCGGATCTTGAACAGCGCCGCCGTGCTCGACCTGCCGTTGTTGCTGCCCAGTACCTCGCACGGGCTGCGCTCGCTGGTCGAGGGCTGGGGCCGCCGCCACGACAAGCGGCCGCGCATCGAGATGGAATGCGACGGCTCCACCTTCATGACGCGCCGCCTGGTGCAGGCGGGCGTGGGCTGCACGCTGCTGCCGCTGGCCGCGGCGCATGACGAAGTCTCGCGCGGACTGGTGCAGGCCCTGCGTATCGAGGGCAACGATGCATTGCGGACGGTTGCGCTCGCGACCGCGCAGAACCGCCCTGCCGTGAAGGGACTCGCGGAGATCACGCGGCTGCTGCGCGGCGTGATCGCCGGCCTGGTCGACGCCGGCCAGTGGCCGGGCGTGGAACGCATGGCCGGCTGAGCAAGCCGCTCAGTCGAGGCGCTTGGCCGGCGTGATCTGTTTGGGATCCGTCACGAGTTCCAGCAAGGCAAATCCACGTTGCGCCCGTGCGCGCTCGAAGGCGGCGGCGAAGCCCTCGGTCGACTCCACCCGCTCGGCGTAGCCGCCGAAGGCGCGCGCCAGGCCCGCATAGTCCGGCCCCTGCAGGCGCGTGCCGCTCACGCGGCCGGGATAGTGGTTCTCCTGGTGCATGCGGATGGTGCCGTACATGCCGTTGTTGACCACCAGCACGATGAAGCGCGCGCCGTATTCGGCCGCCGTGGCCAGCTCCAGCGGGTACATCAGGAAGCAGCCGTCGCCGGCGACACAGACCACGTCGCGCTCCGGATAACGCAGGGCCGCCGCGACCGCCGCGGGCAGGCCGTAGCCCATGGAGCCGGAAGTCGGCGCGAGCTCGGTGCGGGGCCGGCGGTATTGATGGAAGCGGTGCACCCAGACCGTGTAGTTGCCCGCGCCGTTGGAGATGATCGCGTCATCGGCCAGGACCTCGGTGACGTGGCGCATCGCCGTCGCGAAGTCCACGCCGGTCGCCGCTGCAGCGCGTGCCGGCGGCTGCGTGAAGGCCTCGTGCGCGGTGCGGCCGGAGCGCGTCCAGGCACTCCATGCCTTCTGCGCGGGTGCAGGCAAACGTGCCAGCGCGGCGGCCGCGGTGGCGACACCGACTTCCACACCGATCTCCGGCCGGTAGACGCGCCCGATCTCGTTGGCATCCGGATGCAGATGCAGCAGCCGGTGCCGCGGCACCGGGACCTGCAGCAGGGTGTAGCCGTCGGTGGAGATATCGGACAGGCGCGTCCCCACCGCGAGGATCACATCGGCACGCGTGACCATGTCCTTGAGCGCCGGATTCATTCCGAGGCTGAGGTGGCCGACGTATTGCGCGCGCCGGTTGTCGAAGACGTCCTGGCGCCGGAAGCTGCAGGCCACCGGCAGGTCCCAGGCCGTGGCGAAGTCCGCCAGCGCAGCGGCTGCTTCGTCGCTCCAGCCGCTGCCGCCGACGATCATCAGCGGCCGCTGCGCACCGGCGAGCACGCCGGCGATCGCCTGCATCGTCGTGGCGTCGGGGACCGGCGCCGCCAGCGCGGTGCTGCGAACCGCCGGCACGGTGCACGCTTCGGTCAGCACGTCCTCGGGGAGCGAAACCACCACGGGGCCGGGCCGGCCGGAGACCGCGACATGGAAGGCGCGCGCCACGATCTCCGCCATGCGCGAAGCGTCGGTGACTTCCACGACCCACTTGGCGAGCTTGCCGAACATCGCGTGGTAGTCCACTTCCTGGAAGGCATCGCGCCCCACCTGGCCACGCGCGATCTGGCCCACGAACAGGATCATGGGCGTGGAGTCCTGCTGCGCCGTGTGCACGCCTGCGCTCGCGTGCGTCGCGCCCGGTCCGCGCGTGACCATGCAGATGCCCGGGCGGCCGGTGAGCTTGCCGTCGGCCTCGGCCATGTTGGCCGCGCCGCCTTCGTGCTTGGCCACCACCAACTGGACCTCGCTGGCCGCGTCGTACAGCGCGTCCAGCACTTCGAGGTAGCTCTCGCCGGGCACGCAGAACACCCGGTCCACGCCGTGCAGGCGAAGGGCGTCGACGAGCACTCGCCCGGCGGTGGGCGGCTTGGGGGTGGTTGCGGTGGGCATGGGCGCGGAGTCTAGAAGTCGCGGCGCTCGCGCGCACCGGAACCAGCGCAGGGCAGGCATGCGGAAATTGCGTTGCCGGCCTGGATGGCGCTGCCTAGCATGGACGCACAGAAGCGATGGAAGACACCCAGCCGCGCATGTGCACTTTGGTGTACGGCGGCAATCGAGGAGCAGGCTTGTCGGCGATTTCTAGCATCCGGTTCATTCCGCTTTCGGTGGCCCTGCCGCCAGGCAAGGCCTACGGAATGGCCAAGTCCCTGGCGACGGCGCGCCAGACCACGCTGGTGGTGGTCGAAACCCGCTCGGGCGTGACGGGCATCGGCGAAGCGTGGGGCATGCCTGCGGTGAACCAGGCCTACCTGCCCCTGCTGGCCGGCTACCTGGAAGGCAGCGACCTTGCCGACGTGGAACTGGTCTTCAGCCGGATCGTCGCGCGCCATTACCACTTCGGTGTGCAGAACCAGATGATGGCGTGCATCAGCGGCATCGACATCGCCGCCAAGGATGCCCTGGGCAAGGAGACCGGCCTGCCGGTGTGCCGCCTCATCGGTGGTCGCGGCGCCGAGCACGTGCCGGTCTATGCCTCGGGCGGCTACATCACCGAGGACAACGCGCGCGACTTCACGCCGCAGCTCGAAGCGATCGCGGCGGGCGGCCATCGCGCGGTCAAGATCAAGATCGGCCTCGGCCCCGCCTCCGACCTGGCGCGCGTGCGCGAGGCGCGTCGCGTGCTGGGCGACGCCGTGGACCTGATGGTGGACATCAACTCCAACTACTCGCTGGACCTCGCCAAGGCCACGCTTGCCGCGCTCGCGCCCCATCGCATCACCTGGGTCGAGGAGCCGCTGGCGCCGCAGGACGTGGCGGGCTACGAGCTGCTGCAACGTTGCAGCCCCGTGCCGGTGGCCACCGGCGAGGCGCTCTACACCGTGCATGACTTCCAGCGCCTGCTGGAGCGCCGCGCGGTCGACGTGGTGCAGCCGGACCTGTCGCTGTGCGGCGGCTTCTGGCAAGCCCGGCGCATCGCCGATCTCGCCGAGCTGCACCACGTGCGGCTGTCCCCGCACGTGTGGGGTTCGGGCATCGGCCTCGCGGCGGCGGCGCACTACGTGGCCTCGCGCTCCCCGAGTCCGCAGGCGCAGGACGCGCCCTGGCCGACCCTCGTCGAATACGACGTCGGCGAGAACCCGCTGCGCGAGCGCCTGTTCAAGCAGCCGCTGGTGGCCAAGGGCGGCTTGCTGCCGGTGCCGTCCGGCCCGGGCCTGGGCATCGAACTCGATTGGAGCGCGGTCGAACGTTATGCCGCAAGCTGAGACGGAGCGCCCCGGCGCGCCGGTGCTCGACGTGCGCGACCTGCAGGTCTTCTTCCCCACGGATGAAGGCGTGGTGCGGGCCGTCGACGGCGTGACCTTCACGGTGCGCGCGGGCGAAACCCTGGCCATCGTCGGCGAATCCGGTTCCGGCAAGTCGGTGACCGGCATGAGCATCATGCGCCTGGTCGAACGGGGCGGCGCCCGCATAGCCGGCGGCCACATCCGCCTGACGCGCGCCGGTGCCGAGGCGATCGACCTCACCAGGCTGCCCGAACGCGAGATGAACCGCGTGCGCGGCGGCGACGTCGCCATGGTGTTCCAGGACCCGATGTCCAGCCTGAACCCGGTGTTCCCCATCGGTGACCAGATCGGCGAATCGCTGCGGATTCATCGCGGCCTGTCACGCAGCGCAGCGCGCGAAGCGGCCATCGCCCTGCTCACGCAGATGGGCATTGCCGATCCCGCCCAGCGCGTGGATGCCTATCCGCACCAGCTCTCCGGCGGCATGCGCCAGCGCGTGATGATCGCGATCGCGCTGGCCTGCGACCCGGTGCTGCTGATCGCCGACGAACCGACCACCGCGCTGGACGTGACCGTGCAGGCGCAGATCGTGCAGTTGCTGCGCGAGCTCCAGCGCGCCCGCGCCATGGCGATGATCTTCATCACGCACGACCTGCATCTGGTCGGCGACATCGCCGATCGCCTGGCCGTGATGTACGCCGGCCAGGTGGTGGAGGAAGGCCCGGTCGCGCAAGTGCTGCAGCACCCCGCGCATCCTTATACGAAAGCGCTGCTGTCCTGCATTCCGCGCGGTGGCAATGGCCGGGGCGCGCGCATGCAGCCCATTCCCGGCAGCATGCCCAGCGCGCTGAACCTGCCGGTGGGCTGCCGCTTCCAGAGCCGCTGCCCGTACGCGGTGGCGCGCTGCGGCGAGGCGCCCGTGCCGCTGGAGGCCGTCAGCGGCGAGCGCGCGGCTCGCTGCATCCGCTGGCCGGAGATCCTGCAATGAGCGCACGTCCCATGACCGACGAGGCCACGCTGCCTCCGGCCGCATTTGCCACCGCGGCGAAGCCCCTCGTGCGCGCCGTCGGCATGCGCAAGCACTTCGAAGGCGACGGCCACGTGGTACGCGCGGTACAGGACGTGTCGTTCGAACTCGCGCCGGGCGAAGTGCTTGGACTGGTGGGCGAGTCGGGCTCCGGCAAGTCGACGCTGGGCCGCCTCGTCCTGCGCTTGCTGGAGGCGACTGCCGGCCGCGCCGAGGTCGACGGAACGGACATCCATGCCCTGCCCCGGGCGCAGCTGCGGCGCTTTCGCCGCAAGATGCAGATGGTGTTCCAGGACCCGTTCGCGAGCCTGAATCCGCGCATGACGGTCGGTGCCGCGCTCGCCGAGTCGCTGCTGCTGCACGGCGTCTGCACCCGCGCGCAGGTGCGCGAGCGCTCCGCCGCGCTGCTGGCACGGGTGGGCCTGCGGCCCGACATGCTCGATCGCTACCCGAAGGCCTTCTCCGGTGGCCAGCGCCAGCGCGTCGCGATTGCGCGGGCCCTCGCGCCCGAGCCGCGCTTCATCGTCGCCGACGAACCGGTTTCCGCCCTGGACGTCTCCGTGCAAGCCGAGATCGTCAACCTGCTGCAGGACCTGCAGCGCGACCTCGGGCTGGCGATGCTGTTCATCAGCCACGACCTGTCGGTGGTGGAGTCGGTATCGGACCGCGTGATGGTGCTGTACCTCGGGCGCACGATGGAGATCGCACCGACCGAGGCGCTCTATCGCCGGCCCGCGCACCCGTACACCGCGGCCTTGCTGCAGGCCGCGCCGGGCGGCCAGCGCGAGCGCACGCTGGTGTTGCGCGGCGAGATCCCCAGTCCCGCCGCGCCGCCCTCCGGCTGCGTGTTCCGCACGCGCTGCCCGTTCGCGATCGAGGCCTGTGCGCGCGAAGTTCCCGAACTCCGCGCCGTCGGCGCCGGTCATTTCAAGGCCTGCATCCGCGATGACCTTCCCCTCTGAACGAGCAGGCGACAAGCCGGCCCTGCAAGCCGGCGATCGCGTCGTGGTCGCAGGCGGCCGCGGCTTCGTCGGCTCGCACATCGTGCGCGCGCTGCTGGCCTTCGGCTGCGAAACCCACGTGCTCGGCCCGAAGATGGAATCGGATCTGCTCGCCGATGTGGCGGGGCAGGTCGGCAGCATTGATGTAGGCATCGAGGACGGCGCCGCAGTGCGCGCAGCGCTCAAGCGCGTCGCACCGGCCGCGGTCGTTTCCTGTGCCGCCTTCACCGGCAGCGGCGAAGGGCTCATGCGCGCGGGTGAGCACGATGCCGACCGGGCGTTCGCGATCAACGTCGACGGCCTGCGCCATCTGCTGACTGCCTCCACCGAAGCCGGCGTGCGCCAGGTCGTCTGGACCAGTTCCACCGTGGTCTATGGCGACGCCGCCTCGTATGGGCAGGCGCGGGTCGACGAGTCCGCGCCCAAGCGCCCCCTGACGGTGTATGGCCTGACCAAGCACCTGGCCGAGGAAGTCGCCGAATTCGCCGTGCAGCGTGACGGCCTGCCGGTGACCGCGCTGCGACTGCCGCTGATCCTCGGGCCGGGCCTGTGGTACCGCGGCGCCGCCGAGCAGCTGATGGACCTGGTCCGCTCGGCCCGGCCCGGCACACGTCACGCATTCACCTTCCACAACGAGCCCGTCGACCTGATGCACGTGCGCGACGTGGCTGCTGCCGTGCTGTGCGTGCTGCGTCATCCGCGCCGCCTCGCCGCCACCTACAACATCAACGGCTTCACCGCGCGCCCGCTGGAAATCGCGCAGCGCCTGCAGGAGCTGGTGAAGGACTACGCGGTGGACTTCCGCGAACAGCGGCCGCCGCTTCTTTTCCCCCTGGTGGACGACAGCCGTTTCCGCCGGGACACCGGCTGCACGCCCGCCATCGACCTCTCGCGCCTGCTGGCTGAAATGCTGGAGCGCGACCGCCAGGACCTCCCATGATCGAACAACGCATCGCCCAACTCGGACTCACCCTGCCCGAGCCCGCCAGCCCTTCCTTCAACTACGTGCCGGTGACGACGCATGCCGGCGTCGCCTACGTCAGCGGGCAGTTGCCCAAGGTCGATGGCGAAGTGCGCGTGCAAGGCAAGGTGGGCGCGCAGGTCTCGCTGGAACAGGCCCGCGAGCAGGCACGCATCTGCGTGCTGCAGGGGCTGGCCTGCCTGGCCGCCGAACTGGGCACCTTGTCGCGGATCACCCGCGTGCTGAAGGTCAACGGCTTCGTCGCCTCGGCCGCCGGCTTCAACGAGCAGCCGAAGGTGATCGACGCCGCCTCCGACCTGCTGGTGGAGATCCTGGGCCCGGCGGGCCGGCATGCGCGCTCCGCCGTCGGCGTGGCCGAACTGCCCCGCAATGCGGCTGTGGAAATCGAATTCGTGGTGGCTTACGCCGAATGAACCGGGGCGGTCCATGCCGCTCCCCTTGATGGAGATAGCAATGAAGTTCGAACTGCGATCCAACGCAGCATGGCGCCAGAGCACCGTCGCCCTGTGTGCCGGCCTGGTCTTGTCCTGCGCCTCTGCGGCGCACGCCGCGGCCGCCTTGTACGGGCCGCTCGCGGCCGGTGCGGTCAAGGGCGGCACGCTGTCCTTCGGCTCCCTCGTGGAACCGCCGGGACTCGACCCGTTCCACCAGGCGGCCGATGCCCGCATCAAGTTCACGGTGCTGGTGTACCAGGGCCTCTTCTACGAAGGCCCCGAAGGCACGGCCGAACCCCTGCTGGCCGAGAGCTACCAGGTCTCCAATGGCGGCCTCGTGTACACGGTCAAGCTGCGCCACGGGGTGAAGTTCCACACCGGCGCGACGATGACCGCCAAGGACGTCGCCTACAGCTACAACTACCTGCGCGACCCGAAGAACGGCTCGCCCGGCGCGGGCGACCTGTCGCCGGTGACCAATGTGGAAGCGCTTGACGATGCAACGGTCCGCTTCACGCTCTCCCGCGTGAGCGCCGCCCTGCCGATGACGCTGGGCAACAAGTACGGCGGCGTGGTGCCGGCCGGCTACTTCGACAAGCCGGGTGCCGCCCAGGCCCTGAACAGCACGAGCGTCGGCACCGGCCCGTTCAAGGTGGCCGAGTTCCGCCCGAACAGCAACCTGGTGCTGGTGCGCAACCCCGACTACTGGGAAAAGGACACGCCTTACCTGGATCGGATCAACGTGCTGTTCGTGCCCAACGCGGCGAGCCTGATCGTCGCCCTGAAGAACAAGCGCATCGACATGGCGACGCTGAACCGCCCGACCGACATCGAGCAGGTGGAGAAGACGCCCGGCCTCTCCGTGGAGCGCTGGCCGTCGCTGGCCAAGACCATGCTTGACCTCGGCAACGAAGTGAAGCCGCTGAACGACGTGCGCGTGCGGCAGGCGATCGCGCTGGCCGTGGACCGCCAGGAGATCATGCAGGCGGCGATCGGCAAGTACGGCCGCGTGATCTACACGATGGTCGGCGCGATGCAGCAGCGCTGGGGCGCCGATCCCGCGACGCTGCCCAATGCCAGGCCCGACATCGCCAAGGCGAAGCAGTTGCTGCAGGAAGCGGGCTTCGGCAACGGCTTCAGCCTGACGCTCAAGACCATCAACAAGTACGACTGGATGGACCCGGCGGCCGTGACGCTGAAGCAGCAGCTGGCGCGCATCGGCGTGAACCTCACGATCCAGCGGCAGGACCTGGGTGTCTGGATCAACGAGTTCCGCTCGAAGACCATGGGCTTCACCTTCAACGACGACGCGACGCAGCCCGATCCGGACCTGATGTTCTACCGTCACTATCACCAGGCTCCCGAGGGTGCCGACTTCCGCAACTGGAACGACGCCGAGGCGAGCGCCGCACTGGACAAGGCCCGCACCGAACTCGACCCGGCCAAGCGCAAGGCGGACTACCTCGAATTCCAGAAGCGCTTCGCACTGAGCGTGCCGACGATCTTCCTGTTCAGCCCGGACCTCGTGACCGTGCGCAATGCGTCCGTGCAGAACTACCAGCAGCATCCGACCGGCTGGTACTTCGGCCTGGCGCGCACGTACCTGAAGAAGTAGGCACGCCATGAGCCGCTACCTGCTGCGCCGGGCGGGGGCATCGCTGCTGACAGCGGTGCTTGCCTCGATGCTGGTCTTCCTCATCGTGCGGGCCGTGCCCGGCGACGTCGTGGCCCAGATGCTGGGGCAAAGCGGCGACGCCGGCGCGGCCGATTCGCTGCGCGCCTTCTTCGGACTGGACCAGCCGCTGTGGCGGCAGTACCTGGCCTGGATCGGCCATGCCCTGACCGGGGACCTGGGCTCCAGCTGGGTGCGCGGACAACCGGTCGCCGGCATGGTCGGCAGCGCCTTCCTGGTGACGGCGGAAATCGGCGTGCTGACGCTGGCGCTTGCCACGGTGATCGGCATTCCGCTGGGCATCGTGGCCGGCATCCACGAAGGCGGCCTGATCGACGCAGCGGTGCAAGGCATCAACCTGGTGGGACTGGCGGCGCCGGTCTTCTGGGTGGGCCTGATGCTGCTGGTCGTCGTGTCCTCCGCGACGGGTTGGTCGCCGCCAATGATCTACGCCTCGCCCACCGAATCCCTCGGTGACAACTTGCAGATGCTGGCGCTGCCGGTGGTGGCGCTCGTGGTGCTGCAGGCCGCGGCCTGCAGCCAGTTCGTGCGGCAGAACGTGGTGTCGGCCTTCCGGCAGGACTACGTGCGCACGGCGTTGGCCAAGGGCCTGCCGCTGCGGCTGGTGTTCTTCAAGCACATCCTGCGCAACATCCTGATCCCGCTGGTCACCTTCATGGGGCTGATCTTCATCCAGATCCTGGGCGGCGTCGTGATCGTGGAGTCGCTGTTCGCGATCCCGCGCATCGGCCGGCTGCTGCTCACCGCCGTCGAGACCCGCGACTACCCCGTGCTGCAGGGCGCGTTGCTCGTGGTGATGGTGTGCGCGCTCCTGGTCAACCTGGCCATCGACCTGCTGTACCGCGTGATCGACCCGCGCGTGCGGCTGTCCTGAGGAAACGGAATTGAACGCCCAAGCCTCCCCCCTGCCCCACGTGGCGGCCTCGCCCGGATGGGGCCGCAGCGCGCTGCGGCTGGCGCGTCGCGAACCCGGACTGGCGTTCGGCGCGTTGGTGATGATCGTGCTGCTGCTGGTCGCCCTGCTGCCGGCACTGTTCGCGAGCCAGTCTCCTTACGCGATCGACATGGGCCGCGCCATGCAGGCGCCCTCCGCCGCCCACCTGTTCGGCACCGACGACACCGGCCGCGACGTGTATGCGCGCGTGATCCACGGCACCCGCATCACGCTCTCGATCTGCGCCGGCTCGCTGCTGCTGGCCGCGATCGTCGGCGGACTGGCCGGTGCCGTCTCCGGCTTTGCCGGCGGCTGGCTGGACCAGGTGCTGGGCCGCTTGGTGGACGTGATCCTCAGCTTCCCGCCGATCATCCTGGGGATGATCGTGGCCGGCGTGCTCGGGGCCGCCACGCGCAACCTGATCCTGGCGCTCAGCGTCGTCTACCTGCCCGTGTTCTTCCGCATCGCCCGCTCGGGCGTGCTCGGCGAAAACGGAAAGACCTATGTGGAGGCGGCGCGCTCCGTCGGCCTCACGGAAACCGCGATCCTGTGGCGCCACGTGCTGCGCAACATCCTGCCGCTGCTGTTCGTGCAGTACGTGATCCTGTTTCCGCTGGTGCTGCAGATCCAGGCCGCGCTGGGCTTCCTCGGGCTCGGCGTGCAGCCGCCGGCGCCCGACTGGGGCGCCATCCTGCAGCAGGGCAAGGACAGCATCATGCTGGCCCCGTGGCTCTCGCTCTATCCCGGGCTGGCGATCCTGCTGGCCGCATTCTCCCTGCTGCTGGTCGGGCGTGGCCTGCAGCGAATGATGGACCGCCGCTGACCGGCGAATGACCCAATGGCCTCGCTGCGCCGGGGCAAGGAATGAGAGAAATGATTCGAGACAACACGGGCTCCGCCGCCCGCACGGCCGCTCCCTGGGCAGCGCTCACCCCCGAGCAGCACGAGTACCAGTACAACCCGCAAAAGGCCTTCCCCGGATTCGCGCGCTACGGCGCCGAACGCGCCGGGCAGAATGAGCAAGTCCGGCGCGAGAGCAAGTGCGCGCTCGATGTCCGCTACGGCGAACATCCGCTGCGCACGCTGGACATCTACCAGGCCGCAGGGGCGTCGAATCCCGTGCACATCTTCCTGCATGGCGGTTACTGGCGCGCCCAGGACAAGAAGAACTTCGCCTTCATCGCCGGCGCGCTGGTGCCGCTGGGCATCACCGCGGTGATCGTGAATTACGAGCTGTGCCCGCAGTCCACCCTCGATGGCGTGGTCGATTCAGCGCTGTCCGCCTTCGAATGGACCTGCCGCACCATCGCGAGCTACGGCGGCGACCCGCGCCGCATCAGCCTCTCGGGCCATTCGGCCGGCGCCCACCTGGCCGCGGAGATCCTCGCTACCGACTGGGCGGCACGCGGCGTGGACGCGTCGGCGCTGACCGGCGCCACCTTGATCAGCGGCATCTTCGACCCGACCCCGGCGATCAAGACCACGGTCAACGAGCAACTGCGTTTGACGCCCGAACTGGCCAGCCGGCACGACGTGGAGCGTCGACCCTTGAAGGTGCAGTGCCCGGTAGCGATCATCGCGGGCAGCCTCGAGCCGCAGCAGTGGGTGGACCAGTCGCTGCGCTATTACCACCACCTGCGCCGCCATGGCATGTGCCCCGAGCTGCACGTGCTGGAAGGGCACGATCATTTCGGGATCCTGGCGGATTACCTGGAGGCGGGGAGTCCGACGCTGCGCGCGATCGGGACTCATGCGATGGGGGCGCGGGAGGCGGGCTAAGGCTGCGCGCAAAGCGCTGCCAGGCATCAGCCGCGGCTGCCCGGCGCCGCGTCCGGCCTCGGGCCGACGTAGCGCCCACGCGGGCGGATCACTTCGGCGACCGCCAGCTGTTCCAGGCTGTGCGCCAGCAGCCCGATGCTGCGCGCCGTGGCAAAGAGGCCGAAGGCCGCGTCCACGGGCAGGCGCTTGTGCGCGACCAGCGCGGTGAGGGCCACGTCGATGTTGGGTTGCAGGCCGGTCAACCTGGTCACCTTCTGGATGAACCGGGCGATTCCCGGCGGCAGCTCGAACAGCGCCAGCAAGGCGGCTGCGCGCGGGTCGCCGTCCGGATAGAGGTGGTGGCCGAATCCCGGCAGCGGCGAACCGGTCGACAGGTAGTGCGCCACCACCTGTTCATCGCCCAGCCGCTCCACCTCGCCGAACAGCGCCTGCACGCGACCCGAGGCATCGCCGTGCGCGGGACCGGAGAGCGTGGTCAATCCGGCGAGCAGGCACGCCGGCAGGGAGGCGCCGGTGGAAGCCGCGATGCGCGCCGCAAACGCCGAACTGGTCAACTCATGGTCGACCAGCAGCACCATGGCCGTGCGCAGCAACTCGGCGACCTGGGCGGATTGCTTCCAGCCCTGGGCGAAGCGCAGGTGCAGCGGCCGGCGTGCGCTCCCGGCGCCGAAGGCGTGCGCGAGCTGTCCCACCAGGCCCTGCGCCTCGGCATGCAACACGCGGGTGAGGCGGCCCCGCGTCGAATGGCCGGTGGCGGCAAGGCTCGCCATCGCCGTGAAGGCAGCAACCCGCCCCGGAGCGGCTGAACGGATTGGCTCCGCGACGCAGAAGTCGACCCGCTCCGAAGCGCCCCAGAGCAGCTGCGCGACTTCCTCCACGGTGGCCGAGCGGGCGAGGCTCACCGCATCCTGGCCGCGGTAGTACAGGTGCCCGCGCAGGAAGGAGGAGAGCGCGGTCGGAATGCTGGGCTGCGCGCCGAACAGCGTGTTGGCCGCGAGCGTCTCGTGCTTGCGGCCGGCCTGCTTGCGCCTGGCGAGCACGGCGACGTCTTCCGCGCGGTACAGGCTGCGGCGGCTGTCGGCCGGATCCGGCATGACCTCCAGCTTGCCGCGACTCGCGTACGCGTAGACCGTCTGGGGCCGCACCTCGAGCAGGCGGCATGCCTCGTCCATCGATATCCAGGAAGCCATGGCGGGTCCGAAGCGTTTATATTGATTTTATACGTCAATATTGCCAGCCGCATCAATCATTGACTAGGATGCGCCCGCCATGAATGCCCGCGTCCTGCAACTCAATCCCATCCTGATCCCCGCGATCAACGAGCGGCTCGCCGCGCTCTACAGCGTGCACAAGCACTTCGAGGCCGCCGACCCACAGGGCTGGCTGCGCGAACACGGCGCCAGCGTAGACGCCGTGATCACCGGCGGACACACCGGCATTTCGCGGGCCATGCTGGAGCAGATGCCCGGCCTCAAGGTGGTGGCGATCAACGGGGTGGGCACCGACGCCGTGGATCTGGCGTATTGCCGCGCCCGTGGGCTGCCCGTCACCGCCACCCTGGGTGCGCTGACCGAGGACGTGGCCGACCTGGCCATCGGACTGCTGATCGCTGCCTGCCGCAACCTGTGCGCCGGCGATCGCTTCGTGCGGGACGGCCAGTGGGAACTGCGGCCGCAACCCAGTGCGATCCCGCTCGCCCGCCGGTTCAGCGGCATGCGCGTAGGCATCGTCGGGATGGGGCGCGTGGGCCGTGCCGTGGCCACGCGGGCAGCGGCCTTCGGCTGCCCGATCGGCTACACCGACCTGCGTCGCATGGACGATGTCGCGCACCGCTTCGTGCCGGGCCTGGTCGACCTGGCGCGCGAATCCGACGCGCTGGTGCTGTGCGCCGCGGCCGACCAGGCCGAAGGCATCGTGAATGCCGCCGTGCTCGATGCCCTGGGTCCGCGCGGCTTCGTGGTCAACGTGGCGCG
>NZ_JAQGNQ010000094.1 GCF_028291745.1 Ramlibacter sp. | reverse complement strand
GCCGCCGCACGACTGGCTGCACCTGGCCGGCGGCGCCATCGGCGACGGCCTGCCGGTGGCGACCGGCGCGGCGCTCGCTGCGGGCGGGCAGCGCCGGGTGATCGGCCTGCAGGCGGACGGCTCGGCGATGTACTCGCTGCAGGCGCTGTGGACGCAGGCGCGCGAGCGGCTGCCTTGCACCACCATCCTGTTGAACAACCGCAAGTACGCGATCCTGCAGGGCGAGTACCAGAGCGTCGGCGCGACACCCGGCCCGACGGCGCTGCGCATGCTCGATCTCGCCGACCCGGATCTCGCATGGACGCAGATCGCGCGCGGCATGGGAGTGGAGGCGGCGCGTGCCACCACGATGGACGAATGCGCCGACTTGCTGCGCGCGAGCTTCGGGCGCAGCGGGCCGTTCCTGATCGAGTTGATGGTTTGAACGGATGTTGTCCTGGGCCTATGGACGTCATCCTCGGCCCTAAGGATGTCGTCCGGGCCCTATGGATGTCATCCCGGGCTTGACCCGGGATCCATGCTGCGCTTGTGCAAAGGCCGTCTGGATTGCGGGTCAAGCCCGCAATGACATCCTCACATCCCCACATCCTGAGCGCCTTCACCTGCGCGCAAACACCGGCTGGTCGAAATGCGCCACCCGTGTTGCCCGTCCGGCGATGCACAACTCGCGGAACTGGTACAGCACCGCCGCCGTCGGCGCCGCGATCCAGGCGCGGCCCACGGGCATGCGCAGGATCTGCCGCCCCGGCGTGTCGGAGGGCTCCAGCAGCGGCGCGTCGGCGCGCATGAATTCGGCGATGGGGATGCGGTGCACGCTGGCCACTTCCGCCGGATTGGGCGTGAGCGTCGCCGCCGTGCCGGCCCACACGACCACCGGCGTGATCACGTAGCCGGAGCGCGTGACGAAGTCGTCCAGCGTGCCGAGCACGGCGGACGCATCGACCGGCAGGCCGACTTCCTCCTGCAACTCGCGCAGCGCCGCTTGTTCGGGGGTTTCGCCGGGGTCGATGCGGCCGCCGGGCAGGGCCCATTGACCCGCGTGATTGTTCAGGGTGAGCGCGCGGCGGGTGAGCACGAGGGCCGCCTCGCGGCTCCACTGCGTCGGCACGGCGAGCCCGTCGACCGCGGCGCCGGGCCCTTCCTCCACGAGCGTGAGCGCCACTGCCGCTGCGCGCTCGGGACCGTGCGCGGCGCGTTGCACCGTGAAGCCGCTCAGGTGGTGCAGGATCAGGTCGCGCAGCGAGGCATCCAGGAGCATGGGGGTGAGTATGGATTGCGGGAGCCCGCAACGGCATCCGGGTTCACTGCGCTTTGCGCGGCACCAGCGCCAGCAAGCCCCTGAGCACATACAACAGGATCAGCGTGCCCGTCAGGTCCCCGAACGCCATCGCGGCGAAGCCGCGCAGCAGGTCGTGCTGGCCCCGCAGCGCGAGCCAGAGGTGCAGCAGCAGCGGATTGGCGATCGAGTAGGCCAGGGCCAGCGCGAGCAGGCGCCGCGGGGTCAGGTTGCGCAGCAGGGGGTCAAGCCCCCAGAAGCGGCGCGCCAGGCGGTAGACGAGATAGGGCGCGACGGTCGCGAGAATTCCGCCGACGAAGGCGCGCTCGAAATCGTCCGGAAAGAAGTACAGGAAGTCGACCAGCCACGAGGCGAACAGCAGGCCCCAGGCGCCGTTCTCGGCAAACAGCAGCGTGCACAGCAGCCGCATGCCCGCGGGCAGGTAGACGTAGTTGATGCCACGCGCGAATTCGAGCCGGTCGAACAGCCAGTCGTTGAGCCACAGCGTCGCGAGGAAGAGCACGACGGTGGCGAGCACCTGCGCGGCGCGCTGGCGGACGTTGGACCCGGTCATGGAGATCGCGATAGCATTGGGCCGCGCCCCACGCGCTGGCGAATGCCAGCTGTGGCCGGGGCGCAGGCAAGGACGGACGGAGAAAACGTGGCGAAGAAGAGCTCTTCTCGCAGGGCGGACGTGTACCTGCGCTTCCTGCAGCTGTCGGAGGCGATTCGCGGCCTGCCTTCGCTGCCGGCGCTCGACCCGCTGGAGGAGCGCATCCTCGGCTGGGTGGCACGGGCGGGGCAGCAGGGCGACCGGCTGTCGGTGCGCGACATGATGGCCTGCGACGAGCTCGGCTCGCCGGCCACCATCCACGGGCGGCTGAAGTCGATGCGCACCAAGGGGTGGATCGCCCTCGCCGACACGGAGGATGCGCGCCGCAAGCAGGTCGAGCTGACCTCGGCGGCCCTGGAGCATTTCGCGCGGTTGTCCCGCTGCATGGTGGAAGCCGCCAGGAGCTGACGGCGCTTTCCCTGATTCGGTGTTGTTGGCCGCGATGCTGACACCGCCGAGTTGCGCACGCAATCGTCACAACGGGTGAGCCGGCCGGCCCTAGACTCGCGCCTCGCACTTGCGGAGCCGCGATGATCAAGGACCTCTGGTACAAGAACGCCATCATCTACAGCCTGCACGTGGGAACCTACATGGATTCCAACGGCGACGGCATCGGCGACTTCGAGGGCCTGTCGCGCCGGCTCGATTACCTGCAGGGCCTGGGCATCACCTGCCTGTGGCTGATGCCCTTCCAGAAGTCGCCGCGCAAGGACGACGGCTACGACGTCAGCGACTACTACGCGGTCGACTCCTGCTTCGGCACGCTGGGCGACTTCGTCGACTTCACCAACGAGGCCAAGCAGCGCGGCATCCGCGTGATGATCGACCTGGTCGTCAACCACACGAGCGACCAGCACCCCTGGTTCCAGGAGGCGCGCAAGGACCCCGCCTCGAAGTACCGCGACTTCTACGTGTGGTCGCCGACCAAGCCGGCCGATGCCGAGAAGGGCATGGTGTTTCCCGGGGTCCAGAAGACCACCTGGACGCGCGACCCGGTGGCCGGCCAGTACTACTTTCATCGCTTCTACGACTTCCAGCCGGACCTGAACACGCAGAACCCCGCGGTGCTGGCGGAGATCCGCAAGATCATGGGCTTCTGGCTGGAGCTGGGGGTGTGCGGCTTCCGCATGGACGCCATGCCCTTCGTGATCCAGACCAAGGGGCCGGACATCCGCAGCCGCGAGCGCTACGAGCTGCTGCGCGAGTTCCGCGAATTCCTGCAATGGCGCCGCGGCGACGCGATCATCCTCGCCGAAGCGAACGTCGAGCCGAAGAACAGCATGCACTACTTCGGCGACGACGGCGAGCGGCTGCAGATGATGTTCAACTTCTGGGTCAACCAGCGCACGTTCTATGCGCTGGCCACCGGCGACTCGCGGCCACTGATCAAGGCGCTGGAGCAGACCCGCGAGCATCCCCCCACGGGGCAGTGGGGCCACTTCCTGCGTAACCACGACGAGCTCGATCTCGGCCGCCTGACCGACTCGCAGCGGCAGGCGGTGTTCGACGCGCTCGGCCCCGACAAGAACATGCAGCTGTACGACCGCGGCATCCGTCGCCGGCTCGCACCCATGCTCAGTGGCGACCGCCGCCGGCTCGAACTGGCCTACAGCCTGATGTTCACGTTGCCCGGCACCCCCGTGATCCGCTATGGTGACGAACTCGGCATGGGCGACGACCTGTCGCTTCCGGAGCGCAATTGCGCCCGCACGCCGATGCAGTGGTCGACCGAGCCGCAGGCCGGCTTCACGCGGGCCAGCAAGCCGGTGCTGCCGGTGATCGAGCACGGCCCCTACGGCTTCCACAAGATCAATGCCGCCGACCAGCGCCGCGACCCCGAGTCGCTGCTCAATTGGACCGAACGCATCATCCGCATGCGCAAGGAAGTGCCCGAGCTCGGCTGGGGTGACTTCACCGTGCTGGAGACGGGGCACGACGGCGTGCTGGCGCTGCGCTACGACTGGCGCAACAACGCCGTGGTCACGCTGCACAACCTCACTGGCGAGACCACCGAGATCAAGCTGCGCGTGGGCGACCCGCGCGGCCGGCAGCTGATCAACCTGCTGACGCAGGACCACAGCCAGGCCGACGGTCGCGGGCAGCACCACATCGTGCTGCAGCCCTATGGCTACCACTGGTACCGCGCGGGCGGCCTGGGCTACCTGCTCGATCGCGCATCGGCCTGAAGCTCAGTGGTCGTGGAAGTGGCGGTGCGGGGCGCCGCCCTCGCGCCGGCGCTGCAGCAGCCGCGCGATGCCGCGCGCCAGCGCCGCGGCCAGCATCAGCAGGAGCAGCACGAAGAATGCCGCCCAGAGCAGGTTGGTGATCATCATGGCTGCAGGCTAGCGCCGCGCCGGCCGGCGGGCTGTCGGCGTGCGCGGGCATCGCGCCGTAGGACAGCGCAAGCAGCGCGCGCCTGCTCTAATGGCGCCTCGCCACGAGGAGCCTATGAGCCATCTGTTCCAGCCACTGCAGCTTGGGGCCTTGCACCTTGCCAACCGCATCGTCGTCGCCCCGATGTGCCAGTACTCCACCGAAGAGGGCAGTGCCACCGACTGGCATCTGATGCACCTGGGCCAGTTGGCGCTCTCGGGCGCGGGCCTGCTGATCGTCGAAGCGACGGCGGTCTCCGCCGTCGGACGCATCACGCCGGGTGACCTGGGGCTGTATTCGGACGAGAACGAGGCGGCGCTCGCGCGCGTGCTCCAGGCGGTGCGGCGCCACTCGCCCATTCCCGTGGCGATCCAGTTGAGTCATGCGGGACGCAAGGCATCGAGCCGCGCCCCCTGGGACGGCGGCGCGCAGATCCGTCCCGACGAAGCGGGTGGCTGGCTCACCGAGGCGCCTTCGCCGCTGCCGCATGGCGCGAGCGAGCTGCCGCCGCAGGCGCTGGACGAGGCGGGCCTTGCGCGCGTGCGCGCTGCGTTCGTGGCGACCGCACTGCGCGCGGCCCGCCTGGGCCTGCAGGGCATCGAGCTGCATGCGGCGCACGGCTACCTGCTGCACCAGTTCCTGTCGCCGCTGGCGAACCAGCGCAGCGACGCCTATGGCGGCAGCCGCGAGAACCGCATGCGCTTCCCGCTCGAAGTGTTCGAGGCGGTGCGCGCCGCGTTCCCGGCCGATCGGCCGGTGTGGGTGCGGGTCTCGGCGACCGACTGGGTGGCGGGCGGCTGGGACGTGCCGGACACCATCGCTTTCGCGCAGCAACTGCAGGCGCGCGGTTGCGCGGCGATCCACGTCTCCAGCGGCGGCGTCTCGCCGGCCCAGCAGATCCGTCTGGGCGCGGGCTACCAGGTCCCGTTTGCCAAGGCCGTGAAGGCGGAGGTCGACGTGCCGGTGATTGCCGTCGGCCTGATCACCGAGCCCGAACAGGCCGAGGCCATCCTGAGCGCAGGCGACGCCGACGCCGTGGCAATGGCCCGCGCCATGCTGTACGACCCGCGCTGGCCCTGGCACGCCGCAGCCCGGCTCGGTGCGCAGGTGTTCGCCCCCAAGCAATACTGGCGCTGCCAGCCGCGCGAGCTGAAGGACTTGTTTGCGGGCAGTTCGCACGGGCAGCGCTGAGAGAGGAACAACCGAACGCCAAGAGCGCGAAGAAGCGCTAAGGACGCAAAAGAAAAACCATGAAGTCTTTGCTCTGGAAGTTCTTTTGCGTCCTTTGCGAATCCTCTGCGCCCTTTGCGTTCGGATGGCCGCATTCAGCGCGCCTCGCACGAGCGCTGCTGGTCGTCCTTGCCGCCGCCGCGCTGATCCCCGCGCACGCCGACCTCGTCGTCGGTTCCAAGCGCTTTACCGAAAGCTACGTGCTGGGCGAGATCGCACGTCAGACCTTGCAGCGCGCCGGTGTCGCCGCCGTGCACCGGCAGGGCCTGGGCAATACCGCGGTGATGGAACAGGCGCTGGCCACCGGCGGCATCGACCTGTATCCCGAGTACACCGGCACCATCGTGCACGAACTGCTCAAGCGCCAGGACGCCGCACCCTCGCTGCAGCAGTTGAACGAATGGCTCGCGCCGCGCGGGCTGAAGGTGGCGGTGCCGCTGGGATTCAACAACAGCTACGCGCTGGCCATGCGCGAGGACGAGGCCGCGCGCCTGGGCATCGCCACGATCTCCGACCTCGCGCACCTGAGTGCGCCGCTGCGCCTGGGCCTCTCGCACGAGTTCCTGGTCCGTGCCGACGGCTGGCCCGCGCTGCAGCGCGCCTACGGCCTGCCCTTTGCTCCGGGCAGTGGCCTGGACCACGGCCTCGCCTACCAGGCACTCGCGCAAGGCCAGGTCGACGTGGTCGATGCGTACACCACCGATGCGCAGATTCCGCGGCTGCACCTGCGCGTGCTGCGCGACGACCGCGCCTTCTTTCCGCGCTACGACGCCGTGCTGCTGATGCGCGCGCAGGTGGACGCGCGTCCGCTGGCCGCGCTGCAAGGCCGCATCGACGAGGACGCGATGCGGGCCATGAATGCGCAAGTGGAGATCGACCGGCGTCCCTTCGATGCCGTGGCGCGCGACTTCCTGGCAGGCGGCGCGACGCAGGCCGCCCGCGCTGCGGCGGCGCCGGTGCGCGCGCCCACCTTCGTGCAGCGGCTGTTCGCGCCCGACCTGCCGCGCCTGTTGCGCGAACACCTGACGCTGGTGTTCGCCTCGCTCGCGATCGCGTTGGCGATCGGCGTGCCGCTGGGCGTGATCGCGCACCGACATCCACGCGCGGCCGGTGGCTTGATGGGCGCGGTCGGCATGGCGCAGACCGTGCCCTCGCTGGCCTTGCTCGCCTTCCTGATCGCGCTGGTCGGCCGCATCGGCTTCGTGCCGGCGCTGCTGGCGCTGACGGTCTATGCCTTGCTGCCCATCGTGCGCAACACGCATGCGGGGCTGGCTTCGGTGCCGGCGGGGCTGCGGCAGGCGGCGCTGGCGCTGGGCCTGCGCGAAGGCCAGGTGCTGCGCAGCATCGAGCTGCCGCTGGCGGTGCCCACCCTGTTCGCCGGCATCAAGACCGCGGCGGTGCTGAACGTGGGCATGGCAACGGTGGCCACCTTCATCGGCGCCGGCGGACTCGGCGAACGCATCGTCGCCGGGCTGGCGGTGAACGACACCGCATTCATGCTGGCCGGCGCGGTGCCGGCGGCGGTGCTGGCGCTGCTGACGCAGTGGGTGTTCGACGGGGTGGAGCGGCTGCTGTTGCGCCGGCGGCCGAGGGGATAGCGCGTCGCTCCCGGCGAAGGATGTCATCCCGGGGGATGGAGTCATCCCTGGGCGAAGGATGTCATCCCGGGGCAAAGGATGTCATCCCGGGCTTGACCCGGGATCCATGCGGCGCTTGATTGCCGGCCGCGTGGATTGCGGGTCGAGCCCGCAATGACATCCGGGGACGATTGCGGGTTTAGCCCGCAATGACATCCGGACGGCTGCGCGTCAAGCCCGGGACGACATCCTTTTCCCTTCGTCGCCTCTCAATGCAACTCCCCCCAAGCCCCACCCGGCTTGCGCGCATACACATGCCGCCCCGGATGGTCGGGGGTGGGGATGCTCAGGACTTGCGCGTGCGCGTCGTCGCACACGATGTGGGGCAGCGCGCCGGGCATCTTCGGGTTGGCATAGGGCTCGAGCACGCGCGCGCGGGTTGGCGCGTCGGCCTCCTTGAGGGCGAGCCAGAGGGCGTCGAGCTGATCCAGCGAGTGATGCATCAGCCCTCGTAGCGTTCGACCGTGCCGATGTCGCGCGGCTCCGCGCTGTCCGGGTCCTGGCCGAATTCGCGCTTGGCGCGGCGTTGTCGCAGCAGGTCCCAGCACTGGTCGAGCTGTTCTTCGAGGTGCTTCAGGCGTTCGGTGTCGGCCGCCTGCGGGCCGGCGCGCAGCCGGTGCTCCTCGTCGATCAGGGCCGAGATGTGCGTGAGGAGGGTCTGGTCGCTCATGCGCGCTCCTGTCAAGGGATTGCGCATCCTACGCGCAGCAGGGCGGCAGCGGGAGGCCTGCCGGGCTTGGCCTCGCTTAGCACAGGCCGGCCGGCCTGCTTCCCACAGCGAAGGTGGAGAAACTTGTGGACAAGCGTGTGGAACTCGCCGCCAGCCCCCGCCATTGCTGGTCTCCATTGGGATGATGCTTTCCTGGGCACCTGCTTGCAGAAGCTTGACGGCGCACGCCGCCCGTCGTGCCCATGCCACGGCCGTCTACACTCGCTGGATGTGCCGATTTGTCGATGGGAGCCGTCTGGCGGACGAGCTGAACACGCGGGAAGACGACATCGTCTTCGAGACTTTCCAGCCGGGCCGCGTGCGCAAATGGTCACGCGGGGAGATGCGCACGCTGCCGGCCATCGACATCCAGGACGCGGTGGATTGCGGCCGCGCGGTGGTGGTGGCCGATTTCGAGAGCGGCGACCAGGTGGTGTTTCGACCCTGACAGGCGAGTTGCTGTCGGGCTACGATGGGGGTGTCACCGGACCGGGAGCTCCCATGGCGTTCGCGACGATCCGCATCCTGCTGGCCGCAGCCGCCCTGCTGACGGTGGGCGCCGCCGCGGCCGCCGCGGCCTGCCCGCCGCCCGCGCCGCTGGCCGATGGCTGGCGCATCGCCGAGGATCCGGCGGCCGCCGGCTTCAACGCCGAGCGCCTGTGCACCATCCTGCAGTCCTTCGCGGCCAGCCCGGCCAACCTGCACGGGCTGGTGATCGAACGCGCCGGGTCCCTGGTCGCCGAGGAGTACCGCGAGGGCCAGGACGCCAAGAGCTTCGCGCTGTTCACGCGCCGCACCGCTTTCGATGCCGGGACGCTGCACGACCTGCGCTCCATCACGAAGTCGGTCCTCGGGCTGCTGTGGGGCATCGCCCAGCGCGACGGCGCCGTGCCGCCGCTGGCCGCGCCGGTGCTCGGCCAGTTCCCGCAGTTGGCGGCGCTGAACAACGGCGGCCGCGAACGCATCACCATCGAGGACGCGCTGGCCATGCGCAGCGGCCTCGACTGGGACGAGAGCGGCAGCTACCGCAGCTGGAGCAACGACGAACAAGGCCTGCTGTGGCGCAGCGACCAGGCGCGCTACGTGTTCGACCGCGCCATGGCCGCGCCGGCCGGCACGCGCTTCAACTACAACGCGGGCTTGCCCGCGGTGCTGGCACTGCTGCTGGCCCGAAACACGGGGGTCCCGGTGCCGGAGTACGCGCGTCTGCGCCTGTTCCAGCCCCTGGGCATCACCGATTGGGAGTGGGTGCGCGACCTGCAGGGCCGGCCGCTTGCCTATTCCGGGCTGCGGCTGCGGCCGCGCGACCTGGCGAAGATCGGGCGCATGGTGCTGGATGGCGGCCGCTGGAACGGGCGGCAGGTCGTGCCCGCGCCGTGGATCGCCGCCTCGCTGGCCCCGCATGTGCCCAGCGGCGAGTACGGCTACCTGTGGTGGCGCGGGGTGGTGCGCGCCGGCGAGCGCAACTACGAATGGCGCGCCGGCATCGGCAACGGCGGACAGCGGCTGTTCCTCGTTCCCGCCCTCGACCTGGTGGTGGTCACCACGGCCGGCCAGTACAACGACCGCGGCATCGGCCGCGAGCTGCTGGCGCTGCTGTCGCAGGTGGTCGGGGCGGTGCAGGGGAGCAGTCCGCCGCCGCTGGCGCCGCGTCCCGAGGCCGCGCTTGCACCGTCATCCGCCGTCTTCACGCGTGCCACCGTGCAGTCGGTCTCCGAGCAGGACCCGGACGGCCGCATCTACATCCGCCTGAAGCTGCAGGCAATCGCGCAGTACCCCTTTTCCACGCTGACCTACCGCGTGCGCGACCGGCGACTGCTGGAGGGCCTGCAGCCTGGCGCGACGGTCGATTTCCGGGCCGAGCCGCGCGAAGGCGAGAACACGCTCGTCGAGCTGCATCCGCTCGCGCCCTAGGAGCCTGAGCTCCTGAGCAGCCCCGATCAGCCCTCAACCGCTGCCACCTGCGCCCCTTCGATGTGGTGCCGCTGCATGGCCTCGGCCACGAAGCCGCTGCGCTTCATCTCCTCGACGAAGTCCGCGAGGTAGGCAGCCGCTTCCGGGCTGCGGCCGCGCGGCATGCCCATGGCCTGCTCGATCACCATGAAGCGTCCGGGCAGCAGGCGCAGCCCGGGGTGACGGGTCGCATCGGCTTCGAGCTGCTGGCGCACGCCGGCGGCGACGTCGGCCGCCTGCGCCAGGAACTCCTGCACCACGGTGGGCGAAGTGCTGGCGCGCAGGATGGTGGCCTGCTTCAGTTCGCGCGTGAGGTACAGGTCGTAGGCACTTCCCTTGCCCACCATCACCGTGGTGCCGAGTGCGTCGACCTGCGCGTTGTGCTGCAGGGACGAACCGTTGCGCACCAGGTAGCTGCCCTCGATCAGGATGTAGGGCCGGGTGAAATGCAGGCCGGCGCCGCGCACGGGGTCGATCGCGAAGAAGCCGACGTCGGCCTGCTCCTCGGTGACCGCTGCCACGGATTTGCCGGCAGCGTCGAACACCACCAGCTCCAGTTGCGCGCCCAGGCGCTCGGCGAGTTGCCGCGCCAGGTCGACCGACACGCCGGCCGGCGCGCCCAGCGCGTCGCGCCCGGCGAGGATGGGATTGCCCAGGTTGATGGAGGCGCGCAGCACGCCGGTGGGCATGAACGCGGCGCGGATGGCGGGAGTCGATTGCATGGGGTCTCCGGGTCTCAGGCGGGCACGCGCCTGGCGTACTGCTGCAGCAGATCGTAGGTGGTGGCGTCCAGCACCACGCCCTCGCGTCGTTGCCGGCGCATCTTCCCGAGCTCGATCTCGCCGGGCACGATCACCGGGCGCGCGGGGTCCGAGGCCGGGCTGTCGTGCAGGATCCCGGCGAAGTCGCGCATCCGTGCTTCCAGCCAGCTCGGAGAGCCCAGGCGGGAGGTGTCGATCAGGATGAAGAAGTGGCCCAGGTTCTGCGGCTGGTCGGGCGCATCGGACCAGGACTTCACGTGCGTGAGATAGGCCGCGTCGGACAACAGGCCGGCGAACAGGTCCACCATCAGCGCCAGGCCGTAGCCCTTGTGGCCGCCGATGGGCAACAGGAAACCGTCGAGGGCGGCGGCAGGACTGGTCGTGGGCCGGCCCTGGCTGTCGGTGCCCCACGTGTCCGGAATGGATTCGCCGCGCTTGAGCGCATTGCGGATCTTCGCGCGGGCCACGACGCTCATGGCCATGTCCAGCAGGAACGGATCGCCGCCGGGATGCGGCACGCCAAAGCCGATCGGGCTGTTGCCCAGGCGCGCGTCGCTGCCACCCCAGGGCGCGATGGTGGTGGTGGCGTTGCTGCCGATGATGCTCGCGAAGCCGGCCTCCGCCGCGATCAGCGAATACGGCGAGATCGGGCCGAAGTGGTTGCTGCCGCGGGCCAGCGCGACGCCGACGCCGCATTCGCGCGCTGCTGCCATCGCGGCCTCGAGGGCGTGCATGCCCACCAGCGGGCCAACGCCGTTGTCGCCATCGACCTTGACCAGCGCGGGCGCGACCTTCTGCACGGTGATCCGCGGCGTGCGGGCGATGCCGCCGACGTTGAGCCGCTCGCCATAGGATTCGATGCGGCTCAAGCCGTGGGTGGTGAGGCCGAACAGGTCGGCCAGCACCAGGATGCGGGTGACCTGTTGCGCGTCGCGCTCGGGCAGGCCCAGCCCGCGGAAAGCGCGCGTGCCCAGGTCCAGCAGTTCGGGTTCGGTCAGCGGCGCGATGGTGGCGTTAGGTGCTTTCATTGTTCAATCCACCTTCAGTTTGGCCTTGCGCACGACGTCGCCCCAGCGCTCGCGTTCCGACCGGATGAAGGCGGCGAACTGCGGGCCGTCCAGCGGCGCAGCCGTGCTGCCGTCCGCCCTCAGGTGCTCCTGCACCGTCGGCATCTGCAGCGCCTTCGCGGCCGCGTCGTGGATGCGTGCCAGCACCGGGGCCGGCGTCTTGGCGGGGGCCAGCAGGCCGAACCACTGCGAGCTGTCGAAGCCCGGGTAGCCCAGCTCCGCCACCGTGGGCACCTCGGGCAGGGCCGGCAGGCGCTGCGGCGAGCCGCTGGCAATGATGCGGATGCGCCCCGCCTTGGCCTGCTGGATGAATCCGGGCGGGCCGGCCGAGGCGGCGTCGGTGTTGCCGGCCACCAGGTCGGTGAGCTGCGCGCCGGTGCCCTTGTACGGCACATGCACGACGTCGATGCCGGTGGCCACCTTCAGCATCTCGAAGGCGAGATGGCCGGCGCTGCCGCTGCCGGCCGAGCCGTAACTGAACTTGCCCGGGTGCGCCTTGGCCAGCGCAATGAATTCGGCGAAATTCTTCGCCGGCATCTTGGCCCCGATGGCGAACACCATGGGCACCTTGGCCAGCAGGCCGATCGGCTCGAAGTCCTTGTCCGAATACGGCAGCTTCTCGAACATCGCCGGGTTCACGGCCAGCGTGCCGACGTGGCCGAGGACGATGGTGTAGCCGTCGGGCGTGGCGCGCGCGACCTCCTGCATGGCAATGGTGCCCGAGCCGCCGCCCTTGTTGTCGACGAACACCGACTGGCCGAGCGTCTTGCTCATCTCGGCGGCCAGCAGGCGCGCGATCACGTCCGAACTGCCGCCCGGGCCGTAGGGCACCACCAGGCGGATCGGTCGCTCCGGCTGCCACACCGGTGCCTGCGCGAGCGCGCAGGGCGCGAGGGCGACGCAGCCCAGGGTGGCGAGCAACGCGCGCAGGCCGGTGCGGCGCGACCAGGAGGTCTTGGGGGGAGCGTTCTTTGGAGTCATGTCTCGGTCACCTTGTTCTCAGGCCTGGCAGGGGCGAAGCGCGATGGTGGCAGCGGGCGATTCACCGGTAAAGTGCAAAGATCAGAAGAACTCTTGCGTCGCGCACATGAATTTCGATCTCGCCGACCTGCGCGGCTTTCTTGCCGTGGCGGACTTCGGCTCGTTCCGCGCCGCCGCCGAAAGCCTGCACCTTTCGCAATCCGCCCTCTCGCGCCGCGTGGACAAGCTGGAGGGAGCCCTCGGCGTGGACCTGTTCGTGCGCACGACGCGCCGCGTCGAACTCACGACCATCGGCCGCACCTTCGTGCACAAGGCGCGCGCCGTCATGAACGAGCTGGAGAACGCGCTGCTGGGGGTCGCCGATTTCGCCGATCGCATCTCGGGCGAAATCACCGTTGCCTGCGTCCCCTCGGCGGTGGGGCACTTCCTGCCGGCCGTGATCGGCGAGTTCCATCGGCAGCGCCCGCGCATTCGCGTGCGCCTGATCGACGAGTCCTCGGCCGATATCCTGCTGGCGGTGGCCAACGGCGAGGCGGACCTGGGGCTGACCTACATCGGCACGCAGGAGCCCGACATCGACTTCGAGCCGCTGCTGGACGATCCCTTCGTCGTGGCCTGCCCGCGCGAGCACGCGCTGGCGAGCCGCAAGCGCCTGACCTGGGCCGAGCTCGCCAGGATCGACTACGTCTCGCTGGCGCACGGCAGCGGCAACCGCTTCCTCATGGACCAGGCATTGGCGCAGGTCGAGGACAAGCCGGAGTGGTTCTGCGAAGTGCGCCACGTGCCGGCCCTGGTGAGCCTGGTGGAAGCGGGACTCGGCGTGGGCGTCGTGCCGCGCCTGGCCATGCCGCCACGCAGCCGACTGGTGAGCATCCCCCTGGAGGAGCCGACGCTCAGTCGCACGATCGGCATCATCCGCCGCCGCGGCCGCCCGTTGCGCGCGGGGCCCGACTTGTTCCGGCAACTGTTGCTGGCCTTCAGGGAGCCGGCCCGCTGAGGGCGGCTGCCACGTCTTCCGGCGGGTCGTCCTCGAGCTGCTGCAACTGGTACAGCCGCTGGTAGAGCCCGCCGTCGATCGCCATCAGCTGCGCATGCGTGCCGAGTTCGGCGATGCGGCCGTGGTGCAGCACCACGATGCGGTCGGCATCGCGCACCGTCGACAGTCGATGCGCGATGGCGACGATCGTCACCCGGCCGCGCAGCTGCGTCAGCGCGCGCTGCACCACCTGCTCGGTTTCCGAATCGATGTGCGAGGTGGCCTCATCCAGCAACAGGATGCGCGGCTCGCCGGCCAGCGCGCGGGCGATCGCCAGCAGCTGCTTCTGGCCGACCGACAGGCGCGCGCCGCCTTCACCCAGCGGCGTGTCGTAGCCGCGCTCCAGGCCCAGGATGAATTCGTGCGCATGCGCCGCGCGGGCGGCAGCCTCGATCTGCGCATCGCTCAGGGGCCGGCCCATCGCGATGTTCTCGCGCGCGCTGGCGGCCAGCAGGAAGGGCTCCTGCGGCACCAGGCCGACGCTGGCGCGGAAGGCCTTTTCGCCAATCGCCTCCAGCGGCACGCCGTCGATGCGGATGCGGCCCGCCCCCGGCGCATAGAAGCGCAGCAGCAAGGACAGCAGCGTGCTCTTGCCGCTGCCGGTGTGGCCGACGATGCCGTGGAAGCTGCCGGCGGGGATGCGCAGCGCGATATCGTGCAGCACGGTCCGCCCCGGCTGGTAGGCGAAGGTGAGGTGCTCGATGGCGATCTCGCCGCGGCTCACGCGTCCCTGGTCGCTGGCCACGGGCGCCTCCGCCTGCGCGAGCAGGGCCTGCACCCGCGAGGCGCTGATCAAGGCCTGCTGCAGCTGCGAGAACTGCATGGTGATCTGGATCAGCGGCTCCACCACGCGCGAGATGTAGCTGATGAAGGCATACAGCACGCCGACCTGCGCGGCGCTCAGGGCGCCACCGTCCGTGCCGAGCCCGAACACGCCCAGCACCACCGCCAGCAGCAGCACGTTGAGGAAGTCCAGCACCGGCCGCAGCAGCCAGGCGTTGGCCCGCAGCTCGCGCCGGCGCGAGCGGTAGTGCCCCTCGTTGAGCGCATCGAAGCGGGCGCGAAAGCGCGCCGCGGCATTGGCCGCCTGCAGCACCGGCATGCCGGCAATCGACTCCGCCACCTGCGCATTCAGTTCGCTGCGCAGCTCGCGGGTGCGCGTCACCGCCGGGGCCGAGAGCCGCTGGTACAGCACCACGATCAGCGCCACCACCGGCACCAGCGCGGCGACGATCAGCATCAGCCGCCACTGCAGCCACAGCATCGCGGCCATCGCGCCCACCAGGATGATCACGCTGTCGAGGATCACGAACAGCACCTGCACGTAGAGCGCCTTCACGGCCTCAGTGTCGTTGGTGACGCGGCTCACCAACTGGCCGGTGATGGCATGGTCGAAGAAGGCCATGGGCAGGCGCAGCACGTGGCGGTACACCGCCTCGCGGATGCGCTGCACCGAGCGCATCGCCACGCCCGCCATGCGCACCAGCTGGCGATAGCGCACCCAGCTCGCCACCAGCCCGGCCAGCAGCGCCCCGAGCAGCAGACCGGCCATGGCCGGCAAATTCGCGTGCCGCGGCAGCAGGTAGTTGTCGATCAGCGTCTTGCCGGCAATCGGCCCCAGTGCCTCGAGTCCGGCAGCGAGCAAGAGCCACAGCACGCCCTGCCGCAGGAGGCGCTCCGGCGCCGCGGCGCGCAGCAGCAGGGCGGCGGCTTCGCCCCACACGCGTGTGCGGGGCTGGGCGGGCTGCGACGGCTTGGGGCTGGCAATCGCTTCAGTCGGCATCGAGGCTCGCCTGCAGTTGCTGATAACGCCACTGGCGCGCATACCAGCCCTGGCCCGCGACCAGCGCCGCGTGCGTGCCTTGTTCGGCGACGCGCCCCTCGCGCAGCACCACGACGTGGTCGGCATCCGCCACCGCGCTCAGGCGATGGCTCACGATCACCACGGTGCGACCCACGCGGGCTTCGCGCAAGTGGGCGAGGATGCGCGCCTCGGTGTCGGTGTCGACCGCCGACAGCGCGTCGTCAAGCAGGAGCAGCGGCGCATCGGCCAGCAGTGCGCGGGCGATCGCCACGCGCTGGCGCTGTCCGCCCGAGAGCGTGACGCCGCGCTCGCCCACCGGCGTGTCGTAGCCGCGTGGCAGCCGCTGGATGTCCTCGTGCACGGCGGCGAGGCGCGCGACGTGCTCGATCTCCGCTCGGGTGGCATCCGGCCGCGCGAGCGCGATGTTCTCGGCCACCGAGGCGGAAAAGAGGAAGGCCTCCTGCGGCACCCAGGCGATCGCCGCGCGCAAGGCGTCCAGCGTGTACTGCGGCAGCGGCACCTCATTCCAGCGCAGCACGCCGGCCGCCGGTGCCTGATGCCGCAGCAGCAGGCGCAGCAGGGTCGATTTGCCGGCGCCGGTCGGCCCGACCAGGCCCAGCGTGCGGCCCGGCGCCAGCTGCAGCGAGACGCCGTCCAGCGCCGGCCGGGCCGCCTCGCCGTAGCGGAACTGGACGCGGTCGAGGACGATGGGGCCGGGGCTCACGCGTGGCACCGTGCCGTGGTCGTCGACACTCAGCGGCGCCTCGAGCACGGGCTCGAGGCGGCCCCACGCCGCCTTGCCCCGCTCCAGCAGCGACAGCACCCAACCCGCCGCGAACATGGGCCAGATCAACTGGCCGAGATAGAGGCTGAAGCTGGTGAGCTGGCCCACGGTCAGCTGGCCATGCCACACCAGCCAGCTGCCCACCCCCAGCGCGAGCGCGGTGGCGGTCGCGAAGGTGAAGCCCACCGCCGGCTCGTAGGCGGCCTCCCATTGCTGCGCCGCGAGGCTTGCCTGCGAGGCGTGAGCGGCCAGCTGCACGAACTGCGCTTCACTGCGCGCCTGCAGGCCCAGAGCGCGTACGGTGCGAACGCCGGCCAGGGTCTCCTGCACGTGGTCGTTGAGCGCGCCGAAGCGCTCCAGCGACAGGCGGGAGGCCTCGTGCACGTGGCGCGAGATGCGCGCGAAGCCCAGCGCCATCAGCGGGAACGGCAGGATCGCGAAGGCAGCCAGCCGCCAGTCGACGCCGAGCGACATCGTGCCGACCACCAGCACCAGCGTGAGCGAGCCGTCGAAGCCGGCGAGCATCGCCTCGCCGGCGGCCATCTCGACGGCGTCGATGTCGTTGGTGGCCAGCGCCATCAGGTTGCCGGTGCGCTGGTCCTGGTAGAAGGAGGCGCCCTGCAGGCTCAGGCGCGCATAGAGCCGCTCGCGCAACTCCACGCCGATGCGGTAGGACGCCGCATAGAGGCGCAGCCGCCAGCCGACGCGCAGGAAATAGACCGCGGCACCGGCTCCCAGCAGCCAGCCCAGCTCGTGCAGCAGCGCGTCCCGCGGAAGGCGATTCGCGACCAGCCCGTCGACCACATGGCCGATCTGCCGCGGGATCCAGACCAGCAGCACCGCGATGGCGACCAGCATCACCGCCGAGGTTGCATAGGCGGCGCGGTGGCGCAGCACGAAGTTGGCGATCAGGCGGTAGAGGGACATGCGGAATCCAGCGCGATTGTTGCGCAGGGGGCGGGGCTCGCCGCGCGCACGCTCAGCCCAGCGCGAACACCGAGATCTCGACCCGGTCGGGACAGCGCACGCCGGTGCCCACGAACAGGCGCTCGTTGATCCAGGCCAGCGCTGGCGCGGCGGTTTCGAAAGCGGGCACGCAGCGGAAGTACACCTGCGCCGGATCGACCGGCTCGCCGCGCATCAGCCTGGCGGTGACTTCGGCCGAGGCCACGCGGATCGCCTGGTTCTGCACGAAGATGAGATCGCCGCCATCGGTCTCCAGCACGTAGCGCGCATCCAGTCGGGCCAGGGTCTCGCCGACGATCAGCTGGAAGTCGGCACCGCCGGGCAGCACGCGAGCCTGCCAGCCTTCGCCACGCACCTCGCCACCCGTGATGGGGATGACCCGCCGGCGGCCGCCCGGCGTGCTGCCGATCTCGTGCGGTGCCGCCACCTGCACGGACAGGTCGGCGAAGAAGGTGAGGGCGGGGGCGGCTGCAAGGGGCATGGGAGTGCGGATGAACTGCGCCAAGCATAGCGAGCTCGCGTGCCCTCATGGCGTCGGAGCGGGCACTACCGCCGCCGCGAATCGTCCTACCGGCGGCACCGGGCACGTCCGATAGGGCACGCGAGGGAGTGGACCAACATGTTCCCTACGCCCCGGCGCGATGCCGGGCCTTCCAAAGCACAGCACGGAGTTTCTGATGAACAAGCCTCTTCTTTCCCGAGCCCTCGTGGTTGCCGCCGTCGTCGCCGTCGCGGGCGTCGCCCAGGCCGAGACCTTCAACTCGCCCATGCAGGCCGGCGAGGCCAGCACCATGACCGGTGGCGCGCCCAACATGCTGACCAGCAACGACCCGTCGTATTCGTACTCCTATGACATGGGCGGTCCGTTGCCCGCCCCGGTGGTCGACAGCACCGTCCTCGGCGCCGGCCCGATGTACGACACGACTGTGCTGGGCGGGCCGCCGAGCGTGGTCTACGAAACGACCACCGTGTATCCCTCGTCGGTCTACGTGCAGCCGAACATCAACTGGAGTCCCGAGACCTATCACAGCGGCTGGGGCACGGGCTACGGCGGCGCGACCGCGACCTCGCGCGTTCCCGACCGCGCCGGCGAAGCCAGCACGATCGTGAACGGCGTGCCGAACCAGCAGCCGTAAACGGATCGGCGCGTCGCATCGAGGCCGGCTGTTGCCGGCCTTTTTTGTAGGCTGGGCTGCCGCAGGCACCCAGCTTCGGTGCGCAAAACGCTGGGGTGCCTGCGGCAGCCCAGCCTACGATACAGCCCGGCATTCAGGCCGCATGACGGCGCAGCAGCCTCGCATTTCCGCGCGGCCAGCCGATCGGGCCGAACCACGCACCGCCAGCAACCGCGGCCGCATTGAGCAATCCGTAGACGACGAGCGCCGCACCCTGCGCCGCGAACACGCCCGGCAGACCCCAACCCGCCCGCGCCGCCAACCAGCCTCCGAGCCCGGCGACCGCCAGCCGGGCCAGGTTGCCGATCACCGGCCACTTGAGGCGCCCTGCGCCCTGCGATGCGAAGTACAGCAGCAGGCCGAGGCCGAAGAAGCCGTAGCAGGGCCCGACGGCGCGCAGGTAGGCGCTGCCGGCGGCGATCACCGCCGGGTCTTCGCTGAAGAGGCGCAGCCATGCCGCGGGATAGGCCGCGGCGACCAGCCCGATCGCTTCCGTCATCAGCACCGCCATCGCCGCGGCGATCCAGGTTGCGCGCAGTGCGCGCTGCGGCAACTGCGCGCCCATGGCCGTCCCCACCATCGCGACCAGCGGCCCGCCCAGGCCGAACACCAGCGGCACCAGCAGGTACTCCAGGCGCGAGGCGGTGCCGTAGCCGGCGATCGCCGCCGTGCCGTAGGCGCCGGTGAGCGCGGTGGCGATGCCGATCGACACGTTGGTCGCGACCGTGGACACCGCGCCCGCCAGGCCCACGCGCAGGATGTCGAGGAGCAGCGGCCGCCGCAGCTGGAAGCCGCGCAGCCGCGGCGTCATCACGCCGCGGCCCGAGGCCACGTACCAGGCGAGCCACGCGCCACCGAGCAGGTAGTACAGCAGCAGCGCGATCGCGCCGCCGGCGACGCCCAGCGCCGGGATCGGGCCGATGCCGAAGATCAGCGCCGGCGACAGCGGCACCAGCAGGAGCGTGCCTATGCAGGTCACCGCCGCCGGAGTCGCCATGTTGCCGGTGCCGCGCAGCACCGAAGCCAGCGCGTTGAACAGCCAGACCAGCACGGCGCCGGAGAACACCCAGCCCGAATACACCAGCGCCACGCGCAGTGCGCCACCGGTGCCGCCCATCTGCCGGTACAGCGCTGCGCCGCCGAGCCATGCGGCCGCGGTGAAGACCAGGCCGAACAGCGCCGAGATCAGCAGCGCGTGCAGCACCAGTGCATCGGCGTCCTCGCGGCGGCGGGCGCCGAGCGCGCGCGCGATCGCCGAGGAGATGCCGCCACCGATGGCGCCCGCCGACATCATCTGCATCAGCATCACCAGGGGAAAGACCAGCGCGACACCGCTCAGTGCGTCGACACCGAGCTTGCCGATGAAATAGGTTTCGATCAGTCCGGCCGCCGCCTGCGCCACCATCACCAGCACGTTGGGCGCGCCCAGGCGCAAGAGGGTGGGCGCGATCGGCGCCTCCAGCAGTTCGCGCGTGCGCGCACTCAGGGGCGCGGCGGCGGGTTCGGGGCGAGAGGCTGGCGTCATGGGTACTCCGGCATCGGGGTCGCAAGGTTTGCGTGCATATGCACGCATTCGGCCAGCCGCGATAATAGGTGCATGTGCACATTCCTGCCCGCCCCCACGCCTGCCAGGGGATTTCGCCATGGCTGAGCGCAGCGCATTGACGCCCATGGACGTGTGCCATTGCTTCGCGGTGCGGCAGGCAGGCCGCTGGATCAGCCAGCTGTACGACCAGCATCTCGCCGCCTGCGGCCTGCGCTCGACGCAGTACGCGATCCTGGCGCAGCTCGATCGGCTCGGGTCGGCCAGCATCGCGCAGCTGGCCGAGGCGATGGTGATGGACCGCACCACCATCACGCGCAACGTGACGCCGCTCGAGCGCGACGGCCTGCTCGAGATCGCCGCGGCCCAGGGCGATCGTCGGCGCAAGGAAGTGCGCTTGTCACCCCGCGGCAGCCAGGCGCTGGCCGCCGCGCGGCCGCACTGGCGCCGGGCGCAGCAGGCCTTCGAACGCCATTTCGGCGCCGACCAGGCGGCTGCATTGCGCACGCTGCTGCGGGCCGTGCCCGAGGGGCATTCCGGGTAGCGGGTCGGGCGCGGAATGCCGCGGCGGCTATGCGATCATTCCCGCGGGAAGTCGGGGATCGCGACCTCCGTCATCGTGCTGGGGCTGGCGATCGTCGCGATGTGGCGCGCACTGCTGCCGGCGATGGCCGGCGTGCGGCGTTCGTCGGTGCAGCGCTCGCCGGCTACCCGTGCCTGCATCGCATCCGCCAGGCCGAACGCGTGCTGCCGCTGGCAGGCCGCGTGGTCGCCGCCTGGGTCGCGGCCATTGCCTTGCTGCTGCTGGCGCTGGCCGTGCGCACCGCGCGCGCCTGAGCGCTATCCGCTCAGGCGGTGTCGTGGCCGCTTTCCTGCAGGCGTTCGGTCTTCTTCAGTCCGCGCACGTTCATCAGCGCCAGCGACACCTGCAGGACGATCAGCGCCCAGGCGCTCGTGTGCCAACCCCACAGGGTCCACAGCACGTTGCTGGCCAGAAAGACCCAGAAGCCGATGTTGCGGCGACCCGCGCGGGTCGATGCCACCAGCCAGGCTGCCACGATGCTGGCCACCATCGCGGGCCACTGCAGCAAGTCGATCAGGGAGGATGCTTCCATTCGAGGGCAGTCTAGCGGCGGCTGCCCGTGGCAGGGTCGCGCCCGCGCCGGCCCCGCGCGAAAGGCCTGTGCGAAACTGCGCGACCTCATCCGCTGCCACCATCCCTCTCGTGAAGTCCTCCTCCGCATTCCTGCCGCAGCGTCGCCAGCTGCTGCTCGCGGGTGCCGCTGGCGCCGCCGCTCTTGCCCTGCCCGCCTTGGCGCAGGCGTGGCCCGCGCGGGCCATCCACATCATCGTGCCCTTCACGCCCGGGGGGTCCAGCGACGTGCTGGCGCGCGCGGTCGGCGCCGAGATCAGCCACTCGCTGGGCCAGCCGGTGGTGATCGACAACCTGCCCGGCGCAGGCGGCTCCCTCGCCGGCGAGCGAGCCGCGCACTCGGCGGCCGACGGCTACACGCTGTTCATGGGCCATATCGGCACGCTGGCCATCAACCCCGCGCTGTATCCCAAGCTCGGATACGACCCGGTGCACAGCTTCGCGCCGGTCGCCTGGGTGGCCCGCGTGCCCAACGTGCTGGTGGTGAGCCCCTCGGTGCCGGCGCACACCCTCCAGGAATTCGTGGCGCTGGCGAAGGCCAGGCCCGGCGCGCTGGCCTATGGCTCGGGCGGCAACGGGAGCGCCGCGCACACGACGATGGAGTACCTGAAGCTGCAGACTGGCATCTCGCTGCTGCACATTCCCTATCGCGGCACCGCGCCCTCGATCACCGACCTGCTGGCGGGCCAGGTGCAGGCGCTCTTCACCGGCGTGCCGGCGCTGCTGCCGCACATCAAGGCGGGCCGCATGCGCGCGCTGGCCGTGTCCAGCCCCAGGCGCCTGCCGGTGTTGCCCGACGTGCCCACGGTCGCCGAGAGCGGCATCCCGGGCACCAGGGATTTCGAGGCGGACCAGTGGTACGGGCTGGTGGCTCCCGCCGGCACGCCGGCCGCGGTGGTCACCTTGCTGAACCAGCATGTGAACAAGGCGCTCGAGTCGGCCGAGGTGCGCGCGCGCATGGCCAACGAAGGCGCCGATCCGACGCCCGCCACCCCGCAGGCCTTCGGGCAGTTGATCGCGCGCGAGATCCCGCGTTGGGCCCGCGTGGTCAAGAGCGCGCAGATCCATCTCGACTGAGTTGCCGTTCCCGCAGACACGAGGTGCGCGGCAACGGCGAACTCGCTCGCGCGACCTGGCGCGCAGGGCTGCGTGGCACGGCCGCGCCAGCTCCCAGGGCACTGCTGACGAGCTGGTCGTGCGCGTCGGACAAGGCCGCACGCATGACTCGTTGTGGGGCGTTGGCGGCCGTAGGCCCGCGGCGGCAATTGCGAACCGACGAGCCTCGCTACTCCGAAAATCGATGCAACAACATTGATGCGGAGACGATCATGGAACTGCGAGTGTTCCTGGTCGATGACCTGGTGACGATGCGCTCGCTGATCGAGGACCTGCTGTCCACGATCGGCGGCCTGCGGCTGGTGGCGACCACCAATGGCGAGGGCGAAGCCAAGCTGTGGCTGGACGACCATCGAGGCGCCTGGGACCTGGCGATCGTCGACCTCGTTCTCGACCAGGGGTCGGGCATGGGTGTGATCCAGCACGCCAAGGCGGTGCATCCCGCGGGACGCATCGTGGTCTTCAGCGCCTTCGCGACGCCAGGCATCCAGGCCCATTGCCGGCGCCTGGGCGCCGACGCGGTCTTCGACAAGACGCAGACCAGGGACTTCGTGATCTGGCTGCAGGCCGAGCGGCGCAGGCCCTGATCCAGAAAATCGATCAAGGTGCCTCCAGATAACTTGCTTTCCGGCTGCGCGCAGGCGGGCTAGATTAGCGGGATCTTTCCTGCCGGAGACCGAGCGCGCGCTGCCATGATGCGGACGAAAAGCGCACGCTGGGGCGCATCGAGGCGGGCGAGGAGTACCCCGATATCATGGGAGCGACGCAAGTCGTTCTCGAAGCCATCGAGACACAGAAACGAGAAGCGCTGACCGGCGCTGACCTTCCCCCGCTTCCATCTTCCCGAAACCAGGAGAGAACCCATGATCCACCGCACGCGTCGCGGTCTGCTTGCCCTTGCGCTCCTTGCCGCCGCCACCGGTGCTTCGGCCCAGGCCTGGCCCAACGGCCCGATCAGACTGATCGTCCCGTTCCCGGCGGGGGGCAGCGTCGACATGGTGGCGCGCGCCGCCGGCAAATACCTCGGCGACGCGATCGGCCAGTCCGTGGTGGTGGACAACCGCGCGGGTGCGTCGGGCAACATCGGCGCGGAGGTCGCGGCCCGGTCGCCCGCCGACGGCCAGACCCTGTTCGTCACCAGCTCCGGTGTGCTGGCGGCCAATCAGTTCCTGTACAAGCGCACCGGCTTCGACCCGTTCAAGGACTTCACGCCCGTGATCCGGCTGGCCAACCAGCCGAACATCCTGCTGGTGCATCCCTCGCTGCCAGTGAAGAACGTGCAGGAGCTGATCGCACTGGCGAAGAAGCAGCCGGGCAAGATCAGCATGGGCAGCGCCGGTATCGGCACGGGCCAGGACATCGCCGCGCGCCAGTTCACCGCCAGTGCCGGAGTGACGGTGCTGCACGTCCCCTACAAGGGCGGCGCCCCGGCCCTGAACGACCTGCTGGGCGGCCAGATCGAGGCGATGTTCGAAACCTCGCCGACCGCGCTGCCGTTTGCCAAGGACAAGGACGGCAAGCTGCGCGCCCTGGCGATCACCGGCGCCAGGCGTTCGCCTCTGCTGCCCAACCTGCCGACGGTGGCGGAGTCCGGCTTGCCGGGCTACGAGTCGATCACCTGGATCGGCGTGGTCGCGCCGGCCGGCACGCCCAAGGCTGTCGTGGATCGCGTGAACGCCGAATTGAACAAGGCGCTGCATGGTGACCTGGGCAAGGTGCTCGCCGAGATCGCCCTGGAGCCGCTGGGCGGGACCAGCGCCGACATGGGCGCGATGATCCGCAAGGACTCGGCGGAGTACGGCCGCATTCTCAAGGCCGCCGGCGTCGAGCCGCAATAAACGCCCTTCACCCACGCCCGCCGCGCCGCGTGCGCGCGGGCGCCTTGCCATGCACTACGTTCGACTCGGCGCCACCGGCCTGAAGGTGTCGCGCATCTGCCTGGGCACGCTCACCTTCGGCTCGCCGGCCTGGCGTCCGTGGATCCTCGACGAGGCGGCGGCGCGGCCGCTCTTTCGGCAGGCCGTGGAGCGCGGCATCAATTTCTTCGATACGGCCGACACCTATTCGGGCGGCGCCTCCGAGGAGGTCACGGGCCGCTGCCTGGCGGAACTGTTCCCGGGTGCGCGGCGCGAGGAGGTGGTGATCGCCACCAAGGTCTTCAATCCGGTGGACCTGGCATTCGACGGCGTCGACCATGCCTCGTTCCGGCGCAAGCCCAACCTCGATGGCCTGAGCCGCAAGCGCATCTTCCACGCCGTCGATGCCTCGCTCAAGCGCCTCGGCACCGACTACATTGACCTGTACCAGATGCATCGCTTCGACAGCGAGACGCCGCTGGAAGAAACGCTCGAGGCGCTGCACGAGGTCGTGAAGGCAGGCAAGGTGCGCTATCTGGGTGCCAGCAGCATGTGGGCCTGGCAGTTCGCCAAGGCGCAGCACCTGGCGCAGGCGCACGGCTGGACACGCTTTGCCAGCATGCAGAACCACTACAACCTCGTGTACCGCGAGGAAGAGCGCGAGATGAACCCGCTGTGCCACGATGCCGGCGTGGCGCTGATCCCGTGGAGCCCGCTGGCGCGCGGCTTCCTGGTGAGCGACCCGGCCACCAACACGCGCGACTCCGCGCGCAGCGAGGCCGACACCACGGCGCGCAACTTCTACGGTCGAACGGCCGACCTGCAGGTGCGGCAGGCGCTGCACACGCTGGCCACCCAACGCGGCGTACCGCCGGCGACGCTCGCCTATGCGTGGCTGCTGCACAAGGGCGTGACGGCGCCGATCGCCGGGGTGAGCAAGGCGTACCAGATCGAGCAGGCCGCGGACGCGGTGGACGTGGCGCTCAGCGAGGAAGAGGCGGCGCTGCTGGAAGCGCCGTACGAGCCGCGCGCGGTGCTCGGTCACTCCTGAAGGAGGGTGGGGCGCCCCCTCCGGCGCCCTGCGGTTTCTCACCGCCCGCAGGAAATCCTCGGAGAGCGCCCACCCAAACTTGCGCGCGCGGCACGACCGCGCGCGTTGCCGTCACTTGCGGATGATGCCGATCCCGGCGGCGCCGCCAAGTACCGTCGAGCCGGAAAATGGCTCGATGCTCATCGGCAGTGACTTCGTAGAGCGGGGTCTTGCGGCGCTGGCACTACCGGCCCGCCGCGCGGCAGCCGACCCAAAAAAAATGGTTCTTCACGGATTACCGGGGAAGGCTGCTTTGATCTTCAGGAAGAAGTAGTCGGCATCGCGGTAGCCGAAGGCCTGACGCTTGATCACCTTGATCTTGTTGTTGATGCCTTCGAGCTGCCCCGTGTGCATGGGCCAGCGTACGCGTGAGACGATGCCGCGCCAGTACGGGCGCAGGCGGGCGGCGAACTGCATGAGCGCTGGAATCTCGCTATCCCTGGCCTGGGTCAGCCAGTCCTTCCAGAGGCGGCGCCATTGCCACGGACATGAGGCCTTCCAGAGACTCTTGAGCTGCTCGGCCATCAGGTAGACCGTCAACAGCGGCTGGTTGGCCTGCAAGACTTCATCGAGCCGGATGCGTTCGCCAGGTTGGAGCCCGGCCGGGTTTCGCAGCAGCAACCAATGCGACTGCTTGACCACACGCCGTGCCGGCTTGTCATGGCGCAACTGGTTGGCCGCGTCCACGCGCACCCGGCTGATCACCTCGCGGCCGTACTTGGCCACGACGTGGAACAGGTCGTAGACGATGCGCGCGTGCGCACAGTGCTGCCGCACTTCCAGATCGAAGGCGGTATTCATGTCCATGGCCACTGCCTGGATGCGGGCGCAGCCTTGCCGACCAAGCGATTCGAAGAAGGGGCGCACCGCTGCACGACTGCGGCCCTCGCCAATCCACAGTACCCGACGGGTGTCGGCATCGAGCACCACGCTGGCGTAGCGATGGCCCTTGTACAAGGCAAATTCATCCATGACGAGCCGCCGCGGCTGCGCCGGTGGCAAGGCTGCCACGAAAGCCTGCAAGCGTCTGCGATCGATCTCTCGCACCGTCGTCCAGTGCAGCCCGAACATCTCGGCTACGTGCTTGATCGGCAGCTTTGCACACCACAGTGCCACGGCCTCGGCCAAGCGCTTGGTCAATCGGGCATGCCGATCGAGCCAACCAATCTGCTGCATGCGCGTGCCGCACTGGCCGCAGCAAACTCGCCGCAACTGCACGTCCAGCCACACGGTGCGCCCGAGCATGGGCAAGTCCCGGATCGAGCGCCGCACCCGCTCGTGCAGGCCCTGGGCCGCCTGGCCGCAGCGGCCGCAACGCAGGTTTGCCAGGTCGCTCGGATGCAATTGCACCCTGACCACCTGCTCCTCTACCTGCAAATCCGCTACCCGAAAACCCTGCCAAAAGGGCAGGCAGCCTTTATCCTCTCGCATCTGAGCGGTGCCCTCGGTTCTTTGATGATTGGTCGCACAACCATCATGGCCGAGTCAGCACCGCTCTCCTTTTTGGGCACGCCCCGGACTTCCGCGAAGAACCAAAAAAATCCGCCCACGACCGTGAGGCCGTGGGCGGAGGGAGGGCTGGGCGCTTGCTGCCTGCCCGCTGCCTCGCGGCAGCCGGTGGCGCTACGCCTTATGCGGCGGGGGCCGCCTGCAGGGCGGCGGCCTTGCGACCGCGCGCCTGCATGACGAACGAGGCCACCTGCCAGATCACGAAGATCGCGATCAGTCCCATCAGCGTACCGCTGATCGGGCGCGTGACGAAGATCGTGAAGCTGCCGCGCGAGAGGAGCAGCGCACGGCGGAAGTTCTCTTCCAGCATCGGGCCCAGGATGAAGCCCAGCATCAGCGGGGCGGCATCGAGTTCCATCTTCATGAACAGGTAGCCGATCAGGCCGAACAGCGACGTGATGAAGATGTCATCGAGGTTGTTGTTGATGCTGAAGGTGCCGATGCAGCAGAAGAACAGGATCGACGGGAACAGCACGACGTACGGGATCTTGAAGACCGACAGCCAGTAGCGCACCAGCGGCACGTTCAGCGTGATCAGGAACACGTTGCCGACCCACATCGACGCGACCAGGCCCCAGAACAGTTCCGGGTGCGAGGCGATCATGTTGGGACCCGGCTGGATGCCCTTGATGATGAACGCGGCAAGCATCAGCGCCATCACGGCGTTCTCGGGGATGCCGATCGACATCAGCGGGATGAAGCTGGTGCGGGCGGCGGCTTCGTCGGCGGCAGCCTGGCCGGCCACGCCTTCGATGCAGCCGGTGCCGATCTCGTGCTTGTACTTGCTGAACTTCTTGTCGATGGCGTAGGCCGCGAACTGCGCGATCGTCGGGCCGCCGCCGGGCAGGATGCCCAGCGCGGAGCCGATCAGGCCGCCGCGGATGGCGCTCGGGAGGATCCGCTTGAACTCCGGCCAGGTCGGCATCAGCTTGATCTTGCCGTTGAAGGGCGAACGCTCTTCGCGGGCATCGAGGTTCTTGGTGATTTCGGCGATACCGAAGCAGCCCAGCGCGATGCTGACGATGCCGACGCCGTCGGCCAGGAAGGGCAGGTCCATCGTGAAGCGCTGCATGCCGCTGTTCACGTCGGTGCCGATCTGGCCCAGGAGCACGCCGATCAGGCACATGGCCAGGCCATTGAGCAGGCTGCCGGTGGTGACGAAGCTCACGCACACGAAGCCGACCAGCATCAGCGCGCAGTAGTCCGCGGGACCGAACAGGAAGGCCACTTCGCCCAGGCTCGGGGCCAGGAACGCCAGCACCAGGATCGCGATGGTGCCGCCGATGAAGCTCGAGACACCGGCGGTGAACAGCGCCAGGCCGGTCTTGCCCTTGAGCGTCATCGCGTAGCCGTCGATACAGGCGACGATGGAACTCGCGTGCGGGATCTTCATGGTGATCGCCGAGACCGAATCGCCGTACTGCGCGCCGTAATAGATACCGGCCAGCATGATCAGCGCGCCCGTCGTCGGGATCGAATAGGTCAGCGGCAGCAGCAGGCTGATCGTGGCCAGCGGACCCAGCCCGGGCAGCAGGCCGACGAGCGTACCCACCGTGCACCCGAGGGCGCAGAACAGCAGGTTCTGGATCGTGAGCGCGTGCTCGAAGCCAAACGCAAGGTTGTGTAGGGTTTCCATCAGATCAGTACAGGGGGAGGTTGACGCCGAGGAATCTCTGGAAGGCGAGCGCGATCAGGATCAGCACGAAGGAGATCTTGACGTTGCGCACCCAGGAGTAGGAGGTGCCCGCCGCGGTGGCGACGAACACCAGGACGATGATCCCGACCATCATGTTCAAGCGCGAGATGACCGCGAAGCCGACGAGGCTGCCCAGCACGATGGAGATGTTGCGCGGGTTGATGTCAAGCGGCACCCGGTCGACGAAGCGCGCGCGGATCGCGGTGGCCAGGCCGATGATGAACAGCAGTCCGCTGACGATGGTCGGGAACAGGCCCGGGCCGCCTCGGCTGAAGTCGCCGATGGGGTAGTGCAGCGCCGTGAGGCCAAATAGCAGGGAGATCGCCATGAGGAGCAAGCCTCTGGCCAGATTGCGGTTGTTCATGCGTTGGGAATTGCGATGGAGCAGGGGAATCCGCGATGTTCCTGTTACTCACCTGACCGGAAGCTGACCTGGCTGGTTGGGAAATACACGTACGGTTACCGGCAAGCGCCCGGGATGAGCTGTGCCGGACACGGTTACGCCGCCGGGCAGACGCACGGCGGCGCAAGGAAAGCGCGGCCCTACAGGCCCTCGTGGCAATGGCCGAAGCCGGCGCGGCTCTTGTCGGCTGCCGTGGGCACGCCGTCGTCCACGGGCAGCGAGGTCTGCTCGACGCCGCCTGTCGCCGGCAGGTTGCTGCTGCGTGCCGCGACCGGCGCCGGGGCGCCGGTGGCCCGGGTCGGCGCCTGCCGCTCGGGCCCGGCCTGC